>VXQX01000064.1:15576-69144 GCA_009838765.1 Gemmatimonadales bacterium
GCCACCCCTCGCCATTGGCGGTTAGGGTCCGGGGCGGATGCGGGGTATGCCGTCGCCGAGTGTCATTTCGCCCACCTGGCGGGCGAGGCCGGCCTCGCGGGCGGGGGCGATGGCCTGTTCGAAGCGGCGGATCTCGCTCTCGGGAAGGTCGATGATCTCGACGCCGGCTTCCTCCGCCATCCGCAGGCCGTCGGCGCCGGCGCGCGCGTAGGCGGTGGCCCCGGCCATCGACAGGGAGGCGTCGGCGGCTTCGTCGATCCAGCCCCGTTCCTCGGGGGAAAGGGACTCGTAGATGCCCCGATTCATCAGCAGGACGAACGGAAGTCCGGAGGTGGGGAGCCAGGTCGTGAGGTAGGCGGCCGGCTCGTGAAGCTGGAACGTCCCGATCCCCGACGGGGATATCGCGACGCCGTCGATGACGCCGGTGGTCAGGCTCTGGTGGACCACCGTGCCGGGCTGCATGACCGCGCTCGCGCCGAGCGCTTCGATGAATGGGATAAGGCTCCGCGTCGACACCCGGATCTTGAGCCCGTTCATGTCCTCAAGCGTCCGCACCGGCCTCTCGCGGGTGAGCAGCACGGGGGCGTCGTTGGCCCACAGCCCCAGCACCTTCGCGTCGTACTCCGCCTCGAGCGCCGGCCGGGCGCGACGCATGGCCTCGGTACACTCGACCGCCGTCTTGCAGATGCCGGGGAAGCCGATGAGGTCGGTCTTCGGAAAGACGTCGGCCGTGTAGGCGGGAATGGCGAGGGCGATGTCCGCCACGCCGCTCCGCAGGATCGAGTACTGCGCCGGCGCGGACGAGTTGAGGGCCCCGGCGGGGAACTGCCGGACGGTGAGTCTGCCGCCCGAGAGTTCCGCGAGCCTCTCCGCGAGCGGCGTGAACATGTCCCCGGTGAGGACGTGATCCGCCGGCAGGAAGTGCGCCAGCGACAACTCCCTCGTACCGCCCGTGTCGGGCGCTTCCCGGCATCCGCCCGCGCCGCCGCCCGCGACGAGCAGTCCAAGGACGAGCGTCCGCCTCGCGCGCGTCATTGCCTGCGTCATTGCCTGCGTCATTGCCCGCGTCATTGCCGGGACTCGTGATCGGGGACCGCGGAAACGCGGAGGGTCAGTATGTCCACGTCGTGAAACTGCTGGTGCCGGACGGAGGAGGCGAGGTGCCGGAGCAGGCGGAGCGAGATCTCCTGCTCCACGTCGGCCTCCCTCGTGTCCGCCTCGAGCCACGCCAGCCGGTCCTGGAGGTTGAGATCGTCGCTGTCCGCGGCGCCGACCCTGAACTCCAGCACGGCCTCGCCGTCCACCTTGCCCGCCGTCAGGAGCAGTTGGTGTCTCGCGTAGTCCGGCGTCCCCTCCGCCCCGTCCGCGCCCTGCACCGCATCCCGCGACTCAAGCAGCGTGAGCAGCGCCTCCTCGCTCGCGGCTTCGATCCGATCCCGGATCTCCGCCAGCCCGTGCCGGGCCGAAAACGCCTGGATGAACTCCCGGACCCGGGGCAGTTCCGCCATGTCGAGCGTGCCCCTCAGCCGGCGCTTCCGCCGCGCCGTGAGCCCCGTGAGCAGCAGCGCCACCAGGCCTCCCGCCGTCAGCCCGCTGCTCAACACCCCGCCCGCGAACTCCGCGAAGAATGCGGGGAAGACCATGTCGAACTCGCAGGCGACGCCCGTCCAGAACGACACGCCCGCGATGAGGCCATTGCGGGGGTTCGCCCCGATGCTCCGCGCGACTTCGCGCATCCCGACGGTGAACAGCGTCGCCATGATCACGGCCATGGTGGCGGCCACGACGGCGCCGGGAATGGCGAGGATGAGGGCGAGCGCCTTGGGGACGAAGGCAAGGACGGCGAAGACGAGTCCGGACGCGACGGCGATCCGGCGCGCCGCGACGCCCGTGACTTCGATGGCGGCCACGGCGTTGCCGTTGAGCGTGTTGGGCATCGTTCCCGCCAGCCCCGCGAGCAGGTTTCCGGCGCCTTTCGCGGCCACGGCGCGCTGCACGGCGCGATAATCGACCGCCCGCGGCCGGCGCCACGACACACGCTGAGCGGCGACCGCAATGGCGACCGACTTGGTCGTGCCGACGAGCGCCACGAACAGGAACGCGGGCAGCAATCCCCAGAACGCCGGGCCGAAGCCGATGTCCGGCGCGGGCGGCCTGCCGGCCGGGAAGCCGATCCACCGGGCGTCGGCCACGAGGCCGGCGTCGTAGATGCCGAAGGCCGTCCCGGTCACGGAGCCGGCGACGATGCCGATGGCCGGCGCCCAGAGGCGGAGCGTCCCTCTCGCCCGGAGCGCGATCGCGAGCGTGGCGACGATCGTCACGGCGGCGCTCAGCGGCCCGGCCGGCACCGGGGCTCCAGGCGGCAACTCGTTGAGCATGCCGAAGAGGATCGGCATCACGGTGACGGGGAGGAGCATGACCACCGTCCCCGTGATGACGGGCGTGAGCATCCGGTGCAGCAGCGAGAGCCGCGCCGAAAACGCCGCCTGGGCGAGCGCCGAGAGGACGACCAGCGTGGCGAGCAGCCCCGGTCCTCCCTGGATCAGCGCCTCCGCGCACACGCCGATGAAGATCGCCGAGCTGACGTGCGGCAGCGCGTATCCCGCCCCGAAGCGTCCCGCGCGCCGGCCCTGGAGGATGGTGGCGACGCTGCACGCGAGGACGGAGGCGAACACGGCCCACAGCACGCGTTCCCCGGCGCCCCCCGCCTGGAACACGATCGTCGGGATCAGCACGGCCCCGTTGATTCCCATCGCGGCGAGCTGCAGGCCGAGACCCAGGGCAACCGGCGCCGGAACCCGGTCCTCCACCTCGTATCGGAGACCGCCGCCCGCGCTCATCCGTGGATCCTCATCCGTACATGGCGTTCGGGAGGAAGGTGGCGATGCGCGGGAAGAGGGCGATCAGGATCAGCGCCGCCAGCATCGCGAGCCAGAACGGCAGGATGCCGCGGAACATCGCGCTAACCGGCACGTCCGGGGCGACGCCCTTGACCACGAAGATGTTCAGCCCGACGGGCGGCGAGATGAGTCCCATCTCGAGCGTGACCACGATCATCACGCCGAACCAGATCATGTCGACGCCGAGCGACTCGAGGATCGGCTGAACGAGGGGCACGGTCAGCACGAGCATCGCGAACCCGTCCAGGAAGGTGCCGAGCACGATGAACATGAGCAGCACGAGCACGACCACCTGGGCGCCCGAGAACGCCTGCTCGCCGACCCACTCCGCTGCCACGAACGCGATCCCGGTGAGCCCGAGGAAGACCTTGAACACGAAGGCGCCGAACAGGACGAGGAAGGCGGTGCCGCTCGCCTTCAGCGTGCCGTTGACGATGTCGACGACGGTCCGCCGGTTCAGCGCCCGCCGCGCGCAGGCCGCGACGAGGGTCAGGCACGCGCCGACGCCGGCCGCCTCGATGGCGGAGAAGATGCCGGCGTAGATGCCGCCGATGGTTACGATGACGATGCCCAGGATCCACGCCGCGCTCGCGGTGGCCCGCAGGCGCTCCCGCCAGGGCACGGGCGTCCTGGGGTGGGGCGCCTTGTCGGGGTCGCGCCGGACGATGATCCAGACGGCGAGCACGAAGAGCAGCGTGAGTACGATCCCGGGCACGACGCCGGCCATGAACAGGCGGCCGATGCTCTCCTCGGTGACGATGCCGTAGATGACGAGTCCCGCCGAGGGCGGGATGAGGATGCCGAGCGTGCCGCCGGCGGCGATGGCGCCGGTCGCGAGCGAGTCGTCGTACCTGAATCGCCGCATCTCGGGCAGGGAAACGCGGCCCATGGTCAGCGCGGCGGCCAGCGACGAGCCCGAAAGCGCCGAGAATCCGGCGCAGGCGACGATCGACGCGGACGCGAGACTGCCCCGGAAGCGACCGAGCCAACTGTGGGCGGCGCGGTACAGGTCCTGACTCATCCCGGACGCCACGGCCAGGTTCCCCATCAGCATGAACAGCGGCAGGATGGTGAGGGGATACCGGGAGGCGACGGCGAAGATCTCGCCCGCCAGCACCGCCGTGACGGCGCCCGGGCGGACGGCCGCGATGCCGCCCACCCCGACGACGAGCATCGCCAGCCCCACCGGCACCCGGATGAAGAGCAGGACGAAGAGGGCGAGGAAGCCCGCGAGGGCGATGCCGGTCCCGTCCATCACGCGTCCGGGTCGTTCATTCGACCGGCTCCATCACTCGGCCGACTCCATCACTCGGCCGGTTCGTTGGGGTCTTCCGCGTTCCACGTCGCGAACCCCAGGAGAAGCTGGGACAGGAGCAGGAGTCCGTAGGCGGCGAGCGACGCGCCGAGCGCGTAGTAGAAGGGCAGGTGCGGGATCGACACGCTGCCGGTGACGGCGCCGCAGGGAAGGCCGCAACTGCCGTGCGCGAACAGGGCGTACGCGGCCGCGGCGGCCGCGCCCACGCCGAGCAGCCGCGCGATGACGTCCGTGACCCGGGTGACGCGCCGGCCCGCGAGGCGGGCGAGCAGGTTCACGCAAACGTGCGAGCCCTCTCGCGCCCCGTAGGCGACGGCCGCCGCCACGACGACCGCGAGCGACATGGTCGAGACGTCCTCGATCCAGAGCAGGGAATCGTTGAGGACGTAGCGCCAGAAGACCTCGGCCACGGTGATCGCCAGCAGCACCGCGAGCGCGACTCCGCCGGCGACGGCGAACCCCGCCGCCACGCGGCCGCAGAACGCCTCCGCGCGCGCGAAGCCCTCCCTGTGGGCCTCGAAAACCGTCATGTCTCCCCGCCGAGGTCGAGTCGAGAGCCTACCCTGAATCGCGCCTCAGCATAGCGGATTGGACGGGATTTGCGTACGGCGCCGCGGATGCGACGGGGACGGACGCCGTGCTGGGACGGGGGGCGCCCGCCGTCCGCGCTAGTACACGACGCTGTAGGTCACGCTCAGGCTCCTCCCGGCCTCGGGCATGATCTCCTTCACCCGAGACAGGTGACGCCGGTACTCGGTGTTGCCGATATTGTCGAGGTGGAGCGTCAGGACGTGCGGCCGCCCGGCGAAGGAGAACCGCACGCCGCCGGAAAGGCCGAAGGTCGCGTATCCATCGGTGGGATCCTCGAACCGCCCGGTCCGTTCCTGGCTCGAGGCCATCCGCGTCTCGGCCTCCACGAACCAGCTCACCGGCGAATAGCCGACCGACACCCGACCCTGGAGCGGGGGGATGAACGGGAGGGGTTCGTCGGTGGCGCGGATCGTGCCGCGCACATACGACGCGGCGGCCTCCAGCCGGAGTCCGGCCGGCACCGACCACTCGAGCTGGCTCTCGAACCCGGTCAGCACGGCGTCCTCTCCCACGAACTGATAGATGGGGAGCCGCACGCGGCTGAGTTCACCGGTCGCCTGCGGAAAAATGTAGCCCGCGATCGTGTTTCTGAACCACGTCGCCTCGGCGCTCAGGCGCGGTCCCGTGACGCGCCCGAACACGTCGATGCCGAGTCCCGTCTCCGTCCCGAGCGAGGGATTGCCGACGTCGTATGAATTGGCCGCGAGGTGCGGCCCCTCCGAGTAGAGTTCGTGTACATCCGGGGTGCGAAAGGCACGGCCCACGCTCGCGCCGAGCGTGAACTGCCCCGTCACCGGCAGAAGTGCACCCAGCGATCCGGAGACCGCGTTGAAGGAACGCGCCCGGATATGCCCGATGTCGGAGGACGCGTCTTCCTCCTCCGGTTCAAGCTGGACCCGGTCGTAGCGGAGCCCGGCCTCGAGCTTGACCGGATCGAGCTGGATCTGCTCGAGGACATACGCCGCCTGTGTCCTGCGCCGGGAATTCGGGGTGTACAGCGCGCCCGCGAATCCGAAGTCCTCCCACGACACTCTCGCCCCGACGGCCCCCGATGAGAACGGCCCCCAGCCCGCGTGCCGCGCCCGGGCCTCCCCGCTCACGATCTCGCGATCATATTGGGCGCCGAGGATGTCCGGGGGTTCCACCTCGTGGTGCCGGTACCACGTGTAGCCGGCATCAAGTTCGATCGCCTCCAGGCCGCCCTGTCCGGGCCGGATGACGCTGCTGAACCGGCCCGCGGCTCTCTCCTGCTCCGTGCGCACCGCGTTCGTGTGGCCGCCGACGAAGCCTCCGGGGATCCCGTAGTCGTTCGCGAAGTAGCGGAACGAACCGCCCGCGTAACCCCAGTCGTCCACCCACGATGTCCCCGCCGCCACGCTCCGCACGTCGGTCTGGGTTCCCACCAGCCTCCCGATCGGCGTCCGCAGATCCCCTCCCTCGCGCTTCGAGACCTCGACGCGAAGCGGGATGTTCTCGGTGACGCCGACCGTGAGCTGGCTGCTCCCCCCGATGCCGCGGGTCGCCCCGTGCCCCTGGACCGAGGTGAACCCGGTCGCGCCGCGAGGCACCGTCTGCGGGACCTCCTCCCGAATCACGTTGATCACGCCCCCGAGTGCGTTGCTCCCGTAGAGAATCGCGCTCGGTCCGCGAATCACGTCGATCCGCCGGGCCGAGGAAGGGGCGAGCGCCGAGGCGTGGTCCGGGCCGCTGCTGAGGACGTCCCCCACCCGCTGGCCGTCTTCGAGCACGAGGATGCGGTCTCCGCTCAGGCCACGGATGACGGGCTGGGACGTGCCCGGCCCCATGCTGGTCACGGTGACCCCCGGGACCGATTCCACCGTCTGCGCGAGGGTGCCCGCCAGCCGCCGCTGCAGGGTCTCGTCCGAGAACACGGCGGAAGGCCGGATCGCCTCGCTCACGGCCGTGGGACCCAGGACCGCCGTGACGACGATGTCCGGCAGGGTGATGGCGGCAGTCTCCCCGGCCTCGGAGGCCACCTCGACGGTGTCCGCGGCCTGTTGCTCGTGCTCGGCCTGCTGCGCGACCGGCGTCGAGCCCGCGGCGCGCGCCGGCACGCCCGCGAGGGCGATCCCGAGGAGGAGAGGGAGGACGAGATGGCGTCTGGATATCGTCATGTGGGCCGTGTGGGAGTGGGGAGTGGGTTTGCCTGCGCCCGGCCGGGATTCCGCCTGCGCCTGACCGTAATGATAACGGATTATCGATAAGGGGCAAAGGTGCGGCCGGCGACCTCCGATCGGGTCGCCGTGGGGGGCCGCCGAAGCAGCCGGGTCAGTGGCCCGTCAGGTACACATGTCGGGTCAGGGGTGCGTCACGCGCACGCCGCGCAGCGGCCGAAGAGGATCAGTTCGTGGCTGTCGACCTCGAAGCCGTCCGGTGCCAGCGTCTCGACTTCGTCCGGGCACCGGTGGACATCGAACGCCTGATCGCAGGAGTTGCAGAGGAAATGGTGGTGATGCGGACGGTCGGCCAACTCGTAGCGCAGCCCGCCGCCCGGGAACTTCACCCCCGACAGCCACCCCTCGCGGACCAGCGTCTTCACGTTTCGGTAGACGGTCGCCACGCCGAGCGACGGCACGATCCGCTGGCCGTACTCGAGGATCTCGTCGAGCGTGAGCGGGCGGCCGGCCGTCGTGAACACGCGGCGGATCGCCCGGCGTTGTCGAGTATCTCGTTGCATCGAAGTCTACCCCCCCGGCGCAGTTGGACCGTAATGATAACGGTTTATCGCCCCCTGTCACGCGAGGGATCCACTCATCCGAACCGTTTTGTGTCCGCCGAGGCGTAGCGCGCCATCGCGCGGTCGAGCCCGGCCGTCGCCTCGAGCGTTTCGACGACGTCCGACAGTCGCTTCCCCGGGATCACGCACGTCATCTCCTCGGAGCGCATACCCGTGCGCGAGCGACTGAGGGCGCACCCGACGCTGGCCGCCACCATGTTCTGATCCTTGGCCATGGCCACGATGTGGCACTGCGGCTTGCCCTCGATCGGCATCTCCGGGAAGGCGTTCTGCAGCGTCATCAGCGCGAGACCGTGGATGCGCAGCAGCACGACATCCGGGGCCGTGCTGCGCTCGGCAAGCGGTCCATACACCACCGACTCCGGCCGCTCGGCGACGTGCGGCAGGGCCATCACGGCCGCCTGGTCGACCCAGCCGGCCTCGAGGACCGCTCCGACGTCGTCCTTCGTCGCCGCTTCCTCCAGCGTGATGAAGCCGTGGGTGTAGCTGCCGACGCTGCAGTTGGCGTGGTCCGCGCCGACGGTGGCGAAGGTGTCGGTGGCGCCCTGGATCCAGAACACGCAGCCAGCCGGGACCTGGCCCGTCCGACCGTGCTCGTTTGGCGGGGGGTAGCTGGCCTCGACGCGAGCCGCGGGCGGCGTCTGGCCGGGGCCGTGGAACGAGATCGCCAGCGGCGGCGCGAATGGCTTGAGCGCAGCGACGAGGCGGTCGTTGAGGTCTCTCCAGTCCTGTGTGTCTTCGCTCGACGTCTTCATTTCATGTTCGCTCCGGGGCTTGGCCCAGCCGGCCATCGTCAGGGGCGCTGGACGTGTGGGGCGGTTCCGTCATCACGGGGCGCGAGTGACTTGCTTAATGATAACGTATTATCATTAGTGAGCCAAGCGACCCCGGCGAGCCAAGCGACCCCGGCGAGCCAAGTGACCCCGGCGAGCCAAGCGGCCCCGGCGAGCCCGGGGGTCGCGCTCGGCCTCGGTGGCGCGCAGGGCTCTAGACGCCCTCGGCGACCCGGTTCCTCCAGCGGGCTTCGTTGGCGCGGATCGCGTCCTGGACGAACGCGGCGAGCCCCTTCCCGCGCTTCTCGAAGTACGCCTCGAAGCGTGGATCGGCCGTGTACATTTCGGCGAGGTTCCGGTGCATGCCGTGGCTGCACGGATAGAACCAGCGGTCGATGTGGCGCCGGTGCTCCTCGGCCAGCTCCATCGCCGCGCGGCCGGCGGCGTGGCCGCCCTCCGCCATCAGCGCGGCCAGCCCCGCCACCACCGTCTCGCCCTCCTCGGTGATCCGCGCCCAGTCGTCCTTGCCGTACCCGCGCGTACGCCGCATCGACTCCGCGTAGGCTTCGCTCCCGCCCCAGCGCCGCTCGACCTCCTCCTCGTACTGCTCGTGATCGAACTCCTCCAACCCCTCGAACATCTCCGTCCGGTCCATCTCCGTCTCCTCATCCATCGCCCTCAGGGCGCGGTCGACCCCTTGGATGATGCTGTCGGTCCTCCGCTGCCGTTCCCTGAGCAACTCACGCTGCGCCTCGAGCGCGCTCCGCCGGTCGTACGCAGGGGCGTCGAGCAGTCGGCCGATCGCGTCGAGGCTGAAGCGCAGTTCGCGCAGCAGCCGTATCTGGCGCAGCCGCTCGAGGTCGTCGTAGGCGTAGAGCCGATAGCCGTTCTCCGCCCGCCCGGAAGGGACGAGCAGCCCGATCCGGTCGTAGTGATGCAGCGTGCGCACCGTGACGCCGGCCAGCCGCGCGACCTCCCCCACCGTATGAAGTTGCCCCGTTTCCATGCGCCTCACGGTAAACCCTCACGTAACGTCAGGGTCAAGGGGGGAGAGATCCGGTCGACGCTGGGAAGGCGAAGGTGGCGTCGTGGCTGGCCGGGGCCCGATCCGGCCGTACTTTTGCAGCATGATCTCCGATCCACGATTCGTCCGCACGGCGCCGCGCCTGGCGGCCGTTTTCGTCCTCGCCTCCGTACTCATTCTCACGACTGCGGCGTGCGCGCCGCCTGAACAGCCGCGCCACGGGCGCTCCTTGATCCAGGTGGGGCGGAATGTGCTGGTCAGTAGCGATCATGCGGCTGCGGCGCACTCGGAGTACTTCGCCCATGCCGATCCCTCGGACTCGACCCGCATGGCGGTGTGCTCGATGATCGTCGACCCGACGCGAAGCCGGCTGTCGACGGGCATCTATGTGTCCCATGACGCGGGTGCGACCTGGGGCATCGCGGTGAACGACACGGTCTCGCGGTGGGGCGAGACCTGGGACCCCGCCTGCGCCTTCGGGCCGGGAGGTGTGGTCTACTTCGCGTCGCTGCCGACCCGCGGGGACCCGAGGATCGCGTACGAGTCAGGCGCCATCACCCGCTTCTTCCGCTCGACGGACGGTGGCCTCACGTGGGGCGAACCCGTGCTCGGACCATTCGTGGGCAACGCGGATCTCGTCGTCGACTGGACGGGCGGGCCGTATCACGGGCATGTCTACGCTGTGGGCGTGCGGGTCGAGGAGGAGGAGGGCGAGCTTCCGCGGCGGCATGTGTCGCTCGTGGTCTCGGCCGACTCCGGCCGAACCTACGCGGATCCCGTCGACATGTTCATCCCGAAGGACTGGTATCAGGGCCATGTCGGTGCACCGGTCGTGCACCCGGATGGGCGGGTCCTCGTTCCTGTCGAGGTCCAGCCCCCGTATCGGCCCACGCCCCCAGGTCCCCCGCGGACCCCCTGGTGGGAACCGGCCTGGTGGGTACAAGCCCCCCGAGACACGGCCACGAAGAACTTTGCCTCCGTCGTGACGGTCACCGAAGGTGGGAGGGCCATCCGCCAACCTCACCACGTCGCAAAGACCACGCCGTGTACGCCCGCTGGCGGTCCTCCGGAGATCGCGGTCGATCATTCCGACGGCCCATTCCGCGGGCGGGTCTACGTCGCGTTCACGGACCACACGTACGGACGCTGTCAGATCATGCTGAGCTGGTCGGACGACGGTGAGGAATGGGCGAGCCCCCTTCCGGTCGACGACCCCCGCATTCCCCTCGATTCCGCAGGCCCGAACGCGTTCATGCCCGACATCGCAGTCAACCGCGACGGGGTCGTTGGGATCACCTGGCTCGACCGTCGTGAGGACCCCCTCAATCAGGAGTTCCGTCAGCGATTCACGGCCTCTCTGGACGGGGGCGAAAGCGTGCTGCCCAGCGTTCCGGTGAGCGAGGCCGCACACACCTACGCGCGAGGGGAGGGAGAACGGGAAGGGTATGCGGGCCTGGGCGCCGTCTCCAGACCCAGTGACGGCAGCAGCTGGATCGCGATCATCACGGGCGGAGCGCACCGCACCTACGAGGAGGTGGGAGACTACGTCGGAATAATGGTTGCGGCAGACGGTCGATTCCACCCCGTTTGGGTCGACAACCGGACCGGGGTCGCGCAGCTGTATACGGCGCCCGTGGAGGTCGCCGGAACGGCCAGGACCCGGGCGGAGTGGAACGCCGATCTGGGACGCAACGTTACCGATTCGGTCGCGGTTCTCGTCAACAAGAGCACGTTCGACGCCGCCTCCTGCAGCTTCGATGTGAGCGTGGACTTGCTCAACCGATGGAGCGAGCCTCTGGACCTCCCGCTGACGGTGAAGGTCGAGCAGATGTTCTCTCAGATAGGCGTGCCCCGGTCCGAAGGGCCGATCGATGGCCTCGGCAGGCCGGAGTGGATCGTGGGGGAGGGCGGGGTGCTCCCGAGAGACAGCTTCGTCACCTACGCGACCCGTATCGCTCTCGAGGAGTGCGCGACGCTCGAGGGCAAGGCCGCGGTGTACCGCCACGACATCGACGCGCGCATGACGGGTACGCCGGTCGCCAACTACGTCGGACAGAGGATCCTGGCCATGCGGGTGTCGATCTTCGAGCCGAAACGCTAGGGAGCTTTGGGGGGATCACCACCCCAGGGCGCCTGGGAGCTGCGGGGGAGGGTGCCGGGGTCGGGGCCGGGTGCCTGCGCGGATCGCGGGAGGGTGTCGACTTCGACGTCGGCCGCGGCGGCGGCGCGCGGAAGAGCGGCCCGTGCCTCGAGCTTCCCGATCGCCGCGGAGACCGCCTGACCCGTGGCGTCCCGCGCGCCGAGGCTCCTGCGCACCTCCCGCAGGCGGGGGAGCGCCTCCACGGCGTGAATCTTGGCGAGCGCGTTCGCGGCGTGCGCGCCCGAGGAGCCCTCGAGCGCGTGGCCGAGCGCCGCGATGATCCCCGCTCTGTATGGACCATCGTACACCTTGAGACGCCCGAAATCGCCGCCGAGCGCCGCGCCCACGGTCACGACCAGCTCGCCTTCGCCCAGTTGGCGCAACGCCTCGGCGACCCCGTCGCGGAACCGCAGGCCGGCGGCCTTCCGCGCGTCGCCGAGCAGGGGGACGAGCGGTCCGACCGCGTCGGGGTGCCGGATTGCCGCGAGCGCTTCGACCGCCCGCAGCCGGAGCACGGCGTCGTCCTCCCAGAGGACATCCGCCAGGGCCGGAATCGCCGCGGCATCGCCGAGCCGCCCGAGTGCGGCGGCCGCGTCGCGTCGCGGGCCGTCTCCCTCCCAGAGGACGTACTTGTTGGTGATTCGGCCGCCGGGCGCGCTCACGCGACGGATGTGAAACGGGACATCGTCCGCGCGCGCCCTTCCCCCGTGACACAGCTCCCACAGGACCTCGGTGAACAGGTCGAACAGGTTTCGAAGCCGCGCGGGATCCTTGATCGCTCCGAGCGCCTGGAAGTGGAGTTCGTCCATCCCGTCCGGGTATCTGCCGAACCACCCGTCGCGCCCCTTCACGGAAAGCTGGATCCTGGGCTGAGCCTGGATGAGTCGACGGACCGTGGCGTTGCCGAAGAGCCGCCGCAGGCGGCGCGGCGCGTTGCCCTTGATCACGAAGTCCCGGTCGAACCCGGGATGGCCCACCTCGACGTCCTGCATGCCGAGCGCCTTCCCGAAGCCGCTGAAGACGCCCGCCCGGTAGATGTCGAACCGGAACCCCCCGGGATTGAAATAGGGCGCGCGGAGCCTCGTGAACGTCTGGTTCGTCTTCCCGTCGCCCGAGGTGAAGGTGTCGAGCGTGAGGGTCCAGTCGCCGCTTGGGGCCTGGACGGCGGAGTGGCCGAAGAGGCCTCCGTCGTGGAACTGCCCCTCCAGCTCTCTGGAAAGCTGACGCCAGATCTCCTTCCGGCTCGGCCCGAACAGGGCTTTGAGGAAGTTCATCGCAAGCTCATCGCAATCTCACCACGGGGTGCTTGACTTTCAGGTCCGTCTTCCGGAGCAGGTCATGTACGGTTACACACAGCCAGCGGTTTTCATCCACCGAGTAGGTAACGCGCAGCCGGGGCGCCGTGCCCGTGCCGGGCGGGTCCAGCGGCAGGGCGGGGTCCGCCTCGTTGAGGCACAGACAGAACGCCCGTTCACCCGCGGTCCGGGGCACGAAGTAGCTGGAGCCGTTGCTGCGCTCGGCCCAGTCGATCGGGCGCCCCGCCACCCGCCCGACCTCGCAGACGAAGAGGTTGATGTGCCGCTGGCCATCGCGGCCGGGGGCGTAGTAGCGCGTCGCGAAGTTGTCGACGGTCGGGAAGCAGGTTCCGCCGGGGATGAGCAGCTCGTACTCGGCGTCGGCATCGTCGTCGGGCAGGACGCGGAGCGCGTAGTCGTGGTAGATGAAGTCCTCGACGTGCGCGCCACCCGCGAAGATGCACGCGCCGCGCGCGACGGCCGCGAAGGGGAGCCACTCCCGCACCTTCTCCCGGCCCAGCACGTCGCCCACGACGTTCCGTACCTCCGGCAGGAGCGTCGACCCGCCCTCGAGGATCACGTCGTCGATGCCGTCGGCGAGAACCCCGTGCCGCGTCCGCAGCTCGGCGAGGAGCGCGTCGAGCAGTTCGCGGATCCGCACGTACAGGCCGTTCGCGGCGAGAATGTCGTTCAGGACGGGATGGTCCAGCTTCCCGTAGGATTCGTTGCGGAAGGTGAAGTCGCCTTCGTTACCGGCGCTCGCGAGCAGCTTCACGCGCTCGGCCTCCCAACGGAGCGCGACCTCCCATTCGGGCCAGTCGTGCAGGGCCGAGGGGACGAAGCGCTCCAGGATCCAGCCGTCGACGTCGTCCCCGCCGAGTTCCACCGCCTGCTTCGCCAGCACCTCCGCGCGCCCGGTCTCCACGGTTTGCGCGCCGTGAGTCCTCACGACCGCCGCTTCCATCGATCCACCCCCGAAATCGAAGGCGACGAGGGTCGTGGGACGCCCGACATCCACGCCGTAGCCGAGCGCGGCCGCGACGGGCTCGTCGAGCGTGCGGAACGCGATCCCGGCCGGCTTCCGCCGGACGCGCGCCCACATGCGCGCCCACCATCCGCGGCGCTTCAGGCGCCGGATGATCGCCTGCAGCTCGGCGCGGTACGTCTCGTAGAAACCGCTCGGCGTGGCGATCGTGACGTCGGTGACCTCCTCGCCGAATCGCGTCTCGAGGGCGCCGATGACCTCTCGCAGGAAGAGCGCCGCGATGTCCTGGGCGGTGAAGGCTCTCCCGTCGGCCCGCGCCAGGGCCCGGCCGCTCTCCGTGCCGAGGTAGCGCTTGAAGCCGCGCGCGAAGCCGGTGGCCTGTCCGTCCCAGTTGTAGGTGACGGCCGCCTGCCCGATCAGGACTTCCTCGCCGTCCCCGTCCATGATGCACGCGCACGATGGGATGACCGGGGTCTGCGTGACGGGCTCGAGCTTCGCGAGGTCCGGCAGGTTGACGATGTGCGGCCGCCCGGACCGGTCTTCGCAGATGGTGGTATTGGACGTGCCGAGATCAATGGCCCAATGAGTCGACATGGGCAGCATCTTGCGCCGTTCGGGGGGTCGCGGGAAAGGAGGGAGGCTCCCGTCCGCGCCCGGGAGTCGGGGCTAGTTCACCCGGAAAGTCACCCATTGTGAGACCCAGACCGCGGTGGCCCGGTCGCGGTTCTTCGCCGGACTGAACCGCATCGCCGGAACGACCCTGCCTGCCGCCTCGTCGAGCAGCGGGTTACCGGAGGACGTCTTGACCTCGGATCTCTCGACCTGGCCCTCGTCCGACAGGTAGATCCACAGTTCGACGCGCCCTTCGATACCGGCGTCCATCAGCGCCCGCGGGTATTCACGTTCCAGCACCTGCAGTACCTCTGCCAGGTTCAGCAGCACGGGAGGCGTGTCGTAGGGGATCAGGATCGGACTCTCGGACGGGTCGGTCGCCCGGGGACGCGGCGGCAGACCCCTCGGGACCCGGTCCGGGGTCGTCGGTACGATCGTGATGTCCGGGGAAATATCGACGGAGGCCATCCTCGGCCTTGCGGGACGCGCGATCGCTTCCGGCGGGGGCGGCATCCTCACCTCCGGCGGCAGCCGGATCGACTCGATCTCATTCCCGACGGACCGCAGGTCCGCCGCCTCGAACGGCTGCACGAGGACGAAGAGCCCGACGTGGAGAAAGACGGCGACCAGCAAACCGATCCGCGTGAAGTTTGTACTGGCGCGCTTGAACCTGTCGTTCGCCGTGAGCCGAATGCCGGTGTCTTCCATCAGAATCACCTCCCGGTTCCCGGCGGCCCCTTCCGAGGCCTGCCGCTGTTCGCCCCTCCGGTTGTCCCACCACCCATCTCATTGACGAACCTCCCCGCGGGAACGTCACGAACCGCTCCACGCTGGGGCAGCTCCAGGAGAGCGCGTCGCCGTGCGCGTTCCCGCGGGAACGTGTCATGAGCGGCTCCATGCGGCCGGGCGCGTCGGAAGCCTACCGGGAGCGGTGGAAGAAGACGGTCTCGGCCAGCCGCCTGAACACGTTCCAGCTCAGGAGTCCGGCCTGCAGCGCGCGCGCCACCGGAAGGTGATCGAACCCCCAGCGGGCGGCGCGCTTGAGGGTGTGGTTCGGATACGCGCGGCGCACGACGTCGCCGGGGTGGGCGGCGCCTCGATCAGAGCCGCTTCCGCCGAGGTGGTCCGCGATCGCGTCGGCGGCGAGCTTGCCGAACCGGTAGGCCTGGTGAATGCCGCCGGCGGTGAGCGGCGACACCATGCCGGCCGCGTCTCCGACGAGCAGGACCCGGTCCGCATGGAAGTTCCGCAGCCGGCCGCCGATCGGGATGACGCCGCCGCGCTTCTCCAGCACCCGTCTCCCGGACAACCCGAACAGGCCGTCGATCTTCTCGCTGAACCGGCGCATGTCCGCTCGGCGGTCGCGGTGGAGCGCCAGCCCGACCTGCGTGGCCCGGACGCCGGGCACCACCCACCCGATGTATCCCGGCGCGCACTCGGGATCGATGAAGCAGTGCAGGCAGTCGCCGTCGCCGCCGCTGGCCTCGTACTCCCACTCCACGCCCTTGAGGAGCCGGCGGTTGCGGTCGAGCGCGAAGCTCTCCGCCACCCTGGAGCGCGCCCCGTCGGCCCCGACGAGAAACCGGCAGGTCACGCCGGAAGCCGCGCCGGAGCCCGCGAGCGTCAGCGGCATCGAGCCCCGCGTCGCGCCCGGCGCCGCGGTTGGCGCCGCCGTCATCCCTGAGGTCGGCACCACGCCCTCGAACGGAGCGCCAAACCGGATCTCGGCCCCCGAGCGAAGCGTCTCATCGACGAGGTGGCGGAGAAGCCCCGCGGTGTCCGTGGCCATGAAGAAGTAGGAGTCCCGCTCCAGTTCGACGAAGCGGTGCCGCGGATCGTAGACCCGGACGCGCTGGATTCGGCGGACGAGCGACGCCGGGGCGGCCCACTCGTCCCACGCCTCCTTGACGAGAATCCCGGTCGTGTGGATGCGCTCGCCCGGTTCCGACTGCCGCTCCAGGACGAGCACGGAGAGCCCGCGCTCCGCCGCCCGCCGCGCGCAGGCCAGCCCCGCGAACCCGGCCCCCACCACGGCGAGATCGTAGTCCGCCGACTCCGGCAACGCCCCGACGGCCGTCAACGCCCCGCTCGTCCGCTCACGAGACGTTCCCGCGGGAACGCCGCGACGGGCTCAGCAGCCGCAGGCGATCCCGGTCCCGGCGCGGGCTTCGGCGCCCTCGGTCGCGTGGCCGTCGCGCTTCCACCAGTCGAGGCCGCCCATGAGTTCGCGCACCTCGAACCCCAGGCTGAGGAGCTTGAAGGCGGTCTTCGTGGAAGCGTTGCAGCCGATGCCGTCGCAGTAGCAGATGTAGAGCCTCGACCGGTCGAGCGCCGCCGTCGTCTCGGCGCTGATCTCCCGGTGCGGAAGGTTCACGGCCCCGGGGATGCGCTCGCGGGCGTAGGCTTCGGCGGACCGGCCGTCGATTACGACGACGGGATCGTCCCGGTCCAGCGCTTCCTTGAGGTCCCACGCGTCGGTCTCGAAGGCGAGCTTCTGCTTGTAGTGCTCCATCTGGGCGGTGTTCATGTATCGCTCCGATTCATCCGGAAGGGTCCCGAAGGCGGTGTGGCGGCGGGCCGGCCGGCTGCGGGAGCTACGCTCCTACTACCGAAGAGCATGAGCCGGTGCAAGTGCGGGCCGGTGGCCGTCGCGCGGAGTTGTCATAGTTCCCACTGATCGCCAACCTTGAGCCATGCAAATTGCGAGGAACGTCTTTATCAGCCTTCCGGTGGAGGATCTCGCTCGCTCGCGGGCCTTTTTCGCCGCTCTCGGTTTCGCCTTCGATGACGATTTCAGCGACGAAGCGACGCTCGGGATGGAGATCGGCGGGAACTGCTACTGCATGCTCGTTACGCACGAGAGGTTCGCCACGTTCACGCCGCGGCCCATCGCGGACGCTCGGGAGGCGACGGAGGTCCTGGTCTCGCTCCAACTGGAAAGTCGCGAGGCGGTGGACGGCCTCACGGAGACGGCGCTCGCGCACGGAGCGGACGAACCGCGGGAACCGATGGACCACGGGTTCATGTACGCGCGCGCCTTCGCGGACCCGGACGGGCACATCTGGGAGCCGTTCTGGCTCGATCTCGAGGCGGCCCTCGCGGCCGGACCCGTCGATGTCGACGACGGGGGCGCCCCATGACGGAGCCACGGCCGTTGTCGATGGTCTTTGTTCTTCCCGCCCTGGCCGCGGTTGCGGTCGCGCCGATCCAGACTCCGTGCGAGGGCTGGTTTACGAAACCTTTCTGGGAGACGGCGGATCCGGCGGCGGTGGGCGCCTGCCTTGCCGCCGGGTACAGCGTCGATGACCTGTCCACCCCCGGCGACCGGACGCCCCTGCACTGGGCGGCGCGATTCAGCGACGATCCCGACGTGATCAGGGTGCTCGCCGAGGCGGGGGCCCGCCTGGAGGCCAGGACCCGCGCGCGCCTGACGCCCCTGCACTGGGCGGCCCGGTACAACCGGAACCCCGCGGTCGTCGGGGCGCTGCTGGAATACGGGGCGAACGTCTACGCCGAGACCCGGCATGGCCGTACACCCCTTCACCTTGCCGCACTGTACAACGAGAACCCCGCCGCCGTGGATGCACTCGCCGGCGTGACCAACGTCGACGTCCGAAAGCACAACGGAGGGACGCCGCTGCACGACGCCGCCAGGAGGATTCGGGAAGGCTCCATGGGGAGCCCGAATCCCGCCATCGTGGACGTGCTGATCCGGCGCGGCGCCGACCTTTCGGCGGAGACCGAGGGCGGCCTTACCCCCGCGGGGAGGGCCAGGGACGAGCGTCTGGCCGAGCTGCTGCGGGAGGAGGTAGCGCTCCGGGAGGCGGTGCGGGCGCGGTTCCTCCAGTCCGTGGCGACGAGATGCGCGATGGGGGCCCTGATCCTAAGCCTGGTGGGATACCTCGTCGCGCGAGTCCGGAGAGTGCGCCGGGGTATCTCCGGTGCCTGAATACTCGCGGTTGCAACGATTCGCCGCACATGATATGTAGATGTTTAAGCTACATCGTACTTCTACATATAGAGAACGCGGATGAAAAAGTCGGTCTACAAGGAGCTGGTGGCGGCCTCCTCGCGCCCTCTGGTGCTCTCGATCCTGGCCGGCGGCGACACGTACGGCTACGAGATCATCAAGCAGGTGAAGCGGCTATCCGGCGGTGACCTGGAGTGGTCGGGCGGGATGCTCTACCCCCTCCTGCACCGGCTGGAGAAGGACGGTCTCATTGAAGGCTACTGGGAACCCGCCGACGAAGGACGACCGCGCAAGTACTACAGCCTGACGACCCGCGGCCGGCGGCAGCTGGCTGCCGACCGGAAGAGCTGGCGGGCCATGTACGGAGTGCTGGAGCTATCCTGGCGAGGCGGCGATGTCTCGGCTGGATGATGAGATCCGGAAGTGGCGCGGGGATCTGGACGCCGGGGGGCGGTTCTCACGACGCGAACTGGCTGAACTCGAGGACCACCTCCGGGCCCACGCGGCCGACGAGGGGGCGCGGGACGCCACGCCGGCCCTGGCTGCCTCTATCGAGGCCGCCGCCCGGAAAGAACTCGGCGATCCCAACCTGCTCTCCCGGGAGTTCGCGAAGCAGGACACCCCGGCGTGGCGGAGTCTCCTCCTGGGGGCGTGGGGAATTCACGCGCTGTCGTTGGTTCTCTCGGACTTCGGCGCCGTGGCGTTCGAGCCGTTGCACCCGGACTTCAGGATGTCGGTTTCGTGGCAGGAGCTTCTGCAGCCTGCGCCGATCTCTGTGTGGATCCTCGCGGCGTTCTCGGCCCTGGTCATGATGTCCACGGGCCTGACCTTCGGGCGTGCCCGACGCTCGGTCGACGCGTGGGTGGGATACGTCGTCGGAGTTTTCGGCGCTACCGCCCTGGGAGTGGGAGCGTTCAATCTCTTCCTGCCCATCCCGATCCCGGTCGATGCCGAACTCGTCGCGCACGGCCACCTGGGTCTCTCCTATTGGGTGTGGTCCGCCTCGTTCACGCTGGCGGCCATCGCCCTGTGGCTGCGCGGCCGTGAGTGGGCCTCCCCTCCGCCGAGGGAATCGCAGAGGCAATCTCCGAAGCAATCGCTGGCGTAACCGGGAGTCGAAGAATGATCGGCATCCTCGCGGATACGCCTCACGATGCGGAACTCATGAGAGGAGCCGTGGTCGGCGGTGTTCGCGTGATCCACACGGCAAGCGACCTCTCGGCCGCCGACCTCGGCATCGAGTGCCTGGTGTTCGGTAGCCGCAGCGGGCTCCTGGCGGAAAGGATCGCCGTCCTGCGCGAGGTCGAGCGGAAACTCCCGTGGGTTCCGGTGATCCTCGTGACGGACCGGAAAATCGCCATCGCGCGCCTCCTGAGCAGAGTGCAGGTGGCGGACCTCGTCTGGTTCGAGGACATCGAGCGTCAACTCGCCTCGCGTATCGAGTCCGCATGCAGCGGGTCCGCCCTGCTGCAGATGGCGGAGAAGATCCGGCGGTCGACGGCGCCGCCGGCTCTCCGCTCCGCCGTGGCCCACGCCCTGCGGGAAGCCCGCCGCACGCCCGTCCGCAACGTGCAGGAACTCGCGGCGGCGGTGGACTGCTCTCCCGTGACGCTGTTTCAGCAGTTTCAGGCCCGCGCCCTCGGCCGGACGACGTTCAACCGGTTCCTTGGCGCCCTGGCCATCCTCCGGGCGCAACAGTTGCGAGCCTCCGGCTCGAAGTGGAAGCACGCGAGCGCGCAACTCGGGCTGCCCCGGGAAACCCTCCGCCGGAAGGCGAAGAGGTGGCTCGGCTGCAATCTCCTGGAGCTTGAACGCATCCCCCCGCACCAGCTCCTCGCCGCCTTCGCCCTGGAGCACTTCGCTCCCCTGCTCGAACCGCCGCCACGCGACGCCGGGGCCTGACGAGGGTCTCGGGCCGGGAGTCCACCACATGGCGCCATTCCATGGTGCCGCTCGTGTCCATGGTGCCGCTCGTGGCGGCGTTCACGGACGGAGGAACGCAGATCCGCGGCACGATGTAGCCCGCGAACACCCGACCAGCTCTTCGCCCCCTTGAGCAGAATGTTGCATCTGTCACCCCGTTGACGGCGCTGGTCTCCGACACATCTTGACCGCATGGGCGAACTCGGCGTCATCGAGGGATGCGGAAGAATGATCACGAGTCTCGTCATGCCGGCTGCATCGTTTCTCTCCCCGAGGCGACGACGGTCGCGCGGACCCGTCTCCCGGTTCGCCGTTCCCCTGTGCGCGGCCATTCTCCTCTGGTTCACCGCCTGCACCGCTGGCGGCGCCCCGCAGCCGGAGATCGTCGTCCCCACGTTCGACGGGACCGTGGACCTCGAAATCGGGGAACTCGACGGGGACGAAGCGTATCTGTTCAGCCGCATCGCCTCGGTGGCCGAGGATTCGCTGGGGAGGGTCCTAGTCGTCGACCGGGAGGCGAGCGAGGTCCGCGTCTTCGATCGGGACGGTGCGTTCCTCTTCCGGCTCGGTGGGGAAGGGGACGGACCCGAGGAGTTCAGGGGTCCCTGTTGCCTGGGGTTCTCGCCGGAGGGCGTGCTTTGGGTGCGCCAGGCGGCGCGTTACACGGCGTTCGAACTGGGCGACGCGGCCGCCACCTACCTGCGCGTCCAGCGGCGACCGTTCGGCGGGCAGGGAGGGGCCGCCCCCGTGACCTTCGACGCTGACGGGAGGCTGATCGACATCGGCTCGCTTCGGAGTTCCGGCGAGCCCTTCGTCCACGGTCGCGTCCACGTGAACGCGGACGGGAGCGCGGACACGGTCGTGCTCAGGGAGCCGGAAACCGCGGCGGCGGGACACCGGACCGTGGTCGTCGACATGAGCGGGCTCGCGGAAGGCTTCCGCGGCACCGCCCAGTTGTACCTCTACCAGCCGCACGGGCCTCTCTGGCTGCGGGCCCACGGGCCGGGGGGCGTCTGGGCCAGCGCCTCGCGTTCTCTCTACGCGGTCGAACTTCACGCCGCCGACGGGTCCGTGACGGAGATCGTCGGTCCGCCCGACCCGGGCCCGCCCCTCAGCCCGGAGGAGCGGGAGTACGCCCGGAGCCGCCTGGAGCGGGACATGGAGCGCGGGAATCTCGACGAGCCGGCGTTCGAGATTCCCGAGAGGAAGGGGCCCCTCGCGGACATATTCTTCGATCAGGCGGGTCGGCTGTGGGTCGAGAAGGCCGCGGCCGACGGCGCGGCGATGGTCGAGGCGGACGTCTACGAGGGGGCGGCGCTCGTCGCCCGCTACCGCTGGCCGAGCCACGTGGATCCGCGAGCAGTGCCCTGGGCGACGGAAACGGCGCTCTACGGCATCACTACCGACGAACTCGGCGTGGAGCGCGCGGCCCGCGTCCGCTTCGAACCGCGATGAAGGTGGGGCCGGGCGGGCGGATACTGATCGGGATGCTCGCCGGTGTCGTCCTGGGTGCGGTCCTGGGCGAGCGCGTCGCCGCGATCCAGCCGCTCGGCGACCTCTTCATCACGCTTCTCGTTCTGGTGGCCGCCCCCCTCGTCTTCTTCAACCTCCTGGCGGGCCTCACGTCGCTGGCGGACCTGCGCACCTTGGGGAGACTCGCGGGCAAGACCATCGGGTTCTTCCTCACGACGGAACTCGTCGCGCTCTCACTGGGGCTTGGCGCCATGGCGCTCCTCGGCCCCGGCGTCGGCCTGAGGCTCACGGAGCCGGTCACGGAGCCGGTCTCGGGGGCGGTGGGCGAGGCCCCGTCCGCGGTGGACGTCCTCGTGGACATGATCCCGACGAATGTCTTCCGTGCCTTCGTCGATGGGAACGTCGTGCAAATCGTCATTCTCGCGCTGGTGCTGGGGATCGCGACGTTGGCTCTGGGGGACGGCCCGCGCGCTCGCCTCGCCACCCTGTTCGAGGATCTGGCGGCGCTCTTCCGCCGGCTCGTCCACATGATCCTGTGGATCGCCCCGGTCGGCATTGGCGCCCTCGTCGCGGTCACGGTGGGCCGCTACGGGACCGACCTGATCGGCCCGACGGCGCGGTTCCTCGCGGGCGTGTGGGGAGCGCAGATCGTCATCGTGACGGGGTACATGCTCCTGCTCAGGTTCTTCAGCGACTACCGGCCGGCCCGCTTCCTGCGGGCCACGGGTTCGCTGTGGGCCACGACCGCCGCGACGACGTCCAGCCTCGCCTCGCTCTCGGTCGGACTGGAGACGGCCGGGCGTCTCGACCTCCCGCGCCGCGTCTACTCCTTCGTCCTTCCGCTCGGGGCGCAGCTCAACAAGGACGGGACCTCGGTCATGCTGGCGGCGGTGCTCCTCTTCACGGCGCAGGCGGCCGGCGTCACCTTTTCTCCGGCGGATTTCGTCACGATCATGCTCCTGGGCCTGCTGCTCTCGCACGGCACGGGCGGGGTCCCGGGCGGCGGCTTCGTAGTCGCGCTCATCTACGTGCAGGCGCTGAACCTGCCGATCGAGGTCGCGGCGATCGTCGGGGGGATCTACCGTCTGGTGGACATGAGCAACACGACGGTGAACATCATGGGCGACATGGTCGGCGCATCGCTCGTCGCCCGTTCCGAAGCGAGGCGAGCGTGAATCCGGACGTGAGAGCGCTCTTCCCCGGCGCGGACGAGCAGCCCTACTTCGACATTTCGGCGAATTCCCTGATGGCGGCGCCCGTTCGGGAAGCGATCGAGCGGCACCTGGGCGGGCGAACGTCGGGCCGGGGCGACAAGAAGGAGATGGTCGCCACCGTCGATCGCGCCCGGTCCTCGTTCGCAGCGCTCATCGGAGCGGCCCCCGACGAGGTTGCGATCACGAAGAACGTCTCCGACGGCCTCAACCTCTTCGGCGCGAGCCTCCCATGGCAGGCGGGAGACAACGTCGTGCTGTGCCCCGCGCTCGAGCACCCGAACAACATCTATCTCTGGTACAGTCTCGCCCGCACGCACGGGATCGAGGTGAGGTCGGTCGCGCCGGAGGACGGGCACATCCCGGTGGGGGCGACGGCCGCGGCGATGGACGAACGCACGCGGCTCGTGACGATCCCGAGCATCACCTTCGCCCCCGGCTTCGTGACGGACATGAGGGCGATCGCGGCGGCGGCCCGGAGGGTCGGAGCGCTGACGCTGGTGGACGCGGCGCAGTCGATCGGCGCCCAGCACACCGATGTGGACGAACTGGGCGTCGACGCGCTCGCCGTCGCGGCGCAGAAGGCCCTCCTCTCGGTGTACGGGTTCGGGTTCCTGTACGTCCGGCGCGACGTGGCGGAGACGATGACGCCCGTGCACGTGGCGCGGTTCGGGATCGAACTCGACGCGCACGAGACGGCGTATTCGGACGACGAACTCCGCTTCCGGGCGGGGGCGCTCCGCTTCGATGTCGGCAACTACAACTACCTCGGCGCGGCGGCGACGGACGCGGCGCTGGACCTTCTCTCCGCCTGGGGCGTGGCCCGCGTGGAGGCGCACGTGCGGGGGCTGGCGGCGAACCTCTCGGACCGACTCCGCGACCTCGGCCTCCCGGTGGTGGGACGGCCGGGACCCCGCCTCGCGCATATCGTCTCGGTGGGAGAGAGCGGCGGCGGGCGCCACTACACGGCCGACGACCCCGCCATGAACTCGCTCTACGAACAGCTGACCGCCGCCGGCATCCGCCTCGCGATCCGCACCGGCATGCTCCGCTTCTCCATTGGCGTCTACAACGACCAGAGCGACATCGACCGCGTCGTGGAAGCCGCTCAAGCGTGGTGTGCCCGGACACGGTATGGTCAGTCGGATCGGGAGAAGGCGCCGTGAGATACGCGACCATGAGTAGTTGCCGGCACCATGACACTGACAACTGAAGACGGGAGTTTGGGATTGTCTGCTCACCACGGAAGTGAATCCCGTAATTCCGGCCGCCCTACGCTGGATCGCCGCGCGTTCATGGCGTCGGCCTCGGCGCTGGGGCTGGGGGCGACGGCGCTTCCCGCGGCCCTGTGGGCGCGGACCCGGGAGGGGCAGGAGGCGCTGACCCAGGCGGACATCGCCGCCGCCGCCCGCGTCGCGGGGCTCGAGTTCACGGACGAGGAACTCGACCTCATGGTGGAGGACCTGAACGGGACACGGGAGAGCTACGGCGAGCTGCGCACGGTCGAGATCCCGAACTCCGTCGTCCCCGCGCTCCACTTCGAGCCCGCGCTCCCGGACGCCCGCTATCCGACCGAGTCGACCGTCTTCCGCTATACGCGTCCACGGGGGCTGGAGCGGCCGGCCGAACTCGAGACGCTGGCGTTCGCGCCGGTCACCGAACTGGCCGAACTCGTCCGCTCGCGCCAGGTGACGTCCACCGAACTCACGGAGATGTACCTGGGCCGGCTGAAGGCGTACGGGGAGACGCTCGAGTGCGTGATCACGCTCACCGAGGAACTCGCGCTGCGGCAGGCGGCGCGCGCGGACGCGGAGATCGCGCGCGGCTACTACCGGGGTCCGCTGCACGGGATACCGTGGGGGGCGAAGGACCTCCTCGCCGAGGACGCCTACCGCACGACGTGGGGCGCCAAGCCGTACGAGGACCAGCACATCCCGGATGACTCCACCGTGGGCCGGCGGCTCGAGGAGGCCGGCGCGGTGCTCGTGGCGAAGCTCACGCTGGGCGCGCTCGCGCAGGGGGACCGCTGGTACGGCGGGCAGACGAAGAACCCGTGGAACCTGGAGCAGGGGTCGAGCGGTTCGTCGGCCGGCTCCGCCTCGGCGGTCGTGGCGGGACTCGTCGGCTTCACGATCGGGAGCGAGACGCTGGGTTCCATCGTCTCTCCCTCCACCCGCTGCGGCGCCTCCGGGCTCCGGCCCACCTTCGGGCGCGTGAGCCGGGCCGGGGCGATGGCGCTCTCGTGGTCGATGGACAAGCTGGGGCCGATCTGCCGCAGCGTGGAGGACTGCGCTCTCGTCCTGCATGCGATCCACGGCGCGGACGGGGTGGACGCCACGGCGCGCGATGTCGCCTTCGACTGGGATCCCGCCCGGCCGCTCTCCGACCTCCGCGTCGCCTGGGTGCCGTCGGCCTTCGAGTCGGAGCGGGAGGACGGGGAGTGGAAGGCGTTCGACGAGGCCTCGCTCGAGGTCGTGCGCGGGCTCGGGATCGACCC
Source organism: Gemmatimonadales bacterium (assembly GCA_009838765.1). Classification (GTDB taxonomy): domain Bacteria; phylum Gemmatimonadota; class Gemmatimonadetes; order Palauibacterales; family Palauibacteraceae; genus Palauibacter; species Palauibacter ramosifaciens. The sequence goes on from VXQX01000064.1 coordinate 41,044, forward strand.
CTTGCCGGTGGAGCTGCCGGACGACATCCCCTACGGCGCGATGCGGATCATCCTCAGCGCCGAGGCCGGGGCCGCCTTCGACGAACTCACCCGGAGCGGGCGGGACGAGTTGCTCGTCCGCCAGACGCGGGGCGCGTGGCCCAACACGTTCCGCAAGGCGCGCATGATCCCTGCGGTGGAGTACATCCAGGCGAACCGGCTGCGCACGATCGCGATGCACCGCTTCGCGCGGACGATGGAGGGGATCGACGTCGTCGTCACGCCGAGCTTCGGGGGATCGATGCTCCTGCTCACGAACCTCACGGGCCACCCCCAGGTCGTGATCCCCAACGGCTATCGCTCGGAGGACGGGACGCCGACGAGCATCTCGTTCGTGGGGAAGCTGTTCGGCGACGCGGAGGCGTTGCGGCTCGCGAAGGCGGTGCAGGACGCGACGGAGCACCACCTGCGCCGTCCGACGCAGTTCGCCTCGTGAGCCCCGCGGCCGGGAACGAGGCAAGCGGGGCCGCGAACCGGGCAGCGAGCGGGATGGGGAAGATGATCGATCTCCGCAGCGACACGGTGACGCGCCCGACGGAGGCGATGCGGGCGGCGATGGCGGCGGCGCCCGTGGGCGACGACTGCTACGGGGACGACCCGACGGTGCTCGAACTGGAGCGGCGGACGGCGGAGATCCTCGGCAAGGAAGCCGCCATGTACGTGCCGACGGGCACGATGAGCAACCAGCTCGCCCTGCGCGCGCACACGGAGCCGGGCGATGCCGTCCTCATCGGCCCGGGCGCGCACATCTGGTTCGGCGAGGGGGGCGCGCCGTCGCCGATCTCCGGGGTCGTCATCCGGCCGCTCGAGGGCGAACGCGGCATGTTCGGGGCGGCGACGCTGCGGGCGGCGCTCAACCTCGACATGGGGACCGTCCGCGCGCGCATGCAGTCGCCCGTGCGGCTCGTCTGCGCCGAGAACACGCACAACGGGGCGGGCGGCGCCGTGTGGCCGCCGGACCTCCTGCGCGAGATGCTCGACGCCGCGCGCGAGGCCGGCCTCGCGACCCACCTCGACGGCGCCCGGCTGTGGAACGCGACCGCGGCCACCGGCATCCCCGAGGCCGAGTTCGCGGCCGGCTTCGACACGGTTAACGTCTGCTTCTCGAAGGCGCTCGGCGCCCCGCTGGGATCGGCCCTCGCGGGTCCGGCCGGCCTCGTCGAGCGCGCCCGCCGCTTCAAGCAGCTCTACGGCGGCGGGTTCCGGCAGGCGGGGATCGTCGCCGCCGGCGCCCTGTACGCGCTCGAGCACCACCGCGGACGGCTCGCGGACGACCACGCCCGGGCGAAGAAGCTGGCCCGCGGACTCGCCGCCATTAACGGGCTGGACGTCGACGTCGAAGGCGTGGAGACGAATATCGTCCGCTTCCGGACGACCGCAGTCGAGGCGCCGATGTTCGCGGCCCGCTGCCGCGGGAACGGGGTCATGCTGAACGCCTACAGCCAGCGGGACCTGCGGGTCATCCCCCACCTCCACACGACGGATGATGACGTGGAGGCGGCGCTCGACATCTTCCGCGCGGCGGCGGTGGTTTAGCGCCGCCCGGGACGTGGCCGGCTAGCCCTCTCTCCCGAGGGCGACGGCGACTTCGGCGTCGATCGCGGTGGTGATTTCGTCCGAGCGCTCCGAGCCGAGCAGGACCGCGATCCAGCGGGTGGACTCGTTCGTCCCCAGCACGATGCGGCACATCACCGTGAGCGGCACCGACAGCAGCATCCCCACGGGTCCCAGGACCCAGCCCCAGAAGACGAGCGAGGCGAACACGACGAGCGTCGACAGGCCCACGCTGTACCCCATGACTTTCGGCTCGATGAGGTTGCCCCACATGATGTTGACGACGAGGAACCCGGCGGCGGCGGCGACCGCCGTCCCGACTCCGACCGTCAGCCACGCGACGAGCACCGCCGGTATGGCGGCGATGAAGGACCCGATGTTGGGCACGTAGTTCAGCAGGAACGCGAGCCCGCCCCACAGCATCGGGTAGTTGACGCCCAGCAGCGCCATCAGCCCCGCGACGCAGAGGCCGGTTCCCAGGCTGACGATCGTCTTGAGCACGACGTAGCGGCGGACCGCGCTGCCGACCTTTTCCCAGTTCTCCCGCGCCTCCGTCGCATCCGCCTCGCCGAGGGCGACCCGCACCTTGGTGGGGAAGCTCGACACCTCGAGCAGCATGAAGACCATCGTGAGGATGATCAGGAGCCCGTTGGCGAGAATGAACCCGAGGTTCTCGACGAGCTGCCGCATCAGGCCGAGCATCCAGCTCGGCGAGATCGAGATGAGCTCGTCGGCATCGAGCACGGGCGACTGAAGCCCGAAACGCACCATGTAGTCGCTCAGCGTGGCCTCCACCGCCTCGATCTGCTCCGCGAAGAGGCGGTCGAGTTGCGCCTCGGAGCGTCCGAGCTCGACGACGGGCGTCGCGAGCAGGCCCCCCGCCACCGTCCCGAGGGCGAGGATGACGAGCACGAGGGCGAGGACCGCGACGAACTTGGGAATCCTGCGGTCGGTCATCCAGCGGAGCGGCGTGGAGCACAGGATGGTGAGAAAGAGCGCGAGCAGGAAAGAGACGACCAGCGCGGAGGCGGCCCGCATCCCGGCCACGATGATGACGAAGGCCGCCAGGTTCAGAAGGGTCCGGTGTACTCGTGTCGCGTCGTCGCGCATCACACGAGGGTGCGCGCCGGAGCGGGCCGGGGCAACCCCGGAGATGGCGCGCGCCGGCGCCGGATCGTCGTTGCAGCGCCTGCCTTTCCGCGGATACTTTCGACCGTTCCCTCATGACCGAAAACTCCCGGGCTGAACTCCCGGGACGAACCGCCGGGAAGAAGCGCTTGATCGAACCGAAGATCCGTGTGCTCGTGGCCAAGCCGGGGCTCGACGGCCACGACCGGGGTGCGAAGGTGATGGCAGCCGCCCTGCAGGACGCGGGGATGGAGGTCATCTACACGGGACTCCACCAGACGCCCGAGATGATCGCCGCCACCGCCCTCCAGGAGGACGTGGATGTCGTGGCGCTCTCGATCCTGTCGGGGGCGCACATGACGCTCTTCCCGCGCGTGAAGTCGCTCCTCGACGGCCAGGGGATGGACCGCGTGCTTCTCACGGGCGGAGGGATCATCCCCGCCGAGGACATGGAGGCGCTGAACGATCTCGGCGTCGGCCGCCTCTTCGGTCCGGGGACCTCCACCTCCGAAGCCGTCGACTACATCCGCGCCTGGTTCGACGAGCATGGGCGCCAGGCCTCCGGGGCAACGGGCTAGCCGCGGCCGGTGAGCAAGACCGACGACAGCCGGATGGGCGCGCTCGTGGCAGCACTGCGCGGGCTCGAGGCCCGGATCCAGCGCGGCGGCGGCGAGGAGCGCGTGGCTCGGCAGCACGCTCAGGGCAAGCTCACGGCCCGCGAGCGGGTCGACCTCCTCATCGACGAGGGCGGCGGGTTCCTCGAGATCGGCCTCCTCATCGCGCACGACCGGTACGACGGCGGGGCGCCGGCGGCCGGCGTCGTCACCGGAGTGGGCGAGGTCTGCGGGCGCGAGGTCGTCATCGTCGCGAACGACCAGACGGTGAAGGCCGGGAGCTGGTGGCCGGAGACGATCGTGAAGATCCTGCGGGCGCAGGAGATCGCGATGCGGTGCCGCGTGCCGATCGTCTACCTCGTGGACTCGGCCGGCGTGAACCTGCCGTATCAGGGCGGGGTCTTCCCGGGACAGTACGGCGCCAGCCGCATCTTCTACTACAACTCGATCATGCGACACTACCTCGAGGTGCCGCAGATCTCCGCCGTGATGGGCCAGTGCATCGCGGGGGGCGCGTATCTTCCCGCCCTCTCGGACGTGATCGTGATGGTCGAGGGGACGAGCTTCATGGGTCTCGGGGGCCCGAACCTCGTGAAGGGAGCGACGGGGCAGGAGGTCGAAGCCGAGGAACTCGGCGGGGCGCTCATGCACAACCGGGTGAGCGGCGTGGCGCACTACCGGGTGGAGGACGACAACGCGTGCATCGAAAAGGTCCGCGCGCTCGTCGCCGGCCTCCCCGCCGGGCTCCGCCCGGACCCCGCCGTTGCAGCGCGGCATGCGACGCGCGCCCCGGAGGAGGTCTACGCGCTCCTGCCCGTCGACCACCGCCAGCCCTTCGACATGGAGGCGGTCCTCGAGACGATCCTCGACGAGGGTCCGTTCGAGGAGTTCCAGGCCGACCGCGCGCCGGAGATGCTGACGGGAACGGGGCACATCGACGGCTACCGCGTGGGGGTCATCGCGAACCGGCGGGGCATGTTCCGGGGCGAGGCCGGCGCCCCGCCGAAGTTCGGCGGCATCGTGTACACGGAGAGTGCGGAGAAGGTGGCGTACTTCATGGACTTGTGCGACCGGCACGACACGCCGCTCCTCTTCGTGCAGGACGTGAGCGGGTTCATGGTCGGGCCGCAGGCGGAGCAGTCCGGGATCATCCGGGCGGGCGCGCGCATGGTCGAGTCGATGGCGACGGCCCGCGTGCCCAAGATCGTGCTCACGGTCAACCACGCGAGCGGGGCGGGGTATTACGCGATGGCGGCCCAGGGGTTCGATCCCGACTTCATCTTCACGTGGCCGACGGGACGGATGGGGGTGATGGAGGGAGAGGCCGCCGTACAGGCCGCGTTCGGGCGCAAGCTGGATGAGGCGGCGGGCGGAGAGCTGGACGAGGAGACGGCGGCGGCGATCGAACGGACGCGGGAGGACTACGAGGAGCAACTCGATGCGAAATACGCGGCGGCGCGCGGCTTCGTGGACGCGATCCTGACTCCCGAGGACACGCGTGCCGTGCTGTCTCTCGCGCTCCGCTGCTCCCTCGGGAACCCGGGGCCTCACCTCGGACCCTTCACCCTCCCGGACGGCCTGTGAACGCGCAGCCGGGGGCGCCCGAAGCCCTGCTGGAGGAGCCGTCCACCGCGGTGGGACTCGAGGAGCGCCCGCTCCCGGCCCGCGCCCGCCGCGATGGCGGCCGCCGGGTACGCGTCGCCTCCGGGCAGGGGTTCTGGGGGGACTGGCAGGAGGCGCCCAAGCTGCAGGTGCGGCGCGGGTCGATCGACTACCTGATGCTCGACTACCTGGCCGAGATCACGATGTCGATCATGCAGAAGCAGCGGGACCGGAACCCCGCCGCCGGCTACGCGCGGGACTTCGTGCCCCTGATGGACGACCTCATCCGCGACCTCCTCGACAAGGAGATCCGCGTGGTGTCGAACGCGGGCGGCGTGAACCCGGAGGGGTGCCGGGCCGAACTCGGGTATGCGTTCGCCGATGAATCGCTGCCGCGGCGGCCGCGGGTGGCGGTGATCACGGGCGACGATCTGATGGACTCGCTCGACGATCTCCTCGCGGCGGGACACGAACTCCGCCACATGGAGACGGGCGAGCCGCTCTCCACCGTGCGCGACCGCGTGGCCGCGGCGAACGCGTACCTCGGTGCCGAACCGATCATCGAGGCGCTGCGGCAGGAGGCGGACATCGTCGTGGCCGGGCGCTCGACGGACACCGCGCTCACCTACGCGCCCCTCATGCACGAGTTCTCCTGGGCGGGGGACGACTGGGACCGGCTCGCACACGGGGTCGTCGCCGGACACATCAACGAATGCGGCTGCCAGGCCTCCGGAGGAAACTCGCTCGTCGACTGGCGGGAGATCGATCTCACGCTGCCGGGCTATCCCATCATCGAGGCGCAGGAGGGCGGGACCTTCGTGGTGACGAAGCACCCGGGGCTCGGCGGCCGGGTGACGTGGGAGACGGTCGCGGAGCAGGTCCTGTACGAACTCGGCGATCCGCGGGAGTACATCACGCCGGACGTGGTCGCGGACTTCTCGACCATCCGTCTCCGCGATCTGGGCAGGGACCGGGTCCGGGTCGAAGGCGTGGCCGGTCGCTCGCGCACGGACAAGCTCAAGGTCTCCATCGCGTACCACGATGGCTTCAAGGCTGTGGGCGCCCTGACCTACGCCTGGCCCGACGCGGTGGACAAGGCGCGGCGCGCGGACGAGATCCTCCGGAGCCGACTGCGGCACCTGGGGCTCGAGTTCGACGAGATCCGCACGGAGATCGTCGGCGCCGGGGCCTGTCACGGGCCGCTGGCCGGCCCCCCCTCCGACGACCTGCCCGAGGTCACGCTGCGGGTCGGCGTCCGCAGTCCGGACCGCCACGCCGTGTCGCGCTTCAGCCGGGAGATCGCGCCCCTCATCCTCGCGGGCCCGCCGACCGTCACCGGCTTCGCGGGCGGCCGCCCCCGCGTGCAGGAGGTCGTCGCCTACTGGCCCGCCCTCATCGACCGCGGGGTCGTGGAAGGCAACGTGAGAGTGGAGACGATGGAGCTGTGAGAGTGCAGCTGCGCGAAATCGCGTTTGCCCGTTCGGGCGATAAGGGGGACACGGCGAACGTGGGTCTAATCGCGTTCAGACCGTCACTTTATCCAGTTTTGGTAAAAGAAGTTACTGCGGAACGTGTGAAGTATCACTTCAAGGGAATCTGCGAGGGCGGGGTCGAGCGGTTCGAGCTTCCCAACCTGCGTGCGCTCAACTTCCTCCTCCACCGCTCGCTGGGAGGGGGCGGGACCGTATCGCTCATGCTCGATGCCCAGGGGAAGACGTTCGCCACCGCCCTGCTGAGGATGGAGATCGACGTGCCGGACCACTTCCTGAACCGGGCGGACTGAGGCGCGGCTCGGGCACCCGGGAGGCTCATGTTCGAACACCTCGAGATCGAGATCGACGAACGGACCGGCGTGAACCGGATCCGTCTCGACCGCGCGGAGCGCCGCAACGCGCTGAGCGGGGCGCTCGTGGCGGAAATCAAGGAGGCGCTCGCGCTCGCCGAGGCGGACGCCCGCGTGCGCGTGATCGGCATCGGAGGGCACGGCCCGGACTTCTGCGCCGGCGCCGACCTGGCGGAGGTGCAGGCCTCCGTCGAGGAGGGGGTCATGGCCAGCCTGCGGGAGGCGGAAGCGCTGGGCGAACTCTTCACGCTCCTCAGAAGACTCTCGAAGCCGGTCGTCGCGACCGTACACGGCCGGGCGCTGGCGGGCGGCTGCGGCCTGGCGACGGCGTGCGACCTCGTGTTTGCGGCGGAGAGCGCCCGCTTCGGCTACCCGGAGGTACGGCTCGGTTTCGTGCCCGCGATGGTGACGGCCATCCTGCGCCGGAACCTGGGGGAGAAGCGCGCCTTCGAGTTGATGGCGCTCGGGGACACGATCGATGCGGCGGAAGCGTCGCGGCTGGGCCTCGTGAACCGCACCTGCCCGGACGCGGAGTTCGAGGCGGAGAGTTCCGCCTTTCTGGCCGAACTCGCGGGGCGGAGTGCGTCCGCGCTCGCGCTTGCGAAGAAGCTGCTGTACGGCACCGAGGGGCAGAGCTTCGAGGCGGCGGTGGCGACGGGCGCGCGCGTGAACGCGCTCGCCCGCATGACGGACGACTGTCAGGCGGGGATCCGCCGGTTTCTGGATCGCGGCAAGCCCGCGCGTCCGCGCCGTGAGCGGTGAGGCGGGAGAAAGGGGAGAGAGCATGAGCGAGAACGGCGTGGCTTCGGCGTCGGGGTCGGCCTTCCTGTGGCGGGTCGGGGCGCTTGGCGCCGGCGCGTCGGGCATCGTCCTCCTCGCGACGGACGGCGCGGCGCTCACGCTCGCCGTCCTCCTGCTCATCGCGGCGCTCGCCGCGGCGGGCGTGCTCCTGGGCGGCGGCGCGCACGGCGCCGCGGTCGAGGGCCGGCTCGACCTGAGTGCCCGCCTCGGGCTCGGATTGCTCGGCGGATTCCTCGGCGCCGCGGTCTCCGCCGCGGCGCGCACGGTCGTGACAACGTTCGGCTCCATCGGAGCGGTGAGCATGGGACTGGCTTCGGGGTGGACGGGGGCGGAGTTCCTGTCGCACCTCGGAAGCGGCGCGGTCTGGGGCCTCATGCTCGGCGTGCTCTACCCCTACCTGTCCGGCTCGCCCGCCGCCCGCGGCGCGACCTTCGCCCTGGCGCCGACCCTCTACGTCGTCATCCGGCTCGGCCTCGGAGAGCCCGCGCTGGATTTCGCGAGAGGAGACCTCCCGCTGATATCCGCACTGGCGCTCTACGCGGGGCGGGGCGTGTTCGCGGTCTTCTCCATCCTCGCGGTGAACGTGTTATTGGGGACGATCGCCGGCGCGACGCTGGGCTGGGGCGAAGCGGGCGATGAGACCCCGGTCGCCCGCCCGATCGACGAATAGCGGATTGGACGGGCCGGCGGGGGCCCCGACGGCGGGCCGCGACTGGTGGCTGCGGCTTCAGGTCGGTCTCGGCCTGGCCGGCGGCGCCACATGGTTCATCGGCGCGCTCACCGAACAGGACTTCGTGGCCGGCGCCGGCTGCGGCCTCCTGATCGCCGCGGTCGTCCTCCGCCTCGGGCGCACGAAGGCCTGATCCGTCCGGCGGCCGGGCTCGCCGGCGCTCGGCGGTCCCGGGGGTGGATTCCGCGTTGATTCTGCGTTGACCGCGCGGCGCATCGAGGGGTGTGAGTAGAGACGAAAGGCCCGCCCCGGGCCGCCCCGCGGCCACGCTCAGCGACGCGCGCGACCTCCTGAGGGACCGGTTCGGCTACGACGACTTCCGGCCCGCCCAGTCGCGCGTGGTGGAAGCCGTGCTCAGCGGCCGGGACACCCTCGCGGTGCTGCCGACGGGGTTCGGCAAGTCCGTGTGCTTCCAGATCCCCGCGCTGTTGCATCCGCGGGCGACGCTCGTCGTTTCGCCGCTCATCTCGCTCATCGAGGACCAGGTCGCCGGGGCCGCGCGCCGGGGCATGCGCGTGCTCGGCTGGACGAGTGCGACGCCGCGGCAGGAGGTGGCCCGGGCGCTCGAGGGCGCCCGGCGCGGCGAACTCGACCTCCTGTACCTGGCGCCCGAACGCCTGGAGAACCGGGCCGTCTGCGACCGGCTGCGCGAAATCGGCGTGGGGGGCATCGCCGTGGACGAGGCGCACTGCGTGTCCCAGTGGGGGCACGACTTCCGTCCGTCGTACCTGCGGATCGGGCGTGCGAGAGAGAGGCTGGGCCGCCCGCCGCTGACGGCCCTCACGGCCACCGCGACGTGGCGAACGCGGCGCGAGATCGAGCGGTTCCTGGGGATGGAGGAGGCGATCCGCATCTTCGTGCCCGCGAACCGGCCGAACCTGCGCTACTCGGTGGAGATGGCCCCGGATACGCGCGAGGCCTATCGGCGCGTGCGGCGCGAGGTGACGGCGTGCCGGGGGGCGTCGGCGGTCGTCTACGCGCGCACGCGGGGCCTGAGCGCGCAGCTTGCGATCGCGCTCTCGAGGACGGGCGTGCCCAGCGCGCCGTACCATGCGCGTCTGCCGATCGAGCGGCGCCAGGCGACGCAACGGGCCTTCCTGGACGGGAGCATTCGCGTGGTCTGCGCCACGACCGCGTTCGGCATGGGGATCGACCACCCGCATGTGCGCCTCGTCGCGCACCTCGGCGCCCCGTCGTCGCTGGAGGAGTACGTCCAGGAAGCGGGTCGCGCCGGCCGCGACGGCGAACCGGCACGCTGCGCGATGGTCGCGATCGGCGAGACTCGCCGCCGCGCCCTTCGGTTCGGCCGGCGCGAGCGCCCCCGGCCGGGCAGCCCGCCGCCCGGCTCCGACCGGGCCGCCGCCCACGCCGAGCGGCGCGCCGCCATGCAGGCCTACATCGAGACCGCCGCCTGCCGCCGGGCGGCCATCGCCGCCTACTTCGGCGAACGCGCTCCGGTCTGCGACGGCTGTGACAACTGCGATCGCGGCCGAGCCCCGCCACGCCGGGCTCCGGGGAGGAGCGTCAGAACGACCAGGACACGCCGAAGATGGCGATCACGGGGAGGGAAGTGAGCGGAGCGGGACGCGTGAGCGGCTGGTCCGACGTTGTCTGGTAGAAAAGTGCGTCCCGGCGATCCAGCGCGTTGAGCACGCGCACATACGGGGCGATCACGATGGACGAGGGACCGATGCTCGCGACCCAGCGTCGCGAAATCTCCGCGTCGACCCGGAGATATGAGTCCTCCGGCGCCCCCGAGAGCACCGGCAGCGGATCGTCGCCGGTCGGTACACCCTTCTCCTCGATTCCCCCGGTTACGGACGCGAAGGAAAGGCCGGCCCCGTAGGCGAGCCGGATCCCGAAGTCGAACTCCCGGACGCTCGAGGAGAGCCCGCCGCTCAGGAGCTGCCGGCCCACGAACGGCGTCTCCTCTTCCGGATCGTTCGTCCACACGAACGCGATCGAGTAGCCGACCCAGCCCCGGACGGGACCCTCCTTCGCCTGCAACCACAGGTCCACGCCCCAGGAGTAGAGCTGATTGGCATCGGGGAGATCGTCGAAGGACTTGAGGTAGCTTTCGACGCCGACATCGACGCCGTTCTCGAGCGAGTTCCCGAATCCCACCACCAGGTGGGAGGCTCCCGCGATACTGGATCCCGGCGTCGATAGCGGGATGTGGTCGGGATCCAGCGTGGGGAATACACCGCCGATCGTGGGTCCGGTGAGGTCTCCCGAAAGGATGGACTCCGGTCCGCGCACGACCTGATAGAACCTTCCGGCGGAAAGCCGGAGGTCCGCCGCCTCCGTGACGTGCCAGGTGATGGTGCCCCGCGGCGCGAACTTCGCGCGGCGGGAGGAGGCGAAATAGCTGGTCCGGAATCCCCCTCTCACCTCGACTTCGGGAGCCAGCTTCCAAATGGCCTCGCCCCAGCCGGCCACCACTTCGGCGCGCCTCACCGCGTGCGTCAGGTCGTGCACCGTTTTGCCGCCGAGTACGGTCCGCCGGTCTACCACCGTCTCATAAGAATCGAAGCCGCCGCCCGCGGCCCAGCGGATTTCGCGGCCTCCCGATTCGAACAGCGCCTCGGCGCGGGTTCGTCCGGTCCGTGCGATGGCGTCCGCGAAAGAGACCTCGAAGTCCAGTTCCTTGTCGCGCGGCAACGGGAGGCCCGTGCCGAACCGTCCGTGAGCGCCCCGCAGCGTGAACGTCCCGTCGGCCAGCGGAACTCGATAGCTTGCCGACCCCGCCAGGTTGCCCCAGTAGGCCGACCCCACCGCCCCGGCGTCCTCCAGCCGGCCAACGTCGAGCAGCACGGATTCGCGGTTCCAGAACCCGGTGGCCGTGAGCTGTCCGGGCCCCAGACGATAATCGAGCCGGCCCAGGAGGTCGCCGTACCCGTACGGCATCTCCTGCTCGTTCGTGATAATCGGATAGCCGAGTCCGTGCAGGGCGCGGCCGCTGACGAGCAGCTGACCGGCGGGTCCGATCGGGCCCTCCGCCCGCAGGGTGCCGCCCAGGAGGTCGGCCGCACCGGCGACGCGAAACCTCTCCGGATCCCCCTCCCGAATCTTGAGATCGAGGACGTAGGAGAGTCCTCCGTCGTAGCGGGCCGGCGTTCCACCGATGTAGAGAGACGCCTCGTCGAGCACGCCATCCGGGAAGGCGTCGAGGAGTCCGCTGAGGTGGAACGGCGCGTAGACCGGCGCGCCATCGAGCAGCACGAGCTTCAGGTCCGACGCGGCGCCCCGCACGTAGAGCACGTTGGTCGGGTCGGCGGGATCGATGCCGGTTTCGTCCAGCGTCAGGCCTGCCTCCGCCACGCCCGGCGACGAATCGAGCGCGCGGAGTTCCGTTTCTCCCTCTTCCCGAAACCCGGCGCGAGTGAGGCCGGGAGCCGAGAGCTGCCGTGCGGCGATGTGGGCGAACAGGCTCGGCATCGCGACGGGCCGCCGCTCCAGCGCCAGGTCGAGCGGGACGTCACCGCCCGCCGGCACCACGATGCTGGCGGCGAGCGGGGCGCGGTCCAGCGCCCGTGCCACGAGGTGGATGGGTCCCGCCGGAAGCCCCTCCGCCCGGTAGGAGCCGTCGTCCTCGGTAACGAGGAACCACGAGAAGGCGGGGAAGCGGATTTCCACCGAAGCGGCCGCGATCGGCGTCTGGGTTTCTGCTCGCAGCACCCGGCCGAAGACGGCGCCGACGACCGGCGCGTCCTCGGAAGAGTCGGGCCGCGGGGGATCCTGAGCGAAAGCCGGCGGGGCGAAGAAACAGATCGAAACCGGTACGAGGAGCAGGGCGAGCCGCCACCGATGGGAGACGGGCCCCGACCTTCCGTACATGGGCTTCGTCATCCCGGGATACACCCCTCGATGTTAGCAGTCCGTCAGGTCACCGTCGTCCGCCGCGGCGGCGTTCGCTGCCTGCGCTGCTACCCGTCGGTGCCGAGAAAGATCTCCAGGCTCGCCGCCGCCGAATCCGCGCGCCGCAACTCACCATCCTCGAGGCGAACGACCTCGTGCCCATCGACGACTACAGAACCGGTCGCGGCGTTCCGCGGCAAGATCACGCGGATCTCATCCGCCGCCCCTGCAACTTCGATAACGCCCGGCTCCACGTGGAAGCTCGCGTCACGGGCCGCTACCGTGGCCGTCTCGTCGTCGGACAATTCGACCGTCAACCGCGTGCCTTCGTGCCCACCGACGACCACGATGCGCACGGCGCCGTCGTGGGGATCCACCGACACCTGCGAAGGTCCGGCGTCCCCGGCGACCGGGGAGTCGCCCGCGATCCAGGCGGCAACGGCATCGATCCCGCTGTCGACCCAGCCTCGGACCGGTGATCCCGGCACCGCGTAGGCGCCCGCGGCGACGAGCAGCGTAATCCCCGCCGCCACCGCGGCGGCGCGCCGGCTCAGCCTTGCCCAGCGTCGCGCCCGCGCGCTCGCCAGAGACATCGGCGCCTTGCGCGCAGCTTCCCGCAGCGTCGCCGGCATATCGAGCCGCGATGCCGGCTCCGAAAGCAGGTCGAGCGCCGCCGTCGCGCGCCGCGTCGCAGAGCGTATTTCGTCGAGGCGCGCCGCGCTCGCCGGGCACGCCGCCACGCGCGCCTGCACGGATCTCCGTTCTGTCATGGCCAGCTCACCATCGAGCAGAGCCAGCAGCGCTCCGTCGTCGACATGTGGCTGTTCACGCGTAGACATACTCAATCCTCACTATTTTTGACGCGGATTTCCAGTCGCAGCCCGGCCCGTCACCCATCGTCCCCCCTCACCGGCCCCGACCGGTCTCGTCCTCCACGATCCGCGGATCCAGCGCCTCCGTGAACCTGCGCAACGCGCGCGCAAGCAGCGTTCCCACCGACCCCGGCGCGACTTCGATCACCTCGGCGATCTCGGCGTACCGGAAGCCTTCCTCTCTCATCAGCAGCAACTGACGGTCGCGTTCGGGCATCTCCGCCAGCGCGGCGCGCACCGCCGCGACCCGTTCAGCCCGCAAGACCGGCCGGTCCGGCGATTCCACCGGATCGTGCGCGAGATCCGTGTGCTCGTAGCGCTGCGACAGCAACCGCCGCCGTCGCGAGCTCATGCGAGCGTCGTCCCGTACCAGGTTCGTCGCCACCGTGAACAGCCAGCGCCGCACCTCCTCGTCCGGCAGAGTCTGTTCCAGGAGCCGAACGAACGCCTCCTGTACGATATCCGCCGCAAGATCGGCGTCACCCACCATCCGGTCGACATACCGAAGGAGTGGCGCCCAGTGGCTCCTGTATGCTGCTTCAAAGTCCACGGTTCTCCCCTCCACACCGTTGCCGGTACGCGAAGAGCGCCGCGGGCTTGCACCCTTGCCATCCTATAGGGTCAACGCCTGCGGGGGCCCGATCATGACGCGTCCGACTTCCAGCCGTTTGGGCGGAAGGCCCGCCTCCGGTACGTTAGGCGTGTGGCGTCTCGAGTCACAGCCCGCCCGCCGCCGGGACACGCACTCGACCCCGGCGCGCATACGAACCCCGGCGCGCATACGAACCCCGGCCGATCGCAGCGACGGCCGCACGCACCGAACCGAGGAGTGAATGGGAGACCCGAGTTTCTACCTCGAAGACCATCATGGGATGATCCTCGAGATGGTGCGGGAGTTCGCCGAGGCGGAGATCGCACCCGTCGCCGCCCGCTACGATGAATCGGAGGATTTTCCGTGGGACACCGGCGCCCTCATGTCCGAACTGGGGCTGTTCGGGATTCCGTTCGAGGAGGAGATCGGCGGCGCCGGGATGGACCTTCTCGCCGCGTCGATCGCCGTGGAGGAACTCGCGCGCGTGGATGCGAGTCATTCGATCATGATCGGGGCGCACACGAGCCTGGCCGCGACCCCGATTGCGCGCTGGGGGACGAAGTCACAGAAGGAACGTTTCCTGCGGCCCCTCGCGAGCGGCCTCGTGCTCGGCGGATTCGGGCTCACGGAGCCGGGGTCGGGTTCCGACGCGGGCGGCATGCGGACGACGGCCCGGAAGGCCGGGGATCGCTGGATCCTCAATGGCCGCAAGACGTGGATCACGCACGGCGGCGTGGGCGAGGTGTTCATTGTCGGCGCCCTCACGTCTCCCGAGAAGGGTTCGCGCGGCATTACGGCGTTCATCCTCACCAAGGAGACTTGCGATCTTGAAGACGCCGCGCGCGTCGGGTTCGGACACTCCGCGGACCTCGAGCCGATGCCGGGCTTCACCGCCGGGCAGAAGCTGCGCAAGCTGGGCTGGAACGCTTCCGACACGCGCGAACTCACGCTGGAGGACGTTGAAGTTCCGGAGGAAAACGTGCTCGGCGAGGTGGACCGGGGTTTCCCCATCTTCCTCGACACGCTGGACGGCGGACGCATCGGGATCGCCGCCCACGCGATCGGGATCGCGCAGGGGGCACTGGACGAGACGGTCCGGTACACGGGCGAGCGGAAGCAGTTCAGCAAGAAGATCCACGACTTTCAGGGCGTCCGCTTCATGCTGGCCGAAGCGCAGACCCGCATCCACGCGGCGCGGCTCATGATGCACCACGCCGCGCGCCTCCGGATGGCGGGGACGAGGCACAAGAAGGAGGCCGCGATGGCCAAGCTCTTCGCCTCGGAGACGGCGATGGACGTGACGACGATGGCGGTGCAGTTGCACGGCGGGTACGGCTATTCTCGCGAGTATCCTGTCGAACGGATGATGCGCGACGCGAAGATCACGGAGATCGGCGAGGGGACGAGCGAGATTCTCAAGATCGTGATTTCAAGGGAGATGCTGCGCGAAGCGGGCTCCCTCGATTAGTTTGGCGAGCGGTTCGGCCGTGCCTCACGTTCACCAGCGGAAACCGGGCAGCAATCAAAATACACGAACCCCCGGGCAGCGACCGGCGGTTCGCAGCGAAGAATCGAGCCCTACAGGATGTCAGCCCTCTGGTAGCACAATCGGGCGCGGCGACGCCGTGCGCGCGCTGACGTGCGCCGCGAGATCGTCGTAAACGCCACGACCCGCGAGAAACGGGTCGCGATCGTAGAAGACCGCAAGCTCGTCGAACTGATGTACGAACGGCCCGACGAGCGCCGCATCGTCGGCGATATCTATCTCGGCGCGGTCGAGGCGATCGTGCCCGGACTTCAGGCCGCCTTCGTCGACATCGGCGCCGGGAAGTCCGCCTTCCTGCACGCCTCCGATCTACAGTCCGACGAAGATCCCGATGGAGACGGGAAGAACGCTCCCCGCATCGAGGAGGCGATCCGCAAGGATCAGACGCTCCTCGTGCAGGTCGTGAAGGAGCCCATCGGCACGAAGGGGGCCCGCGTCACGACGCAGATCTCCCTCCCGGGCCGCTTCCTCGTGTACATCCCGGACTCCTCCCACGTGGGCGTCAGCCGCAAGATCGGAGACCGGGAGACGCGCGTCCGTCTGCGAAGCATGGTGCGGGACATCCTCGGCGAGGACGGAGGAGTCATCGTCCGGACCGTCGGCGAGGAATTGACGAAGGAGGCCTGCGAGCGGGAACTCAAGTCGCTGCGCAAGACGTGGCGGAAGGTGCGGCGTCGGCAGAAGGGCATGAAGGCGCCGGCCCTCGTGTACCAGGACGCGCGGCTGACATCCGGCATCATCCGCGACCTCTTCAGCGACCGGATCGACCAGCTCACGGTGGATTCCGCGGAGCTGTACCACGAGATCCGCTCCTACCTGGGACAGGTAGACCCGAACCTGCTCGAGCGGGTGAGCAAGTACGACGGCACGGCGCCCATCTTCGACGAGTTCGGGATCGAGGACGAGATCCGGCGCGCGTTCCGCCGCACCGTCCACCTGAAATCCGGCGGGCATGTCGTGATCGAACAGACCGAGGCCCTCGTCTCGATCGACGTGAACACGGGGCGCTACACGGGCCGCCGCGACCCGGCGAAGACCATTCTCAAGACGAACCTCGAGGCCGCGGGAGAGATCGCTCGCCAACTCCGTCTGCGTGACGTGGGCGGGATTATCGTCATCGACTTCATCGACATGAACGAGGAGGAGTCGCGCAACAAGGTCGTGCGGCAGATGCGGACGCTGCTGGGCCATGACCGCGCACGCACGAAGGCGTTCGGGCTCTCCGAACTCGGCCTGCTGCAACTCAGCCGGCAGCGCGTGAGCCCCAGCCTGCACCAGCGAATGATGGAACCGTGTCCGTACTGCGAGGGCGCGGGGCGAATCCTCGCCTCCGAGACGGTGGTTCGCCGGCTGGAGCGGGCGCTGGACCGGGTCGCCGCGGCCGGCCGGGAGAGCGGGATCACGATTCTCACGCACCCGGTGATCGCCCTCCACCTGCTGGAGCGCGAACGCGAGTTCCTGGGCCGGATGAGGAACAGCGGCGGGATCGCGCTCGATCTGCGCGACGACCCTCTTGTCGGTCTCGACGAGTTCCGGCTCCTCGCCCACCCCGCCGACGCCGACGTCACGAAGAAGTACATCTAGTGTGGTGTCGCAGAAATCCGCGAGTCACCGCGGGCCGTCAGGACGTGTCGGGTGCACGCCGTTTTGTTTGACACGTCAGCCCGCCGCGGGTAATCTCAGCGGCTCGCAATTCGTGGAATTCCAGTGGTGATCTGACGATATGTACGCGATTTTCAGGGCCCAGGGGAAGCAGTTTCGAGCGGTGGAGGACGCGGTGCTCCGCATCC
The DNA here is from genome assembly GCA_009838765.1 of Gemmatimonadales bacterium. GTDB lineage: Bacteria > Gemmatimonadota > Gemmatimonadetes > Palauibacterales > Palauibacteraceae > Palauibacter > Palauibacter ramosifaciens. The sequence goes on from VXQX01000064.1 coordinate 58,013, forward strand.
CCTCCCTCGCGGCCGAGCCCGGGGACACGGTGAAGTTCGATGACGTGCTGCTCGCCGAGCAGGACGGGGACGTTCACGTGGGAGCCCCGTGCGTGGCGGGCGCCTCGGTCGCGGCCGAGGTCATGAACCACGGGCGCGGCGACAAGATCGTCGTCTACAAGATGAAGCGGCGGAAGGGCTACCGGCGGAAGCAGGGCCACCGCCAGGGGTACACGGAGATCCGCATCCTCGGCATCGACCTGCCCGACGAGCCGCAGGAAGCGGGGGCGACGTCGGCGGCCGCGGCGCCTGGGCCCGAGGCCTCGCCGAAGCCCGGGGCCGCCCCGAAGGCCGAGGCCGCTCCGGAAGCCGAAGCCGCTCCCGAGCCCGTCGAGCCGCCGCCGGTGGACATCACGCCCGTCGCGCGGAAACTCGCGGAGGAGCATGGACTCGACCCGGGCGCGATCGAGGGGACGGGCAAGGACGGCCGCATCGTCAAGAGCGACGTGGACAAGGCGATTGCGGCGAAGGAAGGCGACTGATGGCGCACAAGAAAGGTGTCGGCTCCAGCCGCAACGGACGCGATTCGAACCCGCAGTACCTCGGCGTCAAGAAGTACGGCGGCGAGCACGTGGTCGCGGGCAACATCCTCATTCGGCAGCGGGGCACCCCCTTCCATCCGGGACGCAACGTCGGCCGGGGAAAGGACGACACGCTGTTCGCGCTCGCCGATGGACAGGTCGAATTCCACCGCCGGCGAGGTCGGCGCTTCGTCAGCGTCGTGACGCCGCACTAGCATAGCGTCGCGACACCGGCCCGCCGCGCGCTCGCAGCCGCACCGCCACCGGCTGCAGCCGCGCCGCGGGCCATCCAGGCACGCCCGCCGCCGGAATCCCGTGACGATCCCGCTCAGGAACCCGTGAACCTGAGCCCGTGAACCTCAGGAGCCCGTGAATTCCGGCTTCCGCTTCTCCAGGAAGGCGCCCACGCCCTCCGCCATATCGTCCGTCGAGAAGAGGAGCGAGAACCAGCTCCGCTCGAACTTCAGCCCCTCGTCCAGCGGCATCCGGCGGGCGGCGAGGATGGACTCCTTGGCGGCCTGAAGCGCGACCGGGCTGCGGCTCGCGATGTTCGACGCGAGTTCCAGCACGTGGTCCTCGAGCGTCTCCGGGGCGACCGCCGCTTCCACGAGGCCGATCTGCTCCGCCTTCTCCCCCGGGATCAGCTCGCCGCTCATCACGAGCCGCATGGCCCAGCCTTCGCCCACGAGGCGCGGGAGCCGCTGGGTGCCGCCGGCGCCCGGGATGAGTCCGAGGTTGATCTCCGGCTGGCCGATGCGAGCCGAGGTCGAGGCCACGCGCATGTCGCACGACATCGCCAGTTCGCACCCTCCGCCCAGGCAGAAACCGTTGATCATCGCGATGACGGGCTTGGGGAAGGACTCGATCGCGCTGTACATGTCGCCACGCGTCATGCTGCGGTACTGCTCGACCGGGCGCGCGTCCTTGAACTCCGAGATGTCGGCGCCCGCGATGAAAGACCGGTCGCCCGCCCCGGTGATGACGACGACGCGCACATCGTCGTCGGCCGCGAGGCGGTCGAGCGCGCCGAAGATGGCGCGGCGGACGGCGCCGTTCAGCGCGTTGAGCTTCTCCGGCCGGTTGACCGTGAGCTTGGCGATATGTCCGTCGAGTTTCTCGACGAGAAGAACGTCACTCATGACGACTCCAGGCTACAGGTTGACGGTTTGAGGCGGCGCGCGCTCAGGCTTCGTGGGTGGTGCGGCCGCCGAGGACGGTGCGGACGACTTCGATCTCCTTGATCGCGTACGGGTCGGCCGTGTGCGGATCGTCGCCCAGGATGACGTAGTCCGCCAGCTTCCCCCCGGTGATCGAGCCCTTGATGTGCTCCTCGAAGGAGGCGTGGGCCCCGTTGATCGTGCAGATGCGGAGCGCCTCAGGGACGGAGATCTTCTGGCTCGGGCCCCACTCGCGCCCCTGCATGTCCGTGCGCGTGACCATGCTCTGGATCGCCATCAGCGCCTCGAACGGGCCCGGCGGGTAGTCGGAGGCGCCCGCCACGGGGATGTCGTAGTCGAGGAAGCGGCGGTGCGCGAACATCCATTCCATCTTCTCCGCCCCGTACTCGCCCCACTTGTTCCCGTGGAAGTGAATGTAGGTGTAGAACGGGGTGGGGATGGCGCCGATGTCCTTGATGCGCCGGAGCAGGGGGTCGTCCACGAGCGAGCAGTGCTCGAGGCGGAAGCGGGGGTCGCCCTGCGGCATCTCGCGCTGGGCCCGCTCGTACGCGTTGAGGCACATGTCGATCGTCTTGTCGCCGTTCGCGTGGATCGCGATCTGGAAACCGGCGCGGACCGCGTCGTCCACCGCCGCGTCGATGTCCGCCTGGCTCATCGTGGAGATGCCGTAGTCGTCCGGGCGTCCGACGTACGGGGTGCGCATCGCCATCGTGCGCTCCGAGGCGGAGCCGTCCGCGCTGTACTTGACCGCGCCGATGCGCAGGTTCTCGTCGCCGAGGCCGGTGCGGACCCCCGCCTGCTTGAGCGCCGAGAACAGCAGGCTGCCGCCGGAGGGGAAGTAGTACATGCGGAAGCGCAGGTCCCCCGCGTCGTAGGCGTCCTGCAGCGCGGTCAGGCCCTGGCTGTTCCCGCCCGTCTCGTGGACCGAGGTGATGCCGGCCGCGGACATCAGTTCGCCGATGAGGGCGACGCCGGCCTGACGGTCCTCCCGCGTGCTCCCGCCGGGGACGAGGCGCTGCAGCGGGCGGCGGGCGAGCGAGGCGACCTTGCCCGTGAGTTCGCCGTCCTCGCGGTAGAAGTGTCCGCCGGGCGGGTCGGGCGTGTCCACCGTGATCCCGGCCAGTTCGAACGCCTTCGAGTTGTAGACGCTCGTGTGTCCGCCCCGGTGCGTGACCTGGACCGGGTGGTCGGGGACGGCCTCGTCGATGTCGCGCCGGTTGAGCGGGCGCCCCTCCTCGATCTTCGTGTCGTCGTAGAGGAAGCCGACGACCCACTCGCCGGGAGGCGTGTTCTGCGCGCGCTCGCGGAGCGCGGACTTCATCCCCTCGATCGTGCGGATGTTCATGTCCACCTGCGTGAGGTGGCGCATGCCGGCGGAGGAGGGGTGGTTGTGCGCGTCGATGAAGCCGGGGACGACGGTGCCGCCGCCCGCGTCGATCCGCTCGGTGCCGGGGCCGATGAGGTTGGCGATATCGTCGTTCGAACCCACGGCGAGGAAGCGCCCGCTCTTCACGGCGAGCGCCTCGGCCCGGGGGTTCGCGTCGTCCACCGTGTAGACGGCCGCGTTGGTCACGACTTGGTCGGCGTGCCGGGCATCGCCGGCGCCGGCCTGCCCGCCGCGCCCGCCCTGCGTCGCGCAGCCCGCCAGGGCCGCGCCCCCGGCCGCGAGCCCGGAGATCGCCATGAACTCCCGGCGATTGACCTCGCTCATCTTCGCCTCCTCAGGCTTCGTGCGTCGCGCGCCCGCCGACGACGGTGCGCAGAATCTCGATCTCCTTGATCGCGAAGGGGTCGGCCGTGTGCGGGTCCTCCGCGAGAATCACGAAGTCCGCCAGCTTACCCGCGGTGATCGATCCCTTGATCCCCTCCTCGAACGCGGCGTGGGCTCCGTTGATCGTGCACACGCGGAGCGCCTCCTCGACCGTGATCTTCTGGCTCGGGCCCCACTCGCGTCCCTGCATGTCCGTGCGCGTGACCATGCTCTGGATGCCCATCAGCGTCTCGAACGGCCCCGGCGGATAGTCGGAGGCGGCCGCCACGGGGATCCCGTAGTCGATGAACCGGCGGTGCGCGAACATCCATTCCATCTTCTCGGCGCCGTACTCGCCCCACTTGTTCCCGTGGAAGTGGACGTAGGTGTAGAACGGCGTGGGGATCGCGCCCACGTCCCGGATCCGGCGCAGGAGGTCGTCGTTCACGAGCGAGCAGTGCTCGAGGCGGAAGCGGGGGTCGGCCTGCGGCATCTCCCGCTGCGCGCGCTCGAAGGCGGTGAGGCACATGTCGATCGCGAGGTCCCCGTTCGCGTGGATCCCGATCTGCCAGCCGTTGCGCACCGCGTCGTCCACCGCCTCGTGGATCCCCTCCTGGTTCATCGTGAGGATGCCGAAGTCGTCCGGGCGTCCGACGTAGGGCGTGGACATGGCCATGGTGCGCTCGGAGGCGGAGCCGTCCGCCACGTACTTGATCCCGCCGACTCTCACCCACTCGTCCCCGAAGCCGGTCCGGATGCCCGCCGCCTTGAGGTTGGCGAAGAGGAAGGAGGCGTCGCCGGCGTTGGGGAAGACGTAGGCGCGGAAGTGGAGTTCGTCCGCCTCGTAGGCGTCCCGATAGCTCACGAGATCGTTGCCGGCGCCGGTCTCGTGCACGGAGGTGAGGCCGGCGGCCGCCATGCGCTCGCCGATGAGGCGGATGCTCTCCTGCCGTTCGGCGCGCGTCGTCCCGGCGGGGATGAGGCTCTCGAGCGGGTCCTTGGCGTGTTCGGCCACGCGCCCGGTGAGTTCGCCGTTTTCCTTGTAGTACTTTCCCCCCGGCGGGTCGGGAGTGTCCGCGGTGATTCCGGCGAGTTCGAACGCCCGGGAGTTGTAGACGCCGGTGTGGCCGCCGCGGTGGGTGACGGAGACGGGGTGGTTCGGGATCGCGTCGTCGAGGTCCGCGCGCGTCAGCGGACGCCCGTCCTCGAGCTTCGTGTCGTCGTAGAGGAAGCCCTGCACCCACTGCCCCGGCGGCGTGTTCTGGGCGCGTTCGCTCAGGGCGCTCTTGATGCCCTCGATCGAGCGCACGTCGAGGCTCACCTGCTTGAGGTGCTTCGTGCCGGAGTAGAAGGGATGGTTGTGCGCGTCGATGAAGCCGGGGACGACGGTGTGGCCGGCGGCGTCGATGACCTCGGTGCCGGGGCCGATGAGGTTCGAGACGTCGTCGCTCGAGCCCACGGCGAGGAAGCGCCCGCTCTTGACGGCGAACGCCTCCGCCCGGGGCAGGTCGTCGTCCACGGTGTAGACGGTGGCGTCGCGGACGACGAGATCCGCGTGGCCGCCCGCCGCGGTGCCGGCGGCGGCGCGGGATCCGCCTTCGGTGCCTCCGGAGCCTCCGGGGCCGCAGCCCGCCAGCGCTGCGCCGCCCGCCGCGAGGCCGGAGATCGCCATGAAATCGCGTCGCGTGAAGTCGCTCATCCGGTCATCCTCCGACGGTGGCACGGTGGCGTTCCCTACTTTAGCTCGACGAGTTGCTCGGGGTCCACGCGCACGACGATATAGGTGATCGTCTCGATGATCTCGCTGAAACCGTGCGGCGAGCCCGCAGGGATGATGAGCATGTCGCCGGGGCCGATCTCCTGGCTCGCTCCGCCCACGATCCCGCCTACGGCACTGGGCCCGGTGAGCGTCCGCACGGTCCGTCCCTCCGGGTCCAGCTCACGTGCGTTGGACAGTTCGCCTCCGGTCACCAGCGTGCCGCGGCCGGAGACGACATAGTAGACCTCCGTCTGTTTGTGGTGCTGGATGGCCCCGAGCGACGTGGTCGGCGGGCGCTGGACGACGCCGATGCCGGCGTTGTGTCCGCCCGCGTCGACGTGCCGGATCTGCTGGTCGCTGACCCGCCCCTCCGGCGCGTTCGCGATCGTGGCGAGGATGTCGGCGGCGGAGATGTAGGTGGCCGGCGCGTTGTCCGGGCGGTCCCCCGGCGCCGCGCTCCAGAGGACGCCCGCCGCGAGGGCGGCGACGATGAGCTTCGACATGGTCCGGCTCCCGTTTCGATCGATGGAGAGATGAGAAGGTCCACGACACTAAGCGCGGCCAAGGGTCCCGGTCCACGGCTCGACCCAGGGCTTGTGGGTTGGCAGGCGTTCCCGCGGGAACGTGTCGCATCGCTTCGCTGTCCCGCGCGCGGGTCGTGGACGTACCTTTCGGGGGTCGTTCTGGAGGTCTGCGACAGACCGCGCATGAGAGGGATCAGGAGGGACGGATGACCGAGTGGAGCCGCCGTAACTTCGTCAGGACGGCCGCCGCCGCGGGGCTCGCGCTCCCGGCCGCGTCGGCCCTCGCCGCACATGCGCCCGCGGCCACGGATGCCCGCTCGCTTCCGTCTCCCGTCCCTGGATCGGACGATGATCCGCTTGGGATCCGGGGCCAGTTCCCGGTCACCGAGGAGTTCGCCTATCTGAACACGGCCTCCACGGGGCCGCTCCCGCGTCCGGTGCACGAGGCGCTCGTCTCGTACGCGGACGAGAAGCACACGTACCGGGATCCGGGGAGCCGCGGACGGGCGACGGCCCGCGCCCGCCAGCGCTTCGCGAGCCTGTTCGGGGCGGACGAGGAGGAGATCGCGCTCCTGTTCTCGACCAGCGACGGCGAGAACATGGTGGCGAAGGCGATCGACTGGCAGCCGGGCGACAACGTGGTCATCGACGAACTCCACTTCGTCACGGCCTTCGTCGTGTACCGGGAGCTGGAGCGGCGCGAGGGCGTCGAACTGCGGATCATCCCCTCGCGCGAGGGGCGCGCACATCCCGAGGACTACGACGCCTACACGGACGACCGCACCCGCCTGATCAGCGTGGCGTGGGTGTCGAACCGGAACGGGTTCCGGCACGACCTGCCGACGCTGGCCGAGATCGTCCACGCGCGCGGCGGATACCTTTTCGCCGACGGCATCCAGGCGTTCGGGACGTTCCCCACGAACCTGCACGACGAGGGCGTCGACTTCGCGTGCGGCAACGGCTACAAGTGGCTCTTCGCCGACTTCGGCTGCGCGCCGCTCTACGTGCGCCGGGAACACCACGAGTGGATGCAGCCCGACCGCTTCGGGCACGGGCACGTGGCCGAGACGCTCCCCGAGCACCAGTACCGGCTGAAGACGGACGCGCAGAAGTACGAGTACGCGAACCCGGCCTACGGCCCGATCGCCGCCATGGACGCCGCCTTGGGGTTCCTCGGCGAGGTGGGTCTGGAGCGGATCGCCGAGCACACGCACGCGCTCGCCGGCCAGCTCCGGGAGGGGGCCGCGGACCTCGGCATGAAGCTCTTCACGCCGCCCGCCAATCCGTCGGCGATCGTGAGCTTCTACCACGGGATGGATCCGGATGAGCTCGGCGACGCTCTGCGCGCGGAAGGCGTGTTCTTCACGTACCAGGAGGGAGGCGAACTCCTCCGCGCCGCCGTCGCGCTGTTCAACAACCGCGACGACGTCGACCGCCTCCTCGGAGTCATCGCCGCCCGCGTGTAGCGCTCGGGGCGGCGCGCAGCTTCTCTCGGGGTTTACGCCGCCGGATCGATCACTGTAAGGAACGGGAAACGGCGGAAACCCGCATCGCGTGTGCATATGCGGCTGACGCCGTGCTCGCGCATCAGGACGGCCGTGTGCAGATCGTGCATCTGGTTGCCGCGGATCTCCGGAAGCTCCTCGACCGTCCGCGCGAGAACCGCCGCGTGACGCGGCGTCGCGGTCAGCACGTGGATCCCGGGCGACTCCAGGAGTTCCGACAGAAGCGCGCCTCTTCCAGCCGCCGTCGGCCGGCGAGATGGAATTCCGAGTCTCCATTCACCGCGTACACGAGCACATTCGTGTCCAGGACCAGCGACTTACTCCTCTTCCATCAAGCGGTAGAGCGCGTCCCGGTCGGCGATGTCGACCCGAGGCTGGCCAAGGTGCCAGGTTGGAAGGGGCTTCAGCGCGTCGGGATCGGCGTCGACCGTGCTCGGCTCGGCCAGCACGCGCCTCAGCCCCGCCTCCACGAGTTCGGACGCGGTCGTCCGCCGCCGCTCGGCCTCTGCTCGCAGGCGACGCATCAATGTTTCGTCGACGCGAAGGGCTTCGCAGGGCGTCGACCTTTCGCGCACAGCCTCTGTATGACGTCCTCCGGAGGTGAGTCTTCGAACCGTACTCCGTAAAGTGTCGCATGACGCCATACGGGTCGCATGACGCCATACGGATGGCAAATCTTCGATCAGTCGCGCGCAGTCCCGACGTCTACCCGCGGGAGTCCGGCACTCTCGAGCCGCCGGTTCAGGCGGGACAGGTCGTCGCTGAGCATCCGCTGCAGGGTCCGCAGGTGTTCGTCCAGCTCCGCGGACAGCTCGTTGAAGACCGCCTCGTACGCGTCGGCCGGGGTGCCGTCTCCCCGTTCCAGGTGGCTGCGCAGACCGGTCAGGCGGTCGTTGAGCTTGATCGGGAAGGCGATCTTGTCCTTCGGGCTCTGGTTCCGGAGCTGGTAGAGTTCTCCCGCGACCGCCTCGATCCCCGCCGCGAAGGCGGTTGCCTCCTCCCGGAGGGCGTCGTCTTCGATGTCCGCGATGATCGCGTCGATCCGGGCGAGGAGGTCACGCGCCAGGATGACACTCTCGTTGGCCCGGCTCTCGGCATCGCCGATCGCCATCGCGAGGTGGAACTGATCGGTGAAGGCGGCGGCGGGGACGTTCCCGAGTCTCGGGTCGCGGCGCACGTCGAAGGCCTCCTCGCGCGTCGTTCCGTGGACCGTCAACTGCGCCAGGTAGCGCCCCGGCGGCGCCCACGGTCCCAGCGCGGGATTGCCGCCCTCGAGGACGATCCCGGGGAAGGTGACCGCGCCCGGGTAGCGGAGGTCCCAGCGGATCCGGTGGGTGCCCCCGCGCACCGTTTCGTCGACGAGGGTGCGGACGGGTTCGCCCTCGCCCGTCAGGATGTCGAGCCGCACGTGGGCCTCCGGCGCGCTCACGCGGAAGTCGATGACCGCGGGGATCGATCGCCGAACCGCGTCGGCCGGGGAGAAGAGGTGTGCGTCGGCGGTCGCGACATCCGCCCGCAGTTGCCGAAGCGTCTCGATGTCGTCGAGGACCCAGAAGGAGCGGCCGTGCGTGCTGATCACGAGATCGCGCTCCTCCACCGAGATCCCCGTGACGGGCGTATCCGGAAGTCGTAACGACAGATCGCTCCAACTCGAGCCGCCGTCGAAGGAGGCGAAGACGCCGTGCTCGGTGCCCGCGTACAGGAGCCCGGCGCGCTCCGGATCCTCCCGGATGACGCGCACGAAGGCGCCATCGGGAATGCCGTCGCCGATCCGGGTCCAGCTCCGGCCGTAGTCATCGGTCTTCCACGCGTACGGCGCCCGGTCGTCCATCTCGTACCGGATCCCGGCCACGTGCGCGCCGGCGGGATGGTGCGGAGACACCTCCACGGTCATGACGCGCGTGTGCGGGGGCATGTCGGGCGGCGTGACGTCGCGCCAGTTGCCGCCGCCATCGCGCGACACGTGCACGAGACCGTCGTCGGATCCCGTCCAGATCGTCTCCGGCTCGTGCGGTGATAGCCCGATCGAGTAGAGCGTGCCGTAGATTTCGGGCCCGTCTTGATCCTTGACGATGGGGCCACCGGAGTCGTCCAGCGTTTCCGGTTCGGCGCGAGTCAGATCCGGGCTGATCTTCGCCCACGACTCACCCTCGTCGACGGACCTCCACAGGTGCTGCGATCCGACGTGCAGCGCGTGAGGCGCCAGCGGCGACACCGCGATGGGATAGGTCCAGTTCCAGCGCTCGGGCATGTCCCGCGCGGGCTCGCCCATGACGATGCGGGGCCACGGCTGGATGTCCGCGGCGGCACCGGTCTCCCGATCGTAGCGGGTGAGCGTGTTCGTCGCGCCCGCGTAGAAGATGTCGGGGTCGGCGGGGTGCGGTGCGATGTAGCCGCTCTCGCCTCCGCCCACCGGGTACATCCACTCGGCGCTTGGGCTCGCGGGATCCCGCAGGTGCGCCCACTCGGACGACACGCACACGGTGGTGTTGTCCTGCTGCGCGCCGCACACGTGGTAGGGGAAATCCGCGGTCGTCGCGAGGCGGTAGATCTGGGCCGTGGGATACCGCATCGAGGTCCACGTACGACCCCCGTTCACCGTGACGACGCCACCCCCGTCGTTGCCGTTGACCATGCGCAGGGGATTCGCGGGATCGATCCACAGGTCGTGGTGGTCGACGTGGGTCTCGGGCACGCTCTCGAGCGTCCGGCCGCCGTCGGTCGAGCGCATGAGCCGGAAGTTGAGGATGTAGAGCGTGTTCCGGTCGACGGGGTCCGCCACCAGGCGCTGGAAGTAGAAGGCGCGCTGCCAGATGTCGCGGTGGCCGTTGACGAATTCCCACGTCCGGCCGCCATCGTCGGACCGGTACAGCCCGCCCTGCTCGGCCTCGAGGTTGGCCCACACCCGATCCGGGTCCGTCCCGGACACGGCGACCGTGATCTTGCCGAGCACGCCGGCCGGGAGGCCCGGGTTGCGCGTGAGTTCGGTCCACGTGTCGCCGCCATCGGTGGACTTGAAGATCCCCGATCCCTCGCCGCCGCTCCACAGGCGCCACGGCTTCCGGTACACCTGCCACAGCGTCGCGTACAGGACGTCCGGATCGCTCGGATCCATGACGAGATCGACGGCGCCCGTGCGCTCGTCGCGGAAGAGGACCTTCGCCCACGTCTTGCCTCCATCGGCCGTCCGGAAGACGCCGCGCTCCGGGTTGGGTCCGAAGGGATGGCCGAGGGCCGCCACGTAGGCGCGGTCCGGGTCGGTCGGGTGGATGCGGATGCGTCCGATCGCATGGGTGTCGGCGAGGCCGAGGTGCCGCCAGCTCTTCCCGGCATCGTCCGAGCGGTAGACGCCGTCGCCCTGGAGGACGTTGGCGCGGAGCTGCACCTCGCCCATGCCGATGTAGACGATGTCCGGGTTGGACGGGGCCATCGCGACCGCGCCGACCGAGGCGCTCCCGACCTGTCCATCGGTTACGGGCATCCACGTCGTCCCGCCATCGGTCGTCTTGAACAGCCCTCCGCCCGTGGCGCCGAAGTAGTACTCGAACGGCCGCTCGGCGTGGCCCGCCACGGCGATGGAGCGCCCGCCCCGGTCCGGTCCGATGGGGCGCCACTCCATGGGAGGCAGGAGCGAGACGTAGTCCTGGGCTCCGAGTCCGGCCGGCAGCGCGGCCGACGACAGCGAAGCCAACGCTGCGAGCGCGAGGAACGGCGCTCGGACTCGCTGCAGGCGCGAGACGACCGGCGGGCGAATGCTGTCGTACATGCTGCCTCCGAAGCCGAAGGGTTGAGTCCGGACCACTAGCTGTAGATGCCAGGGACGTTGTTGACCCTTGCCCCGACGAGTTGTTGCAGG
>VXQX01000079.1 GCA_009838765.1 Gemmatimonadales bacterium
CCGCCCCGCCTGTCCAGGTGGCGGATAGCGCTCGGCCGGCCGCTCCCGCCAGCCGGCGGCGCCACCGCCACCGCCCGCGCCGCCGGTGAACATGCGGATGATCGCGCCCTGGTTGCCGCCCTGCATCATTTCGAGCACCTGGTCCATCGTCTCCCGCGCGACCCCTTCGTGCTCGACCAGCGAGTCGCCCACTGCCTGGTAGAGCCGTGCGGTGCGAAGGCTGTCCAGCCGGTCCGCGGGCGACGGCTCCCGCGGCGCGCTCCGCCGGTTGAAGGTCCACCGCACCCGCTGCACACCGGCCGCAGCCGAGCCGTTCAGCGTCTGCACGGTGTCGCCGGCCGCGTTCAGGATGGCAATCGAGGCCTGCGGGCGGTTGCCGCCCTCTGTCGCCCGGATGACCCCGGACATCGTAAACGTGCGACCCGCCGCGGCGCCCGCGGCCTCTTCCTCGGCTTCTTCCTCGTCCGCCTCTTCTTCGTCCTCGGCCTCCTCGTCCGCCTCCTGCTCGGCTTCAGCCTCGGCCTCCGCCGCGGCCGCCTCAGCGAGCGCATCGGCGACATCCTCCGGGACGTAGTAGGAGATCTGAGCCCCGTAGTCGCCCGCGTCCGCCTGGAAGTTGCTCTGGGCGACGAACTCGCCGCCCACCGGCGAATCCCCGAACTGGATCGCCGTCTTCGGCTGAAACACGGTCACAGCCTCCGGGAGGCGCCCGCCGTCGAGCTGCTGCAGGAGCGAGATGTCGGCCACGAAGATGGAGCGCCCGTGCGTGCCCGCGATGATCTCGCTCTCGCGCGGATGGATCTTCAGGTCGTGGACCGGCACCGTGGGCAGGCCGTTCATGAAGCGCGACCACGACCCGCCCCGGTCCGTGGACACGTAGGCCCCGACGTCCGTCCCCACGAAGAGAAGATCCGGGTTCACCGGGTCTTCCCGAACCACGTGCACGAAGTCGGGCTTGCCGGTCGGGAGGTTGGACGAGATCGAGCGGAAGCTCTCCCCGGCGTCATCCGTCACGTAGACGTACGGCGTGTAGTCGTCGCGCCGGTGGTTGTCGAACGTCACGTAAAAGCGGTTCGGATCGTGGCTCGAGGGCTCGATCCGGCTCACGTACGTCCCCTCGGGCACGCCGTCGAAGCGGTCCGTGAGTTCGATCCACTCCGCCCCCTCGGGCGTCCGCCACACGCGGCCGTCGTCCGTCCCCGCGTAGAGTTCGCCTTCGTTGAGCTTCGACTCGGCGAGCGAGACGATCGTGGCGAAGTTCTCCGCCCCGGTGACGTCCGGCGTGATGCCGCCCGTCGTGTTGTACGCGATCTCGATCTTCTCCGGATCCGCGTAGGTGAGATCGTCCGAGATCGGCGTCATCTCATCCGTGTCGTACGTCCACTTCAGGACGCGGTTCGCCCCGATGTACAGCGTCTGCGGATCGTGCGGCGACAGCTCGAGTGGCGTGTTCCAGTTGAACCGCATGTCGAACAGTGCGGAGTCCTGCGCGACGAGGGCCTGCAGCTCCTCGATCTGCGCCAGGTTGCCGGCCGGCGGACTGTCCGGGTCATCCCCGGTCAGGATCGCGATCGAGTCGCGCAGCGTCTGCGTGCGTTCGCGCCAGTCGGGGTGCTGCAGCTGGTGGCGCTCGCCGGTGCGCGTGTTTCGCCAGTAGATCCGCCCCTGCTGCGATTCCCCGAACACGATGTCCGGGTTCGTCGGATCCTGCGGCGCGTAGAAGCCGTCGCCGCCCCCGATCGAATACCACATGTGATTGTCGATGGAGCCGCCGGCGCGGGCGCTCGGACCGCACCACGTATAGTTGTCCTGCAGTCCGCCGCACACGCGGTAGGGCGTGTCCATGTTGTAGCTGACCGCATAGAACTGTCCCATAGGGATTCGGTTGGGGAACTCGAAGTTGCCGCCCCGGTCCCACGTGATCGCGATTCCGCCGTCATTGCCCAGTATGAAATGGTCCGGATTGGTGGGGTCCCACCACAGTGCGTGATAGTCGACGTGTACGCCCTGAGCCGGGTTCCCGACCGTGCGGCCTCCGTCCCGGGAAAAGAAGAGGGAAGACCAGTAGATGAAGTCCGGGTCGTCCGGCGATACCCAGACGCCGGAATAGTAGAAGGGCCGCGAGTTGTTCGAGTTCATGAACTCCCACGTCTCGCCGCCGTCGGCGGAGCGGTACAGACCGGAGGCGTGGCGGTCCCCGTCCTCATCCGCCTCCTCGGGAGCCTCGGCCTCCACCATCGCGTACATGACCTGGGGATAGCTCGGGGCGATCGCGATCTCGAGCCGCCCCAGCATGGTCTCCGGGAGGCCGTTGCCCTCCACCTTCTCCCACGTGTCGCCGGCATCGGTGGACTTCCAGATCGCGCTCCCCGGGCCGCCGCTGTTGAAGAAGTACGGACCGCGCACGCGCTCCCAGCTCGTCGCCCACAGGACGTCCGGATTCCGCGGATGCATGTCGACGTCTACGAAGCCCGCCTTGTCGGAGACGAAGTTCACGCGCTCCCATGTGTCGCCGCCGTCCTTCGTGCGGTAGAGCCCGCGCTCCTCGTTGTCCCCCCAGGGGTGTCCGAGCGCGGCGACGTACACCCAGTCCGCCTTCGTCGGGTGGACGACGATGCGGCCGATGGCCTGCGTGTCCTCGAGCCCCTTCAGCTCCCATGTGAGCCCGCCGTCGACGGACTTGTAGATGCCGCCTCCGGGCGAGATCGAGTTGCGCGAGTCCTCCTCGCCGGTCCCGGCCCACACGATGTCCGGGTTGCTCGGCGCGATGGCCATGTCGCCCATCGAGACGACCCGCTCGTTGTCGAAGACGGGCCGGTAGGTGGTCCCGTTGTTCGTCGTCTTCCAGATCCCGCTCGACGCGCCCGCGATGAAGAAGGTCCCGGTGCCGGGGATTCCCTCGATGTCGGTGACGCGCCCGGCCATGTTCGCCGGACCGATGGAACGCCATTCCATCTCGGCCATGAAGTCTTCAACAGCCACGGCCTCCTGGGCGACCGCGGATGCCGGGAGGACGGTGGTCGCGAAGAGGACGGGGAGAAACGCACGCTTCAGCATGATTCGCGGCTCCTGACTCTGGTGGTGCTCGTAGGCACAACGGCGCCCTGGCAGCGCAAGTGAGTAGACACCCGCGCGCGCTCGGGCGTTTGAGAAACTCCGTCCGATGACCCCGGCCCGACGACGGCGACGGTTCGAATCGTGGGCTGGGTCACGGGCCTGACATCGTCGGGGGACGAGGGAGAAGGGTGATGCCGGAGGAGGGACTCGAACCCTCAAGGGATTGCTCCCACCGGATTTTGAGTCCGGCGCGTCTGCCAGTTCCGCCACTCCGGCTCGCGAGCGCGGCCCTCAGATCTACAACAGCGGGCCGCGCCCGGCTATTGCATCTCGTCGAGCGCCTGGTACACCAGGGTGCGCAGCTTCGCGTGGTCGTCCACGCCGCCCGTCGGGATGAGCTGCGTGAAGTAGACGACGACGAGATCCTCGGCGGGGTCCACCCAGTAGGTCGAGTGGTACGCCCCGCCCCACCCGTACTCGCCCACCGAGCCGGGAGTTCCACGCGCCCCGAGATCGGCCAGCACGCTGAACCCGAGGCCGAAGCCGACCCCGGCGCCCCGGTTGTACCGGTCGCCGATGTGGTTGACGGTCATGAGGTCGACGCTCTTGCCCGACAGGATGCGCGCGCCGTCGAGTTCGCCCCCGTTCAGCATCATCTGGAGGAAGCGTGCGTAGTCGTGCGCCGTGGAGAGGAGCCCCGCCCCACCCGAGAAGCTCGTCCGCGGGCCATCGACGTAGGCGCCCTGGCCGACCATGCCGCCGGGGTCGGGCGCCGGCGATAGTCCGCCCTCCGAGGCCGAGTACACGACGCTGAGCCGGTCGCGCTTCTCCTCCGGCAGGTAGAAGTGCGTGTCGACCATGCCCAGCGGCTCGAAGATCCGCGTGCGGAGGAAGGCGTCCAGCGGCTCGCCCGACACTTCCTCGACGAGGGCGCCGAGGATGTCCGTCGCGTAGCCGTACACGTAGCGCTCGCCCGGCTGCGCGTCCATCGGGAGGGCGGCCATGCGCCGCACCGTCTCCCGGACCGGCTCGTCGCGGTGCGCGAAGTACCAGCCCTGAATGCCGGCCTCCTCCCAGAGCTCGGCCGCCGGACCGCCCCCGTAGCCGATCCCGGCCGTGTGCGTGAGCAGGTCGCGGATCGTGATCGGCCGGTTCGCCGGGACGATGCCGTATCCGCCCGCTCCATCAGGGGCGGCGACCGTCGTCTCCATGTACTCGGGCAGATAGCGGCCGACCGGGTCGGAGATCAGAAGTCCTCCCTCTTCCTGGAGGATCATGACGCCCACGCTCACGATCGCCTTCGTCTGCGAGGCGATGCGGAAGATGTCGTCCGTCTCCATCGGGTCACCGGCGGCGACATCCCGGTGGCCGACCGCCTCCAGGTAGGAGACTTCGCCCCCGCGCGCGACGAGTGCGACGGCGCCAGCCAACTCCCCCTCCTCCACGTAAGACTCCAGGGCACCGCTGAGCCGCTCGAGGCGACCCGCATCCGACTCGGCCGCCGTCGACCCCGGGACGCCCGCCACCGCAAGCGCCACGCCGACCACGAGCACCGGAAGCACGCCCCACAGCAGGCGCCTGGGCATTCTGTTCATCCTTCCTCCTCCGTCTGTCGAGGTTTCCCGCTCAATCGAGGTCCGCCGTCAATCGAAGCCCTCGTCAATCGAGCGCGGGGTGCCGCGTGTGCCAGTCGGTCGCCGCCTGGAAGGCGTGCGCCACGCTGAGGATCCTGTCGTCCGCGAACAGGTCGCCGATGAGCGTCGTCGTCAGGGGCTGCTCCGCCTCCTCGCCCTCGGGCCCAAGCGGGCCGAAGCCGTACTGGACGACGGCGGCGGGGTGCCCCGTCTCGTTCGTGAGCCCCACCTCCCCCGATCCGGTGGCGAACATGTCGAAGCCCTCCATCGCCTCGGCCATGCGCTTCATCACGATGAGGCGCCGCCGCTGCGCGTGCACGTAGTCCATCGCCAGACCCTCGCGCCCCCGGCGGAAGCGCGTGAAGTCGCGCTCCTCCACCTCGCCGAGCCCCTCCGGCACCGGGGGCAGCTCCCCTCCCGGCGCCACGTGGAAGTCGAAGGCCGACGACGATTCCGCGCCCAACGAACTCGCCGACTGGGCGGGCAACTCGCGCATGAGCCGCGGCCGCGCCCCGAGTTCCTCCAGCTTCTCGACGAAGGAGTGCGGCGCGTCCTCCGTGTATCCGATGGAAAGCGCGCCCAGATCGGGGTGCCGCTCGAAACGGAACGGCATCGTGATGGAAGCGGGATCCTTCTCGTCCGCCCCGTGAATCTCGTTGAACACGAGCGCGCAGTCCTCGATCGTGCGGCACATGGGGCCCGTCTTGTCCATGCTCCACGAGAGCACCATGCCCCCGTAACGGCTCACGCGGCCGAAGGTGGGACGGAGGGCGCTGAGCCCGTTGCGGCGGCTCGGGGAGACGATGGAACCACGCGTCTCGGTCCCGATCGAGAACGCGACGCATCCCGCCGCCGTCGCCGACCCCGGCCCGGCGGAAGACCCGCTCGATCCCCAGGACAGGTTCCACGGATTCAGCGTCCGGCCGCGGTACCAGCGGTCGCCCCGCGCGAACTCTCCCGTCGCGAGCTTGGCGATGAGCACGGCGCCCGCCGCGTTCAGCCGGCGCACGACCTCCGCGTCCTCCTCGATCATCTGGGTCTGGAACGCCGCCGAGCCCCACGTCGTCCGCGCCCCGACGGTCGAAAAGAGGTCCTTCAACCCGTAGGGAATCCCGTGCAGGGGGCCGCGCCATTCGCCCGCGCGGATCTCGGCTTCCGCCTGCTCCGCCTCTTCCCTGCCCCGGTCCTCGAGGATCGTCACCGCGCACAGCAGCACGGGGTCGTACCGCTTCATGCGCTCCATGTAGATGTCGAACAGCTCCGTCGGCGAGACCCGGCGCTCCCTCACGAGGGCCGACAGCCGGTGCACGGGGAGGAACGCGATCTCCTCCTCGGTGGAGGGGACGGGCCCCTCCCAGGGCTCGACGTCGATCGGGGTCTTCTCGAACGGGTTCATCCCCGCCCGCCAGTACTTCTCCAGCAGCGCCCCCGTCCCGCCCGGGTACGCCTGGAACTGAAGCGCCGGCGGCTCCCCGTTCCCGAGCGGGATGATCTCCTCCTGCGCGGCAGCGTGCGGTGCCCTCGGCCCCGTAGCGCCGGGAGCGCCGGAAATCGGGTCCGGAGCAGCCATCAACGTCCGGGGATCCAGCGCTCCCGCCGCCGTCGCCGCGGCCGCCGCCTTCAGAAACCCCCGCCGCCGCATGCCGCCGGCAGCCGTTGCGTGATCCGCGTCGTGGTTTCCGGACACTCGCACCTCCTGTAGCCGGGAATGCTGGGGCGCCCGGGTGGAGCCCGGCTCGCCGGTCCGTCACACTGCGGCGCGATACACGAGCCGACAAGCCGCACCCGCAACCCCGGGGTCCGTTACGCCTGGCCGCGAAGACCGGCTTCCGCGAAACTCCGACCGTGCTTCTCGCGTCAGCACCGTATCGGCCCGCAGGATCGATGGTGCCGCAGAAGGCTGTCGGCTCAACCCCTCAACCTGTGACCCGGGAGGCTCGGGATGGACATGGACCTGGTCGTCATCTTCACGTTCATCTCCACGATCGTTCTGATCATCACCGGAGGCATCGTGCTGTTCCCGATCTCTCGCAAACTGGCCTACTTCCTCGAGCAGGCGACGCGGGAACGGGCGGACCGGCTCGCGGGCAGGGTACAGGAGGCCCTGCCGGGTTCGGCGGCAAACGAACGTCTGCTCCGGGCGCTTTCAGACCTTCACGATCAGGTGGGACAGCTCGCCGAGCGACAGGCGTTCACCGAACAACTCCTCGAGCGTCGCGGAGAGGAGGGCGGGCGCGAGGCAGACCGCCTCGAGGGGTGACGCCGGGCCGGGGTGCGCGGCGCGTGGGGTGAGGCCGGGGCGCGCGCGACCACTTTCGGTACTTTCGACTTCATCCCAACGTCGTCCCTGCCACAGGAGGGTGATCCGCCGCCCCGGCTTCAGTTCTCCCGTCAGACCCGACCCCGCGGAACCACAAAAAGTTCCGCGCGTCCGGAAGACTGAGACGCACCCGGTTGGCGAAACGTTGCTTTCCGTCCGGCCCCGCGGGTGAGGGCCGCTGCCCGAATCGCTAGCCCGGCAGGTTGAAGAAGGCGAGGGCGAGGAGGACGTACACGGCGAGGAGGAGCACGCCCTCCATCCAGTGCGTCTTGCCGTCGTCGGCGATCTGTCCGACGACGAGGACGGAGACCGCGACCGCCACGACTTCGAGCGGGGAGAAGACGAGGTCGATCGGCTGCGGCCCGATCGCGTAGGAGAGGAAGACGAGGAGCGGGGCGATGAGGAGCGCGATCTGGAGCGACGACCCCACCGCGATCTGGATCGACAGGTCCATCTTGTTGCGCAGGGCGACGAGCACGGCGGTCGAATGTTCCGCCGCGTTGCCGACGAGGGCGACGACGATCACGCCCACGAAGACTTCGGTCATCCCCAGGGAGTGGGCCGCCTCCTCCGCCCCGCCGACGAGGATCTCGCTCATCCAGCCCACGACCGCGGCCGCGCCTACGAGGACCGCGAACGACTTTCCCTTCGACCAGGCGGGAGCCGCGTGCGTCGCGCCGCCGGCGTGCCCCGTTCCCTGGTAGAGCTCCGCGTGCGTCCGCAGCGCGAAGACGAGCGAGAGGACGTAGCAGACGATGAGGACGACGGAGATCTCGAGGCTCAACCACCCCGACCCCGATCCCGCCGCCGCGGC
>VXQX01000077.1 GCA_009838765.1 Gemmatimonadales bacterium
TACGGCGTGGACTACCAGGGTATCTAATCCTGTTTGCTCCCCACGCTTTCGCGCTTCAGCGTCAGAAAAGGCCCAGCGAGCCGCCTTCGCCGCAGATGTTCTTCCCGATATCTACGCATTCCACCGCTACACCGGGAATTCCGCTCGCCTCTACCTTTCTCTAGCCATGCAGTATCGGGTGCAGTGCACGGGGTTGAGCCCCGGCATTTCACACCCGACTTACGAGGCCGCCTACGCGCCCTTTACGCCCAGTAATTCCGAACAACGCTCGCTCCCTCCGTATTACCGCGGCTGCTGGCACGGAGTTAGCCGGAGCTTCCTCTGGTGGTACCGTCAGTCCTGCCGGGTATTATCCGACAAGGTGTTCGTCCCACCTGACAGGGGTTTACAACCCTAGGGCCTTCCTCCCCCACGCGGCGTCGCTGCGTCAGGCTTTCGCCCATTGCGCAATATTCCCCACTGCTGCCTCCCGTAGGAGTCTGGGCCGTGTCTCAGTCCCAATGTGGCTGATCACGCTCTCACGTCAGCTACCCGTCATAGCCTTGGTAGGCCGTTACCCCACCAACAAGCTGATAGGCCGCGAGCTCATCCGAGGGCGCCAGCATCGAAGAGGCCGGCTTTCACGTCGGGCATCCACTCCCGACGCTGTACGCGGTATTGGTCCAGGTTTCCCTGGGGTATCCCCCACCTTCGGGCAGATCGCTCACGTATTACTCACCCGTTCGCCGCTCTACTAGGTTCCCGAAGGAACCGTTCTCGCACGACTTGCATGTGTAAGGCACGCCGCCAGCGTTCGTCCTGAGCCAGGATCAAACTCTCCATATGAGAATTTGGTTTGAGTGCGCCCGACCGAAGCCGGATCGGCACTCGAGACCTGGTTGAACGCAGAGCACCCCGTCCGGTCACAGAACCGCCGGGGCTTCACGTTCGGAAATCACTTTGGTTTCCCATCGAGCCACGAGAAGTGATGCCCATGGCTCTCGATCGGGCCCACAAGTCACTCACACCTTCTTGTCAAAAAGCATCGCGGAAGGGCGCACGCCCTCCCGCGAGGACCCCAAGGCTACCCAACCGCGGGCAGCTTGTCAATGTCGCGCGAGGGGCCCGAGCATCCCGCCGGGAAACGACGAAGATGCGGAGGGGTGAGCGACGGGATTCGAACCCGCGACCTCCAGGGCCACAACCTGGCGCTCTGACCACCTGAGCTACGCCCACCGCGTCGTTCGCGCCCCGCCGCGGGGCTGCGAGCGCGACAATCTAGAGGAAAGGCCCGCCCCTTGCGAGTCGCCCGCCAGCGGGTCGCGCGCGCGGGCGATTCCGGCAGCCCGCGGCAACGTGAGGTTTTGCGGCGGGCCGGCAGGGTGCGGCGATGCGGTCTCCGTTGTAACGTGCCTCCCTGTAGCCGGCAGCCCGTGCAAGACCCCGCGTCAGCGCCACCCGGCGGGGCTTTCGCCATGGGCTGCCAGGAAACATCCGGAGTGACCGGCGCGTACGAGCGAGCGATGACCGAACAGCCCAACGAACCCGGCCGCGGCGGCCCCGAGGGCCCGGCGCCTCCGTACGCGGTCGTGCCGCTCGTCGCGGCTCCGCCGCAACCGCCGGCGGAACAGACGTCCGACACCGGCGACCGCTACTCGAACGGGGTCGGCTTCGCCCTCTGGTGTTGCCTGTTCGTCGGAGCGGCCGGGATCCACCGCTTCTATCTCGGCATGTATGCGACGGGCATCATTTGGCTGCTCACATTCGGTCTCTTCGGAATCGGGCAGTTCCTCGACCTCTTCCGCATGAAGCGCCTCGTGCGGACGGCGAACATCCGCGACGGATACCTGCCGCACCCCCGTCTCGCCGCAGCCGGCGAGCCTTCCGCCCCGTCGCGGCAGCTCGCCAAGGCGGATACCCGACAGCAGATCCTGCTGAAGGCCGCGCAGGCGAACGGCGGACTGCTGACGGTGACACAGGGCGTCCTGGCCACGGGTCTCAGCTTCGAGGAGGTGGAGGAAGCGCTGCGCGAGATGGTGGTGAAGGGGCACGTGGACGTGGACAACGCGGCGGACAGCGGCGTAATCGTGTACCGTTTCCCGGGCTTGGCCGGCCCGTTCAAGTGACGAGCCGTCCGCGCCCCCATGCCTCCGAACTCCCGCCCGCCTCCCTCGAGGGGTGGTATGTCCTCCATCAGTCGATCGAACTCGACTGGACCGGCCTCCAGCGTACGGATCCGGGGGAAGCCGGGGAGGCGCTGAGGCGCTTCGCCGCGCTGGCGGAGAGGTGGTCCGCCGGGGCGGAGCGCGGCTGGTCCGGCGTCTACCGCGTGGCGGGGAGCGGGATCGATTTCCTCATCCTTCATTTCCGGGACACGTTCGACCGCCTCATCGAAGCGGACGGTGAAATGAAGCTCTCCGCCTGGGGCGATCACGTCCTCGTCCGCGAAGAGTACCTGTCCGTGGTGGAGCTGGGTCTCTACTCCCTGACGCGGGAACTCTCCGGACGGACGGACCCTGAGGACCGCGAGGCCTGGGACGCAGCCGTGGCCGACGCCCTGGCGGAGGAGCGGAGGAAGGGCTACGTGCGGCGCCGGCTCGCGCCGAGACAGCCGGAGCACATGCCGTACGTCTGCACCTATCCGATGAACAAGCGGCGCAACCCGGGACAGAACTGGTACACGCTTTCGCTGGAGGAGCGTGCCGAGCTGATGGCGGCGCATGGGAGGCTGGGACGGCGCTTCGCAGGCCGGATCGTTCAGGTGATCAGCGGGTCGATGGGCCTGGATGACTGGGAGTGGGCCGTGACGCTGTGGGCAGCAGATCCGCTCGAGTTCAAGGCGATCATCAGCGAGATGCGCTACGACGGGGCGAGTGCGGAGTACGCGGACTTCGGCCCCTTCGTGGTCGGCAAACGGATGGTCGGGGAGGAGATCGAGGGCCTGCTCCCGTCGGTGCCGGCGCGATGAACGCGACAGCCGTAGCGCTCTCCCGGAAGCTCACGATTCCCGACGTCGTCGCCGTGGCGCGCGGGGGCTCACGGGTCGGGGAACTCCGCGGGCACGCGCGCGAGCGCGTGGAGGCGAGCCGGCACACCGTGGGAGAAGCACTGGCTCGGCCCGGGGCCCGGATCTACGGGATCACGACCGGCTACGGGTCGCTCGCCGGAACCCGCATCGCGGCGGCGGACGCGGCCCGGCTGTCGTGGAACCTGATCCTCAAGTGTGCGACGGGGACGGGTCCCCCGCTGCCGGAAGACTGGGTGCGGGCGATGCTGCTCGTGCGAGCGAACTCCCTCGCTCTCGGCGGCTCGGGTGTGCGCCCGGTGATCATCGACACGCTGGTCCGGATGCTGAACCGGGGGGTCACGCCCGTGGTGCCGGGCAAAGGTTCGCTCGGGGCGAGCGGCGATCTCGCGCCCCTCGCGCACATGGCGGCGGTCGCGACCCGTTCACCCGGCCCGGAACCCCGCGTGAGCAAGGGCGAGGATCCTGCGGAGTTCAGCGGCGAGGCCTGGTTCGAGGGGCGCCGCATGGACGGGGCGAGCGCGATGGCCGCGGCCGGGATCGCCCGTCCGGGCCTGGAGGCGAAGGAGGGGCTGGCGCTGACGAACGGGACGACGATGATGGTCGCTGGCGCCGCGCTGCAACTCGACGACGCGCGATGCCTCCTTCTGCACGCGGAACTCGCGGCGGCGCTGAGCTTCGAGGCGTTGCTGGCCCGTTCGGCCGCGCTGAACCCGGCGCTGCACACGGCGAACAACCAGCCTGGCCAGATCGGAACCGCGGCGCGGCTCCGGTCGCTCCTCTCCGGGAGCGCGCTCGTCGATGCCGACGCGGACCGGGTACAGGATGCTTACAGTCTGCGCTGCACGCCCCAGGTCTTCGGTCCGGTTCACGACATGGTGGGATTCCTGTGGGGGCGGGTAGAAGCATCGCTCAACGCGGTGTCGGACAACCCGCTGGTCTTCCCCGCCGCCGGACAGGATCGGGGCGAGGTCGTCTCGGGCGGGAATTTTCACGGCGCCGGGCCGGCGCTGTGGCTCGACACGCTGGGGATCGCGCTGGCGGACATCGCGAGCCTGTCCGACCGCCGGATGTTCCGCATGCTGACGCCGGAACTCTCTTCGGGGCTTCCCGCCATGCTCGTGGAGTCTCCGGGGCTGTACGGGGGTCTGATGTCGCTCCAGTATACGGGGGCGGCGCTCGTCTCCGACAACAAGACGCTCGCGCATCCGGACTCCGTCGACTCGATCCCGACGAGCGCGAACCAGGAGGACCACGTGAGCATGGGGGCCAACGCGGCCCGGCACGCGCGTGAGATCCTCGACAACACGCGTACCGTGCTCGCGATCGAACTGTTGGGCGCGGCGCAGGCGATCTACCTCCGTCCCGGGGGCCCGGACCGGCTTGGGGTGGGCACGGGGGCCGTCTACGAGGCCCTACGCGAGTGCGTACCTCCCGTCATCGAGGACCGGTCGCTGGCGGCGGACGTCGCCCGCCTGGAGGCGGCCATCGACGATGGGACGTTGAAACGGGCAGCCGCCGACGCCCTGGGCGACCTCTGGCCACCCGCCCCGCTCTGAGCCCGGGTTGGCTCCTCTGCGAGCCCAACGTGAGCGAGGGACGCAACCCGCACAGGATGGCCCGCTTCACGGCCGCGGTCGAGGGAAGCCGCGGCGTCGAACTCCTTCACGCGTCGGCCGACCCGGACCACCATCGCATGGTGCTCGCCTATCGGGGGGGCCGGGCGGATGTCGTCCGCGCGACGATCGCCCTCGCGTCGGCCGTGTACGCGGAGGTGGATCTGCGGCGGCACCGGGGCCGGCACCCCCGGATCGGCGCGCTGGATGTCGTTCCCTTCGTCCCTGGCCCCGGATGCCCCGAGGTCGATGCGCTCGCGGCGTCCCGGTCCTTCGGCGGGTGGGCGGCGCGGCGCGGCGTCCCGGTCTTCTTCTACGAACGGGCGGCGACGATGGCCGAGCGGATTTCCCTTCCCCGCATCCGGTCCGGGCAGTTCGAGGCGCTGGCCGAGAGACTGTCGAGCCCCGAATGGAGGCCGGATCTCGGTCCGCCGGCGCCCCATCCGTCGCTGGGCGCCGTCGCCGTCGGCGTGCGGGAACCGCTCGTACGTTTCAACGTGAACCTCGACACGGCGGATCCGGGACCGGCCCGGCGCATCGCGGCGGCGATTCGGGAGTCGGGTGGCGGGCTCCGGCATGTCCGGGCGCTCGGAATCTCGCTCCGGCGACGGGGGTTGACGCAGGTGTCCATGAACCTGACTCGCTACGCGGCAACCGGGATCGAACCGGTGTACGAGCGGGTCGCCGAGCGCGCGCGGGCGGAGGGCGTGGCCCTCGCGGGATGCGAGTTCATCGGCCCGGTGCCCGCGGGGGCGATCCGTGGCCTCGATCCCGCGCGGCTGGACGCGGATCTCGCGCCTGGACAGATATTGGAGCTGCCTGGGACTGTCGGCGGCGAAGAGGGAGGTGAGGCATGAAACCGGCCGGACCGATTCGCGCGCCGAGGGGAAGGACGCTCTCCTGCAGGGGATGGCACCAGGAGGCGGCCCTCCGGATGCTCATGAACAACCTAGACCCGGACGTGGCGGAACGTCCGGCGGATCTCGTCGTGTACGGGGGCGCAGGCAAGGCGGCGCGCGACTGGACCGCATACGCGAAGATCGTGGAGACGCTCCGCCGGCTCGAGAACGACGAGACCCTCCTCGTCCAGAGCGGAAAGCCGGTCGGCGTGTTCCGCACCCACGACGAGGCGCCGCGCGTCCTCATCGCGAACGCCCACCTCGTGCCCCGCTGGGGAGACATCGACGAGTTCCGGCGTCTCGATGCGATGGGCCTCACGATGTACGGGCAGATGACCGCGGGTTCGTGGATCTACATTGGCACCCAGGGGATCCTCCAGGGGACGTACGAGACGTTCGCGGAACTCGCCCGGCAGCACTTCGGGGGCTCCCTCGCGGGACGGCTCGTGGTGACCGCCGGGCTGGGCGGGATGGGGGGTGCCCAGCCCCTCGCCGCGACGATGAACGGGGGGGCTTTCCTGGGAGTCGAGGTCCGGGAGGACCGCATTCGCCGCCGGCTCGACACGGGCTACTGCGACCGCATGGCGACGGACCTCGACGAGGCGCTGGAGTGGCTCGCCGCCGCCATGGACCGCAGGGAGGCGCTTTCCGTGGCCCTGCTCGGGAACATCGCCGATGTCCTGCCGGCGCTCGCCGAGCGGGGCGTGGTGCCCGACGTGCTCACGGATCAGACTTCGGCGCACGACCTCCGGCTCGGCTACATCCCCGCCGGCCTTTCCGTGGAGGAGGCCGAGGCCATGAGCGCCTCGAACCCGGACCGCTACGTCGAGCGTGTCCTCGATTCGATGGTGGCGCACGTGTCGGCCATGCTCGCGCTCAGGGCGAGAGGGGCGGTCGCGTTCGACTACGGGAACAACCTCCGCGGCCAAGTCGCCGACCTGCGCGGGATGTCGGAGGCCTTCGACATTCCCGGCTTCGTGCCTGCCTTCATTCGGCCCCTCTTCTGTCGGGGCGCGGGCCCCTTCCGCTGGGCCGCCCTCTCCGGCGACCCCGAAGACATCGCGGCGACGGACGCTGCCGTCCTCGAGACGTTCCCCGAGAAGGAGGCGCTGGGCCGCTGGATCCGGCAGGCGCGCGAGCGGGTGCGCTTCCAGGGCCTCCCCTCCCGCATCTGCTGGCTCGAATACGGCGAGAGGGCGGAGATGGGCGAGCGCTTCAACTGGCTCGTGAAGACGGGCCGCGTGCGGGCGCCCATCGTGATCGGACGCGACCACCTCGACACCGGCTCCGTGGCTTCGCCGAATCGGGAGACGGAGGGGATGCGGGACGGCTCAGACGCGATCGCCGACTGGCCGCTGCTCAACGCGATGCTCAACACCGCCTGCGGGGCGAGTTGGGTCTCGATCCACAACGGGGGCGGGGTGGGCATCGGGTATTCCACGCACGCGGGCATGGTGTGCGTCGCCGACGGGACCGAATCCGGCAGCCGGCGGCTGGAGCGCGTGCTCACCGCGGATCCGGGGACCGGGGTCATGCGCCACGCCGACGCCGGGTACCCGGAGGCGATTCGCACGGCGCGCGAGCGCGGCGTCGACCTCCCCATGCTCGAGTAACGGCCCGCCCTCCGCCATGCCGCGCCTCGCGAACATCGGCTGCCTCGCCACCTGCGCGAACCCTGCCGGGCAGGACGACATCGGGCTCATCCGGGACGCCGCGCTCGTGTGGCGCGATGGGACCGTACGCTGGGCCGGGCCGGCCACGGCGCTGCCGGCGGAGTTCGAAGCGGAGCCCGCCCTGGACGCCGGTGGGCGGCTCGTCATTCCCGGACTCGTGGACGCGCACACGCATCTCGCCTTCGGCGGCTGGCGGGCGGATGAGTTCGCCGATCGGCTGCGGGGCCGCGCTTACCTGGAGATCGCCGCGGCGGGCGGCGGGATCGCCTCCACGGTGCGGGCGACGCGCGCTCTCGAAGAGGAGGCGCTGCTCGCCCGGGCGCGGCAGTTCCTGTCCGACATGGTGTCCCTCGGGATCACGACCGTAGAGGCGAAGAGCGGGTACGGGCTGGACATGGAGACGGAACTCCGACTCCTGCGGGTGTACCGGCGACTCGACGAAATGGGAGCGGCGCGGATCGTCGCGACGTGCCTCGCCGCGCACGTCGTCCCTCCGGAATGGGCGGCCGACCGGGCGGGCTATGTGAGGCTCATCACGGAGCGGATCCTGCCCGCCGTGGCCGAGGAGGGGCTGGCCGAGTTCTGCGACGTGTTCGTCGAGGACTCGGCCTTCTCCGCCGGCGAGGCGCGGCGGATCTGCGAACGGGGATCCGAACTGGGGTTACGGCCGAAGCTCCATGTGGACCAGCTCTCCGAGGGTGGCGGGGCCGAACTCGCCGCGTCGCTCGGCGCCGTGTCGGCGGACCACCTGGAGTACGTGTCGGAGGCCGGGATCGAGGCGCTCGCGGCGGGCGGCGTCGTCGGGGTTACGCTTCCCCTCGCCACCCTCTACCTGAACCAGGCGCCGCCCCCGGCCCGGGCGCTCATCGAGGGCGGTGTCGCGGTGGCGGTGGCCACCGATTTCAACCCCGGCACCGCCCCGTCCTATCACCTTCCGTTCGCCATGACGCTGGCCTGCATGCGACAACGGATGACGCCCGCCGAAGTGCTCAAGGGCGCAACGCGCTACGCGGCCCGCGCCCTCGACCTCGAAGGCGAAGTGGGGTCGCTGGAGCCGGGAGCCGCAGCGGATTTTGCGGTCATCGATGCCCCCGACGTGGAGCACTGGCTCTACCACCTGCGGCCCAATGCGTGCGTCGCCGTGGCGAGCCGCGGCGAGATCTGCCGCGGAGTGCTTCGGAGAGCCTAGCGGCAGGAGCCGCGCCGCGTTCGAGCGGGGGTGCGGCGCCCGACGTCAGACCCCGGGATTCGCTGCCGAATTGAGCGTGACCGTGCCCCCGTCCAGTCTGATGACCGTACGGTTCCAGCCGCCGTCCCGTCGGCGAACGAGGCGAAGCATCTCCACTGCGGCGTCGAGCAGGTCCGCAGCGATGAGCTTGCCGCCGTAGCTCTCCCGGATCGTGCGCACGGGGGTATGTCCGACGACGTGAATGCGGGCCCCGTAGCGCTCCAGGACAGCATCGAGGTGGCCTCCGAGCGTGTCGGTAAGCACCAGGTCCCGGTACCAGAGCACGCTCTCCGGTCCGAAGAAGAAGTCGTATCGGCGATAGATCCGGGCGGGATCGCGCCGGGTTTCGCGCACATATTCGCGGAGGAACGCTTCGTCCCGCCATCTCGTGAACAGCGGTTCCTCGATGAAGGTCACCAGGGTGTCCTGGTACTCACCGAGCGAAGAGTCGACATAGGCCGGACTCACGCCCCCGTGCGCGAACAGCAGATCCCCAAGTCTGACGAGCCCCGGCTTGGCCGCGATCCAGTCGCCGAGGACGGATCTCTCCGGATCGAACAGCGTCTCATAGGCCATGCCGTGCAGTTCGCCGATCGTCTGCTCCTTCGGCGCCACGTAGCGGAGATCGCCGGTCAGGACCATCGCTTCATGATTGCCGAGGAGTGTGATGACCCGGCCCCCCGCCGCCGTGGCCTCCCGTTCCAGGCCGTAGACGAACCAGAGGAGGCGCGTCACGTCGTTCCCCCGGTCGAACAGGTCTCCCAGGAAGGCGACCGCGGCGTCGCCGCCCGTCCAGCGCCCTTCCGCGTCGATCAGCCCGGCCCGGCCGAGCAGCGATACGACGCGGTCGAACTCGCCGTGCACGTCTCCGAACACGAACACGGAGTCGTGGCCGGTGAGATCGACTTCCGGGGGCGGGGGCTCGGCCCAGATCCGGGTTCGGTGCAACGGCGCGGCGCCGCCGGCGCCCTCCGGAGGCCCGGCCCCGTATTCGAGCGTGACTTCGGGCGCCCGTACCCGCAGGCGAGCCGCGTGCGCGTACCCCGACTCCGTCTTCTGCTCGTCGGCCACCCGCCCATCGACAATCGCCCGCACCAGGCCGGGCCGCTCCTCTTCGGTCAGCCAGCGCACTTCGAGACCGGCGCCGGTGAACGCGACGTAGAGTCCGTACTCCCCCGCGACATGCCAACCGGACTGCCCCGTTCGCGCAACGGACCCGGCCAGCGGCGTCGCGCCGCCAACAGCGACCGTCGAGGCGCCGGTCCACCCCGCCCCCGCAGCGGCGACGGCACAGCCCAGCACACCGGACAGCCGACGCGGAAGCCTCAGGGGATCAACTCGTAGCGGCCGTCATCGACCCGCTCCAGCAAGCGGACGATGCGCCTGTGCATCGCCCGGATTTCCGACTCCGTGAGGCCGAGCTGGATCCGGTCCGCCTCGCGTCGGACGCCGCGGCCGGGGTCGAGATTCTCCGTCGGCTCCACCTCCACGAAGTTCCCGGCCCGCAGTTCAAGCTCGACGAGGACCCCGAGTCGCGCCTGCAGATCTTCGAGCGAGAGGCCGCGCAGTCGGTCGATGGCGGAGGCCGCGTAGCGGTCGAGGCGCAGATTGCGCCACTGCGTGCCGCGGCTGCTCTCCTCGCTCGCGAACGCCACGCCGTTGTCGACGCTGAACATGCGGGGCCACGCGGGATCCAACGACTGCACGAAGTTCCCCTCGTTCGAGTCGCTGTGGCGGATGATGTAGGTGAGGAGGTTGAAGTTTCCGAGCAGACGCTCGTAGACCTCGTCTTCCTCGATTCGGTCGTCGTCGGGAAGGTCGTCGGGGAGGTCGACGTTGAACATCCAGTACTGGAGCGCGACGAGGGTCATCGGCCACTCGTCGAACGTCGGTTCCGGAGGGGGGGCCGCGTCTCCCGTCCGGGCGACCGTCGCCCGCACGACATCGACGGGGAACGCGCGGATCGCGGTCGGAGGCACGACCATCTCCCGCTCGTCGAGGAAGAGGGCCTGGACGTCGTAAGCCGCCAGCTCGTAGCGGGGCCGGTTGTTGAACTCGTCTGCGCCCTCGCCGGCCGGGGCGTACTTGACCTGGAGCACATGGTCGCCGGACTGCAGCGTGACGCGATACGTGCGCTCGCCCGGAAGGCCGCGGGACGGATGTACGTCGAGGACCTGCAATTCGCCCTCGCGGAGGATCCGTTCGATCTCGGCGATGGGGAGAAGAAAATTGGCGTCCTGGGCCGCCGCCGGGGCCGCCGCCGCAACGGCGGCCACTGCAACGACGAAGACGGGGGCCCGAAGCCGATTCGCGCAGCGCATCATTCCGCAGCCTCCCTCCGGGCGGGAGCCGTGGGCTGCCGGAGCGGGAGGTACACGTCGAACGTCGTCCCACGTCCCGGCTCGCTCTCGACCGAGATGTCTCCTCCGTGCTGGTGTACGATCTGGAGCGTGATCGCGAGACCCAGCCCCATCCCGATCCGCTCGCCCTTGGTCGTGAAGCCGGGCTCGAAGATCTCCTCGATGACGTCGGGCGGGATGCCACGGCCCGTGTCGGCGACGCGGACGTGCGCGTGATCCCCTTCCACCCGCGTCCGGACGGTGAGTGCGCCGCCGTCGCGCATGGCCTGGGCCGCGTTGTGCACGAGGTTCATGAACACCTGGTTGATCCGGTTCGGATGGCACACTACGAGCGGCAGATCCCCGAAGTCGCGGACGACGTCGATCTCCCTCAGCTCGTGTCCCAGCAGCGCCAGCGTGCCCTCGATGCCCTCGTGAAGGTCCGCGGGGCGAGGCTCGGAGGTCGTGGGCCGGCCGAAGTTCCGCAGGTTCCGCACGAGGCTCACCATGCGTTCCACCGCGATGCCGTTCGTCCGCAGCACCGACTCCGTGGCCCGGACGACCCTCCGAACCTCGTCGAGTTCGTCCGGCGTGACGACCTCGTCCTCGAGGATCTCCCCCAGTTTGAGGAGGGCGCGCTCGATGACGTGGTGGTTGCTGTTCAGCGCGCCCAGCGGGGTGTTGAGTTCGTGCGCGATCCCGGCGACCAGCATGCCGAGCGTCGCCAGTCGGGCCTGCGTGATCTCCCGTGCCGTCGGCCCGAGCCCCGGCTCGCTCACAGGAAGGCCTGTATCCAGCGCTGCCGGAGTCCGGCGAGTTCGTCGTTGGCGGCTTCGAGTTCGGCCATGCGTTCGGTCAACGCTCGAAAAAGGAGGCTCCGCTCGACGCCGTTGCGGATGGCGAAGGCGAGCGCGTCGTTGTTCCACGGCTTCTCAAGATACTGGTAGAGCCCGGCTTCGTTGATGGCGAGGATGGCGTTCTCCTTGTCGGCGTAGCCCGTGAGCAGAATCCGGGTCGCCTCCGGCCTCACCCCGCGGGCTCGCGTCAGGAACTGCACGCCGTCGAGTTCGGGCATCATGAGGTCGGCCACGATCGCGTGGACCGGTTCCTCCTCCAGGTGGGCAAGCGCGTCGCGCGCGGAGGTGAAGGGGAGCACGTGGTGGTCCGTTTCCAACTCCAGGAACCCCTGGATGGCGTCCACGACCATGTCCTCGTCGTCGACGACCATCACGGTGCCGCCGTCCGGCTTGATCTCATCCATGTCGGATCATGTCATCGCCAGGCCGCGAACGCGACTCGCAAGCCCGCGGAGCAGATCGAGGCCGAGTTCCGGGTGGTCGATGAGAAGGTCTCGAAAGTCCTCCCGCGTGATGCGCAGCACGCGGGTGGGCGCGACGGCGCGCGCCTCGACGAGACTCGGGTGTTCGTCGATCAGCGCCCACGTCCCGAACGCCTCTCCGTCCGTGATGGAGATCGACCCCTCCCCCTCACCCTCGAGCGAAACTTCACCGTGGATCACGAGATAGAGGGCATCCGTCGGCTCCCCCCTCCGGATGAAGATGGCATCCGGCCGCACCTCCACCTCCCTTGCGATCGAGGCGAGGAGCGCGAGTTGCCGGCTCTTCACGCCCGAGAGGAGATCCACGCTCTGCAGGCGGAACACCTTTTCGATCAGTTCCATCTCTTCCTCGTCTCGTTCGTCCCCCGGCTCCCGCTCGGGGGTCTCCGCTCGCCGTGCAAGCCGGCCAGCCACCAGCGCCAGCGCCGGTTCCGCCGGCGTGAAACCGCGGAGGGCCTCTTCCGTTGCGCCGCGGTCGGTTTCGAAGGATGTCCAGAGCGCGCACCTCGCGATCCAGGCGTCCTCATCGTCCCACAGCTCCCGCAGAACCTCTCCCGTCTCATGACGGGGACCGTGCGGGGCCTCCTCCGCGAGCACCGGCCTGAGGTCGGAGAACGTACGGTGCCCGACCGTGGTCTCGATCCATTCCAGCGCGTTCGCGCGGCGGCGCGGTCCGCTCTCCAGGGCCAGGTAGCTGCGCCGCATCGGCTGTTCGGGATATACGAGCCCGAGCCACCGGAAGACACTCGCCCGCCGGTCCCTCCGCGCCTCGGCGAGCGCCCGGAGGAGCAGCGTTCGGGGCATCGACGCCGGCAGGCCCTCGAGTGCGGTGGCGGCGCGTGCGTAGCGCCGGGACGCCTCGACCTCCCGCTCGACGGCTTCCAGCACCCTCTCCGCCGGAAACGTGAGGTGATCGTGCCGCGTGCGCAGCCGGTGCAGCGACACGAGCGCCTGGTCGTCGAGCGCCTGTTCGGTTTCCGGCAGCAGATAGGACGTGACGAGGGCGTCGATCGTGGCGGGCGTCGCGATCTCCCCGAGCACGCTCGCCACGCCCCGGCGGACCCAGGGGTCGCCGCCCGGGTCGGCCAGCGCCGCAAGCAGAGGCTTCACGATCTCCTCTCCCCGCCCCGCGAGGCCTTCGCGAGCCGCGCTCCGGGTCCGGGGGATCGCCAGCGACGCGATGGCCGCCTGCACGAGGGCCGGCTGCGGCAGCCGGGATGCGCTGCGCGCGGCCGCCGCCGCAACCTCCCCGCGGGGATCGGAGATCAGTCCGAGGAGGACGCGCTCCACCGCGGGATGACCCGGGACGAGCCCCGCCGCCGTCGCCAACTCGCGGGCGTCGGCTCCGCTTAGCGCCCCCCGCTCATGGTCTCGCAGCAGGTGATCGAAGCGGGGGGTCGCGATGCGTTCGGCGCGCTCGGCGCCGAAGTCGCCGAACAGGCAGTCGAGCGCAGCCGAGCGGGCGTTCGCCGACTCCGAGTCGAGGAGCGGGATGAGGACATCCCGGGCGCGCGGCGCCGCTTTCAGGGCGAGGAGCCGGGCCGCGGCGCGCCGCACGGCGGCGTCCGGATCCTCGAGCCGGGCCCGGACGGCCCCCTCGTTCGAGAGGCCGGGGGCGCGCGCCAGCGATCGCAGCGCCCTCGCCCGAAGGCCGGGGCTCTCGTGCTCGAGGAGGCGGTACAGCTCCGGGGAAAGCGCCTCGATGTCCTCCGGCGTGGCGCCGCCCAGGAGGTCGAAGGCGAACGCGATCTTCAGCGGCCGCTCGTCCTCGAGCGCGTCCCGTGCGAGAGCCAGCGCCCCCACGTCCGCCATCGACACGAAGGTTCCGCGCAAGCTCGCGAAGCGCCCCTCGAAGGATTGCGCGAGACTCGTCACGTACGACTTTCGCACCCTGAGGAAGGCGAGCAGCAGGACGCCTGCCAGCGCTACGCCGACGACCCCGAGAATGATGAGCCGACCCATGATCGAAACGCCGGCGAGAGCGAGCGAGGGGATCGCGATGAGCACGCCGGATAGCGCTTTCCCCAACCCCTTTTCCACCGCCACGTCGATGTACGACTTCGCCTTGAGCTTGATGTCCTCCGGGACGGGCACATAGAGGATCTCGCGGCCCGTGCGCTCGGCGGAATAGCGGAACGTCTTCTCCGTCGTCCGGGCCCCCACGGCGACGGCGAGCGCGGCGGTGGACAGCCACACGGCGGCGGCGAGCGCCCCGGTAGCGAGGATCACGGCCACGGGGAAGATGATGACGGCCACCGCGGCTCCCCAGCGGCGCAGGATCGGACGCAGCGCGAGGAGGACGACGATCGGGAGCCACTGCGTGAGTACATCGACGAAGGCCAGGAAGCCGGCGATCGCGCCCAGATCGGTGAAGACCTCGCGCGTCAGCGTGTTGTACTGGTAGTCGATGAACTGCTTGACGACGATCGTCAGCAGCACGGTGGCCGCGATGAGCCGCACCTGCGGGTGCGCGGCCATGCGGCGCAGATCGCTGCGCTCGAGCTCCGGGTCTTCCGCGTGCGCGTACTCCGACGGCGGCTCCGGCGGCTCCCGCGACCATACGAGAGCGAGCCCGCCAGCCAGCAGGAGGAGCGCGGCGCCCGCCACGAGGAGCAGATTCTCGGACGGCCCGCCGCCGGAGGTGAAGACGGTCGTGAGAAGCGCTCCGAGCGTGGCCCCGGCCGACCCCGAGGCGATGACGACCGGATAGGCGCGCTTCGCGTCGCGCGCGTTATAGAAGACCTGCGTCGCAATGTAGAAGTGCGTGACGAGCGAGGCCGCCAGCACGTCGTACCACCCGTAGAAGACAAGCCCGAACCAGGCCTCTCCCGGCCGGTAGAGAAGGCGAAAGGCAACCATGCTGAGGGCGAAGAACGCTGCCGTCAGGGGGATGAGGCGGCGCCACGAGATGCGATCCGAGAGGAAGTTGTAGAGGGGGGCGACGACCACCACCGCCGCGCTGATGAAGTACACCTGGTAGAAATCGCCCGCGGCGAGTCCCGAGAGGGCGAAGGCGCTGCGCAGGGGACGCAGGATCCCGATTACGAAGAGGACGAGCGCCGCCAGCCCCATCATGGCGAACAGCTTCCCCGCCCCGGCCCTCCGCGCGAAGACCCCGCGGAACTTCACGTGCCCTCCGGCGCCGGGGTGGCTTCGACCTCCCGGGCGGTCCATCTTTCCGGACTTCGGGGCGTGGCGCAGTCCGGTAGCGCACCTGCTTTGGGAGCAGGGGGTCGCCGGTTCAAATCCGGCCGCCCCGATTCAACCGGGCAGCCCGCCGCAGGGGCCCCACGCCCGGCGGGCGGCCGGACTCGAGGCTTCACGGCTCCATGCCCCGGTCCCGCAGGACTTCCCTTTCGATCCACCCCCTGGCCCGCCGGATCGCCTGCGCACGATGGCTCGTCGCCGTTTTCGCCGCAGCAGGCAGTTCGGCGTAAGTGCGGTCATGGCCCTCCGGCACGAAGAGCGGGTCGTAGCCGAAGCCTCCCGAACCGCTCGGCCGGCGCGCGATCCGGCCTTGCACGATGCCCTCCACGACTTCGTGGCGCAGATCGTCCGTGAGCGCGACCGCGCAACGGTAGTGCGCCCCGCGGCGCTCCGCGTCCACGTCTTCCAGCTGCTCGAGCAGCCAGCGGTTGTTCGCTTCGTCCCGTCCCCAGCGCGCGACGCGGTCGGGAGGGGCAAAGCGCCGGGTCCGCACGCCGGGACCGCCCTGGAGGGCGTCCACGCAAAGCCCGGAATCGTCCGCGAGCACGGGGAGACCGGACCGGCGGTGAAAGTACTTCGCCTTGGACAGCGCGTTGCGTGCGAAGGTGTCGAAGGGTTCGAGGTGGTCCTCTTCCTCCTGCTCGGGAAGGCCGAGGTCCTCCGGCCCGAGCAACCGGACGGGAAGATCGGCGAGGAGGCCGCGGATTTCGCGGAGTTTGTGGGCGCTGCGCGTGGCCACGAGGACCGGGGGCCGGTTCAGTCCGCCCAAAGACTCTCCGCCGTGAGACTCTCCGCGAACGCCGGGTAGACCTTCCACAGATATCCGCCCATGACGAGCGCCGCGAGGATGTTCCCGACCAGGACCGACCACCAGGCGAGTTCCTCGAGGATCCAGCCCCCCAGCATCGCGACCATGGCGACGAAGAAGACCTCGAAGACGACGAACAGCACGATGATGCCGAGGGCCAGCGGCGGGAATCTGGACACCTGTCTCGCAAGGCCGGAGACCGCAACGCCGAACAGCACGAAGAAGGCGAAATGGGCCAGCGTGTAGCCGAGGACCGGCGCGAAAGAGATCTCGACCGCGGCCGGCGTCGGGGCGCCTCGGAACAGAACCGTCGCCAGCGCTGCCGGCGTGTAGAGCGGCTGTCGCAGGATGGTGTCGATGATGAGAAACCAGAACGCGACGACCACCGCGCCGAGGACCCCGGCGTAGATCCCGTGCCGCGTGACGCGGTGCGTCTGCAGGAAGTTCATCATCCCCACGATGCCGGGTTCGGAACTCACCCAGTGCATATGCGTGAACATCACGACCCCGGCGAGCGCGTTCCCGAAGAAGACGGCCGGCCATCCCGGCGCGGACATGACGATCCCGGAAGGCGCCCGGATGAGTCCGAGGTAGAACGCGAGCGAGCACACGAAAAGCCCGTAAAGCGCGCCGATGAACACGTTGCGCGGGACGCCCGCCCACTGCACGAGCGCCGCGGCCAGCATCCCGAGCCCGGCCCACGCGGTGAAGTGGATGAGGGTGAAGCCCACGATGATCCCCGCCGACACCTCGACCTCGGCGCGGCTGATGATCGCCCCCCAGAGGAAGGCGGGGGTCTGAAGCGGGGTCCCCTGCCCGAGGTCGTAGAAGTAGAAGAGCACCGCGAGGACGAAGCCGCCCAGCAACCCTCCGACGAGCCCGGCCCGGATCCTGCGCCTGAGCGTCAGCATGGCGTCAGCGCGCGGAGTCCGGGTCGACGGCGTGGGCCGCCTCCCATTTGCGCTGTTCCTCCAGGGCTTCCTCGACCTCCCGCTGGCGTTGCCGGCGGCGCGCCCGGAAAATCCCGCCCCCGATCACGACGAGCAGCAGGTAGGGCATCGCCGCCATAAACACGAACATGAGGACGTATCCCGCCTGTTCGTCGGGCGTATGCTGCATCTGCGGGGCCGCCGCGAGGACGGCGAAAGGTTTCGGCACGGCCACTACAGCTTGTCGAGGACGAGTACCGCCATGAGCAGTGGAAGATACAGGATCGAGGCCCGGAACAAACCCCGGGCGTTCGCCGGCGTCGCGGCGCGGGCGAAGCGGAGCGCGGTCCACAGGAAGAACCCGCCGAGACCGAGCGCCACCGTGAAGTAGGCGAGGCCTGTGAGGCCGAGGACGCTCGGTAGCAGACTCACCGGAATCAGCGTGAGCGCGTAGAGCAGCGCCTGGTGGCGCGTCCGCCGGCCCTCGAAATCGCCGACGGAGAGCATGCGAAGCCCCGCCGCCCCGTAATCGTCGCGGAGCAGCCACGCCAGGGCGAGAAAGTGCGGCAACTGCCAGACGAAGAGGATCGCGAACAGCGCCCAGCCGCCCGGACCGAACTGCCCGGTGGCGGCGGTCCAGCCACCGAGGATCGGCAGCGCCCCGGGCACCGCGCCCACGACGGTGGAGAGCGAGTGCACGCGCTTGAGCGGCGTGTAGACGAAGTCGTAGGAGATGAAGGTGGCGAGCGCGAGGCCCGCGGTCACCGGATTGACCGCGATCCACAGCCAGACGATGCCCGCCGCGGCCAGGACGCCGGAGAAGGCCGCAGCCGGGGGTGTCGCGATCCGGCCCGCCGGCAGAGGCCGCGCGCGCGTGCGCCCCATGAGCGCGTCCACATCCCGCTCCAGCACCTGGTTCATCGCGCTCGTTCCCGATGCCACGAGGGCCACGCCGGCCATGGCCTGCGCGAAGAGGGCGAAGTCGAAGCTCGCCGCGCCGAGGAGGAATCCGGCGGCCGCGCTCGCGACGACGAGCGCCGTGATGCGCGGCTTGGTGAGTTCCAGGTATGCGGGAAGCGTCCCGCGAATCGAGTGGACCCGCCTCGACATCCCGCCGAGCGGGATGGGGGCCTTCAGCAGGCTGCCGGCCTCCACGACGGCGTCGCGCCTACACGTACTCCATCATGATCGCGATGATCATGATGGCCACGGCCGGAAGGGGCGCCAGCGCCACCAGCCGCAGGCGGTTGGGTTCGAATTTCAGGTGCATGTAGTAGAGCGCGACGAGCAACGCCTTCCAACCCGCCATGATGAGCAGTGACGTGATGATCAACCACTGTGCGATGTCCAGGTAGACCACCCCGACCTCGAGGGCCGTGAGGATGGCCAGGTACAGCCAGATGAGCATGTACTTCGGGTGCTCGTGCCCGTGATCGTCGGCGCCGCCCGCCGCGTGTCCTCCGGCTGCTTCACTCATTCGTTCGCTCCATGTCTCCCGGCGCCGACCGGCCCGGCGCGGCCAGGTGTCGACGCTAGATCAGGTATACGATCGTGAACAGGATGATCCACACGAGGTCGACGAAGTGCCAGTAGAGGCCGAGCACCTCGATCCCGTGCGTGTTGTCCGCCCCCCAGTGCCCGCGCCAGGCGCGGATCGTGGCCCACGCAAGGCAGATGACGCCGAGCAGGACGTGGAAGCCGTGGAAGCCCGTCATGGTGAAGAACGTCGCCCCGTACAGTCCCGCGGCCGGCGTGAACCCGTGGCTCCCCTGCCAGGACTGGTGAAGCACGAGTTCGACGTACTCGTACACCTGCACGCCGAGGAAGGTCGCCCCCAGGAGCGTCGTCCCCAGGAGATAGACCTTGATCCCCCGCTGATCCCCCGCCTGCGCGGCCGCGAACGCCTTCACCATCGTCACCGAGCTGCAGATGAGGAGGAAGGTGTTGAACGCGGTGATCGGGACGTTGAGCACCTCGTTGGGTACCGCCCACGTGTCGGCGGCCCCGAACCGGAGCACGACGTACGAGCCGATGAGGCCCGCGAAGAACATCACCTCCGAGCACAGAAACACCCACATTCCCACCTTCTGGGTGTAGACGTCGAGTCCTCGCTCGGGGACCCGGCCTGCGGTCGCGGCGTGCGCCATTATCGTCTCTTCCCTTCCCCTGCGCTGCTGGTTCGATCGATGGTCAATGGCTGCCCGCGGCCGGGCTCACGACGTCCGGCCGTTCGTTCTGGGCCAGCCAGTCCTTGTCCTCCACATCCGGGTGGCTGTACTCGTGCGGACCGTGATAGACGACCGGGACTTCCTCCCAGTTGCCGTGCTTGGGCGGCGAGGGCGTCTGCCATTCCAGCGTCGTCGCGTTCCACGGATTCGCCCCGGCCTTCCTCCCCTTCTTCAGGCTCCAGAAGAAGTTGAAGGCGAACAGGAAGCCGGACGCGAAGAGTCCGAACGCCGCCCACGTGATGATCGCGTTCGTGTCCTCGATGCCCTGCAGGTGCGCGTAGCCGGTGGAGTCGTAGATGCGGCGCATCATCCCCACCATCCCCACGCCGTGCATCGGGAAGAAGACCAGGTTGAAGAAGACGAAGGTGAGCCAGAAGTGGATCTTGCCCATCGTCTCGTTCATCATCCGGCCGAACATCTTCGGATACCAGAAGTAGATCGCCCCGAAGAGCGCGAACAGGCTGCCTCCGAAGAGTACGTAGTGGATATGCGCCACGATGAAGTACGTGTCGTGGATGTAGATGTCCACCGGCGTCGAGGCCATGAAGACGCCCGACAGGCCTCCGATCGCGAACATCGCCACGAACCCGATCGCGAACAGCATGGCCGAGTGGAGCTGGAGGTTCCCGCGCCACATCGTGCCCATCCAGTTGAACGTCTTGATCGCCGAGGGCACGGCGATGAAGAGCGTCGAGACGGTGAAGGTGAGCCCCAGCATCGGGTTCATCCCGCTCTGGAACATGTGGTGGCCCCACACGATGAAGCCCAGGAAGGCGATCGAGACGAGCGCCAGGACCATCGCCTTGTAGCCGAACACCGGCTTCCGCGACCCCACGGAGAGGATCTCGGAGGTGAAGCCCATGGCCGGGAGGATGAGGATGTAGACCTCCGGGTGGCCGAAGAACCAGAACAGGTGCTGCCAGAGGAGCGGCTGTCCCCCGCCCTCCGGGAGGAAGAAGCTCGTTCCGATCGTCTGGTCGAAGATGAGCATGATCCCGGCGGCCGACAGGACGGGCATCGCGAGCAGCGCGAGGATGGCCGTGATGAACAGCGACCAGATCGTCAGCGGCATGCGCATCCAGGTCATGCCGGGGGCGCGCATGTTGATCGTCGTCGTGATGTAGTTCACCGATCCCAGAATCGATGAGAGCCCGATGAAGACGAGCGCTACCAGCCACAGGATCTGCCCCAGCCCGACGCCGGTAAGGTCGGGACGCGCGCTGAGCGGCGCGTAGAGCGTCCAGCCGGCCCCGGCCGCGCCTCCGACGACGAAGAAGCTGGCAAGGGTGAGGATGCCCGCCGGCACCATGGCCCAGAATGAGAGCATGTTGAGCCGCGGGAACGCCATGTCGTGCGTGCCCAGCTGGAGCGGGATGAGGTAGTTCGCCCACACGCCCACGAGCATCGGCATGATGGCGAGGAAGACCATCACCGAGCCGTGCATCGTGACGAGCGCGTTGTAGAACTCCGGCAGTATGTACCCGCTCGCGACCATGCTCTCGGGGAAGATCCCGCCCAGCGGCAGCTCGCCCCGCGCCGGCCACGCGATCTGGTATCGCATGAGCATCGCGAGCAGTCCGCCGATCATGAGGAAGAACAGGGTGTAGATCAGGAACTGGATCGCGATGACCTTGTGGTCGGTCGAGAAGATGTACTTGCGCAGGAAGGACTGCTCGTGCTCCTCGTGCAGGATCGCCTGCCCGGTCGCCTCCGCTACGATCGTCGCCATATCAGCCTTTCTCGATCACTGGGCGGCAGCCGGCGCCTGGCTGGCCTGCCAGGCGTCGAAGTCCGCCGCGCTGTGCACGGTCACGCTCGCCATCATGTAGTAGTGGCCGAGGCCACACAGTTCGGCGCACGCGATCTCGAAGTTCCCGGTCTGGGTCGCGTCGAACCACACCGGGATGGTCATGCCCGGCACCGCATCCTGCTTCACGCGCAGTTCGGGGATGAAGAAGGAATGGATCACGTCTTCGGACTCGAGCAGGATCGTGATGTCCTCGTTCACCGGGAAGTGGAACTGGTTCCGGACGGTGAAGTCGTCCGCCGTTCCCAGCGTCTCGTCGACTCCGGGATAAGTGATGTTCCACTCGAACTGCTTGCCGACGACGAGGAACTCGAGCGCGTCCGCGGGGCGGTTGGAGCTTCCCTTGATGTCGTCCCAGACGAGGGCCGAGTAGGCGCCGAGGACCGCGATGATGATCGCGGGGATCACCGTCCAGATGATCTCCAGCCGGTTCGATCCATGGGTGTAGTGCGCCTTCGCTCCTTCACGCCCGCGATACTTGAGGCAGAACCAGAGAATCCCGCCCTCCACGAGGAGGAAGGCAATGCCGGTGATGACGAGAATGATCCAGAACAGCTGGTCGATCACGACGCCGAATGTCGAGTAGTTCGGGGGCAGCGCCCAATCCACGAGCGATCTCCTTCCAGGTGAGCCCTTCGGGTGAACGGGAACGCGAGCGGGACCGGGCGGCCGCTCCGGCCGCCCGGTCCCGCCCCGGAGTTACTGGGTGCGCTCCACCCGAATGCGGTTCGTGCCGTGCTCGAGGACGAGCGCGTCGCCCATGGGGACGTCGGCGCCCATCATCTCGCCGCTGTAGTCGAACGAGGCCATGGCCGTCCCGCCCGCAGTGACGGTCACGCTCGCCGTCATGGTGCCGAACTCCTCGTGCCACGCCGTCATCGTGTAATCGCCGGCCGGCACGTTGGCGATCGAGTAGCTCCCGTCGGCGCCCGTCACCGCGAAGTACGGGTGGTCGACGACACCGATGTACGCCTGCATCCAGCCGTGCACGTCGCAGCGCACCGGCACCATCACCTCTGCCACCTGGAAGCGCTGCGTGCTCGTGATCCCCGCCCGCGGCTGGCTGATGTTGAAGCCACGGTTCTCGGTCGGGGTGGCGTTGATGTTGTGGAGCAGGTTGTCGCTGTTCGAGATCTCGATGTCCTGACCACTCTGCACGCCGAGCACGTGCGGCGTGTAGCGGCAGTTCACCTGGTCGAGTTCCGCGGCGCCGGACGCCGCCGGCGCGCCGGAGACGCCCTCGCTCAGGTAGACGAACACGTTGGCGAGGCCGCCGTTGGACACGAGGACGTTCTGGGCCATGGGCCCGTCCGCGCCGTAGCCGGCGGCGCAATCCGCCTCGGCCGACATGTCGATGGCCTCCATCGTCGGGACCATCCCGCCGAAGTTGGCCATACCCGAGATCGTCCCCACCGTGGACGGATCCACCGCAGCGGCAGCCGGCGCCGCCTCGCCGGCGTCGTCCGCCGCACCTTCGGACGATCCGCCACCGCCGCCACAGGCGGCCATCGCCACGACGGCCAGCAGGGCGGCCGAGCGGTTCCAGAAATGCGATCGCATTGACTTACCTCCGTACCAGAAGCTGTTGCGCAAATGGCTGTTGAGAGCCCTTCCCCGTTGCTTCATCCATCCCTCCGACGGTCCTGGGCCCGGCGCACGAGAACGAGACCGAAGGCCCCCGTCAAGAGCATGGCCAGCAGGGGCGTCACGACGACCGTGCTGGATGCCGGAGGTTCGAGCAGAATGTAGTACCACGTGCTTACGGAACTGCGCTTTCCGACCTCGGCGCTGGACCCGTCCCACGCCTGGAACGCGATGGGCGTCGGGGTGCCCTCGGCGAAGTCCAGGCCGTCGCTTTCGATTTCGATCGAGCGGCGGA
Organism: Gemmatimonadales bacterium; assembly: GCA_009838765.1. GTDB lineage: Bacteria > Gemmatimonadota > Gemmatimonadetes > Palauibacterales > Palauibacteraceae > Palauibacter > Palauibacter ramosifaciens. Next base: position 22,957 of record VXQX01000077.1, read on the forward strand.
GGTAGAGCGTCCAGCGCCCCTCCTCCCACGTCGCCTCTCCGGCTACCGGGTCCTCCGCGAGCGGTTCGACGGAGTCGAGGCCGCGGCCGCGCCCCGCTCCGACGCCGGTCTCCGAATCCCACGTCCACAGGTAGACCGGCTCGCGGGCGTCGCCCATCAGGAAGTACGGCCTGTCCGTGCCCTCCGGCGGTTCGAAGGGGAACTGCAGGAGCACCGCGTCCGGGGGCCGCGAGGTCGGCGCGCCGACGCTGTCGAGCGCGATGGGTTCCGCGCCGTCCAGGTCGAGCGCGGTCGTGATCTTGTTCTGCCACTCGTCCCAGTTCGGGTCCGGGCTGTTCGATGGGTCGTTCCACTGCACGCGCAGGGCGATGTCGTTTCCATCGTGGAGCCCCTGCACCCAGAGCCCGTCGACCGCCGGCGCGAAGTTGCGCGGCAGCTGCACGACCTGGCCGGACAGCGGGAAGTAGAAGGCCTCGACGCCCGCCCAGGCCTCCTCGCCGCCGTCGGCCGGGAGCCCGCCCTCGGCGCGTCCCACGCGGATCACGTCGCGTAGCGGCGGCATCTCGCGCGGCCCCAGCGAGGCGAGGTAGTGCGCCAGTTGCCAGACCTCGTCGGGCGAGACGACGCCCGAGTTCATGGCGTCGATGGCCGACGGCATCGGCGTGCCGTCCAGTCCGGTCAGCATGCGGGTATGCATGTCCTCGACGCTGCTGCCGCCGTTCAGGACCCATGCCTCCGTGAGGTCGGCGGCGCGAATGGGGAGGCCGCGCCAGTCCTCCAGCGTCGGCGCCGAAGTCCCGTCGCCGCGCCCCGAGAGGCCGTGGCACTCCTCGCACAGCATCGTCAGGTACGCCGCCGCCCCTGCCTCGACCGCGGCGGGACCGCCGCCGGGATCGGAGCCGAAGTCCAGCGGCTCCGGGGCCGGACCCTGGCCGAAGAACCTCGAGAAGCTCTTCAGGTAGACGATGAGGTCGTCGATCTCCCCGTCCGTGAGGTTGGGCCAGCCCGGCATCGTCGTACCCGGGAGCCCGTTCTCGATCGCGAACCGGATGTCCGCGTCCGTGGGGAGCTGCCCGCTCCCGGTCGTCCGGATCTGGTAGAGCGCCTGCGTGAAATCGCGCGGCCGCGGCAGCATCGACGCGGCGGCCGAGCCATCCCCCTGCCCGGTTTCGCCGTGACACTCCGCGCACCAGCGATCGTACACGACCTTGCCCGCGGCGGCCGCGTCTTCCTGTCCCGCGAGTGCGGACGGCGTGCCCGCGAAGAGGACGAGGAGCACGATTCCCGTTCCGCGCGGCGCCCTCATTCGTGCCCCCCTTCCTCTTCCCAGGTGCGCGGCGGGAACCCCGTCTGGTCGTAGAGATAGAGGATCACCGCCCAGATCTCGTCCTGTTCGAGGATCGTCTCCCAGGCCGGCATCGCCGAGTCCCACGGCGTCCCTTCGCGCGGAAGGCCGGGGCCGCCCTTGACGATGCGCCAGAACACGTAGCTCTCCGTGAGCTGGGGCAGGTTGCCCGAACTCGTGAAGTCGGCGGGGACCGGGTTGAAGGCCGGCGCGTAGTGGCCCTGGCCGTCGAGCAGATCGCCGTGGCAGGGCACGCAGTTTCGCACGTAGATCCGTTTCCCGACCGCCAGGTGCTCCTCCATGGAGCCTTCCTCGCGCAGCGGATTCTCGAGCCCCGTCAGCTCGATCGTCTCCCCGCGGAAGGTGAGCTGGTTCGGCGGCGCCGGGTGTACGGCCCGCAGCGTGGCCGGTGCGGCGTAGCTCGGCTTCACGCGCTCGTAGGCGAGCCAGCCGATGAGGACCGGGAAGGCGACCATGAGGATGCCGCGCACCGTCCGCCGGTCAGGCTGCACCATCGTCGCGCGGATCGGCTCGCGGAAGCGCTGCCACCGGTCCTCGTCCGCGCTCATGTAGAGGAGGACGCCGACGAGCACGATCAGCATGTACTCCACGATGACCGAACTCGGGACCGGCGCGCTCGCCACGCCGATCACCGGGAGGACGTAGCCGATCACGTACTCGAACGCGACGTAGGACGCCACGACGACGATCGCGCCCTGCCAGAACGGGTGGGACAGGTAACGTTTCATCGGCTACCTCCCACGCTGTCGGGCGGGACTTCCGCCGCATCGCCGGGAGCCTCCGCGCCGCCTCCCGCGCCTCCCACGAAGAAGTCCACCAGCACGTCGAGTTCCACCGGTGACATGAGATCGCCGAAGATCGTCGGCATCGTTCCGGCGAAGGTCGAGTATTCCTCGTTGATCGTCGCCATCGGATCCACGATCCCCTCGAGGACGAAAGCGGGATCCTGTCCCCGCAGTTCCTCGAAGGGGGGGGCGACCATGCCGCCCTCTCCGCCGAGCGCGTGGCAGGCGAGGCAACCCTGGGCCGTAATCAGCGCAACGGCGTCGACCTGGCTCAGGTCGGTGACGGCGACGGGCGGCGGTGCGGACGCGGCCGCGTCGTCGGCCGCCAGCGCCGCGGCGAAGTCGTCCGCGTTCACCGTGATCTCACCGCCTTGCGATTGCAGGAAGGCGACGAGCGTCCACAGCTCGGCCTGCGATGAAACGATGCTCTGATCGATCATGATGGGGTCGAAGCCCTCCACGATGTAGGCCGTCGGGTTGACCAGAGATTCCCACAGATAGTCCTTGCAGCTTTGCCCCGGGACGCGCGTCGCGCACACGCCGCCCACCACCCCGAGGAGGTCCGGAGCGCGCGTTCCGAGCCCGTGGCACGCCGTGCAGCCGCCCGCCCCCGCGTAGATCTCCTCGCCGATCGCCGCCAGCTCCTCGGGCGGCATGTCCGCGTTGAGCACGATCTCCCGAGGGACCGCCGACTGCACCTGCGGAATCACGTTGGCCACGAAGGTGAACACCGCCAGCGTCGCCACGACCGTGAACAGGATCTTCAGGTTCGTCATCTACTCTTCCCGTCCTCGCACCACGGTCCTCGAATCCCCGCTCCGGGCCATCGTCCGTCCCCGCTCCCGGTCATCGCCCCTAGTCCACGTCGCCCAGGGAGGGCGCCGGCATGGGGTCCCCGAGCGCGGCGCGCCCCTCCTGTCCAGCCTTCACCTTCGCCTCGGCTTCCTGGTACACGGAGCGTTCGGCCAGGCCACCGAGCCAGAAGATGAGGCCGACGAGCCCGAAGAAGATGAGCACGCAGATGCTGATGATCGTCGCCGCCGGCCCGAGTGCCGGGGTGAACGCCTGCTCGCTCGTGTCCCGGATCACCTCATAGACGTGCCAGTGCTGCCGGATCCCGCTGCGCGCGAAGCCCATCAGCCCCATGAGCCACGTAAACGTGACCGCGAGGATGAGGAGCGCGTACTGGGACCGGTCCGGCATCCGCCCCCACCGGATCTCGCCTCGGGATCTGGCGCCCCGCAGCATCGCCATGTCGATGCCGATGACGAACAGGATCGTCGCCAGGACCGCGAGCACCTGGTAGACGGAGAAGCCGATCCGCACGATCGCCGTCACGAAATAGCCGTACACGCCGTAGAACACGACGATGACGGCGCACAGCGCGAAGGCCGCCCCCTGCAGCATGGTCCCCGCGCGCGCCCACGGCACCACGGGATCCTTGTTCGCCCTCCGGTACATGAGGAAGGAGAGGAACGTCGTCAGGATCATCAGGTTGACGGCCGTGTTCTTCGCGCTCATCACGCCGAGCACCTGCAGGAACGGGTGCCGGATCCCTCCCATGGCCGCGATCTCGTCCCGGTCCGCAATCATCGTATTCGGCGTGGCCCACACGATGACCCCGAGCACGAGCACGAGCAGCATCCACTTGATGTAGGGCTGAAACCGTTCCGCCCCGGGAATCCGCCCCATCCCGATCCAAAGATAGTAGTTGCCCGCGAGGAAGAGGATGCCGATGAGGAAGGCCTGGATGATCCAGAGCCAACTCATGAAGCCGCCCATCATCGTGATGCCCATCTGCTGGCTGAACTCGTAGATCTCCCGTCCGAGCCAGTAGCCGGCGAAGGGGAGGACGATGAGCGCGCCGATCGCGATCAGGTTGCCGGTGTAGCCCATCCAGTCGTAGTGGGCGCGTTCCTCATCCGTCTTGCTCGTGAGGAAGCGGTACGCCGCGTAGGCGCCGACGATGGCGCCGCCGAACACCACGTTCGCCAGCAGCCGGTGGATGTTGATCGGCATCCAGGTCGCGTTGTTGATGGCGCTCCACAGCTGGACGGTCTGCGGGGCCGTATCCGCCGTGAGTCCCTCCGGCGGGCTCATCATGTAGGTGAGCCAGCCGTTCGCGATGAACATGACGATCGTGCCCCAGACGTTGAGCATGATCCCCAGGCACCAGTGGGCCTTCTTCGCCGCGCCCTTCTTCCACGCGTCCCACCCGTAGTAGTAGAGGTAGAGCGTGAAGGATTCGAGGAAGAAGAGGCCCGCGTACACCCACATCGACGGAGCGAAGATCGCCGTAAGATACGCCCAGAAGCGCGGGTAGAGCGTCGAGAGGAAGAAGACGAGGATCGCGCCCCAGATCGCGGTCGCGCTGTAGGCCACGAGGAGGAGGCGGGTGAATTCCTTCGCGAGCTTGTCGTACTTCTCGTCCCCCCCGAACATCCCGATCGCCTCGATGACGACGGCGAACATGGGCACGCCGAGCACGAAGGCGGCAAACAGCAGGTGGAGCTGGGCCGCGATCCAGACCGCGCCGCGGCGGTCGAGCCCGAGGAAGTTGAACTCTCCGTAGTCGGGTCCCGGCGCTTGCGCGAGGAGCGGGAGGGCGACCGCCAGGACGAGGACGGCGAGCAGTACGCCGCGGGTCGCGACGCCACGGGTAATCCAGCGCTTCATCGCTTTTCCCCCCGTCCCGCGCTCCGCCGACTGCGGGCGAAGAAGGGTATCCGTTTCGAGAAGTCCACCGGCATGGCCCGGCGGACCTCGGTCATCACGTCGACCGTCACCTCTGCGTGCCCGCGCTCGCGCGCGAACTTCTCCACACGTTCCGAAACCACGCCGCGCACGAAGCTGGGAATGGCGTTCAGCCGGGTGGCGGCCTCGGCGCTCCACGGCAGCTCCCGCTCGACCGCCGAGCCGTAGGTGACCGGCTGCCGCGGCTCGATCGCGGGCGCGATGCCGGGTGCCGGCTCGTAGGCGCAGGAAGAATCGGGACCGAGCAGGTCTCCGTCCACCGCGTAGGCGCGGGCGCGGCAGCCGCCGCACAGGGCGCGGTACTCGCAGCGCCCGCACTTGCCGCCCGGTTCGCCCTCGCGCAGCAGGCGGAAGACGGTCGCCTCGCGCCAGATCTCGCCGAAGGACGCCTCGGCGAGGTCGCCGGCCACCTCCGGCATGTACGGGCACGGCGTCACCTTGCCCTCGGGCGTGATGCGGCAGTACTGGACGCCGCAGGGGCAGCGCGTCCGGTAGTTCAGGAGCGGCGAGTCCGGGTCCCGTTCGTACACGTGCCGCATGAGTTGCGGCTGGCACTTGGAGCGGATCATCAGCCGCCCGCGGTAGTCTCGCTGGAGTTCGGCCAGCCGGGCCACGATCTCGTCGTTCTCCTCGGGGGCGAGTCCGCGCATTCCCTCTCCCCTGCCCGTCTCGACGAGGAAGTAGACGTTGAGGCAGACCGCGCCCTTCGCGTCCGCCCAGGCGGCGATCGCATCGAGTTCGTCCCGGTTCCCGCGCGTGACGGTGAACTGGATGAGGAAGTCGAGCCGGTGCTCGGCCAGCCGATCGACCGCGGCGAGTGTGTCCTCGAGCGCGCCCTCGCCGTGCCGGAAGCGGTCGTGATAGCGCGAGTCGAGGGAGTCGACGCTGAGGGCAACGCCCTGCACGCCGGCCGCCTTGAGCGAGGCGATGCGTTCATCGGTGAGCCCGGTGCCGTTCGTGCCCACGGTCACTGTGGCGCCGCGCTCGGCGGCGTAGGCGGCGATCTCCTCGAGGTCGGAGCGCACGAGCGGCTCCCCCCCGCTGAGGATGAGGAGCGGCGACGGACTCGTTTCGAGGATCTGGTCGATGACGCGGAAGCAGGCCGCGGTATCGAGTTCGTCCCCGTCCGCGTGCCACGATCCGGCGGAGATGTAGCAGTGCGCGCAGGCGAGGTTGCAGCGGCGCGTAAGGTTCCAGGCGACCACGTGCGGGATCGCGACATCGGGTTCGGCCCGCGGAGACCCGGCGGCGGAGGCGCCGTCCCAGAGCGAACCGGGCACGGCCGGGCTCCGGTTCGCGACGGCTTCCGCGGCCAGCGGGGCCCCGGTCACTTCGCGCGTGACCCCTGCTCCGAAGCGGGACGGACGTCCGCTCCCGACTCTTCGCCCAGTTCGGTGCGCGCGAACTTCTCGACCGCCGCGCGGGCATCGTCGGGCGACACCATCTTGAAGTCGACGGGACAGTCCGCCGCCTGCTGCTCGATGTCGCGGATCGGACAGCGCGTTACGCCGGAAGCCTTCGCTTCCTCGATGAAGCGCTTCATCTCCTCGCTCATGCCGTCGACGCCGGCAGCTTCGGCCCGCGCCTGCTTCGCCTTCAACTCGTTGAACATCACGAGCATCGTGTCGAGGTCGAACTCGTCGGCCGCGATCATCGCGTCCTTGTTCTCGTCCATCACGACGGTCGTCACGCGCCACATGCCCTGGTCGCGGGCGAAGCGCTCCACCGTGTTCCGAGCGAGGGGGCGGGCGATCAGCGGCACGCGCCCCAGCCGCTCGAACGCCTCGTGCGTCCACACGATCGGGTCGGCGTCCGTGCGGTCGCGGGGGATCTGGTTGTCCGTGACCGGACACTTCGCCATCACGGGGAGGGGGGCCTCGAAGGCGTCCGCGTCGCTCGTCTCCACGACGGTGCGCTTCATCGCCTCACCCGCCTTCACCTCCGCGAGGGCGAGCTCCTCGGCGTCACCGATCCCCATCACGAGCTGCATGTGGGTCGGAAGGAGCTTCTTGATCGCCTCGTCCAGGCGCTCGTTCGTCACCACGGGCAACTGGTCGCGGTTCCAGAGTTCCGTCTTCTCCGCCTTCCCCCGCCCGTTGGCGGCCTGTCCGACCTCGGCGATCGACGGGGCCGCGCCGGTCTCCAGCGCGTCGCGCGCCACCTTCGCGGTGCCGCTCGCCCCATTGCCGGCCGCGGCGTTTCCATCGGCCGGCGGCGACGCCGCCCGGTACTGCTTCTCGTCCTTCGGGTTCGGGACGAAGGCGGCCGCGTAACGGCTCCCGGGGCCATAGTGTTCGAGGACGAACTCCTCGACGGCCTTGCGGGCGATCCCCAGGGCGAAGGGCGGCACGCGCAGGATCCTCACCTCCGCCTCGGGTGCCCACTCGAGCCCGGCCTCGCCGTCCTCCTCGATCCAGGGGATCTCCTCCGGCCGGACGTTCCCGGTCCCGAGGAGGAGGATGTTCGTATCCGCGAGCGAGACGAGGTTGTCGGCCTGCGAGCCGATGTCCGTGCCCTCGATGCGGTGCGAGCCGTGGCGGGCCACGACGATGAGGGACGGATCGATCTCCTCGGCCCACTTGAGGAGCACGTCGAACGGCTTCCCGACCAGCACCTGGGTCTCGATGTCGACCTCGGGATACTCGCTCGCCATCACCTCGGCCCGCTTGATGTTCGCCTTGCAGAGGCGGAGGAGGCCCTTGTCGATGATGTTGTTGTGGAGCTCTTCCTGCTCCTCGAACTTGAACACCTTCGAGGCCTGGACGGAGAGCACGTCCTTGATGTTGTGGAAGACGACGTGGTGGTACTGCACGTCGAAGGCGCTTGCGATGTAGACCGTGGCGCCGTATTCGCGCGCCATTTCGAGCGCGATCCTCAGGCCCTTGTAGGCGTAGGCCGACCCGTCCACGCCGACGAGCCACTTGCCGCCCTCCAGCGGCCGGTCGTCGCGAACGATGAGCGCGTCCTTTTCGATCCCGCGGAGCGCGCGCGCCACGACGCCGCCGAGGCGGCTCCGTTCCTGCCTCCCGAGACCGTGGGCGCCGATGGTGACGAGGTCGTAGTCGCGGCCGGAGGTACCCGCGAGCTTGTCCTCCTGCTCTTCGTCCTCGGCCACGAGCCGGCCGTTCTCGCCCAGCTTGACGTCCGCCCGCTGCTTTTCGCTGCCGTCGTAGTTGTGGGCGATGTTGGGGTCGAAGCCGATGAGGCTCGGGAGACGTCCGCCGCCGCGGTTCGCCTCGTTGATGATCTCCTCGTAGTTGATGCCCTCGAGGAGCTGCCGCGTGAGGGTCACCCCGGCTTCGGAGCAGCGGCGGTGGAGCTGGTCCAGGAAGCTGTCCGAGATGAGTTGCAGCCCCTTCTCGATCAGCTTGTCGTGGATCTTGCGCTGCCTGCGGATCTCCGCCGGCTCCTGGAACTGGGCCGGGAGCCCGATCTCGAGCTGGCGGAACCGGATGTCGTGGAGGCGCGCGGCGTAGACGTGAGAGCCGGTGATGCGGCCCCCGGAGCGAGCGCAGAGTTCGATGGCTCGGTCCACGGCCCAGTCCGACTCGCGCGAGTTATCGACCGGGACGAATACCTCTCGATACATGGCGCTCCGTTGGACGGCATGCTGCGGCCGGTTCACGCTGCTCGCACCAGCCTCGCCCGGGTGCGAAGCCCGGATGTACGCAGCTCGCGAAAGTCGGCCACGGACGAGGAATTCGGCGATGCTGGTTCAAGGCCTTCGGGGTCGCCCGGAGGTCCGGACCCCCGCTTATGGGCCAAGAAGTTGCGGTTGACCACGGGGAAAGTCAAACGCGGTCTAGGGAGTTCGCGGCCAGCGGAGGCGGCGGCTCCAATCCGAGGCGAAAACGGCGGCCCCGAAGGTCGCGCCGGCCGCAACGAGAAGGCTTGGCAGCCAGACGGAAGCCTCCATGGGCATCCCGCTGGTGCCGGCCGTGAGCGCGGCCCGCAGCGGCGTGTACGGATTCCACTCGGCGACGAGGGAGGTCCAGCCGGGAACGGGGGTCCGGAAGAAGCCGGCGAGGTGAAGGAGGAGAAGGGAAAGCGCCGCGGAAGCGAGGGCCGCTTCGGCGAGCGAGCGCACCGCGGCCGCCACGAGGGGACCCAGCAGGTTCGCGAACCACAGCGTCGCGAGGACCGACAGGAGGACAACGGGACCCGCGCCTGCTCCGCCGGCCGACCACAGGAGGACGAGGGCGGCGGGCGCAAGCTGGAGCGCGTCGATCGTCGTGCCGGCGAGCGTGCGCTCGAGGAACCAGCGGGGCGCGGAGTAGCCGGTGCGGAGGATCTCATCGAGCCAGCCGTCTCGGGCGTCGCGCACAGCCGGAATGGCTGAACCGAAAGCTCCGAAAAAGACGATGAACACGCCGAAGACTGCGACCCGGTGCGGCGCCGCGGCTGCGCTGAGGGCGACAGGCGTGAGGAGGAGGAGCGGGACCGCGACGTTCCACAGAAACAACCGCCGCCGCCGGAGGGCGGTGCGCCACGCCAGACGCCAGATCGTCACCGGGCGCGCCCTTCCAGACGCCGGCCCGTGAGCGTCGCGAACGCGTCCGCAAGATCGGGTTCCCGGACATCGACGGAGGCGACGGAGGCGCCGCCGCGCAGGACCCAGGCCAGCGTCTCCGGGAGGGCCCGGCTCGGGTCCTCGACCCTAAGGATCACCGCGCTCTCGTCCCAGGCCGACGCGCGCACCGCCGGCGGCGCGGGGCCGAGTGTGTCGGGATCGGGACTCTTCCCGGCGGCAAACCGGATCTCGACGCGCGGACGGGCGCCGACGCGCTCCAGGAGCCGGGCCGGGGTATCCGCCACCGCGCAGCGGCCATCGACGATGAACGCGACGCGGTCGCAGTGCGCCGCGGCGAAGGCGGGATCATGGGCGGACAGCACGGAGGTCTTCCTGGCCGCGCGGTGGTCGGCGAGGGCTTCGGCGAAGGCCTCCCGCCCGCCGGGGTCGAGCCCGGCCAGCGGTTCGTCGAGGAGGAGGAGGGGGGCCGCGGTACCGAACGCGGTCGCGAGGGCAAGCCGTCTCCGCATACCGCTCGAGTAGGTGCCGGCGGGGCGGTCCGCGTCGGCCTCGAGCCCGAAGCGCGCGAGCCAGGCGTTGGCCGTAGCACGCGCCTCGCCGGACCCCGCGCCGTGGAGTTCGAGCAGGATGGCCGCGTTTTCACGCCCGCTGAGCCACGTGCGGAGGGCGGGCCGGTCGGTGGCGAGCCAGCGCTTTCGGGCATCGTCGACGCCGGCGGTCCGTCGCATCCCCGGAACGCCGTCGCCGCCGAGGAGGCGGAGGAAGGTCGATTTTCCGGATCCGTTCGGGCCGAGGAGCGCGAGGCACTCTCCCTCGCGGACTTCGAGCGAGAGGTCCTTGAGGGCGGGACTCCCATCGGGGTAGCGGTAGGCGACCGCCTCCGCCGTCACCAGCAGCGGCTTCGCCCCTGCGCCGGGGCTCACGGAACGATCTCGATCCCGTCTTCCAGGACGGTGATCGCGTCGACCGGGCAGGACGCGCACGCCTCGATGAAACGCTGCCGCGAGGCGTGTTCGGGTCCGGTGAAGACCGCCACTCCATCCTCATCGAGATCGAAGGCCTCCGGCGCCTCCTCAATACAGTCCCCGAAGCCGACGCACAGGTCACGGTCGATGACGGCGCGAACCCCGTGGACCTCCCGCTCCACGGACGGGTCCGGCGTCCCCGTCCCCTCACCCGCATCTCCCACGCCTGCGCCGCCGTCCGTCACCACCGGCTACATGCCTTCCAGCCCGAGATCGGAGCGGGCACGATCCATGACGGCGGGCGTCATTTCCTCGATCCCGCGCTCCCGGGCGTATTCGTTGTAGATCTTCTTCACCATCCCCCGCACGAAGGAGGGTACGTGGCCGAGCCGCTCGACCGCATCCACGTTCCAGCGCACGGGTCCGGGGTTCGTCAACGGCGCTGCGGGCAAGGCTTCGTCGCGCGGGTCCTCCACGCCGGCGCGAATGCCCTCGAAGTTCTCGTTCGGGACGGTCCGACCTCCCACCTTCACGCCGAGCGAACTCACGAGTTGCGTCTCCATGGGGTTGGCGAGCATCGCCGTCTTCCGCCCGCAGGCGGGGCACCTGAAGACGGCGGCCATTGTGCCGTCGCCGGGTACGGCCCGCTCGTCGAAGGCCATCTGCCGGTCGCACTCCACGCAGAGGAACTTCATCGCGTCGCGGGCGCCGCGCGGAGCACGTCGACCATCGTCCGGACGGCTTCCGCTGTGGGCCCTCCACCAGCCAGCCATTCCTCAAGCCGCCCCTCGTCCGCCGCGGCCCCCAACGCCGCGTCGAAGGGGAGTCGCGCGAGCAGCGGGGCCCGAAAGCGCTCCGCCAGCTCGGCCCCGGCGTTTCCGGCGTGCAGCGGCGCGAGCCCCCCGCAGGCGTCGCAGCGAACCCCCGACAGGTTCTCCACGAGTCCCGGCATGGGGAGGCCGCGTCTCCGGGCGAGATCGAGCGAGCGGGCCACGGCATCGCGGGAAGCCGCGCTCGGGATGGTGACCGCGATGATGCCCGCCAGTCCGGGGACGAGCGCGTGAAGCTCGGCGAGGCGCTGGGTGCCAGGTGGCAGGTCCACGAGCAGCACATCCAGCTCTCCCCACGCGACATCCGACAAAAATTCGCGCAGAGCCCCCCGCTCCTGGGCGCCGCGCCACACGAAACCGGCGTCGGCGGGCTCGCGCCACGTGAGGGCGCGGTCCGGCTCCATGAGAAACGCCATCGACATGACGCGGACCCCGGCGCGCGAGGAGGGCGGCGCGAATCCGTTCCGGGATTCGGCGAGGACTCCGGGCTCGATGCCGAGGAGGCGCGGCACGCTGGGGCCGTTCAGGTCGGCGTCGACCAGGCCCACGCGATCCCCGCGGCGGGCGAGCGCGGTCGCGAGGAGGCCGGAGACGAGGCTCTTCCCCACGCCGCCCTTGCCGCTCATCACCGCGATGACCCGGGCGACGGAAGCGAGCCGCACGGACACGCGCTCGTCCCCCGCCGCGATCTGGTCGGGGAGATCCGAACGCAGTTCGTCCACTTCGTGGTAGGTGCGAAATCCGGAACTCATGGGGAGTGGAAGCTCCAATCGGGCCGGCAGACGGTCAACAGTGGATAGCAGCCCGTGGCAAAACCCCGCTGCGTTCGAGCGGCGCTGCAGGTCGCCATCCCCAGAGGGGGCCCCCCGGCGCTCTGCGTCGCTCCTCGATCACGTAGCGCTGCTATGCTCCCTCGTCGCTCCTTGTCAGGCGAACGTTTCACCGCTCTCGGCGATTGACGCGGGGTTTTGCCACGGACTGCCAGAGGCGAAGTTTCGGCTCGCGTCCCGCCTTCGTACGATGTTCGAAAGACGGATCGAAGTCCACCGTGAATCGGAACATCCCATGTCGATCATCGGGTTTCACCGTTTTCTCATCGCAACGGCCATCGTCTTCTGCGCCGTCTTCGCCGCGTGGGAGTTCCGGATCTTCGCGAGCGCCGGGAGTCTCGGGGCGCTCGCGATCGGTGTGATCTTCGCGCTCGCGGCGGCGGCGCTGGCCTACTATCTCGCCAACCTGGCCAGGTTCCTGGACGGAACGCGGCACGAGTCCCCGTGGCACCGGGGTCGGTGAGGCGCGAGGACCGGGCGGACGGAGGCCGGCCGGTTGTACTCTATTTCGCGGCCGCCGTGTTCCTGTTCATCCTCGTCGTCGTCGTTGCCGGCTCGTTCACGAGGCCCGACCCCGTCACCTTCGTTCCAACGCCCGTCGCCCTGCGCGCCCCCGTGGACCGGTTCGTCGTGGACACGGTCACCGTCGATGCCCGGGACGGCTCGCGATGGGTCTACTTCGATTTCGACCGGGGGAGCGCGGTCGCCGGCCCGCTCGCCGGCTGGGATCTCGCGCTCAACCGGTATCACGTCGTCGTGAACGGCGGCGCCGGATACCCCGGGGCCGGCGGAGCGATCGCCATCGGCGCGCCGTGGGAAACCGTGACCGAGGCCCCGGCGTCCGGTTACGCGACGACGGAGGGCGCGCTGGAGGATGGCCCGGCGACGCCCGGACTCGAGCGCTGGTACCGGTACGGGTTCTTCTCCCACCTCCTCGAACCGAAGGACGAGACGTACGTGATCCGGACGGCGGAGGGTGGCTACGCGAAGCTGAGGATCCTGAGCTATTACTGCCCGCAGGCGACGCCCGGATGCGTGACCCTCATGTACGGCTTTCAGGGAGACGGTTCGCGGCGCCTCACGGACTGAGCCGGCGTGCCCGCTCCACGAGGCCGGACGCCCCCGCCTCGACCAACTGTTCCGCCAGCCGGCGGCCGAGTGCGCCGGGCGAAGCGCGAGACCCCGTACCGGCCGCTTCGACCGGGGGGCCACCGTCCACGTCGTAGACGGCCGCGCGGAGCAGGAGGTCCTCCGCCCGCAGTGACGCGCGGGCGGCGATGGGAACCCGGCATCCACCTTCGAGCGCCGCGAGCAGTGCCCGCTCGGCGGTCGTCTCCGCCCGGGCGGCCGGATCGTCGAGCGCCCCGATGCGCGCGGCCGCTCCGTCCGGCCCGTCGCGACACTGGAGCCCGAGCGCACCTTGACCGGGGGCCGGTAGCCAGTCCTCATCGAGGACGTGGGCGCCGGGGGGCCACACGCCGAGCCGCCGGAGCCCGGCCGCCGCCAGGACCAGCGCCTCGAAGCGGCCGTCCTCCAGCTTGTGGAGCCGCGTGTCGACATTCCCGCGGATCGGCCGCGGATCGAGGTCGGTCCGGGCGGCGCGCAACTGAGCGGCGCGGCGCAACGACGACGTGCCGACGCGCGCGCCGGAGGGGAGGCGTCGCAGAAGGTCGCGTCCATCCGCGTCCCGGGGCGCGGAGTCCGGCGGATTCCGAACCGCGAGATTCCGAACCACGAGCACGTCCCGGGGATCTTCGCGGGTCGGGACGGCGCCCAGCATCAACCCGTCGGGGAGGTCCGCCGGCAGATCCTTCAGGGAGTGCACCGCGACATCGATGTCTCCTTCCCGGAGCGAGCGTTCGAGGTCTTCGGTGAACAGCCCCTTCCCTCCGATCTCCGGAAGCGGCGTCGCGAGATCGCGGTCCCCGGCAGTGGTGATGAACCGGTATTCAACGGGCAGCTCGGGCCAGCGTTCGCGCAGCCGTTCGCCCACCCAGGCGGCCTGCGCCCGGGAGAGCGGTGACCGCCGCGCCCCGACCACGAGCGGCGCATTCACCGCCGGCCGACGTGTCCCAGCACGCCGAGAATGGCCGCCCGGTCAACCTTCCCCACGCCGGTGAGCGGCATCTCCTCCACGAGCGCGATGCGCCGGGGGTGCGCGTACGCGGGTCCGCGCTCGAGCGTGTAGCGCTTGAGCGATTCGGCCGTGGCCCTCGCCTCCGGCCCGAGTCTGACCACCGCGGCCGGGACCGCGCCCTTGAGGGCGTGGGGCACGGGCACGACAGCCGCCTCGCGGACATCAGGATGGGACAGCAGCAGGTCCTCCACCTCCTTGGGATAGATGTTCTCGCCGCCCGAGTTGAACATGTCGTCGGTGCGGCCGCGGAAGTAGTAGAAGCCCTCCCCGTCGCGGAAGAAGAGGTCGCCCGTGGCGAGCCAGCCGTCCCGGATCCGGGCCGCGTTGACCGCGGGCAGGTTGTGATAGCCGGTCGTGACGCCGGGATTCCGAACCCACAGCTCACCGTACTCCGGATCTTCGCGGCCGTCGCGCACGAGCCTGATCTCTCCCTCGGGCCACGCCGTACCGCAGCTTCCCCTCGGAGTCGGACGTCCGTCGCGCGCAGGCCCGATCATGACCGGTCCGCCCTCTGTGAGCCCGTAGCTCTCGCCGACTTCAACGCCGAACGCGCGCTCGACCGCGTGCATCAGTTCGGGCTGCACCGGGGCGGATCCCAGCGTGACCTTCCGGAGCGCCGAGAAATCCAGCTCCGCGATCAGGTCCATGCGATCCAGGATCATCGCGAACACGGCGGGGACGGCCCCCACCTGCGTACACCGGTACTCGCTGAGGGCCCGCAGGAAGGATTCCGGGGAGAAGCCGGGAAGAACGACGACCGAAGCCCCGGCCTGCAGCAAGGGCTTGATGGCCCCGGCCATCGCGTTCTTGTGGTAGAGGGGCACGGCGACGAGCGCCCGGTCGCCCGGGGCGGCGGGCCAGTACTTCCGCAGGCACCGCACCCACCAGAGCTGCCCTTCGTGGGAGAGGACAACGCCCTTGGGCTTGCCCGTCGACCCCGACGTGTAGGGCTGGAAGGCCGGGTGGCCGGCGCCGAGCCTCGGAGGGTCGAACCGGGCCGGTGATCCCCCGAGCGCGCGCTCGTAGTCCAGCCACTCGGCGCTGCCTGGTTCGAGCCTCCGGCCGGCCCCGCCGACGTCCCACCTTGTCTCGATTCCCGACTGTTCGACGACCGCGGCCGAGCGCTCCGTGACGGCGGTCTCGACGAAGGCGGCCCGGCAGGCCGCGTCCCGCACGATGTGGGCGAGCGACGCCGCCGACAGCTTGAAGTTGAGGGGCACCGGGACAGCCCCGCAGCGCATCCCGCCGAAGAGGATTTCGACGAACTCGAAGCGGTTCCCGACACTCAGCGCAAACCGGTCGCCGGCTCCGATACCGGCATCCGAGAGCAGGTTGGCCACGCGATCCATCCGCTCGTTCAGTTCGGCGTAGGTGACCTCGCGGGGGACGGGACGTGAAAGGTCGATGAGCGCGACGCGGCCGGGGAAAGCCTCGGCCGCTTCGCGGAGCCAGTATCCGAGGTTGGCATCGCGGCCGCGGGAACCGTCGGCCCGCCCGGCGCCGCTCACTCGTCGGACCGCGAGGGGCGCGCGAGCACGGCGATGCAGGCGACCGTGGCGCCGCAGCCGACGACGACCCACGTCCAGCCGCCGCCCCCGCCCGTCCGCATGACCGACGAGACGCCCCACAGCGCCACCGCGTTCGCGACCAGGTTGAGAACGAGTCCCCAGACCCGCCCCGACCAGGGTCCGACCCGTCGTGCGAGAAGCCGGTCCACGGCGCTCATCACCACCACCCCAGCCGATTGAAGACGTACGTGACGGCGATCGCGTTGAGGAGGGTCACTTGGAGCAGGATCCCGAGGTTCCACAGGTAGGACCGACAGCGGTCAGCGCCGAGGAGTTCCCGGTCGTTCAGCAGGAGGTACATCGACCATCCGACGACGTTGTTCGCCAGCGAGAGAAAGGCCGCGATCGCGATCACGAGCCACACCGGACGGGCATTCCAGGCGGCCAGGAAGGCGACCTGCGGCAGCAGCGCACTGACCCTCCAGCGCCACGACGACGTGTCGGGCTCCCAGCCGAAGGCCTCGTGGACGGCCATCGCCCCCGCCAGGCTCATCCCGACCGTCGTCGTGATCGGCACGGCCAGAAAACCCGCGTAGAAAAGGATCTGCGACCACGTGGGTCCGAGGAGCGGCATGAGGGCGGCCGCCAGTTCGGGCGCCGAGTCGGGGGTGACCCCCTGCGGAAACAGCGTCGCCGCGAACACGCCGATCATCAGAAAGTTGATGACGACGAACGGTACGAAAAGCCCGGCGATGAGGTCGAAGCGGGCCAGCGATTCGTGTTTCCGCCCCCAGCCCCGGCCGAGTCCCGCGTAGTGGAAGAAGACCCAGTCCATGACCCCGACGGCGGCGGCGGACGACGCGATGAAGAGGTCCAGACCCTCCCCGCCTCCGGGCAGCCACGGCACGAAGAAGCCGCGCGCCGCCGCGCCCCAGTCGACGCCCACCAGCAGCAGCACGGCTCCGAACGCGAGGATCATGACGGCGATGCCGCTCTTCATGACCGCCTCGACGAGCCGCGTCCCCCGGCCTCCCCGGCGCCCGTAGCTGAGGATGAGCGCGCTCGTGACCCCGCAGTAGAGGAGCCAGTTGTACTCGGCGGGGAACGTGAAGCCGGCAAACGGCGCCAGCGACTCGATGAGATGGGTGCCGAGCGCGACCTGGCCGAAGTTGAAGATCACGGCGACCGCGGCGGTGCCGACGAGGCCGGTCATCAGGGACCCGATGACCCATGAGTGGCGCCGGTTCTGTGTCGGAATGACGCGGAAGCCGCCCCGGCAGGTGAAACGGGCCATCGCGGCCATCATGAAGAGGCCCAGCCCCGCACTCAACCAGATGAGCCACAGGGTGCGGTAGCCGAAGGTGGCGCCCGACAGCATCGAAGCCGTGAGCGTGCCGGCACCGAGCGTGAGCGCCGCCCCCATGAACCCCGGCCCGGCCAGGCGGGCGTAGCCACCGAGCCTGCGGTGCCACGGCGCGTCGGCGAGCTGTGCCATCCGGTCGGCTTCGGCATCCAGGACCGCCCGCGGGATCTTGCGGGCGATCGGATAGTTCACGGGGTCAGAATCGATTTTCCGAATACGGCGCGCTCCATGAGTTCGCGCATCGCCGCGCGGCTCTCGTCGATGGGCCTGACGGCGTGGATGACCGGGTCGAGTTCGCCGCCCGCCACCATGTCGAGCAGCCGCGCCAGCCCCTCGCGGCTCCAACCGTCCGATCCGATGATCGACTGCTCGAAGCTCCAGATGTAACGGATGTCCGTGCGCGGGTCGTAGCCGGCGGTGGCCCCGCAGGTAACCATGCGGCCCTGGAAGCGCAGCGCCTTCAGGCTGGCGGCCCACGTGGTCCCGCCGATGTAGTTGATCACGGCGTCCACGCCTCCGGCGTCGGGATCGTGGTAGCGGGGCCGGCCCGCGATCGCCCGCACTTGGCGCACCAGTTCGGCGGAGTCGGAGGGCAGCACGTGATCCGCCCCCAGCGCGCGGAGCCGTTCGAGCTTCCAGCGCGAGCCTCCGGTGGCGATGATCCGCGCCCCGGTTCGCTTGCAGAGCTGGACGCAGCCACAGCCCACGCCGCCCGTCGCCCCCAGGATCAGCACCGTCTCGCCCGGTTGTATCCGGGCGCGGTCCTCGATCATGCGCAGGGCGGTCCCGTACGCGACGGGCAGGGCGGCGGCCTGCTCGAACGAAACGCCGTCGGGAACCGACAGCAGATTCCCGAGGGGGACGGCGAGGTACTCGGCGGCCGCGCCCGGAGCCTTCTCGCCCAGCATGCCGCGGCCCTCGATCAACGGGTCGATCAGCACGCGGTCCCCGACCCGCCGTCCGGCCGCGTCCGTCCCGGGTCCGAAGCCGGCGATCTCTCCCGCCGCGTCGCCACACGGCGTCATGGGGAGCGGGACTCGCAGCCCCGTCGTGCCGCCCAGCATCATCGGATCGAAACCGTTGAGCCCGCAGGCCCGGATCCGGACCAGGGCTTCCCCGGGCGCGGGTTCCGGGTCGGGGACCTCGCCCACGTAGAGTTGGTCGGCGTCGCCGTGGGCGTCGTAGAGGACCGCCTTCACACTGGCAGTCCGTGGCAAAACCCTGCGTCGGCGCCGAGAGCGGCGAGGCGCTCGGCGGGGACCCCTCTGGGGAGAGGCGCGACGAGGGAGCATAGCAGGGCTGTGTGACCGAGGAGCAACGCAGAGCGTAGCGTTTCAGGCGAGATGCATTCGCCGCTCGAACGCAGCAGGGGTTTTGCCACGGGCTGCTAGCCCACCAGGGACGAGTAAGTCCCGCGTCCGACGGCGCACAAGCGACCCTGGTCGTCGTGCACGTCGATGTCCGACACCGAGATCGTGCGGCCGAAACGCCGCAGACGGGCCGTGGCGAGCAGATAGGGGCCGGTGCAGGGACGGAGGTAGTCGACGCGCAGCGAGATGGTCGGCACCCCGCCTCCCGCTCGCACGGCGACGACCATGTCTCCGGCGATGTCGATCAGCGACGCGACCGGACCGCCGTGATATATCGTGCCGTCACCGCGCGTCAGCTCCGGTTGTTTTGCCATCCGGAGGACCGCCGTGTCTTCGCCCAGCTCCTCGAGCGTGACGCCGAGTGCGACGATCGCCTCCGAGTCGGCGAGGATGGACTCGATGAGAGACCGTGCGTCCGCATCCCGAACCCCGCCGGTCCGCGCCGCGCGGGACCTCGTCATGGCGGCGGGAGAGCGCTCGTGAGCGGGGTACTCGCGTAGTAGAGGAGCAGGAAGAGGAGGAGCAGGATGGCGACCCAGATGACGGAGGTGCCGGTAGGCCAGGTGCGACCCAGCACCCCCGTCGGGCCCATGTAGCGCCGGGCCGATCCGATCACGCTGCCGGCCACGGTCACGGTGCGCGCCGCGACGGCATCCCTCAGCCGCGACGCAACGCCCCCGGCCGCGAACGCCAGTCCCCTGCCGAAGCGGCGATAGAACCAGTCCGCGTCCAGGTTCGTCGAGGGCAACTCGTGCGGCTCCCGGTCGGTGAGCCGAAGCCACACGAAGGCGAGCACGGCGAAGAAGAGCAGCTGCAACTGGCTGATCACGTGCGCGGAGGTGAACGGTTCGTACGTCACCTCGTACGGCAGGTTCGGATACAGGAACAGCGTCGGCCACGTCCCGTTGAAGACGCAGAGGAAGGCCGCCATCCCCATCGCGATGAGCATGCTCGTCGGCGCCTCCTTCGTGCAGATCCCGGAATCCGGGCCGAAGAAGCCGTAGAACGGGATCTTGATCCCCGCGTGGTGGAGCACGCCGGCGGAGGCGAAGAGGAGGAAGAGCCACACGACATCGAGGTTCTGCTCCAGCGCGGCAGCCATCACCATCGACTTGCTCACGAACCCGCTGAACAGCGGGAAGGCGGAGATGGAGGCGGCGCCGACGACGCAGAGCGCCGCCGTCTTCGGCATGCTCTTGTAGAGTCCGCCCAGTTCGCTGCACTTCGTCGTACCGGTGCGATAGAGCAGCGCGCCGGTCGACATGAAGAGGAGTCCCTTGAAGAGCACGTCGTTGAAGGCGTGCGCAACGGCACCGTTCATGGCCATCTCGGTGCCGATCCCGACGCCGCACACCATGAAGCCGATCTGGTTGATCATGCTGTAGCCGAGCACCCGGCGCAG
This sequence comes from Gemmatimonadales bacterium, assembly GCA_009838765.1. GTDB lineage: Bacteria > Gemmatimonadota > Gemmatimonadetes > Palauibacterales > Palauibacteraceae > Palauibacter > Palauibacter ramosifaciens. The sequence goes on from VXQX01000077.1 coordinate 42,798, forward strand.
ATCGTTCTCGATCACGGCGTAGAAGATCGGGAACATCGTCATCACGACGCCGACGTAGATCAGCAGCTCCTCGCCCTGGTATCCCCGCGCCAGGGCGTAGACGGCGACCTTGGTCGTGAACGCGCTCAGGAAGACGGCGCCGCTGTAGGTGGCCTCGGGATAAGCGTCCGTGAGCCAGTTGTGGAGCAGCGGAAAGGCCGCCTTGATCCCGATCCCGAGCAGGATGAGGTTCGTGCCGAGCGCCCCGGTCTCCATGGGTCCGAACGCGACGGAGCCGGTGGTCCGCGCGTGGGCGATGATCCCGGCCAGGAGGACGACGCCGGATCCGACCTGCACCAGGAGGTAGCGGATCCCCGCCCGGTAGGAACGCTCCGTGCCCCGCGCCCACACGAGGAAGACGGAACTCAGCGCCAGGAGCTCCCAGAAGACGAAGAGCGTGATCAGGTCGCCGGCCTGCACGGCGCCCACCGCGGCGCCCGCGTAGACGAGCGCCGAGACGTCCTCCAGCGCGCTTCCTCCGCGCCGCGCGAAGATGAGCCCGATGAAGGCCGCGATGTGGAAGAGCCACCCGAAGATCCGGCTCAGCCCGTCGATCCGGACGAGCGTCAGTTCGTACGAGAAGATCGAGATCTGCCCGAACTCCCCTTCTCCCAACGCGAGAAGGGCGGCGAGGCTCGCGGCGGGGAGGAGGAGGACCCAGCCGGTACGCGCGCGGCCCCGAAGGAGAGGCACGAGCAGCGCCCCGAGGATCATGACGGCGGCCGGAGGAAGGCTACCGATCATAGTAGTCCTCGTCCCGCATCACGCCCTTCCGGAGCGCCTTGGCGGTGTAGACGATCACCGTGTAGGCGAGGAAGCCGTAGACGGCGTAGAAGGGCGGCAGACCCTCCCAGTCGCGCTCGGGGTGGCGCAACTCGTGCCACCCCATTCGCTGCTGCAGGAAGTTCACGAAGTCGAGCGCAAACAGCACGCCGCACACCACGATCAGGATCGCGATGAGGCGCTTCCAGCGCTTGGGATCGTCGAAGTAGTGCCGGCCCCGGTCATTCACCTTGCCGCCCGTGTCGTGCGTGTCTGCGGCCATGGCTTACCCTCCGCCCAGGGGAACGAGCAGGCGATACACATCGTCCGCGAAGAAGAAGAGGACGATGCAGCCGAGCGCCGTGAACGAGAGCGCCGCGACGCAGAACGCCGGCGCCTCCCTGAAGCGCGGCGGGTCCGAACCATCGGCGGGCTTCGAGAAGAACGCCCGGATGGGGATCGGGACGAGGTACGCGATGTTCAGCAGCGAACTGACCATGAGGACCGCGACGAGGAGGATCTGGCCGGCGTCCAGCGCCCCGAGCGCCAGGTACCACTTGCTCCAGCTTCCGCCGAGGGGCGGGACGCCGATGACGCTGAGTGCCCCAATGAGGAACGCCGCCATCGTGATCGGCATCGCGCGGCCCAGCCCGCGCATGTCGCTGATCTCCGTCTTGTGCGCCGCGACGTAGATCGCGCCGGCGCAGAAGAAGAGGGTGATCTTGCCGAAGGCGTGCATCAGGATGTGCATGCTGCCGCCGACCACGCCCCAGGCGTTCGCGAGCGCCGCCCCGAGGACGATATAGGAGAGCTGGCTCACCGTGGAGTAGGCGAGGCGCCGCTTGAGGTTGTCCTGCGCCATGGCGACGAGCGAGCCCGCGATGACGGTGAACCCCGCGGCGTACATGAGCCACACGCTGATCCCCGTCGAGGTCAGGAGATCGAGGCCAAAGATGTAAATGACGACCTTCATGATCGTGAACACGCCCGCCTTCACGACCGCGACCGCGTGCAGGAGCGCGCTCACCGGCGTTGGCGCGACCATGGCGGCGGGGAGCCAGCGGTGGACCGGCATGAGGGCGGCCTTCCCCGTCCCGAAGACGAAGAGCGCGAGCAGAACGAGGAGGACGCCATCGCTCGCCCGGCCGGCCAGGATCCCTCCGACGCGGAAGTCGAGCGTGCCTGCGACGACCCAGGTCCACGCCACCGCGAGGAGGAGAAACGCGACGGATGTGCTGACGAGGATCCCCAGATACGTGCGGGCGCCCCTCATCGCCTTCGGCGTCCCGTGGTGCGAGACGAGCGGATAGGTCGAGAGCGTCAGCACCTCGTAGAACAGGAACAGCGTGAGCAGGTTGCCCGCGAGCGCCACGCCCATGGCGGCGCTGATGGAGACCGCGAAGCAGACGTAGAACCGCGTCTGGTGCGCCTCGGCGTGCCCCCGCATGTAGCCGATCGAGTACAGCGAAGTGACGATCCAGAGCCCGGACGCCACCAGGGCGAAGAGCATGCCGAGGGGCTCCAGCCGGAGCACGAGGGAGAGGCCGGCGGGGAGCAGCCGCACCATGAGCACCCCGGGCATCTCGCCGGCAAGGACGTGCGGCACGAGCGACGCGACGAACCAGAAGAGCGCCACGCCGGTGGCGAGCGTGACGGCTTCCCGGACGTTGGGCCACCGGCCGAGCAGCGCGATGAGCACGGCGCCGGCGAGCGGGATCGCCAGCGCCCAGTACAGCGGGACCATGCCGCTCACCGGAGCCCTCCGAGCACGGCCTCGGCCGCCTGCTCCGCCACGCCCGCCGAATACGCCGTATAGATGCCGAAGAAGACGGTCGCCCCGAGGAGCACCCAGGTCGGGACCAGCATCGAGACCGGCGCCTCGCGCGCCTCGCGCGCCCGCTCGCTCGGTTCGTGGAAGAAGGCGGTCTCGACCACGCGCCACACGTAGACGAGGGCCAGCAGCGAACTGAGGAGCAGGAGGACCGCGACGAGGACGCTGCCCTGTTCCAGCGCCGCCTCGATCAGGTACCACTTGCTGATGAAGCCGGCCGTCGCCGGGACCCCGATCAGGCCGAGGCCGCCCAGCGCCCACGCGGCCATCGTCCACGGCATCGCCCGCCCGATCCCGGCCATGTCATCGAGGTCGACGGAGTGCAGCCGCAGCATGATGCACCCCATTGCCATGAAGAGGCCGCCCTTGATGAGCGCGTGATTGAACAGGTGGACGATGCCGCCCGTGAGCCCCGTCGCGGTCGCGAAGCTGATGCCGAGCACCATGTAGCCGATCTGCGCCACCGACGAGTAGGCGAGCATGCGTTTAACGTTGCGCTGGAAGATCGCCGCCGTGGAGGCGACGAAGATTCCGGCGAGAGCCAGCGGCATGAGCGCCCGCCCAAGTCCGAGCTGCTCGAAGGAGAACTCGAGGCCGAACACGCTGAACATGAAGCGCAGCAGGATGTAGACGGAGACCTTCGTGGCCGTGGCCGCGATGAAGGCGCTCACGATCGATGGTGCGTACGCGTAGGCGTTCGGGAGCCAGACGTGGAGCGGAAAGAGCGCCATCTTGAGCGCGATCCCGACCGTGAGAAAGCCGAAGGCGACGAGCGCGGTCCGCACCCCCTCCGCGGCGGGAAGCCGCGCCGCCATGTCCGCCATGTTCAGCGTACCGGTCATCTGGTACATGAGACCGATGCCGATGAGGATGAACGTGGCCCCGATCGTGCCCATCACCAGGTACTGGAAGGCCGCGGGCAGCGCCTGCCGGCGGCCCCCGAGCGCGATCAGCGCGTAGGAGGAGAGCGCCGAGACCTCGAGGAAGACGAAGACGTTGAACAGGTCCCCGGTGATCGCGATACCGAGCAACCCCGTAAGACAGAGGAGATAGAGGGTGCAGAAGAGATAGTGCCGGCTGGCCGGAATCTCGTCGCTGAGGCTGCGCGGCGCGTAGGTCAGGACGAGCGCCGCGATCCCGGACACGAAGAGGAGGACGAAGGCCGCCAGCGCGTCGACCCTGTACTCGATCCCCCAGGGCGCCGCCCAGCCCCCGAGCGCGTAGCTGATGACGCCCGCCTCGAGCACGTCGCCGAGCAGGGAGACTGAGACCAGGAAGGTGAGCCAGCACACGCCCGTCGCGAACGGGAGCACCAGCGAGCGCCGCCGCAGGATGATGCAGAGGGGCGCCGCGAGCAGCGGGATGACGACTTGCAGGACCGGCAACTGGGCCTGGATCGCCTCCATCATCGAGTCTCGTCCTGCGCCTGGATCTCATCCTCCTCGATCGTCTCGTACGCCTCGCGGATGCGCACGACGAGCGAGAGCGCGACCGAGGTCGTCGCCACGCCCACGACGATCGCCGTGAGGATGAGTACGCTGGGCAGCGGGTTGCTGTAGACCTCCAACCCTTCGGCCACGATCGGCGCCGTGCCCCCGCTGACCTTCCCGACCGTGATGTAGAAGAGAAAGACCGAGGTCTGGAAGATGTTGAGCCCGATAACCTTCTTGATGAGGTTACCGCGCGAGATGACGATGTAGAACCCCGTCATCATCAGGAAGATGACGACCCAGTAGTTGTAGAGGCCGAGGACGGAGTCGACGAGGGTCTCGGTCATGCGCGCCCTCGTCCCGCGAAGGTCGAATAGACCGCGATCATGACGGCGGCGACCGTCATCCCGACGCCGAGTTCGACGACGAGGATGCCGTAGTGCTGTCCCGTCGATGGATGCGCGGAGTTCAGGGCATCGTAGTCGAGGAAGTTCCCGCCCATGAGCATCGTCGCGACGCCGGTGCCCGCGTAGACGAGCACGCCGGTCGCGATGACCAGTTCGATCATGCGGGCCGGGGCGACGCGGCGCACCGCGGTAAGCCCGAAGATGAGCCCGTAGAGAACGAAACCGGCCGCGAAGATCACGCCCGCCTGGAAGCCGCCCCCCGGTCCGTAGTCGCCGTGGAACTGCACGTAGAGGGCGAAGAGGAGGACGTACGGCAGCAGGAGCTTGCTGACCACGCGAAGAATCGTGTGATCGGTCATCCCGCGTCCTCCCCTCCCCCGCCCGTGGGCCGGCGTTTGCGGCTCCCCCGCAGGAGAACCAGCACGGCGATGCCCGCCGTGAAGATCACGACCGTCTCGCCGAGCGTGTCGTAGCCCCGGTAGCTCGCCAGTACCGCCGTGACCACGTTCGGCACGTGGATGTCGTGCTCCGTGCGCTCGACGTAGGAGGGGTGCGGATAGTTGCTGGCCGGAGCCTCCGGATCGCCGAAGTGCGGCATGTCCAGCGTCCCGTAGATCAGCGCCGCGCCGGTGACGGCGACGATGAGGAGCGGTAGCGCGGGCCGCCGGGCTGGGGCCTTCGCCTTGCGCGTCGTGAGCGCGAGCGTGGCGAGCGCGAGGATGGTAGAGATCCCGGCGCCGACCGAGGCCTCCGTGAAAGCGACGTCGGGGGCGTCGAGCAGGAGCATCCAGGAGGCGCCGAGGAAGCTGTAAATCCCCATCAGCATGACGGCGGCGAACAGGCCGCGCATGCGCACGACGGCGACCGCCGTCGCGCACAGGAGCGTGAGGAGCAGCGCCGTGACGACCTGGACCTCCAGGGCTACAAACTCGATGGCGCCTCCTCCGTCTCATCGACGTTCGGCTTGAGCCCCGCCTCGAGCGCGGCGTTGGCGAGGGCGTGCGTGGCCGTGGGGCTCGTGGTCCAGAGCAGGACGAGGATCGCGAGGAGCTTCACCGCCACGATCCAGTGAGGCGAGAGGAACATGAGCCCGGTCAGAATCAACCCCGCCCCCAGCGTGTCCGTGATCCCCGCCCCGTGGATGCGGCAGAAGAAATCGGGCAGACGGACGATTCCGATCCCACCGATGACCGCAAAGATCGCGCCGGCGATCACGAGTACCGAACTCACGATCTCGAGCGTCATGACGTTCTCTCGCGGTCCGGGTCGGCGAAGTTCCCGTACTTGGAGAACCTCAGCACGGCGATGACGCCGATGAAGTTGATGAGGGCGTACACGAGTCCGAGATCGAGGAAGTCGGGCCGGTCGGTCACGAACCCGATCACGGCAATCAGGAGGACCGTTTTCGTGCCGAACATGTTCAGCGCGAGAATGCGGTCGAAGACGGTCGGCCCCTTCCCCGCCCGCACGAGCGCGAGCCCCATCGTGACGATGATCGCGGCGACGACGGCGGCGAGGATCATCCGCGCCCCTCCACCCGCGCCACGCGGCGGTCCATGTCGCCCGCGAGGACGCCCTCGGCCGCTTCCTCCGTGAGGGCGTGGACCGTGATGTGGTCGCCCTCCGTATCGATCGTCACGGTGCCAGGCGTGAGGGTGATGGAGTTCGCGTATATGACCCGGCCGACGTCCGTGCGCTGGCCCGCCCGCACGCGGATCACGCGGGGACGGATCGGCAGGCCCGGCCTCACAATGCGCAGGGCGACATCGACGTTCGCCTTCACGATCTCGACGACGAGCCACGGCAGGTAGCGCGCCAGCCCCGCCGGGAGTTGGATCGGCAGCCCCTCGTCATCGACGATCCGCATGCGGAGGGAAATGAAGACGACGAACGCCACCGACGCCGCACCCAGACCCAGGAGCAGCGGCTTGTCGAGATACCCCGACAGGAGGAGCCACACAGCCGCCAGGATGGTGACGAGACCGGCGGTGTACGTCACGGGTTCAGCGTGGCGGGTCGAGCGGCTGGCAGCATGTCGGCGCCCGGGCGTTGAGTGAACGTTGTCGGCCCATGTGATCGAATCGACCACAGAATGGCGAACGCGTCGCGCGGGCGCGAGGGGCTGCCGCAGGATCCGCCGCGGCGGTCGACGGCGGTCAGTCTACCACTGCGATTGCGCTCCGTCGACGATCTGCTGGACCAGGTTCTCGAGCGCGACGATCAGGGCCTGGTCTTCGGTTTCCGCTCCGGGTTCGTACTCCCCCGTCCCGGTCAGGCTCTGATTGCCCCAGATGATAAGGTTCTCCGCCACATCGAGGATCTCCACGGAGACGCTGACGGTCACGCGACGCTGGAATACATCCGCGCCCACCCCGCCGACGGCGTCGAAGTTGACGGCTTCATCGGCGTAGCGGCGGATCTGCGCCGTGATGACCGCGTCGGCTTCCCCTTCGGAGGCGAGTCGCAGACCCAGCCGCTGGCGCGCCGCCGTGAGGAGTTCGTCCATCAGGGACTCCGCGATGCCGAACTGCGTGCTCTCGTTCTCGATCGGGGCGACCCACACGGTGCGCATGTGGCTGGGCAACCCGCCGCCGCCGGAGAAGCCGTAGCACCCCGCCAGCACGGCGAGCATCGCGGTCGCGGCCATCGCTCCGGCGCGGAAGCGGCAGGACATAATGTTCCTCATCGTATGGCTGTGATTGAGCTGTCGCGCTCACCAACTCCCAGAGTACCCCGCTCGAGTCGACGATGTCCCGATACCGGGCTTCCCGGGGCCACCGCCGATCGCTCCCCCATTCGAGTTCGATCCAGCGCTCGCGGCGGCCGGCCCGCCGCTCATCGAGTCGGGTGAGCCGTCCGTCGTCAAGATAATAGCTTCGCGTCGCGCCTCCTTCGACCGCGAACTCCAGGACGCGGGAGCCGGGGATCCCGTACCCCGCGGCGGGAGGCGTGTCGCCGGGTCGAAACACGCCCGCCATGGCGTACAGGAAGACGGTCGGGGGCAGCTCGACGTCCTCGAGGTCGCCCGATGTGGCCAGGACCCCGTCGACGAGGGTCGCCTGGAGGCTTCCCTCCCCCGTCGAGAAGAGGTCGAGACGAAAGCGGTCGGGAGGGTTCACCCGGGCCGCGCCATCGCCGCGGAAGCTTCCGCGCTCGCCGGCGTATTCCCACCGGAAGACGACGTGCATCGGTTGCTCCGCACCCGAGGTTGCGCGTGCCCGCCGCGCGACCTCCTCCGCATCCGGCATCGGAGCCCCGCGCTCGAAGCCGCCACCGCAGGCGGTAAGCGGCAGGAAGAGGAGGAGCCGCAGGACGCGGCGCGCGGGTGCGCGGTTCATCCGACGACCGGCGGGGCGGCGACGGCCGGGAGGGTCTCCAACTGCCGCTTCACGGCCTCCGGAAACCGGTGCGGACGGCCCCGCGCATCGGTACACACCAGGGCGGTGCGGGCGCGAGCGAGCGTCGCGTCGTCGGACGCGCGCGCGATCCGGTAGGCGAACACGATTTCCCGGCTCCGGACGCGTTCCACTCGGGTGTGAATCCGGATGAGTTCATCGTACTCGACCGGGATCCGGTATTCGACTTCGACCCGGGACACCGGGAGCCAGAGGCCTCCGCGCTCGAGTTCCGCGTACGACACGCCGCGCTCGCGCATGAGCGTCGTGCGTCCGAGCTCGCACCACACGAGGTAGTGGCGGTGGTGCGCACGCCCCATCTGATCGGTCTCGGCATACCGTACGCGGACTTCCGTCGTTCCGACTCCGCTTGCGCCTTCCATGCCCGCAATATGCTCCCGCGACGCACCGGGTGTCGAACTTTCTCCGGTCACGCGTTCGCCGCGGCCCGCCGTCGGGGGTTTGACGGGCCGCGCCCGGCGCGCCGAGCTTCGGCCTCATGTCCGAACGCACCGTCGTCGTATCCGACATCCACCTTGGGGCCGTAGCCGAGCAGAACGCGCGCGCGTTCCTCGCCTTCCTCGAGGAGGCGGACCGCCGGGGCGACGAACTGCTCATCAACGGCGACCTGTTCGACTTCTGGTTCGAATACCGCCAGGTGATCCCGCGGGGTCAACTCGACGTGCTCTCCCGCCTGCGGAGACTCGTGGAAGGCGGCATGCCGGTCCTCTTCATGGGGGGGAACCACGACGCGTGGGGGGGGAGTTTTCTCCGCGACGAGGTTGGAGTCGAGGTCCTCGAAGAGCCGGCGCTGCGACGCATCGCGGGTCGGCGCGCGTACATCGCGCATGGCGATGGACTCGGCCCCGCGGACCGGGGCTACCGGTTCCTGCGCCGGGCCGCCCGCAGTCCGGTGGGACGCGGACTCTTCAGGTGGGTCCACCCCGACCTCGGGCTCCCCCTCGCGCGGCTCGCCAGCGGCACGCGGCGGGCCCAGGAGGGCGGGGTCCGGAGCGAGTCGCCCCGGGCGTCGCTCCTCGCGCGGCACGCGGCTGAGGTGTTGGCCGACCGCGAAGATGTGGACCTCGTCGTGTTCGGACATTCGCACCGGCCGGAAGTCACCGAGCTCGCGCCGGGGAGGTTCTACCTCAACTCCGGGGACTGGCTCCATCACAACAGCTTCGCCGTCGTGACGCCGGAAGAGATCCGCCTGGAGTCGTACCCGGGGCCCGGCGAAGGCTGAGTTCCGACGGCGGGAAGGTGTCGGCCCCCTTCAGGGGAAATCGACCTCGAAGCCGAGCGCCAGCCCGATGGAGCCATCTGCGGGCGGGCCGATCGACGGCTCGAAGTCCCAGAACTGCGTGGACACCCAGGCGTCGAGACCGCTCAGAAAGGCGAAAAAACCGGCGAGGACGATCCAGTTCTCCCTCTGCCCCGAGCGGTTGGAGATTCGCTCTTCGTTCAGCGGCAGCTCCTCCTTCGCCGCGGAGAGCCGGGCGTCCGATTTGAATACCATGAACAGGAAGACGGACTCCGCCGCGAAGTAGAAGGCGCCGCGAGCCGGGCGCCCGACCTCCAGTTGTCCCCAGCCCGGAAGGATCAGGGAGCGCCCGAAGGCACCGAGCGGGGAGATCGGCGGGCGCCGAATCGTCGTGTCGGCGACAAGGCTCGTTTCGGCGACGGCGGAATCGGGCGCGGCCACGGGAAGCGGTGGATCCTGCGCCCGCAGCGGCGAGGGGCCCAGGGCCTGGCCGGCCAGAAGCACGGTCACGAGCACGAAGGTGGCGGGAACGTGTGGGAATCGAACCCACCCGGGACGCGCGAACGCCCCGTAACGGTTTTGAAGACCGCAGGCGACACCAGTCACCATCCGCTCCCGGTCATCCGCATCGTTCGTGGTTCATATCCGGCCGCCGTCACGCCGACCGGGCCCGCCCGATCACTTCGATCTCGACGCGGGCCCCCAGCGGAAGCGCGCGCACAGCGACCGTCGAGCGCGCGGGATACGGAGGCTCGAAGTGGCGGGCGTAGACCTCGTTCACCGCGCTGAAATCGCCCATGTCCGCGAGGAAGATCGTCGTCTTCACGACATCTCCGAAGGCGAGTCCGGCCTCGCCCAGCACGGCTGCGAGGTTCGTCATCACGCGCTCCGCCTGGGACACGACATCCGGACCCACCAGCTCGCCGGTGGACGGGACCAACGCCACCTGCCCAGCGGAGTAGAACAACTCGCCGGCCCAGTAGCCCTGGGAGTACGGGCCGACGGCGGCGGGTGCATGGTCGGTGTGGACCGGTCCGGTCTGCATGCTGCAGGCTCCTTTCGAGGGCGGGCGATCAGCCGTCGCCACCGGGCATGACGCGGCGTATCCGCGGATCGCCGTTGCCTTGCATCGGATCGGTGGGAGCCGGTAACCTCGCCCATACGCCTCATCGCTGGAGGCGAGTCGTTGCGTTCGAACGCGTTCTGGCGGTCGGGCGAACATACTTCGATCCCCCGGAGAGCGCCAAAGATCGTGCCCGACGGCTCCGCCCGCCGTTCCGCCGCAAGACTCGCCCGCGATGCCATCTTTCGCATGGCCTTCGCGGTCGAGTCGTATTTCAGGCTTTTTCTGCGCGTGGCGAGGGCCTGCCTGAGCCGGCCCTTCTACCGCGGCGACCTCGTACAGCAGATGGACACGATCGGCGTCGCCTCGATCTTCATCGTCATGCTGACGGGCCTGTTCACAGGGATGGTGCTCGCCCTCCAGGCCGCCGTGGAGATGGAACGGTTCGGGGCGACGGTATACATCGGCCGCCTGGTGGGAGCTAGCACGATCCGCGAACTCGGCCCCGTGCTCACGGCGCTCATCGTCACGGGCCGCGCCGGGGCCGGCATGGCGGCGGCCCTGGGCGCGATGCGGGTCACGGAACAGGTAGACGCGCTCCGTACGATGGGCGTGGACCCGATCCGGAAACTCGTCGTGCCGCGTTTCCTGGCCGCGCTCGTGATGCTCCCCGTGGTTACGATCATCGGCGATGCCATCGCCATTCTGGGCGGCCTCCTCATCGCGGTGCTGACCCTGGACTTCACGGCCCAGTTGTACATCAACTCCGTGTGGGAGACCCTCGCGCAGACCGGCTTCGTGCTCACGGTCATCCCCATCGACCTGATTCAGGGGCTGGCAAAGCCCTTCGCGTTCGGCGGGATCATCGCGCTCACGAGCTGCTTCCACGGCCTTCGGGCGGAGGGCGGCACGGAAGGCGTGGGACGCGCGACGACGCGAGCCGTGGTGACCTCGTCCATCCTCATCCTCGCGGTGGATTATTTCCTCACCCAGATCCTGCTCGTCATGTTCCAGTGGTGAGCGAGGATCCGACGTGAACGACCACGCGCCCCCCGGCGCGCCGGAGCCGGGAAGCGAGGCCTTCGAGGCGGAGCTGCGCGACGAGATTCGCCGCGAGCTGCAGACCCACGGAGACGGGTCCGCGCAATCCGAAATCGTCGAACTCCGGGATGTGTGGCTCTCGTTCGGAGATCACGAGGTGCTGCGCGGCGTCTCGCTCCGCGTCGCGCGGGGCGGGACGTTGTGCATTCTCGGCGGATCCGGGGTCGGGAAGTCGACGATCCTGCGCCTCATGCTTCGGCTCCTCCTCCCCGACCGCGGCGAGGTTCTCATCGAGGGACGCGACATCAGTGCGGTTTCGCGCCCGGAGGCTCTGGCCCTCCGGGAACGGATGGGGATGGTGTTCCAGGGATCGGCGCTCTTCGATTCCCTGAACGTGTTCGACAACGTGGCCTTCCCGCTCTACGAGCATACGAGGCTGGGAGATGGCGAAGTCCGGGACCGCGTCGAGGAGGTGCTGTCCTTCGTCGACCTCGACCCGACCATGGTTCTCCCCCTGCTCCCGTCCGCACTCTCCGGCGGCATGCGCAAACGCGTCGCCATCGCGCGGGCGATCGTGCACCGCCCCCCCATCCTCCTCTTCGACGAACCGACGAGCGGGCTCGACCCGATCACGACGCGGAGGATTGATGAGCTGATCCTGAAGCTGCGACGGGAACTTCATGTCTGCGTGGTCGTCGTGACCCACGATGTGCGGTCCGCGGCGAGAATCGCGACCGAGACCGCGCTCCTGAAGGACGGGAAGATTATCTTCAGCGGAACTCCGGAGGAGATGCACGCCACGGAAGACCGTTATGTTCGGGCCTTCCGGGGCTAACCGGGGGCTGCCAAACCGGTCAGACAGGGGACACAGGATACATGCGACGGTCGGAACCGATCACCTGGGACCAGATGCGCGTGGGGTTCGTCCTCATCGTCTCTCTCGTCCTGCTCGCGTTGTGCGTGCTGCTCGTGGGCCGGATCGGGGACGTGTTCGGCGAGCGCTATCAGCTGGTGGCGTTGATGGAATCCGCTTCAGGGCTCCGTCCCGGCGCCCCCGTGCAGGTGGCCGGCCGGGGCGTCGGCCAGGTCGAGCGGGTGGAGTTCATTGCCCCGGAGGCGCGCGGCGACTCGGAGGCGGCGGTCGCGGTCTGGCTCGGGGTCAACGTGGACGTTCAAGAGCAGATCCGGCGTGGATCGAGAGCCCGCGTGCGGACGCAGGGACTGCTCGGCGACCGTCTCATCGACATCCAGCCAGGATCTCCCGACTCGGCAGTCCTTGTTCCGGGAGATACCATCGGCACGGCGCCAGCGCTGAGCTACGACGAACTCCTCGGCCAGGCGGCCGATGCCGTCCTCGGTCTCACGCAGCTCTCGAACGATCTGTCCGAGACGCTGGCCCGCGTCTCGAGCGGGGAGGGTTCGCTTGGGCGGCTCCTCGTCGATGAGGCGCTCTACGACGGCCTCGTCGACCTCAACGAGAATCTCGCCGCCGTGCTGGGACCGATCGCCGACGGAGAAGGCTCCTTCGCCCGCCTGCTCGAAGACCGGGAGTTTTACGACCGCCTCGTTTCCTCCACCGCCCGCTTCGACACGGTGACGGCGGCGCTGGCGGCCGGTGAAGGGACGCTCGGACGTCTGTTGGCATCGGACTCCCTGTATCGTGCGGTCGCCTCATCCGCGACCCGGGCCAATGCCATCCTGGGCATCATCGAGAACGGCGAAGGGGCGGTCGGACAGCTCATCGGCGACGAGACGCTGTACGAGGAGTTTCTCAAGGTCGTGGTGGACCTGAACGCGTTCCTCGCCGAGGTGCGTGCCAACCCCGGCAAGTTCATTCCGTCGATCCGCGTCTTCTAGCCTTGCTAGAGGTCGTGCAGCGTCTCGAAATCGACGACCTCGAATTCGCGCGCGCCGGCGGGGAGCCTCACGCTCACGAGTTCGCCCTTCCTTCTCCCGAGGAGCGCCCGTCCGATGGGCGACTCCATCGAGATGTCGTTGTTCTCGATGTCGACGTCGTCGCCGATCGTGACGTTGAACGACTCGATCTCGTCGTCGTCCAGGTCGCGCACGGCAACTCTCGAGCCGAACCCGACCCGGTCCGTCGGGATGTTCTCGATATCGAGTTCTCCGAGCTGCGACATCCGGCGTGCCAGATAGTCGAGCCGCGCCCGTACGAAGCCCTGCCGTTCCAGGGCGGCCGTGTACTCGGAATTCTCCCGCAAATCGCCTTGGGCGACGGCCTTCTCGATCTCTTTCGGAAGGATGACGTTCAGCTCGTGGAGGAGCGTCTCCGCTTCGTCCCCGATCTTGCGCTGCAGTTCTTCGATCATCCGGAACCTCCTCGACCCGTCGACGGGTCGGCCGCAAAAAAAGCCGAGGCGCTCCCGGCAAGGGAGGCGCCCCGGGCGGAGCACTGCCGGCGCGGGTCCGAGACCCTGCACCCGATGGAGGCGGCGGGAATCGAACCCGCGTCCGCGAGCCCATCCGCCACGGCATCTACGTGCGTAGTCCGTGATCGAGTCTCGTCCCGCAAGGGTTCACGAACAACCCCTTGCGAAACCAGCCGCGTACACGGCTCTCGCCATGCTCTCGCCACCCGCGGCTCACGGCACGCCGGGATGACCAGCCCGATTCATCGACGTCCATCGGGAGGTCCTCGGGCCCGGACCTCTCGGGGACGGGCTACGCGATTTTACGCAGCCAGAGCCAAACCATCGTTGGCACCTGAAGATTCCCCGGTGTTTAACGAGGCCCCGGGCACCTCGGCACGCTTCCGCGGCTTCCGGTTCACGCGTCGAAGCCGTGTCGCCCCCCTGATACTCGCAAAGGCTACCCCACACGGTCGTTTATCCCGTCGTGCGGCGCAAGTTCCGGGAGCGGCTCCGGAGATTCTTTGACAGCCGGAAACCGGCACGGGTATACTCGGAGTTTGCCGGGTCCGGCAGCGCCGGCACCCGTTGATTCGATATGCGCCCCGCGCTCGCGGGGAGGAGACATAGATCCAAGTGCAGCTTCGAGAATTTTTCGTCCCGTCCGCCATCAAGCTCGACCTGGCGGCCGAGACGAAGGATGAGGCCCTGAAGGAACTCGTGTCGTGTATGGGTCTCGACGGAAAGTCCGAAGGAATCCTCTACAAGATGTTGAAGCGGCGGGAGAATCTCGGTTCGACCGGGATCGGCCGCGGCATCGCGATCCCGCACTGCCGTTCGCTCGTCGTGACCCGGTTGAGGGTCGCGTTCGGCCGCAAGCTCTCGGGTCTGGATTTCAAGGCGATCGACGAGAAACCCGTGCGGTACGTCTTCCTCATCGTCGCGCCGCCGCTGGAGGTCTCGAACCAGTATCTCCCCGTGCTGGGCAAGATTGCGCAATTCGGCAAGGAGGCCGACGTGCCGGAATTGCTCGCGGAGATATCGAGCCCCGAACAGTTCATCGAGTTGCTCGATGCGAAGGATCTCTAGTGGACCAGCAACTCGAACTACTCCTTGAGATCCAGGACCTGCGGATGCAGCGTCGAGGTCTCACGGACGGCACGCTGACCGACCTCGAGGCGGAGGTCTTCGACATCAAGATCGAAGACGCGATCCAATCGCTCGACGAGAAAGTCGAGCAACTCGCGCAGAAGCTGACGCGTGGGGTCCGGGAGCGCTATCGCCGCATCGCCGACAAGGCGCCGCGCGTCGTCGCACCGGTCATCAACGGCATCTGCTACGGCTGCTTCGTGGCGGTTTCCACGGCCCGCGCCTCCGAGGCGGATCGAAATCTCCGCGTCGAATCGTGCGAGTACTGCGGCTGCTTCCTCTACCACGTCGGCTGAACCTGGACGGCTAGCCGGGGGGGCGGGCGAGGACCCTCCCTTCCACGGTTCGTCGGGTCACGCCTTCCCGGTCGAGGTATTCGAGGAGCGGAATCAGGTATTTGCGGGAGAGCCCGAACGCTTCCTTGAATCGCGCGGGAGGGGCCGGGACGCCGTCGGCGAGAAGCTCTCTCGCTCGCGCCTCCACCTTCTCCAGCGCCCCGACGGCGACGTGCAGCTCGGGCGTGACGGCCTTCGTCGCGCCGGCTTCCTGCAGCAGCCGGAGGAGGTCGTCGAGCACGGCGCGGTCCAGGCGCAACTTCTTTCCCAGTTCCGCGACGAGCGGCGGCTGCAGTCCGGCAGCTGCTATCGTCTCGGCGAGTTGCGCACGTCCCTCCTCCTCGCGCGGCGTGAGGCGGGGCGCGTGGCCCGGAAGGGCGAGTCGCGGCCCACTCTCGAGGAGGCGACCGTCGGCCAGGAGTCGGCCGACGGCGGTCTCCGCCAGTTCGAGGTCGCAGACGCGCACCATCGCCGAGCGCACGGCCTCTTTCGACACGCCCGGGGCGCGGCGGTCGGCGGCGTGTAGGCGGGCCATGCAGGCCTCCACGGCCTCCATTGCCTCGGCTACCGCGTCGGCAGCGAACCAGCGGTCCCCAATGCGCACGCACTCCGCCTCCTCGGCGGCCGCCTCGAGCGTGGGGTCGCGCCGCCCGAGGATGATCGATGATGTCGCGACGGGGAGCCCGCGCAGTCCCTCAAGCGTCACGGCGGCCGCGAGCGCCTCCGCCGGGGCGCCGTCGAGAATCCGCCGCCAGGCTGCCGTCCGCGCGGGCCAGTCGGGCGGCGGGTCCGGTTCCGCCACGCGGATCCCGCCGATCGTCGTCACCGGCGAGTAGAATCGAAGGATGGCCCGATCGCGGGTCCGGGCGAGGAGCGGCGCCTCGAGGGCAAGCACCGCCCAGGCCGTCGCTCCAGGTGCGACGGGCTGGCGACCGGCCGTTTGAAGTCGGGCCATGACTTCACGGGTGCCGAGGTAGACTCTGAGACGCTGTCCATGGCGGAGGGGTCGGTCGCGGCTCCCGAGCGCTCGTACCCGGACGCCGAGACGCTCGCTCGACCTCCACTCGGACGGGTCCACGAGCACGCTCCCCCGCTCCACCCCCGCCGGCGCGACGCCGACGAGCGCGACGGCGCACCGGCGGCCGGCGGTGACGCGACGACGAGGGTCTTCATGCACCTGAAGTGCGCGCACCCGGGCCGAGCCGCCATCGGGGAAGACGCGCACAGTGTCGCCCACGCTGACGGACCCGCTCCACACGGTGCCGGTCACGACGGTCCCCGTGCCCCGGATCGAGAAGGATCGGTCGACCGGGAGCCGGAAGCGGTCGTCGATGCTGCGCGCGCGGATCCCCGCCGCCAACCTGCGGAGCGAAGCCCGCAGCGGTGCGATTCCGTCTCCCGTGACGGCGGAAACCGGCACGATCTCCCACGACGCCCGGGCGGGGTCCTCGTCCAGCAGTTCCCGGGTGGTCTCGCTCGCGAGGTCGAGCCAGTCCCCATCCACGCGGTCGCTCTTCGTGAGCGCGACAACCCCTCGCCGGATATTCAGAAGCCGCGCGATCGCGAGGTGCTCGTGCGTCTGCGGCATCGGACCCTCGTCCGCCGCGACGACGAGGAGGAGGACATCGATGCCGGTGGCCCCGGCAAGCATGTTCTTGAGAAAGTCCTCGTGCCCAGGGACGTCCACAATCCCCGTCTCCAGGTCTGGATCGAGGTCGAGCCGGGCGAACCCCAGGTCTATCGTCAGCCCCCGCTTCCGCTCCTCCACCCAGCGGTCCGTCTCGACCCCAGTCAACGCCCGCACAAGGGCGGTCTTGCCGTGATCCACGTGGCCCGCCGTCCCGATCACGATCCCGCGCCGATCTCTCGCGTCCCCCCTCACCGTAGGCACACCCGGTCCTTCACGGGCCCTTCAGCCCAGCCGACTCAGAAAAGGCAGGGACTTCAACTGTGCCCCCTCCGCCACGTGGTGCCGGATGAACTCGGCCAGCCAGCGGCCTTGACGCCCGTTCCCACCGCTCCGTTCCGCTGCCCCGCCGGACACGAGGATCCGAAGGGCATCGAGCTCTTCCCGATCGAGTTCGGGCCCGATCGGACCGCAAGAGCCGCAGCGAAGCCCGCCTGCCTCGAAGTCGAAGCGCGCGCGCGTCGTCCCGATGGGGTTCCGGCAACCGACGCAACGTTCGATCTCCGGGCGGAACCCCAGAGCGTTGACCACGCCCCACACGTACTCGAGCCCGCCTGCCGACGCCCTCTCCCGGACGCGGCCGTGGAGCCCGTCGAGACCCTCCGTCAGCGTTCGGAACAGCTCCGCATCGCTGTGTTCCGGGGCGAGGCGCATGACGAGTTCGCAGAGGACGGAGGCGATCGTGAATAGCTCGATCGAACGGTCGAGTCCTCGCCGGTCCCGGATGAGTTCGAAGTTGGAGAGGGTATGCAGATCGCGTCCCTCTCGGCTGTAGAATGTCGCATCCCCTTCGACGAAGGGTTCCAGCAGTCCGCCGAAGCGGCTTCGAGGGCGCAGGGCCCCGCGGGCGACCGCGGAGCAGGGGCCGAGTTCCCACGTCATCAGGCGCAGGATCTTGCTGGTTTCGCTGTACCGGTACGTCTGGAGGACCACTGCCCGGGTCGTTACGAGTCCCAATCGCCCCCCTGGTGCCGTGGCAAGACCCTGCGTCCGCGCCGGGGGCGGTGAGGCGCTCGCCCGGACGCGGTCAGTTGGGATGACGAAGCAGGATATCGGTTGTTCCCGCACCGATCGGCGTCTCGTGGATGAACTCGCCCTCCGCCGAGAGGAGAACGAGACGTCCCGGGCCCGCGGTCACGTAGGTGGCGCAGAGGATCTGGCCATCGAGAAACCCGGCCGCGACCCGGCAGCTGAGGTTGGAGCCGTCGCGGTCTCGCGGCTGGATCGGGTTTTCCGGCCCGTTCACCCATTCGCGAACCGCAAAGCTGAACCTCAGCACATCCGTTTCCGTCGCTCCGCCGCCCTTCGTCCGCACGACGTAGACGAGCCCGTCCCTCCCGCCTTCCATTGAGATTCCGTTTCCGCCGAGGGTGTTCACGTCCTGTATGCTCCGGGCCAACATGTCGATCTCGAGGAGATTCCCGCCCTCCAGCGAATCGGAGGTCACCGGATCGACTCCCCCGCCCGCCAGCAGGAGCATGTTGCCTTCGAGCACGATGGCCTCGGTGACGCCGATCATGCCTTCCGGGAGCCTCAGTTCGTCAAGGTAGTTGCCGGTGGCGAACTCGTGCAGGACGACGCGGGGCGGGCCGAGGGGTGCTCGTCCGCCGTCCTCGTCGTCGAGGTTGCCATCGACGGAGACGAGGAGCTGCCCCGCCGGGATTACCCTCTCCACGAAGGTGCCGACAGCCTCGACGGCGAGCTGCGCCATGGGAGTGCCCGGGAAGGCCGCGTACACCGCGTCCACGGCCCGGGCGGGAATGAGCGCGCCCACCGCACCGCCGACATCGAAGACCACGGTGGGTTTACCGGGGTCCACGATGGCGTTGTTCGGGAAAACGGCCGTCGTCCGTTCGTCCGTGGAGAAGGACCCGAACAGGACCTTGCTTCCCTCCGGAGCGTCCCACGCCGTCACCCAGAGATCATGGATGAAATCCGCCGTCTGTCCCCTGAAATCCGCCCCCAACTGGATATCGCGACCGAATGGGACGATCTCGCCATCGATCCGGTTGAATTGCTGCAGGGTCCCGGAGATCGAGTTGAGAACGGCGAATTCCGAGCGGTCGGGACGCGCCACGCCGGGGCCATCCGGTCCCATCCCGTTCGAACCGCCACACCCGGCGAGGACCGCCAGCGCCCCAATCCGTATCCAGCTATGTGTCCGCATGTTCCGCTCCTCTGATGCCCAACCCTGTGCGGCCCGCGACCGGTCGCCGACCGGGAGCCACCAGCGTCCCGGCGGTGGGTGCGTCACGGCAAGGTCCGCCTGCAGGTCGTGACCGGCAAGCGGATGCCACCCCACCCCTTCGGATCCCGTGAGCTTCCGCCAGAATAACGTTTAGATGGCAACGATCGGCGACGCCGCGCCCCTCGCCGCCTCCGGCCGACAGGCAGGAAACGGCCCTCTGTGTCGCATCCGTCAGGGCTCGAAGCGGCCGAAATCCTCCGGGTCCAATCCTTTGAGGTAGTCGCTCAGCGGCTCCTCGAGGGCCCGGGATGGCCCGGTCCCGGGAGACGGTGCTTCCCCATCGGCCACTCCCGTCTCCTCGACCTCGAACGCGCTCGCATCGAGTAGACTCTCGGCCGCATGAATCGGAACGCCCGCTCGCAGCGCCAGCGCGATGCTGTCGCTGGGACGGGCGTCGATGGATATGAACTCGTCCTCTCGCTGGAACACGAGCGACGCGTAGTAGGTGTTGTCGACGACCTTCGTGATAAGTACGCGAACGAAGGTGCTGTCGAGTCCGCGCACCACGGCGTTGAAGAGATCGTGCGTGAGGGGACGCGTGAACTGGACTCCGGCAAGTTCCATCGCGATGGCCGAGGCCTCGCCGGGTCCGATCCAGATCGGGAGGAAGCGCTCGCCGTCCTTCTCCTTGAGTATGACGACGGGAGCGCCCGTCGTCTTGTCGAGTCCGAGGCTGGCCACCGCGACCTCCCGCATCCGGGACTCCGTCATTCCAGCTCCCTCCCGGCGCTGCTCCAACGTCGACGGCTATCCGGCGAGGGCATCGGTCCGATCGGTTCTCTCCCACGTGAACGCGTCGCCTTCGGGCTCGCGGCCGAAATGCCCGTAGGCGGCGGTCCGGCGGTAGATCGGTTTCCGGAGCCCGAGCCGCTCGATGATCGCTCGCGGGCGAAGGTCGAAGACCTCCGTCACCCGGCGGGCGAGTGCGTCATCCGGCCGGCGCCCGGTGCCGAAGGTGTCGACCATCACGCTGACCGGCTCGTCGACCCCGATGGCGTAGGCGAGCTGAACCTCGGCCCGCCGCGCGAGTTCCGCCGCGACGAGGTTCTTGGCGATCCAGCGCGCCGCATACGCCGCCGAGCGGTCGACCTTCGACGGGTCCTTCCCGGAGAAGGCGCCGCCCCCGTGCCGGCCCACGCCCCCGTACGTGTCCACAATGATTTTCCGCCCGGTGAGGCCCGCATCGCCCTGCGGGCCGCCGATCTCGAAGCGACCCGTCGGGTTGATGTGGCACTGCGCCCGGTCTTCATCATAGAGCCGGTCGGGCAACACGGGACCGATGACCTCTTCGCGGATCGCCGCTTCGATCTCATCCTGCGCGATGTCGCCGTCGTGTTGGGCCGAGACGACCACCGTCGTGATCCGGGCCGGTTCGCCGTCCCGGTATTCGACCGATACCTGCGCCTTCCCGTCCGGCCGCAGCCAGGCGAGGCCGCCGGACCGCCGCACGTCGGCCAGGCGCTTCGCCAGCGCGTGCGCCAGCATGATGGGGAGCGGCATCAGCTCCGGCGTCTCATCGGTCGCGTATCCGAACATCATCCCCTGATCTCCGGCGCCGCCGACATCCACGCCCTGGGCGATGTTCTCCGACTGCTCGTCGATCGCTGTGAGCACGCTGCACGTGTCCCACCGGATTCCGTGCTCCGCACGCGTGTAACCGATGTCGCGCAGTACTCCCCGGGCGACGGCGGCGATGTCGATCCCGGCGACCGTGGTGATTTCGCCGGTCACGAGGACGAGGCCCGTCGTCACGAGCGTCTCGCATGCGACGCGGCCCCCCTCGTCCTCCGCGAGGATGCGGTCGAGCACGGCGTCCGAGATCTGGTCCGCAATCTTGTCGGGGTGCCCCTCGGTCACGGATTCCGAGGAAAACGGTTGTATCCCCTTCACGAGGCTGATTCTCCCACTTGGAGGTTCGCGGCGGAGCGCCGCAGGAGGCGTAGCGGCCAAGATAGTGGCCGCCCCGCCGGGCGGAGGCAACGTCGCCCCCGCAGGATCAGGACATATACAGCGGCGACGGCTCGAGCGGAATCGCATCCTCCAGCCGCGCGAGGAGCTCCCCGGGCATCCCGGAGAGGGAGCCATGGCGGCCGACGCGGCTCCAGAGTTCCGACAGTTCCGCCACGGACAGGAGTCCCACGAGTTCCCTCACTTCAGGGATCGACGCGGGCGCGAGACTGAAATCGCGATAGCCGAGTGCGAGCAGGACGGCGAGCCCCAACGGTTCGGCGGCCAGGTCTCCGCAAACGCCGATGTCGAGGTCGAGCGCGCTGGCCGTGTTGAAGATCCGCTCATAGCTGCGGAGGAGCGCGGGGTGCATGGGGTTCGAGAGGTGTTGCAGCCGGGCGTTGCCGCGGTCCACGGCCAGGGAGTACTGCGTCAGGTCGTTGGTGCCGAGACTGACGAAGTCCAGGTGCCGCCCCACCAGATCGAGCGTGTCCGCCAGCGCGGGCGTCTCCACCATCACGCCGAAGGAGACCGGTTTCGTCTGACCCAGCTCGCGGCCGACCTCCGCCACGATTTCCTTCGTGCGCAGGATCTCGGTCTCGGAAATGACGAAGGGGACGAGGATCCGCATGCGGGCCTCCGGTCCGCCGGCCCGGATCGCGGCGCGCAACTGGTTGCGGAAGAGCTGCGGCCGGTCGAGGCAAACGCGGATGGCGCGCCAGCCCAGGTAAGGATTGTCCTCCGGAGGAACGTCGAGAAAGAGCGGGAACTTGTCGCCGCCGATGTCGAACGTCCGGAGCGTCACGGGCTGGTTCGGGAAGCCGTCCACGACCTCGCGGTAGGCTTCGTACTGCTCCTCCTCGCTTGGAATCACCCTCCGTCCGATGACGAGGAACTCGGACCGGAAGAGCCCGACTCCCTCGGCGCCCACGCGCCGAGCCGCCGGCACATCGTGCGGCTGATCTATGTTCGCGCGAAGATGGACTCTCACCCCGTCCGCCGTGAGCAGAGGCGCGGGTTCGCTCGCAAGGTGCCCGGCGGGACTTGCGGACAGGCGGCGGACCATCCGCAGGTGCGCGGCCTTCTCCGCCTCCGTAGGCTCGATCAGGACGCGACCGTTGCCCCCGTCGAGGAGAACGGTGGTTCCGTCCTCGATCTTCTCGAGGTCGGCGCCGAGTCCGACCACGGCCGGAATGCCCAGCGAGCGGGCGACCAGCGTGCTGTGCGAGGTCCGGGATCCGGATCCGCTCGCCACCCCGAGAACGAGCTCCGGGTCGAGGCGCACCGCGAAGCTGGGCGTGAGGTCGTCGACGGCGATGAGCCCGGGCTCCCCGGGAAGCGCGAGCGGATCCTCCTCGCGCCCGGTGAGCCGCGCGAGGACGCGCGACCGGATGTCCCGCAGGTCGGCCAGCCGGTCGACGACCATGAAATGCCCCGCATCGATGATCGCCGTCCGAAGTTCGGTCAGGCGCCAGTCGAAGGCTCGCTCCGCGGAGAGGAAGTTCTCCCGGACGTAGCGGATGGTGCCCGCGACGAGATCCGGATCCGAGAGGATGAGGATCTGCGGGTCGAAGATGTTCGCTTCGACGTCGCCCAGAGAGCGAGCGACCTGCTCGCGCGTGTCCCGGACGCGATCGGCGGCCCAGGCCAGCGCCTCCTCGAAACGTGCGACCTCCCGCTCGACGGCGTCGGACGGGATCGTTCGGTGCTCTGGCCGCCACTCGTGCCGCTCGAGCCGCCGAACCACGCCGAGCGCACGCCCCGGAGCGGCCCCGATCCCGTGAATGACCTCGCTCACGCCGGGCCGTCCGCGTCGACGTCCGGCGCCAGTTCCTCGCTGAACCCGGACAGCACGAGTTCGGTGAGCGAATCGACGGCATTCTCCGCGTCCGACCCCGCGGCCCGGATCCGGATGGAGGCGCCGGCTTCGGCCGCAAGCATCATCACGCCCATAATGCTCTTCCCGTTCACCTTCAGCTCATCCTTCTCGACCCACACCTCGGCCCGGAACCGGCTCGCGAGCTTAACGAACTCGGCGGCCGGGCGGGCGTGCAGCCCCAGCCGGTTCCGAATACGTACCGCTGCTTCGTGTCTCATGGTCACGGAAACCTTCCGCTCCGGTCGAGCGAACGATCGGCGTCGGGCCGCGCATCGCGGCAGGCTGCAGGGCCTGTCGGGACGCTTCACAGGAGCCACGCCGCGCATGCGGCGAGGAGGCTCGCCATGGCGACCGCCGAGATGTGTCGGGGAGCAAGATAACCCATCAGCGCAACGATGACTGCACCGCCGTCCCGCCAGGGAACGTCTCCGGTGCCCGGAAGATGGCCGATGAGCAGCGCGGCGAGGGCTCCGATGAGCACCTGGTTGGCCGACACGAGCGCGCTCTCCAGCCGGCGCAGAGGGGCGCGCTTCAACGCGGAGGCCACGGACCGGCCCGATCTCCAGCCGCAGCGCAGTCCCCAGACGCGAAGCGCGAGGTGGCCGGTATTGTACAGGACGAGGAACGCTCCGGCCGCGACCGGCGCGTCGAGTCCGAGCACGAACGCTATGGCTGCCGCGGACGTGCAGAAGGGCCGCCATCCGGCCCACACGACGCCGTCGCCCAGCGCCCCGAGGGGCGCGCGGAGGGCGGAACGGAAGCGCGACACCGTGTCGGGGTCAGTTCCATCGAATTCGAGGCGCGCGAGGGCTCCGATCGCGACCGGGGCCAGGTACGGATGCGCGTTGAAAGATCGTGAATGGCGCTGGACGGCCTGGCGGAACGCGGCGGGATCGCCCCGGTGGATGCGTGCCAACAGCGGCCCGAGCGCATGCGCCAGCCCGGGCCCCGTCATCGTGCGATCGTTCCACGAGCCCTGGACCCCGAAACTGCGCAGCATGGCGCGCACGAAATCCCTCCGGCGCGGCCTCAAGAGAACACCCGGGCGAGCAGGGCTCCCAGGACACCCCCCGCGGCCAGCGCGGGCCAGCGGCGCGCCCGCGCGCCGAGCCCACGAGCCGCAACGCCCGCGGCTCCGGCCAGTCCAAACCCAGCGACGGTGGGCCACCACGCGGCACCCGGCGCGCCGGGCGGCTGCGTCGACAGCAGGCGCACGAACAGCACGGACGGTACGAGCAGCGCCGCGACCAGGAGTCCGGCGCGCAACCCGTCCAGCACCATCGCGAGCCTGTGGCGTCGCGCAAGGGCGGCGGCTCCCCCGTCAAAGCCGTCGGGCCGCGAGACGAGCCCCGGCGTCACGCGCCGGAGGAGCGCCACCGAGTAGGCC
>VXQX01000096.1 GCA_009838765.1 Gemmatimonadales bacterium
GCGCCCGCCCGAACTCGTCAAAGGCGACCCCCGCATCGAGCGCCACGTCGGTGAAGTTCCCTTCCCCCAGATTCTCGTACAGGAAGTTCTGGTAGGTGTCGTTCGCGATCGCCACATCCGGGAGGCCATCCCCGGTGAAGTCGTCGATGACGATGCCGAGCGATTTCCCGTCGGGATTCTCGAGCCCGGACTCGGTCGTCACGTCCCGGAAGCGCCGCGCGGGGGTTCGGTCCCGGGCACCGGGGGCCGAGGAGCCGCCGGTCCCCGCCGACGCCGGGTCGTTCCGCAGGAGGCGGCAGGACTCGCCGTTGTATTCCTCGGGGGTCGCGTAGGACTTGTTCACGCCGTCGCGGGTGAAGAAGAGGTCGGTCTCCGGCGTCCAGTCGACGTAGTTGCAGACGAGGAGGTCGAGCCAGCCGTCTCCGTCCGCGTCGAACCAGCCCGAAGCCGTGGACCAGGCGGGATCCGCCGCGCCCGGCGCGTTCCCCGCCGTGCCCGTCTCCGCGGTCACGTCGGTGAATCGTCCTCCGTCGTTCCGGTACATCCGGTTGTCCCCGACCGCCGTCACGTAGAGGTCCGTATCCCCGTCCGCGTCGTAGTCCGCCGCCGCCCCGCCCATCCCGTAGATGGGCCGATCGAGGCCGGCCTCGCGGGTGACGTCGCGGTACGTCCCGTCTCCGAGATTCCGCAGGAGCGCGGACCGGGCGCCCCGATCCTCCGCGCGTCCCTCCCAGCCGGTGCTGTTCACGAAGAACAGATCCGGCCAGCCGTCGCCGTCGTAGTCGAGGACGACGACGCCGCTCCCCATCGTCTCGGGCATCCACTTTTCCCCGAAGGCGCCCGTTGCGTGGACGAAGTCGATCCCCGCCGCCGCCGTGACATCCGTGAAGCGGATCGAGGTCGTCCCGTCGCTTCCCTGGCGCGCCGTGAAGCTCGGGCGCGTCTGCGTATAGGAGGGCGCCTCCGCGTCTTCCGGTTCGTCGGGACCGCAGGCCGTCGCCGCCGCGAGGAGGCAGATCGAAAGGGGTCCGGCACAGCGAGCGTTCATCGACCTCCGCCGCGGCCGGGTCGCGCGGGCCCCGCCGAACCCGCTGCGGGCGCCGGACCCGCCGAACTCCCGGCCTCCGATCGCGCGATCGGCCGCAGTTCGTGCGTGCGGATATCCTGTGCCATCAGGTTCACCCCGGGGTTCTCCGCTCTGTAGTCCCTCGTGACCGCCTGCGCCGCCTCGTCGATGCTGTAGCGCTGAAAAGCCGCCTGTCCCAGCGCCGCTTCCTCATCGCGGCCCAGCGCCTGCAGGCTCAGCATGCGGCTGTAGTGGGCCTGCCGGTGCTCCGGATCGATGGCCAGCGTCCGGTCGAACGCCTCGACCGCCGCCTCGTACCGGCGGTCAAGGTATCGTGTCCGTCCCAACTGGAACCAAGCCTCGCGATCCTCCGGAAAGGCGTCGAGCACCGCAAGGTACGCCGCCTCCGAGGCCCCGTACGTGCCGTCTTCCTGGTGCGCACCGCCCCATACCCACGCCACGCGCGGGTTGCCCGGTTCGATGGTTTCGGCCCGCTCGAGGTTGTCGAACGCGTCATCGAGGTTGCCGGCGATGAGCGCCATGCGGGCCAGGTTGAGCGGCCCGTCCACCCGGTCCGGGAAGAACTCCGCCACGCGCTCGAAGGGGCGCTCGGCGAGCCGATCGTTCCCCTCGCGGAGGAGCGCGATCCCGTAGTCGTTGTAGCGGACCCAGATCTCCTCGTCCTGCCCCTCGGTCGAGACCGGATCCACCCGGCCGCCCACCCCGATCGCGACCTCGTCGCGGGCGATCTCGGTCACCGGCAGGTCCGGGACAGCGTCGAACTCCGCGAACCCCGCCGGGTTGGCCCCGAACGCGAATTCCGTGTACGCGCGGTCGAACTTGCGCCACAGGAGGCGCGCCCGCGCCGTCAGCGAACCCTCGGGAAGGTCGGGGGGCAGCGTGATCCGGTAGTGGGCGACGTCCGCGCTCCCGGGGCCGATCACGTTCACCGCGGCGGTCACGTGGATGTCCTGCGCGTTCCGCTTCTGGATGGGGCGCCCCTCGCGGTCGAGGATCACCGACTTGA
Organism: Gemmatimonadales bacterium; assembly: GCA_009838765.1. GTDB lineage: Bacteria > Gemmatimonadota > Gemmatimonadetes > Palauibacterales > Palauibacteraceae > Palauibacter > Palauibacter ramosifaciens. Next base: position 2,094 of record VXQX01000096.1, read on the forward strand.
AGAAGTGCGCCATCGGATCGAGGTGCCCGTCCGCGCCGATCTCGCCGCTGATCGCGATCCGCCGGCCCTCCGCGTCCACCAGTTCGAACTCGAGCCAGCCCTCGTTGGAGTCGTTCGTCCCGCCGGGGAAGGTGTGGCCCACGCCCTGGTTCCGGACCACGACCTCGAACATCACCGTCTCCCCCGGAGACACGCTCGGCGGCGAGAGATCGAGCCCCATCTCGGGGTCGTCGTCGGGACCCCGCCGGATGGCGAAGATGTCGACCCGCAGCTTCTCGTCCCGCAGGAACTCCTCGATGCGCCGGATCGTCGCCGTGTCCCCCCGCAGGAACGGAAGCGCCGTGTTCACGGCCAGGAACCGGTGTGAGCGCACCATGCCGTCCTCGGCCGAGACGTCGCCGAGGGGCGCCTCCTCCGGCGGCATGTGGCAATCCTGGCACACGCGCGCGGCCGCGGGCAGGTAGAAGGTGCGCGACGCGTTCCGCGCCACCCCGCTGTCGTGCCACGCGTCGTACTCGTTCTGCCCCCGCAACCAACGGTAGTTATTCACGGGCTCGGTGAGGCTCACCTTGTGGCAGGTGGCGCAGAATTCCGACGTCGAATGCACCGGCTTCAGGAGCTGCGCCATGTGGACGGAGGGCTTCGCCTTGAGCGCCGCGTCGTGCAGGTAGGCGCCGAGCGTGCCCGCCTCCGCGTCGGCGAACAGGTAGGGGTCCTCCTGTTCGTCGGCGATGTTGTAGTTGCCGTTGCCGGTGTTGTCGTGGATGCGGTCGATCGCGTGGCAGGCGAGACAGGTGAGCCCGGCCTGGGCCTCGACCGTGGCGGGGTCGATGGGCGCGTCCATGGCGCCGGCGAGCATGAGCGCGGGATCGTGGCACCCGCTGCACCACTTGCTCTTCACGCGCCCGGCCGCGTCCGGCTCGAGCCCGAACTCCCGCAGGTGCGCGATCACCTCCGGCCCCGCCTCCAGCGATCCCTCCCGCATGTCCTCGATCGTCGCCGTATAGAAGGGGTTGTTGAAGGAGGCGAAGCGGTGCGCGGACGTTGCCCACTGCGCCGTCACATCGGGGTGGCAGCGCACGCACTGGGTGGCGCCGATGAGTTCGTCCGCCGCGAACCCCCGCCGTTCCACCTCGGAGCGGACGCGCGCCGCGCGCTCCCGGGCCGCCTGCGCGGCGAGCTCTCCCGCTTCCGTGCGGGTGATGATGCGGGATGGCAGATACGTCCCCGTGCTCGTCGTGGTCGCGGCCGGGAAGAACGGACTCTCGGGCGGCACGAGCCCGGTCGGGACGAAGTCCGCATCGACGAAGCGCGACACGTCGCGGTCGCGGCCTCCGGGTCCCTCGTTCAGACCCTGCGCGAGCGCGGCCTCGGCCTCCGGCGTGAGTTGCAACCCGCGGTGGGTGAAGCTGTGCCACGCGATGAGGACGAAGAGGACGGCGCCGGTGGCGAGCGCGAAGCGGCGCGCCCGTACGCCCGGGGGCCGGGCATAGCTCACGAGCCGGTGCCCGGCGTAGGCGGAGACGATGAGGACGGCGCTCCCCACGTGCGCCCACCACGCCCAGCTGTTCTCGCGGCTCGCCGCCGCGGTGAGGATGAAGAGTCCCGTGAGGACGAGGACGCCGCCCACGAGCCCCATCCCGATCCCCGTGAGAATCGAGGCGCGGTGCTTTCGCTTCCACACCGTCGGGAGGTGCGCCGCGAGGAACCCGAACATGACCGCCGCCAGCAGCAGTCCCACGCCCGTGTGCGTGAGCACCATCGCCTGGAAGAGTTGCGGGAGCGAGTTCTCTCCCACCGCGAAAAAGTCGAGCCCCAGCCCGTCCGCAAGCCGGTTCGCGAGCAGGTAAAGCGTATTGGCCAGCATGAACACGGCGACCCCGAGCCCGAACCGCAGCCAGCCCCGCTGCCCCGTCCCCAGGATGGAGCGCAGCGCCGGCCGAGTGCGCCGCGCGGCCGCGCCCGAGTCGCCCGGCACACCGGCCTCGTCGACTCCGCCGGCGTCGTCCGCCGCACCGGATCGGGCCGCGTTCCGCGCCCCCTCCTCCGTCTCTCGCCCGCGTCCATTCATGCCCCGAACGAAACCGCAACCGCCACGCCCGCGCAACCAACACCGGCCGTTCCGCATATTCCGTCGCACAACTCGGACGCCTCGAGTCTCGCTTGGATCGATCCGCACATTCTAGTCGTTATCGTTCTTGAATGTTCGATAACAGAACGGTAGATTTGAACGGAGACGGCAAGGGTGAAGAGAGGGATTACTGACGAGGGGTGACGCGCATGATCGACGCAGTGCGATTGGCGGAGCGACTCCGCGAGGCGCGCGGGGCGCACGGCCTGAGCCAGAAGGAAGTCGCCGAGGCGCTGGACGTGCCCCGCTCGGCGGTGAGCAAGATCGAGAGCGGCCGGCGCGCCGTCTCGACGTTGGAACTCACGAGAATGGCTGACCTGTACGCCCTCTCCGCCTCGTTCTTCCTCTCGGACGATGCGGAGCAGCGAAGCGAGGACCTCGCCCATGTCCTCCTGCGTGCACTTCCCGAAACCCGGGAGGATCCGCACATCGCGCACGCCGTACGGTCCAGCGTGTTGCTGTGCCGGGACGGCGCTTCGCTGCGGCGACTTCTGGGTCGGATTGTCGAGCCGACGGTCCCGAACTACGCCGCCCGGACCGGATCCACGAGTGAAGCGATTCGGCAGGGAGAGGCCGTGGCCCGGGAGGAGCGGCGCCGCCTCGGGCTCGGCGATGTTCCAATCCGGAGCGTCGCCGGCCTCATCGGCGATCAGGGCATCTGGGCCGCAGCCACGGCCCTGCCCGACGGCCTGTCCGGGCTGTTCGTGAACCACTCGGATGTCGGTTTCGCCGTGCTGGTCAACCGGCGGCATGGCGAAGCTCGACGGCGATTCTCCTACGCGCACGAGTACGCACACGTCCTGTTCGACCGCGATCGCACGATCACGACGTCTCGCCGTGACAACGCGTCCGGGCGTCTGGAAACGAGAGCCAACGCCTTCGCGGCAGCATTTCTCATGCCGCCGGGCGGTGTCGCCGAGCAGCTGGAACGAATGGGAAAGGGACGCCCGAGCCGGAACGCCCAGGCCATCTTCGATGTCGCCAACGATTCCGCGATCACGGCGGAGATCCGGACCCGGCCGGGATCCCAGCAGCTCACGTATGCGGACGTGGCCGTCCTGGCGCGACATTTCGGAGTCAGCTTCGAGGCGGCGGTTTGGCGGCTGAAGAGTCTGAAACACACGTCCGCATCCGAGTCCGCCGCGCTGATCGAGCAGAAGAACATTGGAAATCGGTACATCCGGATGCTGGACCGGAGCCCGCACGACGGCGCTTGGGACCCGGACGCGCCCGAAGGCGTCTCCGCCCGCGGCGCGGGGTCCGGTCACGACCGGGAGCTGCGCGGCCAACTCCTCCGCCTGGCGATCGAGGCGTTCCGCCGGGAAGCGATCTCGCGCGGACGGCTGCTCGAGATCGGGCGGAGACTCGACATCGCCGGCGACGACATACTCGATGTCGCGATGGCCGCACGACCTTGTTGATTCGAGAGCCCCCGTTCTCGGGCGTGGTCGTGGCCGACACATGCGTTCTGGTGAACTTCCTCCGCATCGACCGCATGGATCTGATCGGAACCCATCCGGATGCCTTCATGGCCACGGACCATGTGGCGGCCGAGATCACCGACCTCGCGCAGCTCGAGCGCTACGAAGACGCCCGCGGAGCGGGTTTCGTCGCGGAAGAGCACGTCACCGACCCGGCCGAGGTGGAGATCTTCCTTCGTCTCGAAGGGTCGGGACGCCTCGGCGCGGGAGAGCGATCCGCCATCGCGGTCGCCTTGAATCGCGGCTACCGTCTCGCAACGGACGACAACAAGGCCATCAAGTGGGCGGCGCGGGAGGCGGCCGTGGCCACGCGGGAACTCCGTTTCGTCCGCACGGAAGACGTCGTGACGGAACTGATCCAGCACGGAGCGCTGACGATCGCGGCGGCCGACGAGATGCTCGCCGACTGGGCGGCGAACCATCGTTTCAAGCTTGACTTATCGTCGTTCCGCACGCTGATGATCCGGGAACGCCCCGTGCCGTGGGTCACCGTTGATCCGAATCGATACGCCCGCGTGTGTCCCTCGTGAGAGTGCTAGTCATCGCGGGTCGAACGGGGCTGGAAAAACAACGTTTGCGCGACGATATCTGCAGTTTGCGGGGCCCGAGATACCGTTCGTGAACGGCGACAAAATCGCCGCACTTCTGGATCCGGACGCTCCCCAGGCGGTCGCGCAGCGGGCGGGCAGGACTGCGCTGAAGCGGATGGGGTCGTACGTCGCGAGACGGACGGACTTCGCCTTCGAGACGACCCTCAGCGGCCGATCATACGCGCGCCGCCTCGAAGGGTGGCGCCGGCACGGATACCGGATCGGGTTGATCTACCTTCGACTGCCATCGGCAGACCATGTTGTGCGGAGGGTGGCGCAGCGCGTGAGCGAAGGGGGTCACGACATTCCTGAGCCGGTCGCCCGCCGTCGGTTCGAACGAAGCTGGCACAATTTCGTCGAGTTGTACCGTCCCATTGCAGACGAATGGCAGGTCTACGACACTTCGAACCGGTCCCCGATCCTCGTCGCCGCCTCGGAGCGTAACGACATCCTGCCGCTCCTTCCCAGCGGGTGGCGCATCCGAGAGTCGCCTACCGCGGCGGACGCAGACGGACGGGACCTCCCGGTTGACTTCGCGAGGAGAAGCGCCATGACGGAGGACAGGAGGCAGGCTCCGGACAGGTTCCCGGAGGGAGAACCTTCGATCGAGAACGTGATGATCGCCTTGAAACAGGCGCGAGACGATGCCCTGGCGCGCGCAGCAGCCGTTCGGCGACGGGAATCCGAGGCCGCGCGCGCCGAGAACGCATCGTCGACCGCCGAGAACTGATATGGAGCGATGAGTACAGAAAACGTCGTCATCATTGGCTCGGGCCCCGCCGCCTGGACGGCGGCCATCTATGCGGCCCGGGCGAACCTGAATCCGCTCGTGTTCGAGGGTGCGGGGAGCCGCACCATGATCCCCGGTGGGCAGCTGATGTTCACAACTGATGTGGAGAACTATCCCGGCTTCCCCGAAGGGGTTAGCGGCATCGACATGATGTTGGACTTCAAGAAGCAGGCGCTGCGTTTCGACACGCGCGTGTTCACCGAGGACATCGTCGAGGTCGACTTCTCCAATCGACCCTTCCTGCTCCGTTCGTCAGGGGGTCAGGAGGTGCGCGCGGAGACCGTGATCGTGGCCACGGGGGCCAACGCGCGCTGGCTCGGCGTGCCGGGCGAGGAGCGGCTCGCGCAGAGTGGGGGTGGCGTGTCCGCGTGCGCCGTGTGCGACGGCGCCCTGCCCGTCTTCCGGGACCAGGTCCTCGCCGTCGTGGGAGGGGGCGACAGCGCGATGGAGGAGGCGCTCTACCTCACGAAGTTCGCGAGCGAGGTGCTGCTCATCCACCGCCGCGACGAACTGCGGGCGTCGCAGATCATGCAGGAGCGGGCCCTCGCCAGCGACAAGATCCGCTTCCTCTGGAACCGGACTGTGGAGGAGGTGTTCGGGGACGACGCGATCACCGGCCTCCGCCTGCGCGACACGGTGACGGGCGAGGCGTCGGAGGTCGAGGTGGGCGGGATGTTCGTGGCCATCGGCCACATCCCCAACACGGCGTTCCTGCAGGGCCAGGTCGACCTCAAGGAGAACGGCTACGTGGACATGCCCACCCCGTGGCGCACGGACACGAACGTGCCCGGCGTGTTCGCGGCGGGCGACGTCATGGACGACTACTACCGGCAGGCCGTCTCGGCCGCGGGCACCGGCTGCATGGCCGCCCTCGACGCCGAACGCTTCCTCGCCCACAACGGGTAGCCCGCGCCTCCGTCCTCACGCGCCGGGCATCCGGGTCGGGATGGGGTGGCGGCCGCTCCTGCGGTAGATCCTGAAATCGCCGTCCAGGGTGAGGACCACGCTCCCCGGGTGCTGTTCGGACATCCGGACGAGGCACGCATCCGCCAGGGACATCGGGACGTCGTCGTACTTCTTCATCACCTTCATCACCCGTGCGACCGCGGCGGCCTCGTCCGCCAGCCGGAACGACACATCGAGAACGCCCCGCTCGACGAGCGAGACCACGGCCTCCGGCGCTCCGGAGCCGAGACGCTGCGCGAGAAAGCACGCCTCGGCGATGACGGCTTCGCAGGTGAGGAACGGGGGTTCGACGCGGGCCCACTGTTCCCGTGCCCAGCGGTGATGCCCGTCCCGGGAGTTCAGGAAGGCGATCAGCGGGCCCGTATCGAGAATGGTCCCCAGGTTCACCGACCGAAGCCGCGCATGTAGTCCGGATTCGCCGACAGATCCTCGGGCCCCTGGAAGGCGCCGGCGAGCTCGGCGGCCCGGGACAGGGCGGAAACTGGTGGCGTGCTTCTCTCCGTTCGCAGGAAGACCTCGAGGGCCTCACGAATCAGCGCCGACCTGCTCACTCCCCGCCGGCGCGCGGCCTCGGAGACCTCCCGAGCGAGGTGCCCCGGCATCTTCAGCGATACGGGCTTCATTCCAGCCCTCTCTCCCGTGTGTATTACATACTTGCGTGCTACCGTAGTACAGCATTGAGTATTACGCGATGTGCGATGTGCCGTCAATTCCAACTCGACGCGGCGGGGGGCATCCCGAGGCCCGGATTACCGGAAGATGACCTGGACTACCAGAATATGATGTAGAGGACGGCCGCTCCCGCGATCACGCCCCCGGCCCAGAGCCCGGCGCCCGGAGCGGGCGTCAGATCCACGCCGTCCGCGGCGCGCGGCAGCCGGCGCGGGGCATCGAGCGGCCGCGCGCGCGTCACGAGGACGATGTACGCGCTGATCGCGAGGAAGGTGATCGCCATGTGGTGGAGGAACGCGACTTCCGGCAGCAGCCACAGGAGGAGGCCGTAGACCGGGATCCCGAGCACCATCCCGCCGAAGGCGGCGGCGGGCGGCGTGCGCGGCGCGAAGATGCCGAACAGGAACGCGGCCACGATCCCCGGTGAGATGAACCCCCAGAACATCTGGATGTACTCGAACACGCTCGGCGCGCGGGCCACGACCGGCGCCCACAGGCACGCCACCACGACGAGCACCCCCGTCGTCACCCGTCCCACCACCATGAGGCGCCGCGATGACGCCTCGGGCCGCAGGTGCCGCTTGTAGAGGTCCACGCTGAAGATCGTCGCCGCCGAGTTGAGCATCGAGTCGAGCGAACTCATCACGGCCCCGAACAGCGCCGCGAACATGATCCCCGTCAGCCCGACCGGGAGGAGTTCGCGCATCATCACCGGGTAGGCCTGGTCCGGGTTCGTCACCTGATCGGCGAACAGTTCCGCCGCCATGATCCCGGGAAAGATGATGATGAAGGGGATGAACAGCTTGATGAAGCCCGCGAGGAAGAGCCCCCGCTGCCCATCCGCCAGGCTGCGCGCCGCCAGCGTGCGCTGCGTGATGAACTGGTTCAGTCCCCAGTAGAAGATGTTGGGGATCCACAGGCCCCCGATGAAGACCGCTGGCCACGGCATCTCCGGGTGGTTCCAGGGGAGGACCGTGTGGAGCTTTCCGTCCGCCGCCTCGAGGAAGGGGGTAATGCCGCCCATGGCCCGGAACCCCAGCACGGTCACGAGCACGCCGCCGAGGAGGAGCGCCACGCCCTGGAGGAGGTCTGACCACACGACGGCCTTCAGTCCGCCGTAGATCGTGTACCCGCCCGCAAGTACGCCGATGAGCCAGATGCCAGCCGACACGTCGAGGCCGAAGATCGACTCCAGGGCGAGCGCGCCCGAGTACAGCACGGTCGCGAGGGCCACGAGCACGTACGCCGCGAGGATGAACGCCGCCATCAGCGTGCGCGTGCGCACGTCGTACCGGAACTCGAGATACTCCGGGATGGTGTAGATCCCCGCCGCGAGGAACCGGGGGAGGAAAAAGAGTCCGACGAGGACGAGGGTGACGGCCGCCATCCACTCGTAACTCGCGATCGCGAGGCCGATGTCGTAGCCGCGCCCCGCCATCCCCACGAAATGCTCGGTGGAAATGTTCGACGCGATGAGCGAGAAGCCGATCAGCCACCACGGGAGGTTACGTCCGGCGAGGAAGTAGCCTGCCGCGTCGCGCCGCCCGCGCGAGGCGTACAGCGACACCCCCATCACGAGCAGCAGAAACCCCGCGAACGCCGCGACGTCCAGGGGCCGAAAGTTCATTCCTGCGGGTAGGCAAACGGGTTGACAGTGTCCACTCCAAGTCGCTCGAAGTCGCGGACGTTGCGGGTAGCCACGGTCAGTCGGTTCACGGTGGCGACGGCGCCGATCAGCGCATCCTGCAGGAGCGTATCCGATGGCCCGTGCATGATCCGCGCCCATTCACGGAAGGCGGCCGCATCCACCGGGAGCACGTCGTACGTCGCAAGGACCTGGTCGAGCCACGCTTCCAGTTCTGCGGCCTTAGCCGGGTCCCGCTCGCGGGTAGTCTCGATTCCGGCCTGAACTTCGCCGATCGTGACCGCCGAAAGGCGCAGATCGGCGGCGGGAACGTCTCGAAACCACGACAGAACTCCACCGTGCGGCCGGGGACGCCGCAACTCCGAAACGATGTTCGTGTCGAGCAGGAACACACGGCTACTCGAATACGGGCGTCGCTCGCTGCCGCATTTTGCGGCGCGGCGGAACGAGGTTTTCCGTCCGGGCCTCGGGCGCGAGCAGCAACTCCTTCAGATTCGGCTTGGCCATCTTCTCCAGCCGCCTCCAATGGTCGATGGGAACCAGGACCGCGGCTTCGACGCCGCGTTTCGTGACGACTTGCGGCCCTTGCGTCAACGCCGTCTCAAGGAGCGCGCTGAAGCGCGCCTTCGCTTCCTGAACCTGCCACGCGTTGCTCATTCGATCCTCTCGAGCGTCTATCTGACTAGACATCAGACTAGTCTGAATTCGTAGCGACGGCAAGGCCCCGGCGACACACCTGCCCCTAGGAACCGTCGTGAAGAACGCGTGAGAGCGCCTGTATCGCTTCTTCGCGCCGGCTCGCGGGCACGCGGAGGACCTTCGCGGCCGCCGTCGGCCCCCAGGACACCGGCGCGAACTCGCCCTCGACCCTGAAGGGGATGTCGCCGGCCTCGAGCGCGAGCCTCGCCGCGAGGAATTCGCTCTCGTCCCACGCCTCGAATACGCGGACCATGTCGTCGCTCCGCGTCATGAAGCGGCCGGCGCCTCTTCGATGTCGGCGGTCCATGTCACCTCGATCGCGCCCTCCAGGGAGCGAGCGGTGGGGCACTTCGCGCCGTGGCTGGCGAGGGCGCGGTCGACCGTCTCCCGGGCCTCGGCGGGGATGCGGAGCCGGTAGTGGACGACGATCTCCTCGAGCGTCGGCATGCGGTCGTGGAGGCGGTGGATCCCTTCCACGTCGGCGACGATGTCTTCGGGGGCCAGGCGGATGCCGCGCACTTCCAGTGCGCCGTTGAGCGTGCCCAACATTCAGGCTCCGGTCGCGGCCACCAGGTAGTCGACCGGGAGCGGCAGGTCCTTCGCATCGATCCGGTAGTGGGACTTGATGGGACCGTGGACGCCGAAGTCGATCTCGGTCCCCTCCTCGAGGCGGGCCCGGCGATGCACACCCTCGACCTTCTCGAGACGCGCGCGGGCGATGTAGAATGGCTGGGACACGACGCTCTCCCTGTGGTTTCGGTTCCCCTGCGCGGGGGCTCCTTTACGGGCCCGCCTTCCCTGCCGCATTTTCGGGCGGCGAGATTCGGGGCGTGACGCGCAAACGGAACGATCAAGAGCAACGAGCATGACGTCAACCCGCGACGGGAGCCGATTCACGGCTGGAGCGACGGGCCGGATCCTGGCCGTGATCCTCATGGCGGGCGGGATCGCGGCCTGCGGGCGGGGCTCGGCCGAAACAGCGGCCGCCGTCCCGCCCAGCGACCTTTCGGTGCTCAGCGACCGCTTCTGGGACGCCTATCTCTCCTGGAACCCGCTCCAGGCGACCTACCTGGGAGAGCACCGCCTCAGCGACCGCGTTCGCGACATCTCGCCCTCGGGCCGCAGCAATCGCCGTCGCGAGGTTCGCGCGCTCATGGACGCCCTCGCGGCCATCGACCTCGCGTCGCTGCCGCCCGGGAACCGGCTGACCCACCTCGCGCTCGACCATCAGCTCTCGGCGGAAGTCGCCGAGCAGACGTGCGATCTCGAGGTGTGGGTGGTGGATCACCGCGAGGGGTTCCAGCTCGACTTCCTCAACATCGTGGGCGCCCAGCCGCTCGAGACGCCGGTCGACGGCGAGCGCATGATCCGGCGCTGGAACGCGTTCGCAGACTACATCGACGACTACATCTCGAACCTCCGCACCGGCCTCGAGACGGGGCGGGTCGCGGCGCGCGCGTCGGTGAACCGGACGATCGTGCAGCTCGACGCCCTCCTCGAACGGCCGGTGGAGGAATGGCCGATCTACGCCCCGGCGGGGACGCGGCTCGATGCGTGGCCCGAGGGGACGCGCCACGACTTCCGGGCCGGCATCCGCGAGGCCGCCTCCGAGCGCATCCAGCCGGCCTACGCGAGACTCCGGGATTTTCTGCGCGACGAACTCTATCCGCACGCGCGCACGGGCGCGGCGGTCGGACTCTCCAGCCTGCCGGGCGGCAGCGCCTGCTATGAGGCGATGATCCGCACCTTCACGACGCTCGAACTGACGCCGGCCGAGATCCACGCCCAGGGTCTGGCGGAGCTGGAGAGGGTCCAGGGCGAGCTGCGCACGCTTGGAGAGGAAGTCCTCGGCGCCTCCGACCTGAAGGAGATTCAGCAGCGGCTGCGGTCGGACCCGGAGATGTTCTTCCGCTGGCCGGGGGAGATCGTGCAGATGGCCGAGGAGGCCTACGCGCGGGCGGCTCTGGTCATGCCCGACTGGTTCGGCACGACGCCGCGGACGGAGATGGTGATCCGTCCGATCCCGCTGTACGAGGCGCCGCAGAGCCAACTCGCCTACTACCGGGAGCCGGCGCCGGATGGATCGCGCCCCGGCACGTATTACGTGAACACGTACCGGCCGGAGATCCGGCCGCGGTACCAGGCCGATGTCCTCAGCTTCCACGAGGCGATTCCGGGGCATCACCTCCAGACGGCCATCGCCCAGGAGGTCGCCGGACTGCCCGAGTTCCGCAAGCACCTCGGCTCGGTCGCCTTCGTCGAGGGGTGGGCGCTGTACGCGGAGCGCCTGGCCGACGAAATGGGGCTCTACGTGGACGGCCTGAGCCGCATCGGCCTCATCTCCTACGATGCGTGGCGGGCCAGCCGGCTCGTCGTCGATACCGGGATCCATGCCTTCGGCTGGACGCGGGAAGAGGCGATCGACTTCGTCCGCGAGAACACGCTGCTCGCCGAGGTGAACATCGAGAACGAGGTAGACCGCTACATCACGTCGCCCGCCCAGGCGCTCACCTACAAGCTGGGGCAGCTCGAGATCTCCCGGCTGCGCTCCAGGGCGGAGGCGACGCTCGGGGAGGCGTTCTCCATCTCGGAGTTCCACGACCGGGTGCTGGAAAACGGCGCGCTGAGCCTGCCCGCGCTCAGCGACGCGATCGATAGCTGGCTCGCGGAGACCACCGGCTGACGGACTCCATGACAGAGGCCCGGAGCGCGGCCGCCGCTTTGAGGGGGCGTTGATCCGTTACGGCACGTTCACGTCATGCGCTCTCTCGGCAGGATTCCACGGCTTCGCCCCCGCCCGGAGACGGAGCCTCGCGGCTTCGCGCTGCCAGCGGTCATGCTCACGCTGTTGCTCGTCTCGCTCATGGCGGCCGGCGGCTTCTTCATCACCTGGATCAACGGTCAGGCCGCCCGCGCCTTCGCGCGTTCGACGGAGGCTTTCTACCTGGCCGAGAGCGGGCTCGCGACGGCGCTCGCGGTCGCCGAGATGCCGAACCCGTCCGTTCCTCCCGTCACGCTGGGCGCGGGAACGGCGACGGTCTCCTTCGAACCGCTCCTCGAGTTGCGGCCCGGAGAGGCCGTGTACCGCGTCGAATCCCTGGGGCGGGTCGTCTCCGGCGGCGCAACCTTCGAGCGCTCGGTGGGACAGCTCCTCTGGGTGGCGGGACCGCCGCGCGTCCCCGGGGCGCTGGTCCTCGTGGGGAGCGTCGGCGTTCTGCCCCCGATGGGGACGATCACGGGGCTCGATGCGTTCGGTAGCGCCTGTCCGCAGCAGCCGTCGCCCGTCGCGGGCGTCGCCATCTGGGGCGGACCACCGCCGCCGCCCGACTCGCTGCTCACGATCTCGGGATCCCCGGCGGATCGCCGGATGGCGGCGGGGGTGTCCGTCACGGCGGAAACGGGGATCCGCTGGACGGAACTGCTCGCTTCCTGGGGCCCGCGTCCCGACGCGACCGTGCCGCCCGATCCGTGGCCGACGCCGCGAGCCGATTCGTCCTACACGCGGATTGCGGGATCGAGGACGCTCGGGGCGGGCTCCAGCGGGCGCGGCGCCCTCGTCGTGGAGGGCGACCTGACGCTCGAAGACGGGTTCGCCTGGAGGGGGCTCATCCTCGTGGGCGGCACGCTGACCCTGGACGGAGATGTCTCGGTCAGCGGGGCGGTGGGGAGCGGGCTCGCGGGTAGCGCGGGAGTGGCGGCGGACTTCGGCGGACATCGCGTCGATCTGCGGTTCAGCGCGTGCGCCGTCGCAGCGGCCGCCGAGCGACTCACGGCGCCGGCAGCGGCCATCCCCGGCACTTGGTACGAAGTCTGGTAGGGCTACAGGTGGTCGCCGACGAGGTCCGGGAGGCCGTCGGGATTGTCGACGTGCAGCCAGTGGCCGCCCGCGAGTTCGTGGAGGTGGACGCGGCCGTTCAGCGCCGCCGCCCGCAATCGCGCGCGGTCGTCCGTCGAGAGGATGTCCGACTGCGCGGCCCGTACGACGTGAATCTCCGACGGGGGGACGGGGGTCTCGATGACGTCCCAGAGATCTCGCCTGAAGTAGTCGGCAAGCAGTTCTTCGGCCGCGTCGGGATCGAGGCGCCACCGGTAGCCGGCCTCGGCGAGGACGAGGTTTGTCGCCAGCCAGTGCGCGACGGGCGAGGCAAACCCTTCGCCCTCCACGGCGGCTACGGCATCACGTCTCTTCGTGAAGGGCCCCGGGTACCGGCGAATCACGCCCAGCAGCCGGGCGGCTCCGCCGCCGGGCGAGCGGCGGGAGGGCGACGCGTCGATCACCCATGCCTGGCTCGGCGCGCCGGCCGCCGCCACCATCAGCGCCACCTTGCCGCCGAACGAGTGCCCCAGGATCGCCTCGACGGGCCTTTCGAGCGACTCCGACAGTTCGAGCACGTCGTGCACGCACGCGGCGAGGGTGTGCGGCGGCTCGAAGCTCGGGGAGTGCCCGTGCAGCCTCAGGTCCACGAGCACGACGCCCCACCCGGGACGCCGGGCCACGAGCCGGCGGGCGAATGAAGCCCAGTTGCGGCCGGTCCCGTAGATGCCGTGCAGCACGTAGAGCCAGCGCCGGGAACCCGCCTCCGCGACGGTGTACTGATGCAGGAATGGTCGAGACACGGAACGAAAGGTAATGGATCTTGAATGATCTGTCGGCGTTCGAGCCGACGCGGGGACTCGGGAATCCTCACGTGCAGACCGTGGTGGGACGGATCGTCCGCCGGCGCTTCGAGCCGCGATACGACCGGGTTCGGCTCGACACGGATGATGGGGATTTCGTCGATCTCGACCTGTGGAGAGGCCCGGAAGCGCCCTCGGGTCTGTGCCTCCTTCTCCACGGGCTCGAGGGCAGCGCGCGCTCGGGCTACATGGTGACGACGAGCGAGGCGCTGGCGGCCGCCGGCATCCAGGCGGTGGCGCTCAACTTCCGTTCGTGCAGCGGAGAGCCGAACCGTCTGCCGGGCGCCTACCACTCGGGTCGAACCGACGACATCGAGCGGGCGCTGGACTGGATGGCGGCGCGTTTCCCGGGTCTCCCGCGGACCGCGATCGGGTTCTCGCTGGGCGGGAACGCCCTGTTCAACCTGCTCGGACGGGCGGGCGGCGGCCGGGGTCTCGTCGCCGCGGCCGCCGTGTCGGTCCCCTACGACCTCGAATCCAGCGCCGCCGCCCTGCAGCGCGGGATGGGACGCGTGTACGGCCGGCGTTTCCTGCGCAGCCTGCGGGAGAAAGCGCGTGAGAAGGCCGCGAGGTTCCCCGACGTGGTGGGGCCCGGAGCGGCGAGGGCACGTACGATTCGCGAGTTCGACGACCGGCTCACGGCCCCGATTCACGGCTTTCGCGACGCCGCCGATTACTACGCGCGCTGCAGTGCGAAGCGTTTCGTGGACCCCGTGGACCTTCCCATGCTCCTCGTCCACGCGCGGGATGATCCGCTCGCCCCGGGGAGATCGGTGCCCGTCGACACGATCCTGCGACGCCCGAATCTCTCTCTGGCACTGACGGAGCGGGGAGGGCATCTCGGGTTCGTCGGCCGGGGACGCGGACCGGGGCCGGCCGACGCGCGAACCGGCTGGCTGGAAGCGACCGTTTCCCGCTACATCTCGCGGGCCACGCACCGGACAACGCATCCGGATTCCGGAGTGTTTTAAGTGATTTGTACGACTGTTTTCGGCAGCCTTCAGGATGGGAGTCTCTTCATGCGCGGATTTTCACGAGTTGCGGTCCTTGCGGCCGCCTTCGCCTGCCTGGCCACGCCGGTCACGGGACAGGGCTTCGGACGCGGCCCGGCGGTCGCGGTTTCGTCCGGCCAGGTCCTCATCGCCGAGAGCGGCGGCCCGACGTCCACGGGAGCCGTCTACGTCTACGAGCGGGGACCGGATGGATGGGCCGTCTCCGCGGAACTCGCGCCCTATGCGGCGGAAGAGGGCGGCCGGTTCGGGATTTCGCTCGCCGTCGATGGCGACCGCATGCTCGTCGGCTCGCCCGGAGCGGCGCACGTGTTCGAGCGGAGCGACGGAGGTTGGGAGGAAGTCGCGACGCTGAGGCCGGCCGAGCTGGCCGAGGGTTACGTCTTCGGCGCCGCCGGCGCGATCGCCGGCGACCTCGCGCTCGTGTCGGCGCAGGGTCAGGGGAGCCGCCGGGGGCCGGGAGCCGCCGGCCGCGTCTACTTCTTCGAGTGGGACGGCTCCGCCTGGAACGAAGCCGGATCCGTCGCGTCCCCCGAGGCTGGCGATGGCGACGGCTTCGGCGCGGCCATGATCACGGATGGCCGGGTCGCGGCGATCGGCGCTCCGGGGACCGCCGTGGGTAACGCGAACCGCGCCGGCGCGGTCTTCTTCTTCACGCGGGCCGATGACGGCACGTGGACGGCGGCGCCGGAACCGCTCACTGCGGCGGAAGCGGGCGAGAACGGAGGCTTCGGGAGCGTCCTGTACGGCGAGGACACCGACGACGGCTTCCGGCTCGTGGTCGGAGCCCCGGGCGCGGGGGGCGTGGGCATCGCCTACACCTTCACGCCCGATGGCGATGCCTGGAGGCCCGAAGGTCGGCTCTATCCGCCGGTCGTAGCCGGGGGCGGCCGGTCCTTCGGCGGCAACTTCGCCAACGCCTTTGCGGCCGTGGACGGAGAGATCTGGATCGGCGGGTCCGGCTCCGGCGCGGGCCGCGAGGGGCGGGTGCTTCGCTACTCGACCGACCCCGAAGCCGGAGTCGAGTTCGCGGGCGCCGTCTCGGCTTCGAACCGGACCGGCGGCGACGGATTCGGCGGCAGCATCGCGGCGCAGGGTGACGTCGCCGTGGTCGCCGCGAGCCGCAAGGACTACGGGATGGGGACGGCCTACATCTTCGAGCGGCGGGGCGACGAGTGGGTCGAAACCGCCGAGGTGTGGAGCGACGCGAAGAACTACGCGGCGATCAACGGGCACGAAGTGGGCTGCGAGGAGGGCCTCTCGGCCGACTTCGACTGCAGCGAGGTGAACATCCTCTCCTTCATGCCCGTGCAGTCGCTCGGGGCGAGCCGCGGCGTGCGGGTCAACGACGTGTGGGGCTGGACCGATCCGCAGACAGGACGCGAGTACGCCCTCGTGGGGCTCACCGACCAGGCTTCCTTCATCGATATCACGGACGCGCAGAACCCCCGCTACATCGGGCGTCTTCCCATGACGGAGGGCGCGCGCGGCAGCGTGTGGCGCGACATCAAGGTCTTCAGGGACCACGCCTTCATCGTTTCCGATGGGGCCGGCGACCACGGGATGCAGGTGTTCGACCTCGCCCGTCTCCGTGATGTGGGGAACGATCCGGTCACCTTCGAGGCGGACGCCCACTACGACGGGATCGCCTCGGCGCACAACATCGTGATCAACGAGGCGACGGGCTTCGCCTACAGCGTGGGGTCGAGCGGAGGGGGCGAGACGTGCGGCGGCGGCCTCCACATGATCGACATCAACGAGCCCACGGAGCCGAGCTTTGTCGGCTGCTTCGGGCACGAGGGCACCGGGCGCCGCGGCACCGGGTACTCGCACGACGCGCTCTGCCTGATCTATGACGGGCCGGACCGCGAGCACGCCGGCAAGGAGATCTGCTTCGGGTCCAACGAGACCCATGTCTCGATCGCGGACGTCACCGACAAGGAGAACCCGATCCCGCTGTCGACGGCCACGTACGCCAACGTCGCCTACGCACACCAGGGCTGGGTGACGGAGGATCACCGTTTCTTCTACCTGGGAGATGAGCTGGACGAGCTGAGGACGCAGTTCTCGGGCACGCGCACGATGATCTTCGACATCACCGATCTCGACGACCCCGTCCTCGTCAAGGAGCACTTCGGCGAGTCCACGGCGAGCGACCACAACATGTACGTGCTCGACGACCTGCTCTATCAGTCGAACTACAACAGCGGACTGCGGATCCTCGACGTGAGCGACCCCGAGAATCCGACCGAGGTCGGTTTCCTCGACACCGTGCCGTACGCCGAGGGGCCGTCGATGGGCGGCTCGTGGAGCAACTATCCGTACTTCGCGAGCGGGACGATCATCGTGACGAGCGGGAGCGAGGGCCTGTTCATGGTGAAGTACCAGAAGCCGGAACTCGTTCCGTGATGGAGAGAATCGCGAGCTTCACGCGGGGCGGCCTCCTCGCGCTGGCGTTGGCCGGACTGCTGGCGGTTCGGGCCGCCGCGGCGGGAGGCGTGCCCGCCCCCTCCGCGGAGGGTCCGTTCCTCTACGTGGCGAACCAGGAGGCGGCGGCCGTGACCGTCATCGACCTCGAGACCCACGACGTCGTCGAGATCATCGACCTCGAGGCCATGGGGTACGGGGCGAACGCGAAGCCGCACCACGTCGCGGTCGAGCCGGACGGGTCGTTCTGGTACGTGTCCCTGATCGCGGCGAACCGGGTACTCAAGTTCGACCGCGACAACGAACTCGTCGCTTCCGTCGAGTTCGAGCGGCCGGGCCTCCTCGCGCTCCACCCCTCGGAGCCGTGGCTCTTCGTGGGGCGGTCGATGGCCGCGGTCAACCCGCCCCAGCGCATCGGCCGCATCGACCGGATGTCGATGGACGTCGAGGAATACGACGTCTTCATCCCGCGTCCGCACGCGCTGCTGGCGAGCCCCGACGGCGGGTGGGTCTACGCGGGCAGCCTCGGCGAGAACTCCGTCGTCACGGTCGAAGCCGAGAGCGGAGATGCCGAGCTGCTGAGGCTTCCCGGCTCCGGGGCGATGCCGCACGTCCTCGTGCAGTACGCGATTTCCCCGGATGGCGGAACGCTCGTCGCGACGGCCGAGATGACGGCCAAGCTTCTCGTATTCGACGTCACGGAGCCGGTGGCGCCGAAGCTCCTGGGGGAGCTGGACGTGGGGGCGCGCCCGTGGCACCCGAGCTGGTCGGCGGACGGACGCTGGATCTGGTTCGGCAACCTGGGCGCGAACGAGGTCACGCTCGTCGACACCTCCGACTGGTCCGTGGCCGCCGTGATCCGCGGCGAAGGCCTCGCCGAACCGCACGGCAGCGTGCTCTCGCCGGACGGCTCCCGGCTCTACGTGGCGAACCGGAACGAGACGGGCTCCTATGCGTCGTCGGACCGGATGGGATACGACGCGCCCGGCGGCACGGTCGTCGTCATCGACACCGCGACCCGCGAGATCATCGACATCATCGAGACGCCGCCCTACGCGTCGGGCATCGGTCTCGCTTCCAGCCCGCGCTGAGGACCCCGGCGACGTGAGCCGCATGGCCGGACTTCGGAGCCGGCGGGCCGCACCGGGGACGCTGACCGCTGTGCTCCTCGCGGCGGGATGCGCATCGGGCGGCACCGGTCCAGGGGAGTTGTCGCCGGAGCGCGCAGCCGGCGCGGCACCCGGATTCGTCCGCGCCGTCACTCCTTTTCCGGTGTTCGACGAGTCCGGAAACGCGTACGAAATCCCCTTCCTCGGCGGCTTCAACGTGCCCCGTCCGCAGTGGGTGGACATCGACGGAGACGGCGACCTCGACCTCTTCGTGCAGGAGAGGACGAACCGCCTGATGTTCTTCGAGCGCGAGGACACGCCCGATGGACGGCGCCACACCTGGCGGCCGGACGCGTACTCGGATCTCGAGGTCGGAGAGTGGTTCCGTTTCGTGGATGTCGACGCGGACGGCGACCGGGACCTCCTTGCCGAGTCCCCCTTCAGCTACATGAAGCTCTATCGGAACACGGGCACGGCGGGCGGGGCCGTATTCGAACTCATCGCGGACACTCTCCGCGACACGCGGGGAGAAGCGATCTTCTCGGATCGCCAGAACATCCCCAACGCGGCGGACATCGACTGCGATGGCCGCCTCGACCTCTTCATCGGCCGCCTCGTGGGGACGGTCACGCGCTACGAGGCGACGGGCGCGATCGGAGAGAACGCCGCGCCCTTCCGGCACATCACGGACCGCTTCGAGGACATCGAGATCGTCGCCGACCCCGCGGCGGCCGGGGGCGTGCCACCCTTCGACGGCGAGGACGCCGACGGGCCCTTCCCCACCCTGCACGGGGCGAACACGATGGCGCTCGCCGACTACGACGCGGACGGCGATACGGACATGTTCTGGGGCGACTTCTTCGAGGCCGGGCTTCTGCTGATCGAGAACGCGGGCTCCTGCGAGGCTCCGAACCTTCGCGTGGAGCCGCGTCCCTTCCCCCTCGACGACCCGATCCGGACGAGCGGCTACAACGCTCCGACCTTCGGCGACTACGACGGCGACGGCGATCTCGACCTGCTCATGGGCGTGCTCGGCGGCGCGTACAACGCGAACACGACGACCGCCGACAACCTCATGCTCTTCTCGCAGGAGTCCGACGGCGGCTTCGAGCTGCGGACGCGACGCTTCATCTCGCAGATCGATGTGGGCAGCGAGAGCGTGGCCTCCCTCGTGGACCTCGACGGCGACGGCGACCTCGACCTCCTGCTCGGCAACAAGATCGATCCCGGGGACCTGTCGAACTCGCGCGTCGTCCTGTTCGAGAACGAAGGGAGCGCGACGCGCCCGGTCTTCCGCCGGACGGGCGAGTTCGAACTGCCGGGCGCCTACCACAATGCGCCGGCCTTCGGCGACCTTGACGCGGACGGCGACCTCGACCTGCTGCTCGGCACGTGGCGCGACGAGATCCGCTACGTGCGGAACGAGGGGTCGGTCATGGAACCGCGCCTCGCGCTGGTGGACTCGGCGTTCGTCGAGATCACGCGCGGGAGCAACGCGACGCCCGCCCTCGGCGACCTCGACGGGGATGGAGACCTCGACCTCATGATCGGAGAGTCGTCGGGGGCGCTGAACTACTACGAGAACGTGGGCTCCGCCTCGGAACCGAGCTTCGACTTCGTGAGCGATCAATACGCGGAGATTGACATCGGCCGGCGAAGCTTCCCCAAGCTTCTCGACCACGACGGAGACGGCGACCTCGACCTCATCGTCGGCACCGAGTCCGACGGGATCCGTTACTTCCGAAACGATGGGACTCCCGCGGCCCCGAACTTCGTCGAGTCCGACGGCGGGTTCCCCGCCGCGGAGGATCTGCCGCTGTTCTCGACTCCGGAGTTCGGGGACCTGGACGGAGACGGCGACCTCGACCTCGTCGTCGGCGCCGCCGGGGGCGGCCTCTATTACTTCGAACGACGTTGAATCCTGCAGAAAAAGGATGTAACCGATGAATAGAACGCGGACCTTCTTCGCCGCAGCCGCCTGCGGCCTGACGTTCATGCCTGCGGCCGAGGCCCAGGAATTCGGCGGCACGGTGGTGCTCCACGAGGGAACCATCATCGTCAGCGAGCCCATCGATCCGAGTGCCGCAGCGGCCGAGTCGGCGCCGCGCGCGCTGTACCTGTACGAACCCGGCGAGGGAGGCTGGGCGCCTGCCGGGACGCTTCGCGCCCCCGAGCATGACGGTCCCGACTACTTCGGTCGCTTCGTCCTCGCGGACGGCGAACGGCTGCTCGTGGGGGCCACGGCCCTCGACCAGGACGGCGACGGCCAGAGCGACGGCAGCGTGCTCATCTTCCGCGAGACCCCAAACGGCTGGGAGTTCGAGCGCCACCTGCGCCCCGGCAGCGTGCCGCTCGGATCTTCGTTCGGTCGCTTCGCGGCGCTCGGGGGCGACCTCCTCGTCGTGACGGCCCTGGGCTACGAGGGGACCGGCGGCGCCTGGGTGTTCGAACGCGGCGCCGACGGCGAATGGCTCGAGCAGGGCATCCTGACGCCATCGGATCCCGATCCGCAGCAGGAGTTTTTCGGATGGGGCGTGCATACGGACGGCGAGCGTGTGATCGTCGGCGCCTTCGCCGGCCCGCAGCTTCCCGGCGCCGCGTACGTGTTCGGGCGCGACGAGAGCGGCGCCTGGGTGCAGGAGGGGCGGCTGGGGCTCACGGGCGACGAGGCCCAGCCCGGAGGCGCGATCGCGGTCGATCGCGCACCGACCATCTCGGTCGGCGTCGACGGAGACCACGCGATGCTGGGCCTCCCCGGTCTGGACCAGGGCGCGGGCGCGGTTCTCCTGTACGAGCGGCAGTCATCGGGCGACTGGGTGCAGGGCGGATCGCTCGCGGCGTTCGACCGCCAGCCGGGCGCCGGCTTCGGGGCATCCTTCACCGCGCACGAAGGAGAGCTCTGGATCGCCGCCCCCGGCGCGGACGTGTTCGGCGCCCTCTACGCCTTCGCTTGGGATGCCGACACGCGGCGTTTCGGCTCGGCGACCAAGATCAATGCGGGGGCGGGCACCGATGCGGGCGACGGGTTCGGTATCTCCGTCTCCACGGCCGGCGAGCTGGCGGTCGTCGGACAGCCGTGGGACGATGGGTCGATGGGGTCGGCGGTCGTGCTCGAGCGCCGGGACGGGCGATGGGCCGAGACCGCGAAGATCTTCATCCCCGAGGAGCGCCGCCCGCTGGCGACGCTCGCCGACGTCGAGTGCGGCGACGACGGCATGGCCGACCAGTTCGCCTGCGATCGAGTGGACGTGATCTCGTTTCTGCCTCTGGACCGGATCGGGGGGACGGATCGCGGCATCGAGACGAACGACGTGTGGGGGTGGACGGATCCGCAGACGGGCCGCGAATACGCGATCGTCGGCCGCACGGACGGCACGGCGTTCATCGACGTCTCCGACCCGGAAGCGCCCGCGTATCTGGGCAGTCTTCCCAAGACGCCCGGGTCGATCACCAATTCCTGGCGCGACATCAAGGTGTATGCGGACCACGCGTTCGTCGTCGCCGACGGCGCGGGCCGGCACGGGATGCAGGTGTTCGACCTCACCCGGCTCCGCGATGTGCGCAACGCGCCGCTGGAGTTCGACGCCGATGCCCTGTACGACGGGATCGCAAGCTCCCACAACATCGTGATCAACGAAGAGACCGGCACGGCGTACGCCGTCGGTTCGAGCGGCGGCGGTGAGACGTGCGGCGGCGGACTCCACATGATCGACATCAGCGAGCCGAAGGATCCCCGCTTCATCGGCTGCTTCGCGGATGACGGGACGCGCTACCAGGGCAGGGGGTATACGCACGACGCGCAGTGCGTCAACTACCGAGGACCCGATGCGGAACACGTCGGCAAGGAGATCTGCTTCGGGGCCAACGAGAGGTACCTCTCGATCGCCGATGTAACGGACCCGGAGAATCCGGTTTCGCTCGCAACTCAGGACTACGCGGCCGTCGCGTATGCACACCAGGGCTGGCTCACCGAAGACCACCGCTACTTCTACCAGAACGACGAGCTCGACGAGATGACCTCCGTCGGCACGGCTCAGGAGGCGGGGACCGAGCCCGACATGCGGGGCACGCGCACGCTCGTCTGGGATGTATCGGACCTCGATGATCCGGTGTTGGTCAAGGAACACTTCGGGGAGACGTTCACGATCGACCACAACCTCTACATCGTGGGCGACCTCATGTACCAGTCGAACTACGTGAGCGGGCTGCGCGTGCTCGACATCAGCGACCGGGAGAACCCCCGCGAGGTGGGCTTCTTCGACACCGTGCCGTGGGACGAGTCCGTCACCTTCGACGGCTCGTGGTCGAACTACCCGTTCTTCGCGAGCGGGACGATCGTCGTGTCGAGCGGCAAGGAGGGCGTGTTCTTCCTGAAGTACCGCCGGCCGGAACTGGTGCCCTGAGACGCCCGGGTCGCCCGTCCGCGACGGCCGCCCGGCTGCTGACGGCGCGGGCGCTCGCGCTCCTGGCGGGGGTAGCGGGCTGGGGATGCTCGGATGGCACGGGCCCCTCCCCGGCTCCGCCACCGCCACCACCGCCGCCGGAGCCCGCAGCCTTCGAACTGGCGGCGAACGAGGTGCTGACCGGACTCTCGCAGCCGGTCTTCCTCGCCGCCCCGCCGGGCGACGCCAGACTCTTCGTCGTCGAGCAGACGGGCCGCATCCGCATCGCGAGCGAGGACGGACAACTCCTCGATGACCCTTTCCTCGACCTTTCGGGCCGCGTCGGCACGGCGCCCGAAGGCGGCCTCCTTACGATGGCCTTCCACCCGCGCTACACGGACAACGGCCAGGTCTTCGTCTACTACACCGACACCGGTGACGACACGGTCGTGGAGCGCTACACGGTTTCGGGGGATCCCGACCGCCTCGACCCGGGTTCGGCGAAGCGGGTCTTCGCGCTCACCCAGCGCCGCCGGAACCATAACGGCGGGATGCTGCAGTTCGGACCCGACGGCATGCTGTACATCTTTCTCGGTGATGAGGGCGGAGCGGGCGATCCGTTCGGCAATGGACAGAATCCGGAGACGCTGCACGGTTCGATCCTCCGCATCGACGTGGACGGGGGCGATCCGTATGCGATCCCGGATGACAACCCCTTCGTCGGAGAAGAGGGCGCCCGGGGCGAGATCTGGGCCATCGGCGTCCGGAATCCGTGGCGCTCCACCTTCGACTTCTCTGACAACATCCTCTACGTGGCGGACGTGGGCCAGAACGAACGCGAGGAGATCAACGCGGTGCCGGCGGGCGAGGCGGGCGTGAACTACGGCTGGAGCACGATGGAGGGATCCGCCTGTTATGGGAGTTCCGGGTGCGACATGTCGGGTCTCACGCTGCCCGTCGTCGAGTACGTCCACGACGGCAACGTCTGCTCGGTGACCGGAGGATACGTCTACCGAGGCTCACAGCTCCCCGAGGTTGCGGGGCACTATTTCTACTCGGATTTCTGCACCGGATTTCTGCGGAGCTTCCGGTTCGAAGGCGGACAGGTGACCGACGAGCAACGCTGGAACGCGGGAAGCCTCGGGGCGGTGTCGTCGTTTGGCGTCGACGGCGCCGGCGAACTCTACGTCGTGAACCTCAACGGTTCCGTGTACCGCCTGGAGCGCCGCCAGCCGTAGCAGGCCGCGGCAGTGGCCCCGCGGCGGGCCGCGCTGAGCGCTGACGGCCCGGCGCGCTCACACTCTGAATGTCACGCCCACCTGAAAGAGCAGAAAGTCGACATCGGAGGCGATGGGTGAGAACGAACTCCCGCCGAGGCCGTCCTCGACGATGCTCCCGGGCACCAGGTATTCCGTGCGGCCGTGCCTCCGGTACTGGGCCTCGAGTTTCAACACTATCGGCTTGGCGGACCGGTTGACCGGGATCGCGAGCCCGCCGCCGAGGCCGTACGCCGGCCGCACGTCGTCGAAGTTCACCGTCGTCCCGTCATAGGGCGATTCGTGCAGATCCCAACCGCGCTCGACGGAGCTGACCGTGAAGAAGTAGCCGAGCCCGACGAAGCCGTTCACGTAAGGATGCACGGGACCGTACGGAAGCCGGATCTCGGGGCCGAGTCCCAGGTAGCCGATGTTGTTCTGCGTGACGATGTCGGTCAGGATGCGGTCGGTCGCCGCGAATACGGGGACGCCAAGCGTCTCCGACCCGTACTCGACGAAGCCGGCTTCGAACCGGACCCGGAAGGCGGGAGAGTCCTCGAAGCCGAGCAGGGCCGTGAACGCCCCCCCGAAACCGTCATTGACGAACGAACCGAATTGCCCCCGCGGCGACATCACGGACAAGGTGCCGCCCAGATCCCACTGCGTGCCGTTTCCGCGCGCAGAGGGCTCCCCGGGCGGCTGGCCGGGGATCTGTCCGCCGGGCACCTGCGCCGCGACATCCGCGGGCGCCATGACGCCCAGCGCCATCAGCACGGCGAGTCCGGCCCCGAACACGCTGCGACTCGGCATCCGCGTACGCATCATCTGTCCCGCTCCTTCCCGCGTCTCCATGGCGTCCGGTCCGTCGCCCGGCGCCGGACTGTCTCTCGTCGTCCCGTAGACGGCCGCACTCCGGAAACCGTCACAGCGTAATCTCGCCGGCAAGGTAGAGCGCCGCACGGCCGGCGATCGTCACGCGGTCCCCGAGGTGCCGACAGATGAGGGTACCGCCGCGGGCGCTGATCTGCCGCGCCTCGAGCGGCGCCCCGCCGCGACCGAGCCGCTCGGCCCAGTAGGGGGCCAGCGTGCAGTGGGCCGAGCCCGTAACCGGATCTTCCGGCACGCCGACGCTGGGCGCAAAGAAGCGGGACACAAAATCCGCGCTCACTCCAGGCGCGCTCACGATGATCCCGAGCCGGTCCAGTCCGCGCAGCCGGGCGAAGTCCGGCTTCAGCTTCCGGACGTCGTCCTCGGCCTCGAGGATGACGAGATAGTCCCGGTCCGAAGCCAGAGCCTCCGCGGGTTCCGCTCCCAGCCCCTCGACCAGGGCGCGAGGGGCCTCGCGCGACACCGCCGGACGCGCCGGAAAATCCATCACGAGCAGATCCTCCTCGCCCCGTTCCACGATGAGTTCGCCGCTTCTCGTCTCGAAGCGCACGCTCTCGCGGCCCGGCGCCAGCCTCTCGAAGATGACCCAGGCGGAAGCCAGGGTCGCGTGTCCGCACAGGTCGACCTCGGAGACGGGCGTGAACCAGCGGAGCCCGAACCCGTCCCCTTCGCTCGCGCCGTCGTAAACGAAGAACGCGGTCTCCGAGAGATTGTTCTCCGCCGCGATCTTCTGCAGGACGTCGTCGTCGAGCCACGCCTCGAGCGGACAGACGGCCGCCGGATTGCCCTCGAAGGGCCGGTCCGAGAAGGCGTCGAGCTGATACAGCGGGATCTTCATGCGTTCTCCGTGCGACGTGAAATCGGCGGTCCACGCAAACTAGTGTCGTCCCGTCCTCGTCGCTCCTCGTCCCGGAGGGGCCTCCGCCGAGCGCACCACGACTCCCGGCTTCGACGCGGGACTCTTTCCATGGGCCGCCGCCCCACTTCCGGAGCGCGGGGTTCACCGTACACGGCTGCGCCGGTAGATTCGGGCTATCCGCGCGGAACGTCCGCGCGCCGTCCGGATGCGGGAAGAAACGAAGGGGAAAGGCGCGACATGCCGATTGAAATCACGGGATACTGGCTGGCCAAGACCGAGCCCCACGTGTACTCGATCGACGACCTCGCCCTGGATGGCGAGACGGAATGGGACGGCGTGCGGAATTACCAGGTCCGGAACTTCATGCGCGACCGGATGAATCCGGGCGAGAAGGTCCTCATCTATCATTCCAACACTCGGGTGCTCGGCGTGTACGGGGTGGCGGAAGTCGCGGGTCCGGCGCACCCGGACTCCACCCAGTTCGACTCCGACAGCCACTACTTCGACCCGAAGTCCAGCCGGGAGAATCCCCGCTGGTGGTGCCCGGATTTCCGCTACGTGGAGACCTTCGGGACGCCGGTGACGCGGCAGATGATGAAAGAAACCGCCGGCCTCGAGACTATCAATGTCATGAAAAGGGGCATGCGACTCTCGGTCATGCCGGTGACGGAGGAGGAGTTCGAGATCATCCTCCGCCTCGGACGCGGTTAGGGGAAACAGAGGCAGGTCATGTTGTGGTTCCTGGTCATACTCGCGGCGGTCTTCTTCATCATCATCGGCATGTACAACAGTCTCGTGCGGTTGCGCGTACGCGTGAACGGCGCCTGGGCCGACATCGATGTCCAGCTCAAGCGCCGCTGGGATCTCATCCCCAATCTCATGGAAACGGTGGAGGCCTCCGCGGGTCACGAACGCGAGACGCTCGAGGCCGTGGTCGAGGCGAGGAACCGGGCCATGGGGGCGCGGGGGCCCGCCGAAGCGGGTGCGGCGGAGGGCACGCTCGCGGGGGCGCTCGGGAGGCTCTTTGCGCTCTCCGAAGCCTATCCCCAGCTGCGGGCGGTGGAGGCGTTCACGGAGTTTCAGCGCTCCCTCGATGAGATCGAGGAGGCTGTGCGGAACGCGCGACGCTACTACAACGCCGTCGTCCGGGACTACAACACGAAGATGCAGGTCTTCCCGACGAACCTGCTCGCGGGGCCGTTCGGCCACGCACGCCGGGAGTTTTTCTCGCTCGACGACGAGCGGCAGCGCGAGGGGCCGCGGGTGGCGTTTTCGTGAAGCTTCGGCGTCCGCGACGAGCCGCGGAGGCGCTGGCCCGAGCCGTCATCCCGGCAGGCGCCGTGGCCGGCGCGCTCTGTCTCTTCCTCTCGCCCGCCGCCGCGCAGGAGCGCTCCTGGCGCATCGAGGACTTCCACGCCGACATCCGGGTGCCGGAGCACGGAACCATCGAGGTGACCGAAACGATCCGCGCCCGGTTCGATGGAAGCTACAACGGCATCTACCGGACGATTTCCGTCGAGCACCGGAACCACGGGTTCCGCTACAGGCTGCGCGTTTCGGTGAATGCGGCGACGGACGCGGACGGGAATCCGCTGCGCTACGAATCGAAGCGCGACGGGGACTACCTGAACACGAGGATCTGGATACCCGGCGCGGTCGACGCGGTGCGCACGGTCCGACTCTCCTACGGCGTGACGAACGGGCTCCGCTTCTTCGAGGCGGATGAAGGAGCGGACGGAATCGTCGAGGCCTACGACGAACTGTACTGGAACGTGACGGGGACCGAATGGCCGGTCCCGATCGAGACGGCGAGCGCGACCGTGAGGCTGCCGCCGGCAGTCGGGGGCGTGCGCGCCCACGCCTTCACGGGGGGGTACGGCGCGACGGGACGGGACGCGACGGTCGATGTCACGGGCACGCGGGTCGACGTGCGAACCCACCGGCCGCTCGGCTTCCGGGAAGGCCTGACGATCGGGGTCGGATGGGATGCCGGCGTCGTCCGGCGGCCCACGGCGATCGACCGCGCCGGCGGGTACCTGCTCGACAACTGGCCGCTCTTCCTTCCCTTCTTCGTGCTCGCCTTCATGTACCGGCGCTGGAACGAGCGGGGGCGCGATCCCGAAATCGGCTCGATCGAGCCACGCTACGAGCCGCCGGGCGATCTGACGCCCGCCGAGGTCGGCGTCATCGTCGACAACCGGGCCGACCTGCGCGACATCACGGCGACGTTGATCGACCTCGCCGTCCGGGGGCACCTGACGATCGAGGAACGTGAGGAGAAGCGCCACCTGGGGCTGGTGACGGGCAAGGACTACCTCTTCCAGCGACGCGACATCCCGGACGACCGCCTGGCCCCGCACGAGAGGGCGCTGCTGCGGGCCGTGTTCGAGGGGCGAAACAGCCGCCGGCTGTCGGACCTCAAGGACCGCTTCTACAAGGACCTCCCGGAACTGAAGTCGAAGTTGCTGGCGACGCTCATCGAGCACGGCGTGTACGCGGAATCGCCGACCATCGTCGCCGGGAAGTACGTGGGTCTGGGGTTCCTGGTCGGCATCGTGATCTTTTTCGGCGGGCTGCTCGCCCAGGCCGTGCTCCCGCTGGCGATGGCGGCCGTGCTTGGGGCTGCCATCGCCTCCGCGCTCGTCATCGTGGTCTTCGGAGTCTTCATGCCGGCGCGCACGAAGGAAGGGACGGAACTGCTGCGGCAGGTGAAGGGGTTCGAGGAATTCCTCACACGCGTCGAATCCGACCGCTACAGGCGGGAGATCACGGGTCCGGAGATGTTCGAGAAGTGTCTTCCGTACGCCATGGCGCTCGGCGTCGCGGGGCAGTGGGCGCGGGCCTTCCGGGACCTGTATCGCGAACCCCCGGACTGGTATCATGGGCAGGCTCTCTCGACGTTCAACTCTCACATCCTCGTCTCGAACCTGAACAGCATGTCCGCGGAGACGCACAGCGTGATGCAGTCCGCGCCGCGCAGCGCCCAGGGATCGAGCTTCTCCGGAGGCGGGATCTCCGGGGGCGGCGGGTTCTCGGGCGGCGGCTTCGGCGGAGGTGGAGGAGGCGCATTCTGACATGACTTCCAGCATGAAGGTTTCGGTCGGCGACCGCGTGCAGCCGTTCAAGCTGCCCTACGAAGCCGGAGAAACGATCGACCTGGGGGACCACCTCGGCCGCGACCGGATCGTGCTCCTCTTCTTCCCTCTCGCCTTCACCTCGGTCTGCACGGCGGAGATGTGCCGGCTCCGGGATGAGTGGAGCGCCTACGCGTCGCTCGACGCCATCGTGTTCGCGATCTCCGTGGACAGCCCCTTCGTCACGTCCCGTTTTCGGGCCGAGGAGAGCATCCCGTTCCCCATCCTCTCCGACTTCAACCGTACGGTTTCGCGTGACTGGGGCGTGCTGTACGAGGAGTTTCACGGGTTCCGGGGCGTCTCCAAGCGGTCGGCGTTCGTGATCGGAAGGGACGGCCGGGTGGCGTACGCGTGGGTGTCGGAGGACGCGGGCGTGGAGCCGGACTACGAGGGACTCCTGCAAGCGGTCGCCGACGCGCCCTGAGGACGGAGACGAACAGCAGCCACGGAGATGATCCGATGTCGATACCGCTCGCGCAGCAGCAGTGCATCCCCTGTCGAGGCGGCGTGCCACCCCTGGAGGGAGCGGCCCTCGAAGAGCTTGCGGAACAACTCGGGGCCGACTGGCGGGTGGTGGACGGCCACCACCTCGAGAAGGAGTACCGCTTTCCGGACTTCGCGACGGCGCTCGACTTCGTGAATCGCGTGGGCGGGATGGCGGAGGAGCAGAACCATCACCCGGACCTGTTCCTCGCCTGGGGGCGGGTCGTCGTTCGGATCTGGACGCACAAGATCGACGGGCTCACGGAGAGTGACTTCGTGTTCGCGGCGAAGGCGGAGACGCTGCACCGACCGCGGGCGTGAACCGCACGATGTCCTCGAGGGTCTCGGCAGAGCGGCGGACTCCCGAGCGCCGAATCGGCGTGCATCGCGGCGCCGACCCGGGGCCGCTCGTGCTCTGTATCGCCGCGCTGCACGGCAACGAACCGGCGGGGATGATCGCGCTCGAGCGCGTCTTCGCCGAGCTGTCCCGGATCGGGCTTCCCATGCGGGGCGATCTCGTGGGTCTGTGCGGCAACCTCCAGGCGCTGGGTGTCGGCACGCGATTCGTCGACGAGGACCTTAACCGCGTGTGGCAGCGCGAGCGCGTGGACGCGGTGCTGGAATCGCTGAGTCCGGATGGGTCGTCCGGGGACGGGGACCGGGTTCCGATGGTGGGGAGCGCGGAACTGGCGGAACAGCGGGATCTGCTCGCGGCCATTCGAGAGGAGAGTCGGCGGGCAAGGGGTGCGATTCACGTGCTGGACCTGCACACGACCTCCTCCGAGAGCGCTCCCTTCTCGACCGTCGGGGACACGCTCCAGAACCGGGAACTGGCGCTCCGACTGCCCGTCCCGCTCGTCCTCGGCCTGGAAGAGCAGATCGACGGCGCGATGCTCCAGTACTTCGACCGCCTCGGGTGGCGCAGCATCGGCATCGAAGGAGGGCAGCACGCGGCGGAGTCCTCGGTCGAGGCGCACGAGGACGTAGTGTGGATCATGCTGGAGGCGCTGGGGCTGATCGAGGCGGCGAGCTCGTCCGCCCGGAAAGACCGTCGCGTGCGCCTCGCCCGGCAGGCGGAGGGTCTGCCGCGCGTCGTCGACGTCCGCCACAGGCACGTCGTGTCCGAAGCGGACGGGTTCCGGATGCACCCGGGGTTCCGGAACTTCGATCCGGTGCAGGCCGGAGACGAAGTGGGGACGGACCGGGCCGGGCCGGTGCGGGCGGCCTTCGCCGGGCGCCTCTTTCTCCCGCTCTATCAGCGACAGGGCGACGATGGATTCTTCATCGTCCGCCGACTCGCTCCCGCATGGCTCGCCGTCTCGCGCCTGTTGCGGGTGTCGGGCGCGGATCGCGTGGCTCCCTGGCTTCCGGGCGTACAGCCGCACCCCGCGCGGAGCGACGCCGTCGTCGTGGCACGCTGGGCCCGCAACCGGGGGGTGATCGGGCTCCTCCACCTCATGGGGTTCACCGCCCGTGGCGAGAGCGGCGGGGCGGTGATGGTGCGACGCCAGGAAGGACCCGCCCGCCAGCCGGAGTCTGCGTCCAGGGACGGTTAGTGTCGTGGCTCGTCGCCGACCCCGCCTCGGAAGCCGCGCCGCCGCGGTCGCGCTCGCGGGCGCCGCCGTGTGGGTGGGCGCGTGCGGAACGGAGGTCACGCCGGCCGAGCCCCGGGAAAACCGGAGTCCGGTGGCAGTGGACGCCCTTCCCGACATCGACGTGCGGCTCGGGCATCCGGCGGTTATCGACGCGGCCTCCTGGTTCCGGGATCCGGACGGCGATGCGCTGACTTTCGCGGCGAAGTCCCTCGACGCCGGCGTGGCCCGCGTGACGGTTGCCGGAGATCGGGTGTCGGTGGAAGGCGTCGCGCCGGGGTCTACAGCGGTGGAGGTGACGGCCCGCGACGGCGGCGGGCTCTCGGTCGCGCAGCGCTTCGAGGCGACGGTCGGGGCCGGCATCGCGCTCTCCCCGGGCGTGGCGCAGGCGCGGGAGGGCGGCATCGCGCGCATCGAACTCGTGCTCGACGAGCCCGCAGCGTCGTCGCTGGCCGTGCGCTATTCCCTCGGCGTGGATGACACGCAGCTGACGGCTGACGCCGATTCGGCGGACGTAAGGGACGCGGGTGAGGGTGAGGTCGAGGTCCCGGCGGGAGCGACCGGCGCCGTCATCGAGATCCGCATCACCGACGACGATGAGATCGAGCCGCCCCGGGAGGTTCTCACTCTTTCGCTTGAACGACCCGCGACCGGAAGCGGTTTCGTGCTCGCCCCCCGTTCGAGCGCCGCGGTGGTCATCCGCGAGGGGGTGTGCGACCGGACGGCGGCCGTGCGCGACGCGATCGTGCGCGGCGTCCGGGCCGACGACTGCACCGCCCCCGACGGCCAGGCCCTGGCCGAACTGCGTTCTCTGAGGATCAGGCGACCGGAGTCGGGCATCGAGGCCGGAACCGGAGCTGTCCTCGGCAACCTCCGCGCCGCCGACCTGAGCGCTCTTTCGGGCCTGGAGTGGCTCTCACTCCAGGACTACAGGCTTGCAGCCCTTCCGGCCCAGGCCTTTTCCGACCTCTCCAGTCTGGAGGTGCTCAATCTCGCGGGAAACCTGCTCGCCGACCTGCCACCGGGCGTGTTCGCGGGCCTCCGCGGGCTCGAATGGCTCTCCCTGGTCGACAACCGGCTGCGGGCGCTTCCGGCGGGCGCATTCGGCGATCTCGCCGGCCTGCGGGAACTGTTTCTGCAGGACAACGAACTGCGCTCGCTGCCGCCGGGCGCCCTGACAGGCCTTCGGAGCCTGGAACGGCTGACCCTGGGGGGAAACGAGGCCGCCTTCGCCTTCCCCGTGCGGCTCGTCCGAACGGACCACGAGGACCCGACGGCTCCGGGGCCCGCCACGATCGAGGCCCGAATTCTGGAAGGCGCGCCCTTTGACGTCCGGCTCCCCCTTCTCGCCCATGGGGGGACGCTCTCGGTCGACTCGGTGCTGGTGCGAGCGGGCACCACGTCGAGCCACGCCGTGACGCTCACTCCCGGCGACGCCGCCGATTCCCCGATCTCCGTCACCGTCGGCACGGAAGAGGCGCTTGCCGAAGCCTGCGCGGATCGTTGCGACGGTTTCGACCTC
Organism: Gemmatimonadales bacterium; assembly: GCA_009838765.1. Lineage (GTDB taxonomy): Bacteria > Gemmatimonadota > Gemmatimonadetes > Palauibacterales > Palauibacteraceae > Palauibacter > Palauibacter ramosifaciens. The sequence goes on from VXQX01000096.1 coordinate 34,407, forward strand.
GTGGCGGGGGACCCGCTCGTCGTGTCCAACCCGGCTTCGGTCACGATGTCCGTGCCCCATGCGTATCTCACGCAGGCTGCCCAGGACCGGGAAGGCGGCGTACCGCTGGTGGCGGACCGGCGCGCCCTCCTTCGCGTCTTCGCGACCGCCGACGAGGTCAACGGCTTCCGGCCGGAAGCTACCGCGACCTTCTTCCACGACGGAGCGGAGACGTACCGGACGGCGCTGGAACCTCCGGCCGGGGGGATTCCGCTCGCTGTGGACGAGAGCCGGCTCGAAAGGTCCTTCAACGCCGTCATACCGGGCGAGGTTCTGCAGCCGGGCGTGAGCATGGTCGTGGAACTCGATGCGGACGGCGCGCTCCCCGGGACCTCCTCGAGCCGGTCCCGGTTCCCGGCGGAGGGCCGGTACGACATGGAGGTCCGGCGGATGCCCCCGCTGCGCGTGACACTGGTGCCCGTGCAGTACCACTCGGAAGAAAACCGGGACGTGAATCCGCTCGTCGCGGCGTTCGCGGGCGAACTCGCGGCAGCGGCCATGGGGGCGGGCTCGGCCGCGGGTCGGAGCGTCCTGCGTTATGCCCGCACGGTCCTGCCGCTCGGCGACCTGCACCTGGCGCTCCGCGAACCCTACCGCACGTGGGCCGACACCTCGGAGGCGGGAGTCGCCGGCCTCATCCGCGAGATCGAATTGCTTCGGCTGATGGAGGCGGAGGACCCCCGGGAGCACTACAGCGGGATTTTCGGAGTTCCGCGGCCGCGCTCGCGGCACCCGGACGCGTACTGGATCGACGGCCTCGGGATGCTGGGCGGTCGAAGCTCCCTCACGGCCTCACACGGTCCGGACGGCCTGCGGCAGCGGACGGGCCGTCTCCGCCTCGTGTTCGCGCACGAGTTGGGGCACAACTTCGGGCGCCCGCACACGCCCTGCGACGAGCCCGTCACGGACCCGGGGGCGGTGGATCCCGACTATCCGTGGCAGGACGGCCGTATCGGAGTGTGGGGATACGACTTCGGGGATCGTGGCAGCGACGGTGGCAGCGACCGGCCGGCTCGGGGGCATCTGTTCAATCCGGAGGGATACCGGGATCTGATGTCCTACTGCTATCCCCAATGGATCAGCGATTACAGCTTCACAAGGATGCTGGAGTTCCGCCTCGCGCGGGACGGAAGTGCCGGCATCTCGGCGTTCGCACACGCGGAGGATCGCGGAGCCGAGCGGGGCGACATGCTCCTTCTATGGGGAGGGGCCGACGCCGGCCAACCGCGGCTGGAACCCGCCTTCGTTTATCCGGCTGCCTCGCACTTTCCCTCGTCGGCCGGCCCGTACCGTCTGTCAGGCCGCGATGCGGCGGGACGGATCCTGTTCTCGCTCAGCTTCACACCGACTTCGGTCGCTCACGGGATGGGTGAAGACCACCGCGCATTCGCCTTTGCGATCCCCTTCGACCCCGTCTGGGCGGAGACGCTGGATGTCCTCACGCTCGTCGGCCCGGCGGGGTCCGTCTCGGTGGACCGGGCTCGCGGGGGCCGCGCCGCGCTCGTCATCGACCGCGCCACCGGACGCGTCCGCACGATCGTCCGCGGCGAACCCGGCACGGCGGTGCCGACCGAGGCAGGAGACGAGACCGGACTCCGAATCCTGCACGGCCTCCCCCGTCAACCGGGCTGAGCGGCCGCCCGCATCCCTTTGCCAGTGCGACCCGCGGCGGTCGCCCGCCCCGTCCGCCTACGCGAATGTAGCCAGCACCCTGCGGAGGGCGTCGATGTCGCGCGGTTCGTTATAGACGTTCGGCGAAACGCGCAGGGCGTCGCCGCGCAGGGAGGCGTAGACTCGGGCCTCGGCGAGGCGGGCGTCCAGCTCGGCGAGGTCGCAGCCGGCCGGCAGGCGCACGCCGAGGATGTTTCCGGTCCGCCACTCGTCGTCCTCGATCGCCCAGCCGCGGACGCGCAGGTCATCGGCGAGGCCGGACAGCAGCGCGCGGCAATAATCGAGGATGCGGGCGGGGTCCCAGCGGAGGATCAGGTCGAGCGCCTCTACGAGCATCGGGATGAGGATGAAATTGGACGTCTGTCCCACGTCGTAGCGTGCCGCCCCGTCCCGGTAGTCGTCCGTATAGTCGACGAGCCCCTGAAAATCCTCGGAACCGCGGCGCGAGATCCACGTTTCCTCAAGCGGCGTGCCGTCGTCGAACCGCGGACCGTAATAGCCGAAGGCGGTCGAATAGGGCCCCAGGAGCCACTTGTACCCGACGGTGATCAATGCGTCGGGCCGAAACCGTTCTACATCGAACGGCACGGCGCCGATGGACTGCGAGCCGTCGATGACGATGGCGGCGCCCACTTCGCGCGCCCGCTCCCCCGCCGCCTCGAGGTCGATCCGGGTTCCGTCCGTCCAGTGGCCGTGCGGGAGGGCGACGACGGCGGTCTCCGGTCCGATCGCCTCGAGCAGCCGCTCGTTCCAGAGCGCGGCGGAGGGGGGCGGCCCGGGCCGGTCCACGGTTCGGACCTCACAGCCGTGGGTCGCCGCCCGGCGCCGCCAGGCGTAGACATTGCTCGGGAACTGCTCGCCGAGGACGACGATGTTCTGTCCCGGCTCGAGCGGGAGGTTCCGGGCCGCCACTTCGATGCCGTAGGACGCGGAAGGCGCGAGCGCGATCCGTTCCGGCGGCGCGTTGACGAGGCGCCCGAAGCGGTCCCGGGCGCGGTCGCAGCCCGTAAAGAACCGCTCGCTCGGGAAGGGGGTCGGCGAGCACTTGCGGCGGATTCCCTCCACCCCCGCCTCCGCGACCGAGCGCGGGAGCGGCCCGAGATAGGCGCAGTTGAGGAGGTGTTCGCCCTCGTCGAGCGCGAACCGGCGCTTCTGGCAGCCGAGTGCCGTATTCGGTCGTTCCATCATCCGCCTCTCAGGTCGGTCCTCAGTTTGGCGCGGTCCACCTTGCCGGTCGCCGTCCGCGGGAGGCGGTCCAGTACCTCCCAGCGGCGGGGCACCCGCGGACCCGACAGCCGTTCGCGACACCACGCGTCGAGTCGGGCGGGGAGGTCGGGATCTCCCCCGGCGACGACCGCGACCACAACCTGCCCCCACCGGCCGTCCGGCATGCCGATGACGGCGGCTTCGCCGACGTCGGGGTGGGCGTGGAGCACGGCCTCCACCTGGGCCGGGTCGACGTTCGCTCCTCCGCTCACGATCCGGTCGCGCAGCCGACCCGTCACCGCCAGGCGGCCCCGCGCGTCGAGGTGCCCGAGGTCGCCGGTCGCGAACCAGCCGACGGGGGGCCGCACGGGCTCTCCGACGTATCCCCGGAACAGCGTGTCGCCGCGCACCTCGATGTGGCCCGGGGCTGGCGCGCCGGGCGGCCGCGCGGGCGCATCGCCGGACGGGCGGATCCGCACTTCGACGCCGGTCAGCGGGACGCCGGCCGACCGGTCCCCGGCGCGCACCTCCGCCGGCGTGGCCGTGGTGACCTGCGACCCCGCCTCGGTCAAGCCGTACGTCAGCGCGATCGGCCACCCCGCGGACAGGGCCCGCTCCGCCAGGTCCGGCGGGGTCGCCGCGCCACCCAGCACGGCGGCGCGCAGCGAGCCCGGCGGCCGGGCGCCGGCGGCCAGCAGCCCGTGCAGCATGGCCGGCACGAGCGAGACGTGCGTCACGGCAAGTTCGCCGAGCGCCCGGGCGACGGAGGCGGCGTCGAACCGCGGCCCCGCCAGCGCGACCGTGGCGCCGGCGGCGGCCGCCCGCAGCGGCACGGCGAGCCCCCCGACGTGCGCCCAGGCGAGCGTCGCGAGCCACCGGTCGCCCGCACCGAACCCGAGACGCTCGTTTGCGGCGATGGCGTTCGCGCGCAGCGATCGCCATTCGTGGACGACGAAGCGGGGCAGGCCTTCGGTTCCGGACGTGGGGAGGATGGCGCCGATCCCGGCGAGGTCCGTCCGTGCCGGGGGCGCCGAAGGCGGGGTGAGATCCGCCCCGGCGGGTTCGCGCAGATGAAGGGCGATCTCCCCGATCCCCGAAACCGTGAGCGCCCGGGATCTCCACCCGGACGTCGGCCACGCCTCGGTCCTTCCCGTGAGGGCGGCGGCGGGTGCGAGTGACGCGATGAAGGCATCTCTTTCAGGCGGCGTCCACTCCGCGTGCGCGGGCGCGAGCACCCGCGTGCCCCCCGGGGCGGCGTCCGGCGCGATCGCGGCAAGGGCGGCCACACCGGCCGGGTCCAGCGGGAACTGGTGCGCGACGATGGCTCCCGCTCCCACGCCCTCTTCCTCAAGGATCGCGGCCACCGCGCCGCCTGCGGTGCGGATCTCCGCGGCGGACCATGCCCGGTCGCGTGACACGAGCGAGAAGGACGACGAGGGGACGGGAGTCGCCGGTTCGTTCACCACAGGCATCCGACCGCGAACAGGAGGCCGTAGGCCCCGGCCGTCCGCGCCGTGGCGGCGAGCGCGGAGTTCAGCGTGCGCGGGTCCTCGTACGTCCACACCACCCGTAGCGGAGCGGCCGCGAGCAGCACCGCTACCGACGCGAGCAGCGTCCCCGGCGGCCACCACTCCGCCCCGACGCCGATGGGCGGTACCGCGATGGCGACGACGACGAGCAGCGAATACTGGACCCGCGTCGCGGACGGACCGATCCGCACGGCCAGAGTGCGCTTGCCGGCCGCGGCGTCCGTCGCCATGTCGCGCAGGTTGTTCACCACCAGGATCGCCGTTGCGAGCGCGCCCGCGCCGAACCCCGCGAGGAGCGCCTCGGGCTCCCAGCGGGAGAGCTGCACGTAATACGTGCCGGCCACCGCAACCGGGCCGAACAGGACGAACACGGCCAGGTCGCCCAGCCCGTGGTAGCCGTACGGCCACGGCCCGCCCGTGTAGCAGACCGCCAGCACGATCGCGCCCACACCGATCCACACGACCGGCCACCCCCCCACGAGGACGAGATAGCTGCCGACCGCGATGGCGAGCGCGAACGAGACCGCCGCCCCGAGCCGGACGGCGGCCGCGGTCAGCAGACCGGCCTGCGTGACCCGCGGCGTGCCGAGCCGGTCGGCCGTGTCGGCCCCGCGCGCAAAATCGGAATAGTCGTTCGCGAAGTTCGTGCCGGTCTGAATCAGGAGCGAGGCCACGAGCGCCGCGAGAAAGGGCGCGGCGGCGAAACCGCCGTCATGCCAGGCCAACCCGCCGCCCGCGAGCACGGGCCCCACCGCGGCCGGCAGCGTGCGCAGGCGCGCGCCGGCGATCCACGCGCCCGGGCTGCCGGGCGTTAGGGCCGCCAAGGATACTGTCTGAAGTTCGGCGCGCGCTTCTCGAGAAAAGCGTTCTTCCCCTCCTGACCTTCCTCGGTCATGTAGAAGAGCATCGTCGCGTGGCCCGCGAGTTCCTGGAGCCCGGCCTGCCCGTCGCAGTCCGCGTTCATCGCCGCCTTCAGGCACCGGATCGCGAGCGGGCTCTTCCCGAGGATTTCACGCGCCCACTCGATCCCCTCCGCCTCCATCCGCGCCAGCGGCACGACCTTGTTCACGAGCCCCATCCGCTCGGCTTCCTCCGCTCCGTACTGCCGGCACAGATACCAGATCTCGCGCGCCTTCTTCTGGCCCACCGACCGCGCCAGGTACGAGGAACCGAATCCTCCGTCGAAGCTCCCCACCTTCGGCCCCGTCTGCCCGAACACGGCGTTGTCCGCCGCGATCGTGAGGTCGCACACCACGTGCAGCACGTGCCCGCCGCCGATCGCATACCCGGCGACGAGCGCGATGACGGGCTTCGGCATCGAGCGGATGAGACGTTGGAGCTCGAGGACGTTGAGGCGCGCGACGCCGTCCTTCCCCACGTATCCGGCCGTCCCGCGCACGCGCTGGTCGCCGCCGGAGCAGAAGGCCCACTTTCCGTCCCTCGAAGGTCCGTTCCCGGTGAGGAGGACGACACCGATCTCCTCGTCATCGCGTGCGTCCTGAAACGCCTCGTACATCTCGAACAGCGTGTCGGGACGGAACGCGTTGCGAACTTCGGGCCGGTTGAAGGCGATGCGGGCGATCCCGTCGCTCTTGTGATAGGTGATGTCCCGGTATTCGCCGGCCGGCTCCCAGTCGACGCCGCCTTCGGGGGGCGAGAAGGTCTCTGCCATCGCGGGTTCTCCCTCAGATCTCGCGGCGCGCCGCCTCCTTCGCGCTTTCGATCGCGGCGGAGCGCTGCTGCCAGTTGTGTTCACGCTCGATGCACGCCTCCGTGAGGCGGAGGCCTCGACCGTCCGATTCCGGGCCCGGGGCCTCCACGGCCTCCCGCAGTTCGGCAATCGACGAGACGAGACGGTGCGGGATTCCGGCGGCGGCGGCAACCGCGCCCAGATCGACGGACTGGGGCATGACCACATAGGGGGTGAAGGGCGGATCGTACTCGCGGATCGGCAGCATGTGGAAGATGCCGCCGCCGCGGTTCTGGATGACGACCAGGTGAAGCGAGCTGGCGGGCGAGCGATCGACGAGCAGCGCCCCCACATCGTGCAGCAGCGTGAGGTCTCCGATGAGCGCCGCCGACGGCCGACCGCAGGCGGCCGCGGCGCCGAGCGCGGCGCTCACGTTGCCGTCGATCCCGCTCGCGCCTCGAAGGCCGAGGGGGCGCAGCGGTCGATCCGTCGCCCGCGTGAAGGCGTCGACATCGCGAATCGGCATCGAGTTGCCGATCAACCAGAGCGTTCCTGCCGGGAGGCCCTCCGCCATGGCGTTCGCAACAGCGCCCTCGAACCACGCCTCCGCCAGCGACGGCTCGATGGCGAGCCGCGCCGCGCGGTTCGTCGCCCGCCACCGCCCGAGCCAGGCCTCCCCCGCCTCTCCGGAGTCGGCCGCAGCCGCACGCTCGAGCGTCGCGACGGGATCGCCGGTCAGCGGTCGCGCGTTCGTGGCGAGGTGATCGCGCCAGAGGTGGGTCGCGTCGAGGAGGACCTGGGTCGCGTCCGCGTGCCGCTTCAGGTAGCGACAGACGGCGGCGGAGGTCGGAGCGCGTCCGACGCGAACGACCAGATCCGGGTGCAGCGCCGCGGCGACTTCGTCCGCACGGAGCGAGAGGTCGGCGGCGCCCAACGTCCAGCGCTCCGCGCCCGGGCCGAAACGGGCACCGGAGAGCGGATCGGCGATGAGCGGGGCGCGGACCCGGGCCGCCAGCGTCAGGGCCGCCCGGCCGACCTCGGACCGGTGGTTGGGACCGCAGACGATGACCGGTCGCCGGGCGCGCTGAAGCAGGACGGCCAGTTCATCACCAGTCCCCGCCGGCGGGGTTTCGGGCCCCTCGCCGGGAAGCGCGGCTTCGGGGAGGCGCGGTTCCAGACCGGGGGGCACGTCGCCCGGCACCCGAACCGGCTCCAGCGGCTTCGCGAACTGAACGTTCAGGTGCACCGGTCCCGCGGGGGGTCCCAGCGCCGCGCGCCACGCGGCCTCCACCGCGGCTCCCAGGCGGGCGAGCCCCGCCGCGGTCGGTGCCGGAAGCGCGAGGTCGACGGACCAGCGAGGGTAGCGGCCGAAGAGATCCCGCTGGTCGATCGTCTGGTTCGCATCCGTGCCCCTCAGCGCCGCCGGCCGATCCGCCGTCAACGCGAGAAGGGGGACCTCGCTCTGGCTTGCCTCCACCACGGCCGGAAAGAGATTGGCCGCGGCGGTACCGGACGTCGTGACGACCACCGCCGGCCGTCCGCTCGCCGCGCCCGCGCCCAGAGCGAAGAAGGCGGCGCTCCGTTCATCCACGTGAGCGTGAAGGGTGAACCGGTCGTCCGCGGCCAACGCTTCCACCAGGGGGGCCGAGCGGGATCCGGAACCGATGCAGACGTGCGACACTCCGCGGCGGGCGAGGCCGTCGATGAGCGCCCGCGCCCACAGCGCGTTCCGATTGGGCGCGGCCGGAGTCCGGCTCACCGCATCCGCGCGACACCGAGCGCCGCGAGCATCGTCTGCAGCTTGACTCGGGTCTCGTCCCATTCCGCCGGAGCCCGGGAGTCGCTCACGAGGCCCGCAGCGGCGTAGAGCCGGAGGAGCGGACCCCTGGCTACGCCGCCGCGCAACGCGGGGGCGAATTCCCCGTTGCCGTCCTCGTCGAACCAGCCGACGGGACCCGCGTACCAGCCGCGACTCTCGGTCTCGTGCGCGCGAATGATGTCGAGCGCGCCGGCGCGAGGATCGCCGCACACGGCCGCGGTAGGATGGAGCGCATCCACCAGCGACAGGATGTGCGTGCCGGACCGGGTCTCCGCCTCGAGGTCCGTGCGCAGGTGCTGGATTCGCGGCAGGCGCAGGAGGGCGGGCTTCGGGACCGCTCCGATCCGGACACCGACCTGACGCAGCCGCTCGACGATGTCCTCGACCACGACGAGGTGTTCCTCCCGGTTCTTGCGGCTGTCGAGCAGTTGGCGGCCAAGCCAGGCGTCCGACGCCGGATCGGCGCCGCGCGGCGTCGACCCCCCGACCGCCATCGTGCGAAAACGCCGCCCGCGCAGCGAACCGATCAACTCGGGGGCGGCGCCGACGAGGAAGCGGTCGCGCGCGAACTGCATCAGGTAGAGGTGCGCGAGCGGGTTCGCCGTGCGCAGCGCCGTGAGAACGGCGGCAGAGTCCGGCAGTCTCCCGAGCGTGATATCGATGGACCGCGCGAGGACGACCTTTCGAACCCGACCGGACCGGATCTCCTCGAGGATTTCGTCGACGGCGCGCTGCCATTGAGGGCGATCGAGCAGTTCCTCGATTGCGGTCGCGGACGGGACCGGCCCCGGTGCCGCCCCCTGACGCTCGAGCCTCGCCAGTTGCTCGCGCGTACGCGTCGCGCGCCGGCGGAGCCGATCGATCGCCTGATCCCGCAAGGTGCCGGCCGAGAAGCGGCGCGTCACCGTCAGCCACGCGCCACGCTCGTCCGCCTCCACTTCGTAGGCCGGCAGCACGAAGCGCGCCCCCGGAAACACCTCCCAGAAGCCCGGCTCCCGATCCGCGCGGCGCGCGGGGTCGAAGGCGAAGCCGCCGTGCATCCGCGGCCTCCGCGCGTCTCCGTCCAGGTCGAGGACCCACGATTCCGCGAACAGTTTCGCCGCGCGCTCCCGCGTCCAGACGATGAGGTCGCCGGGAGCGGGCCCCGGCGCACCTTCCCTGCTGTCGATCTCCGCGGCGGCGCCGGCGTGCGCGATCCAGCGCGGACCGCTCTGCCAGAAGCCGCGTACGCCTACCGACGGCGAGGCGAGCACCGCTTCGGGCTCGATGCTCGGCAAACGCAACGTCACGCTGGCAAAATAACCCGCGCCGCGCGCCGCCTCGAGCGCCTCCTCCGCCCGCCTCCCCCGGGACCGCCGCGATCCCTTCAACTAGAAGAGCCGGAACTGGAGGCGCAGCAGGCGGCCGGGCTGCGGCAGTCCGCACTGATCGAACACCGTCGCGTCCGCGAGGTTGTCCAGCGACAGCGACGTCTGGAGCGTCCGGAAGGGCCCACTGACGGTAAACTCCCGACTCACGACGAGGTCGACCCGGGCCGTCGGGTCGAGGGCGACATCGGCGTCGAGATCCGGATCGACGCAGTACTGGCGTCCGATCGCCTCCACCGCGGCCCGCGCCCGGAAACCCGCCGGAAGCGGACCCTCCACGTGCGCTCCCGCTGCGATCTCCGGCTGATACTCCGCACGGAGCCCGCGGCCCTCGAACCGCCGGTCCGTGACGTTCACGTCCTGCCACGTCAGGTCGCCCCCCACGGAGACACCCCCCCACCGCGCGACGCCGAGCAACTCGATCCCCGCCGCGTCCACGCGACGCCGGTTCTCTCGGCGGAACCTCCCGTCCCCGAGCCCCGTGCGCACGATCGCGTTCGAGAAACTCTGGACGAAGAGCACGGCCTGCGCCTCGACCTCCGCCCCGAACGCCTCCACCGTCCCGGTGACGCCGCCCTCCGCCGCGCGCAGGATCTCCGGCGCGAGTTCGGGGTTGGGGACGAAGCGGCCGAGCGCGCCGGAATAGAGTTCCCGCAACGACGGAAAACGGACGCGGCGGCTCGCCCCCAGGTGGAAGCGAACCCGCGGCCCGATCTGCGCGGACCCCCCGATGCGCGCGCCCCAGTCGTCGATCGTCGCGCGCGCTTCCCGACCTCCGGTCTCCGGCGTGCTGCCCTGATCCCAACTCGCCCCCAGGCTGACGCGGGCGCCCGACCAGAACCCCGCACCGGGACCCGCCAGCGGCAACTCGACCTCGCCGCCGAAGCTGAACAGGCGCTGGCGAAAAGTGGACTCTCCGCCGGGCGCGAGACGCTCCACGTGGCGGGTCTCGGCCACCGTAAGCGCCGTCCGCACGACCCCTTCGCCGAGTTCATGGTCGGACAGGCCGCGGAAGGTGAGCGTGCGGTCGTCCGCGAACTCCTGCCCCGTAACTTTCTCGTAGGACAGCGTCTCGAACTCGTCGATCTGCGCGTCGCCCGCGTCGACCCCGATGCTGACCTCGAAGTCTCCCGTACCGAAGGGCGTGCGACCCCACCCGGTTCCGGCCGAGACCGTGCCCACGGCCCGCTTCGTCTCCGGCATCCGCCAGCGTCGCGGGCTCATCACGTGGAGCTCCGGCGGGACCCCCCTCTCGGCGCGATACCCGAAGGCGGACATGGAGACCCAGGCGCCGCCTTCGGATTCGGCCCGGCCGGTGAAGAAGGCGCTCACATGGTCGAGATCGCTGTTCAGACGGCGGTTCCGGTCGGTCGCGGCCGGCTGTTCCACGCCGCCGGGAAGGGGTACGCCATCGCGCGTCCGATAAGCGCCCCCCGCCTGCACGGACACGCCGCCGTCCCCCGAACTCCACGTGCGTCCGAGTCGCACGCCGCCGAAGGCCGCGCCGGTCGCGTCCATGCCGCCCTGCAGCCCGTTGAGCCGCCGGTCCGCGTCCACGCTCCCGTGTCCGATTTCGATCGAGACTACGCCGCCGAGAACGTTGGGACCGTGGAGGACCGAGGAGCTGCCCCGGAAGAGCTGGATCTCACGCGCCGCGTCGACCGGAATGAGCGAAAGGTCCGTTCGCGCGTCCCAGCCCAGGGTCAGCGGCACCCCGTCGACGAGCACCGCGAGCTGGCGCGACTCGGTCCCTCTCAGCGTCGGCTGGGCCTCGCCGCGCGAGTTCTCCCGCACCTGCAGGAACGGAATCTCGCGCAGCGCCTCGGCGAGGAGCGGGACGGCAGCCACGCGCGGCGTCTGAAGGCTGAGGCGCACCGCGCTCGCGCCCGAGGCGCTGGCCACCGGCCGCAGCGCCTCGATGCGAAGCTCGCGAAGCCGGAACGACACCGTATCCCGGGATACCGTGTCCGGCACCTGCGCGGCGACGCCGTCAGCCGCCGGAAGACATGCCAATGCGGCGAGTAGCCGCCACGCGCCACGCCGCGCGAACCGCCGCTCGAACTTCCCTTCCAACCTCCGTGTCATGCGCTCCCGCTCGTCCGCTCCACCGTCTCTCCCGAAGCATCGCGCGGCGCACGGCCGCGTCCGGTGCGATCCTTCAGGAAAGACGCGCCAAGGGCAAGAAGCGCTGCCACCGCGGCCAGCGTTCCCACGACATCGCCGAAACGCACGTACACGGTCAACCCATCCGTCGTCGACACATCCGCGACGAAGGACGCGGGCTCGAAGAGGTCGGTGCGGTGCGACACGCGCCCCAACGGATCCACGATCTTGGAGATCCCCGTGTTTCCGGAGCGCGCCGCTCCCATCCGCGTCTCGATGGAACGCATGACGAGGTGGGCGGGGTGCTGCCACAGGGCGCTCGAACGGCTCCACCACGCGTCGCGGCCGAACCAGGAGTCGTTCGTGATGTTGACGAGGAAGTCCGCGCCGTTTCGGCGGTAGTGCCGCGCCAGGGGGGAGAAGATCGACTCGTAGCAGATCATCGTCCCGTACGTCGCGCTCCCATCCTCCGTGGCGATCCCGATCGGGGCCTGCCACTCGCCGACGCCGAAGTTCCCCCCCGCGTAGGGGATGGCCTGGAACCATTCGGGGGGCATGAACGGCACCCGCTCCACGAACGGCACGAGAAAGCGCTTGTCGTAGCGGTTGACGACGCCCTCTCCGGGGCGCAGGTGGAAGGCGGAGTTGAACGACTGGTACTCCGCGTCGCCGAGGTCGTCCGCCCCGCGCCCTCCGACCGCCACCTCGGCGTCGAGCGCCTCGGCGATCCCCTCGGCCCAGGCGCGCGCCTCCCGCCACCCGGCATAGGGATAGGAGGGAAGCGGATCGAAGATGCGGGCCCCGAGCATCGTTTCGGGGAAGATCACGAGGTCCATGCGCTCCCGACCCGGCCAGGTGGAGATGAGCGTCGCCGTCGACCGGAAGGCGCTGTCGGTCGACGCGGCGCCATCCGTGTTGCGCAGGTGCTGCGGGACGCTGGGCTGGACGACCCCGACCCGGGCCGCGGGACGCACGGCCAGCGTCTGCCAGCGCGCCGCCGAATAGGCGATGGGAACGGCGAGCACGAGCAGGAACCCGACCGCCGGCCGCCGCAACGCCCGCCACCCCGCGGTCCGGTACGCGAGGAAACCCGACGCGACCAGGGCGTTCGCGAGCGCGAGCCAGAAGGAAAGCCCGCGCGAACCCACGAGATCGGCCGCGCCCACGAGGATGGGATAGGCCGAGAGCGTGTCGCCGAGCTGCATCCAGGGGAAGGAGACGTCGAGGAGGTGGGCCCGCAGCACCTCTCCGGCGGTCCAGAAAACCGGGAAGACGAGATGGAGCGGCCACCCGAGGCGGGCCCGCGCCAGGTGGATCCCCCCCGCAACCCACGACATGAAGGTCGCGAGGATGAGGATCGGGGCGAGGAAGGCGAAGAACGCCCACCACGTGTAGAAGACGAGCGCCACGAGGAGCCAGTACAGGACGAGCGTGTAGTAGACGAGCCCGAAGATAAATCCCCCCTTGCGGGCCTGCCTTCGGCCCTCCGCCGTCGTCGGGAGTCCCTCGAGCCAGATGATGAAGGGGACGAGCGCCACGAAGGACGTCACGAGGAGATGGAACGGCGGGTGCGCGAGCCCCATCAACACCCCGCCGAGGAGGAGGGGCGCGGCCCGCTCGGGGACGATCCGCGTCCGCCAGTTCAACCCGCACCCTCCTGCGCCGCATCCGGTTCCGCATCCAGCGCCGCGTCCAGCGCGTCGCCCACCACTTCGAGCGTTTCGGCCAAATCCCCGTCGGTGTGCGCGGCGGAGAGGAAGCCCGCCTCGAAGGCGGAGGGGGCGAAGAAGACGCTGCGCTCGAAGCACGCCCGGTAGTAGCGGGCGAAGAAGTCCGTGTCCGCGCGCCGCGCGTCATCGAAGTCGAACACGGGGCCGTCGGCGAAGAAGACGCCCCACATCGAGCCCAGCGCGGTCCCGCAGGCCGGGATGCCGCGGGCGCTCGCAGCGGTCAGAATGCCGTCCACGAGCACCGCCGCGCGCCGCTCCAGACCGGCGAACGGGTCCGTCCGCTCGAGTTCGTCGAGCTGGGCGATACCGGCGGCCATGCCGAGCGGGTTCCCGGACAGCGTCCCGGCCTGATACACGTCCCCTTCCGGGGCCATCCGCCGCATCAGATCGCGGGGGCCCGCGTAGGCTGCGACCGGCAGCCCCGCGCCGAGGACTTTTCCGAGCGCGACGAGGTCGGCAGCGACACCGTAGCGCTCCTGGGCGCCACCCCGCGCGACCCGGAACCCGGTCATGACTTCGTCGAAGATGAGGAGCGCCCCGGCCCGGTCGCAGCAGTCGCGGAGGCCCTTCAGAAAGCCCTCGCGGGGCGGGATGAGGCCTGCGTTGCCCGCCACCGGCTCGACGATGATGGCCGCGAGCCTGGGGCCGTGTTCCGCAAACACCGCGGCCACCGCCTCGAGGTCGTTGTAGGGCACGGTCAGCGTCAGGCCGGAGGTCGCTTCCGGCACGCCCGGCGAATCCGGGAGAGACAACGTGGCGACGCCCGATCCGGCCACGACGAGGAAGGCGTCCGCGTGGCCGTGATAGCAGCCCGCGAACTTCAGGATCAGATCGCGGCCCGTCGCGGCCCGGGCGAGCCGCACGGCGGACATCGTGGCTTCGGTGCCGCTGTTTACGAAGCGTACCATCTCGACGCCGGGCACCCAGGCGGCGACGCGCTCGGCGAGTTCGACCTCGCGCGCCTGGCAGGCCCCGAAGCTCATCCCTTCGCGGGCCGCGCGCGTCACTGCCTCGACGACGGGCGGGGCGGCGTGCCCGAGGATGAGCGGCCCCCAGGAGAGGACGTAGTCGAGATAGCCGCGACCGGCCTCGTCGAAGATCCGTGCGCCCTCGCCGCGGGCGGCGAACAGCGGATCCAAACCGACGGCGCCGAAGGCCCGCACCGGCGAACTCACGCCACCCGGCATCACGTCGCGCGCGCGCCGAATCCAGTCGGAGGCGGCGGACGGACGGAGAGGACCGCGGCTCACCGGCCCCAGGCGCTGTCGAGCCCCAGGACGGGGAGCCCTCGCCCCGGCGGGAGGGCCGGGGATGGCGCCGCCCCACGCCGCCCGGACGCCCGGCGCACGACATCCCGGACGCGCCCCGCGAGGTCGAAGTCGGCGGCGCGATCGATCTCGACCCGCACCAGCGAGCCGGGCACGAGGCCGCTCCCGCCCACGAGCACGGTCACGCCATCCACGTCGTCCGCCTGGCTCTCGACCCGGCCGAGGTGCGCCGCGGCGGGAGGGTCCTCGTAGAGGAGTTCGAGCGTCGGGTCGTCCGGGGCCGCGGGCGCATCCACGACGGCGACGCGTTCCCGGCCCACCTCCCCGGAGAGCCGCTCGCGGCTCACGGCCCGCTGGACCTCGAGCACCTCCTCGAGGCGGTCCCGCGCCAGGTCCGCGGGGACGAAGCTCTCCTCCATCGCGGCCGCGCGCGTCCCCTCCTGCGGCGAGAATGCGAACGCTCCGAGCCGGTCGAACGGTACCTCATCGAGGAAATCCACGAGTTCGCGGAACTCCGTGTCCGTCTCGCCCGGGAACCCCACGAGCACCGTCGTTCTAAGCGTCAGTTCGGGGATCGTCTCCCTCAGCCAGGCGACCTTCGACCGCAGCGTCGCGGCCCGCTCCGGCCGGCGCATGCGGTGGAGCACCGTGTCGCTCGCGTGCTGGATCGGCATGTCGATGTACGAGAGGAGCCGCGCCTCCGACGCCATCAGTTCGATGAGCGGTTCGCGCAGGCCCGCGGAGTAGATATACAGGAGGCGGAACCACGGGATCGACGTCTCGCGCAGCAGCGCCTCCACGAGCGTCGCGATGTCCGTCCCGTCCCGCCGCTCCCGACCCCAATGCGCAAGGTCCTGCGCTACAAGATTCACTTCCACGGCGCCCTGCGCTTCGAGGCGCTGCGCCTCGGCGACGAGACGCTCCAGGTCGAAGGAACGGTGCTTCCCCCGCCAGAGAGGGATCGCGCAGAAGGCGCACCCGTGATCGCATCCCTCGCTCACCTTGAGGTAGCGGACGTGGCGCGCCCCGACGGGGATCCGTTCCCCCGGGTGCACGCCCCCGGCGGGCGCCGCGCCCGGAAGAAGTCCGCGCTCGCGCAACTCCGGCACGAGGCGGTCGAGGTCCCGCAGCCCGAGCAGGAGGTCGACCTCCGGCAGCGACTCCGCCATCTCTTCCCGGTAGCGCTCCACCATGCACCCGACCGCCACGACGCCGCGGCACGTCCCTTCGCGCTTCAGCCGCTCCGCCTCGAGGATCGTCTCGATCGACTCTTCCTTCGCGGCGTCGATGAACGCGCACGTGTTGACGAGGATGACCTCCGCTTCATCCACGTCGGTGGGCTCGGCCCCGTGGCCGACGAGTTCGGCGAGCATGCGCTCGGAGTCGACGGTGTTCTTGTCGCAACCGAGGCTGATGAGTCCTAGTCGCATCGCACGTCGTCGGGAAAGACCGGCACCCCCTCCGGGGGCGCGTACTCGAAGAGGGCCGGGTCGATCCGGGCCTCGGGCTCGAGCGGAGTCAGGGTCACCGTGCGGAGGGTCCGGTTCTCCTCGCGGATGCGGAAGCGGCGCACGTGGCTGTCGGAAACGCCGATCCAGAGGCGGACCTCCACGTATCTCGCCGGGAGTTCCCTGGGCGTGAGCAACACGATGCGCGTCTTCACGCCGCCGACCTCTCCGATACCTTCATCGACCGCGTCGTAGCTCGTCCGCGCCTGCGAGAGCAGTCGTCCGAGGATGTCGACCGAGCCGATCTCCGCGCCCTCCTCGAGACGCGAGACCACGACCTGGTCGTGGAGCGAGGGCTCGTAGAGCCACAGGCAGGCACCGTCCGCCACGTAGATGTCGCCGGGCGGTTCATCGAAGTCCATGCGGAACCGGTTCCGTCCCGCCTGATACCAGGTTCCGCGGCCCTCGCGGGTGCGGCCGAGGAGCGGATTCTCGATGCGCTGGGCGAAGGCCGCCTTGAGACGGTCGAGCTTGGCATGGGCCGAGTGCGCAAGGGCAAGGAGCGAGTCCACATCCACGCGCTCGGGTTCGCCGTCCGCGCGCCCGGGCGCTTCGCCCACCGGCCGGGATCCGTCCGGGTCCGAGGCCTCCGGGGCCGGGGCGGGAGGCGGATCTTGACCAGGCACCGTGCCCGCCGCGTGGTCGGCCTCTTCGATGCGCGGCTCGCCCTGCCCCGCGGGAGTATCCTCCGTGGCGGCCGAATCTCCGGCGGCCGTGGCTCGTGGCGGAGCGTCGCGCGGACCGAACTCGGCTTCGAGTCGCGCTCGTGCCTCGGCGACCTCCGCGGAATCCGCGGCGAAGCACGCCGGCATGACGGCGCACGCGACGGCTCCGGCCGCGAGAATGCCGATGCCCCCCGAACGAGGCGGCCGCGGGCGGACGGGCCTCACGGTTCGTCGCCGTCTCCGCCGTCCAGATCGGCAAGCGTCGCGAGCACCTCCCGCGGCTTGGATCCGTCCGCGGGTCCCACAATCCCGGCCGCGTGCAACTGGTCGACGATCCGCGCCGCGCGTCCGTATCCGATCTTGAGCCGACGCTGGAGCAGGCTGGTCGACCCCGCGGCGTGCGAGATCACGATCTCGGCGGCCTGCCGGAACAGCGGGTCGCGATCCTCGGCACCTTCCTCCGAGACCCGCGACCCTCCCTCCTCCTCCTCCAGTTCCTTCAGCAGGTCGAGGATATCGCGCTCCGAAGCGGCTTCCTCCTCGGCCTTGTCGGTCATCTCGGCCTCGGCACGCGCCTCCGCCTGCTCCCGATACCAGTCGAGGAGGCGTTCCGTCTCCTCTGATGAGATATAGGCGCCCTGAATGCGGACGGGGTCGGACTCTCCGGGCGGAAGGAACAGCATGTCCCCGTTCCCGAGCAGGCTCTCGGCGCCGTTCTGATCGAGGATCGTGCGGCTGTCGATCTTCGACGCGACCCGGAATGCGATTCGGCTCGGGATGTTCGCCTTGATGAGGCCGGTGAGGACGTTGACCGAGGGGCGCTGCGTGGCGAGCACGAGGTGGATCCCCACGGCCCGGGCCTTCTGGGCCAGCATGGCGAGCGGCGTCTCCACCTCGGACTGGACCGTCATCATGAGGTCCGCCAGTTCGTCGATGACGAGGACGATGTAGGGCAGCGGACCCTCGTCGTAGAGCGCCGGCTCGTCCATCACGCCGCGCTTCGGGAGGAAGACCTCGCGCCCGCGCGCGATCCGGCCGTTGAACTCCGCGACGTTGCGGCATCCGTTCGCGGAGAGCAGGCCGAAACGGCGCTTCATCTCGTAGACGGCCCACTTGAGGACGGACGCGGCCTCTTCGTTGTCCGTGATGACGGGGTGGCGGAGGTGCGGCAGATCCTGGTAGACGGACAACTCCACCATCTTCGGATCCACCATCAGGAGGCGGAGTTCGGCCGGCGTGTACCGGCACACGAGGCTCGTGATGAGGGCGTTGATGCACACCGACTTGCCGGACCCCGTCTGGCCCGCGATGAGGAGGTGCGGCATTCGGGTCAGGTCCGCGCACGTCGGCTTGCCGGAGAGGTCGCGTCCGAGCGCGAGCGGGAGCGTGTGGCGTCCGCGCCGATACGATGGGCTCTCGAGGATCTCGCGCACGAGCACCATCTCCGAAGCCGGGTTGGGCACCTCGACGCCGACGGCACCCTTACCGGGAATCGGCGCCACGATCCGGACGGACGGCGCCTTGAGGGCGAGCGCGATGTCGTCGGCGCGGGCCGAGATCTGTCCCACCTTCACGCCCGGCGCCGGGACGACCTCGAACTGCGTAACGACGGGGCCGGTGGTCCAGCCGCCGATCTCACCGGCCACGCGGAAGGTGGCGAGCTTCTCGATGAGGATCTCGCCGAGGCGGTCGAGGTCGCGCACGCCGAGGCCGCTGCCCTGCCCCACGGGCGCGTCGAACAGTTGAAGGGGCGGAACCGCCGAGGAACCCGGATCGCCGGCCTCCTCGAGTTCCGGGACGGACGGTGCCTCCTCCTCCGGCGCCGGGACCGGCTCGGGCGGCCCGCTCGCCCGTTTCGCGGGCGTCCGCTTCTTCGGGGCGCGACCCCGTCCGGCCACCGCCTTCGCCTTCGCTTCGCCCGGCGGATCGGGCTCTGCGGCAGCCCGCGGGCGACGGGAGGCGCGCACGGCGCCGACGAAGGAGCGGCCGATGCCGAGGGCGCCGCCGCCGGCGGCCGCGAATCCGCGAGCGAGCGAGCGCCCCCCCGCCGTCGCGGCGCGGGTCAGCGACCACCTCATGGTGACGAACAGCGTGAGCAGGAGGACGCCCGCGGCGAGGAGCACGCCGCCCAGGTGGCCGAACACCCGCGCAAGGGCGGCCCCGGCGGTCGCGCCCAGCCAGCCGATGTCGCCCCCGCCCGCCGCTCCCGGCCCCGCGATGAGCCAGTACAGCGACGGGAGGACCGTCAGTAGCACCACTGCGAGGATGGACCAGCGGAGGGCCCGGGTCGGTTTGCCCCAGCCGAGGAAATGCAGGCCCCACATGAACGCCGGAATCGCGAGGACCGGCGAAAGCACGCCGACAGCCCGCCGGAGGTTGCCGTGAAGCAGTTCCCCGGCCGGCCCGATCCAGTTGGACCCGCCGGCGAATGCGGGAGAGAGCAGCGCGAACGCCACCAGGAGGCCAAGCACGATCAGCGCGACGCCCAGCACCTCGCGCCGTTGCCGTTCATCCACCATCACGCATCCTCCCCGCCCCGACAGCCGCCGAGGCCGCCGTCCCGACGGACCGGCGCGACCTCGAGATCATCCGGCCCTGCGCAAACCGCCAGATCCGCGCTCCGGCCACCCTGCAAGATGGCCCACGCACCACGCGTCGTCCATGCTCGCGCGCGCGGGCGATCGCCGCTCACGAGCGGGTCAGGAACCGCTCGACGAACCCCGTGTCGATGTTCCCCGAGACGAAGTCGGGATGGGCAAGCACCTTGCGCAGGAAGGGAACCGTTGTATGCACTCCCTCCAGGATGAACTCCTCGAGCGCATGGTAGGCGCGAATCCGGGCTTCATCCCGCGTCCGGCCCCAGACGATGAGCTTGGCAAGCAGCGAGTCGTAGAACGGCGGGACGACGTAGCCGCCGTAGATGTGCGTGTCGACGCGCACGCCGGGTCCTCCGGGCGCGTGAAACGCCGTGACGGTGCCGGGAGAGGGACGGAAGCCCTGCTCGGGATCCTCCGCGTTGATCCGGCACTCGATCGCATGCCCCTTGAATTCCACGGGCCAGGGGATCGCCAGCTTCTCTCCCGCCGCGATCCGGATCTGTTCCTTGATGAGGTCGACCGAAGTCACGAGTTCGGTCACGGGGTGCTCGACCTGGATCCGCGTGTTCATCTCCATGAAATAGAACTCGCCGTCCGGCGCGAGCAGAAACTCCACCGTCCCCGTGCTCTGATATCCGATGGCTTTCGCCCCCAGGATCGCCGCCGCCCCCATAGCCTCGCGAAGCTCCGGCGTGACGGCCGGACTCGGCGCTTCCTCGACAAGCTTCTGGTGCCGCCGCTGGCTCGAGCAGTCGCGCTCCCCGAGGTGCAGCACGCGCCCGTGGCGGTCGCCGACCACCTGGACCTCCACGTGACGCGGCCCCTCGATGAGTTTCTCCAGATACACCGTCGGATCGCCGAAGTTGGCCTCGGCCTCGTTCCGCGCCATGGCGAAGAGGTTCTTGAACTCTCCCTCCTCGAAGGCGGCCCGCATGCCCTTCCCTCCGCCGCCGGCGGCCGCCTTGATCATGACCGGAAACCCGATGCGGCGGGCTTCCTCCAACGCCTCCGCCTCGTCGTCGAGCGGCTCCGGCGAGCCAGGGACGACGGGGACGCCCGCGGCGATCATCGTCTTTCTCGCCTCCGCCTTGTCCCCCATGCGGCGGATCTGTTCGGGGGTGGGCCCGATGAACACGAGACCGCTCCGCTCGCAGATTTCCGCGAACTCGGCGTTCTCCGCCAGGAAGCCGTAGCCGGGGTGGATGGCGTCGGCGCCCGTGATCTCGGCCGCGGCGAGGATCTGCGGGATATTCAGATAGCTCTCGCGGCCCACCGGCGGGCCGATGCAGATGTCTTCGTCGGAAAAGCGGACGTGGAGCGAATCGTGGTCGGCCTCCGAGTACACGGCGACCGTTCGGATATCGAGTTCGCGGCAGGCGCGCAGGATGCGGAGCGCGATCTCGCCGCGGTTGGCGATCAGGATCTTGCGGAACATGCGTCCGGCCGCAGCTTCAGTCGGGCTCGATACGGAAGAGCAGCGCGCCATACTCCACCGGCTCGGCGTTCTCGACCGCGATCTCCCGCACGACGCCCGCGACGTCCGATTGCAGCTCGTTCATGAGCTTCATCGCTTCGAGGATGCAGAGTGTCTGGCCTGCCGCCACCCGGTCCCCCACGGCTACGAAGGGGTCGGCGCCGGCCGCGGGCGCCCGGTAGAAGGTGCCGACCATGGGCGAGAGCACCTCGAACAGCCCGGACGCGGGCTCGGTCTCCGCCGGTGGGGAGGCGGGGGCGGCGGAGCCCTGAGCGACCTCGACGCTGCCGGACGCCGCCGGAGACACGGCCGCCGCCGCAGGCACGGCCGCGGCGGCCGCCAGGCGCGGGGACTTCCGGATCCTGACCCGGGTCGGGTCTCCCGTGTCCGAGCCCACAAGCTCGATGTCGAGGCCGTCCACGCCCGAGTCCTCGACCAACTCGATGAGTCCCTTCAGCCAGTCCAAGTCCATGGTCAGGTTACCCGCGTGATGTACTTGTTCTCCGTCCTGTCGACGCGCACCACGTCGCCGGTCTCGAGGAAGAGCGGCACCTGGATCACGGCTCCGGCCGCCAGCCGGGCGGGCTTCGTTCCGCCCTGGGCCGTGTCCCCCCGCACTCCGGGGTCCGTCTCGACGATCTCCAACTCGACGAACTGCGGCAGTTCGATCGCGAGCACGACGCCATCACGGTTAAGGCTCTGGCACTCCATGTTCTCCTCCAGATACTGGAGCTGGTCCTCCCCGATCTGATCTTCCGACATCGGAATCTGCTCGAAGGTTTCCATGTTCATGAAGTAGTACAGGTGGCCGTCCGTGTACGTGTACTGAACGGGCCGCCGTTCCAGGCGCACCTCCCTGACCTTCTCGCCGGCGCGGAAGGTCTTGTCGATCACGCCTCCCTCCATCACGTCCTTCAGCTTCGTGCGGACGAAGGCCCCGCCCTTTCCCGGCTTGACGTGCTGGAAGTAGGTGATCGAGTAGAGGGTGCCGTTGAGTTCAATCGTCATCCCTCTACGAAAATCCGAAGTATCTGCCATGGTACCCGTGCTGCTAGAGCTGGACGAGGGCGCGTGGAAGGCGGGTCAGCGTGCGGGCACCGGCCTCCCCGATCCGCACATCGTCCTCGATGCGCACGCCGCCGCGACCGGGAAGATACAAGCCCGGTTCCACTGTCACCACGTTTCCCCGCGCGAGGATGTCGTCGGAGCGGGACGAGAGGCTGGGGCCCTCGTGCACGTCGAGTCCGATCCCGTGTCCCGTGCTGTGGCCGAAGAAGGCGTCCATGTCGTGGCGCGCGAACGTCGCCCGCACGGCCCCGTCCACATCCCGGCACGCGACCCCGTTTCCGACCGTCTCGCGCGCCTTCGTCTGCGCTTCGAGCACCTGCTCGTGAAGCACCGTCTGCCAGGGCTCCGGCGTCCCCCGCACCAGGGTGCGCGTGAGGTCGCTGCAGTAACCGTCCACGCGAGCGCCGAAGTCGATGAGGAGGAGATCTCCGGGTTCGACGCGCCGGCCCGTGGGTGTCGCGTGCGGAAGCGCGGAGCGTTCTCCCGCCGCGACGATGGGGTCGAAGGGGAGCGGGTCCGAGCCTCCGCGGCGGAGTTCCATCTCGAGCGCGGTCGCGATCTCGCGCTCGCTCGGTGCGGCAGACCACTCCATGCTCGACAGCAGCCGATTGAACGCACCCTCCGCCACCGCGACCGCCTGTTCGATGGCCTCCATCTCGTCGCGCGTCTTCACCCGCCGCAGCGTCCCGATGATATCGCGGAGCGGGACGAGAACGATAGTCGGGAGCATGCCGCGGAGGGACTCGTGGTCGGCGACCGTGAGGCTCTCGGCTTCGAACGCGATGGGGCCCGCGGCGTCCGCCACCACCTCGGCAACGCCGCGGATCCACCCGGCGCGGCCGATATGCGTGCGGATCGGATCCGCCACCTCGAAGGCCGCCTGCTCCTCGTAGCGAAAGTCGGTGACGAGCACGGGCGGACCCTCGAGGGGGATCCACAGGGCCCCGGCGGAACCCGTGAACCCGCTCAGGTAGCGGACGCTGGATCGAGCGGTGACGAGGACCGACCGGCGCCCGGCGGCCGTCGTCGTCGCTTCAAGCCGACCGCGCCGCGTTCCCGGCGGCGTCACTCCGCTCCCGCCCCGACGCTCCCGCGAAGATGCCCGACGAGCGCATCGAGGCCGAACAGGTAGCTGGAGGCGCGGAATCCGGCGATGACGCCGATCGCGAGATCGGAGAGGAGCGACGTGTGCCGGAACGACTCGCGGGCGAACACATTGGAAAGGTGAACCTCGACGAAGGGACGGCCGGAGCCCGCGAGGGCGTCGCGGAGCGCCACGCTCGTGTGGGTCAGGGCGGCCGCGTTCACGAGCCACGCATGTACCGAGCCCGTGTTCGCCTGCACCCAGTCCACGATCTCGCCTTCATCATTGGACTGGAAGAACACGAGCGAGACATCGTCCGCGCCCGCCCGCTCGCGGAGGAGCGACTCGATCTCGGCCAGTGTTTGCGTACCGTAATGGTGCGGTTCACGGCGCCCGAGGAGGTTGAGGTTCGGCCCGTTCAAAACGCCGATGCGGATGGGCTCGCGCACCCGCTCAGTCCGGGCTCGCGGGAGCTTCGCCATCGAGGATCCGGCGAAGCTGTTCGCCGATCGACTCCTCGATGGCGGCCGGGTCCGCCGACTCCGCCCCGGCCTCCGCCGGCGGGACGCCCCCCGGCGCCGGACTCGGGGCGGGTGCAGCCCGACCGGATGGCTCTCCGTCCGCCTCGTGCGCGCGGCGACGCATCTCCGCCAGCGCGGTGGCGAGATCGGCGTTGTCCGGGTCGCGGGCGAGCATCTGTTCGTATACGCCGATCGCGCGGCTGAACAGGCCCTGGCTTGCGTAGAGCCCGGCCAGTGTCGTGGTTTCGATGCCTTTCGGCGGCACGGGGGGGCCGTCCCTCGCGCCGCCCCCCGGAGCGGGCCCGGCGTCCGCTACATCGCTCCGCCACGCGTCCTCGAGCGCGACCAGCCAGTCGTCCGCCGAAGCGGCGCCGCTGGAACGGCCCGTCTCGACGCGCTCGACGCCCAGCGCCATGCAGGCGAGAGGATTCGCCGGATCGAGCGAGAGGATGTGTTCGAACTCGACCCGTGCGACCTCGTCGCGGCCGAGTTCGAGGAGCACGCGGGCGTGGAGCAGGCGCGCGTCCAGATAGTACGGGTGTTCCTCCAGGCCATCCCGGATCACATCCAGGGCGCGTTCGTGCTCACCCGCTTGCCGGTAGAGGTCGGCGAGGCGCACGAACGTGTGGGTCCGGGGCTCCAGCTCGGCGCGGCGCAGGAGTTGTTCGATCTCCACGGTGCGGTCTTCGACGGCCACAGGTTTCGCAGGGCATGAACAGGGGCGGGTCCGGGCCTTGCGACCCGGTCTCCGGCAACATACCGACCGTTTTTTTCGGTTGTCAACGAACACCGCGGGAATGCGGCGCAGCTCCCGCCATTCGTTGCCCGCAACGCTGGCCCGGCATACGTTTTCGACCGATCACGGGACCAGCGGCGCGCGGCGGAGTTCTTCCACGACCTGCCGGGGCGCTGGCGTTTCCGGCCCCGGCGCGGCCGCGTTCGGGCGACTCGATTCAAGACGACAAGGTGGGTTCGGCGTCTCATGTTCATGCGGAAGATGCGCGGCAGCGCGAGCCTCGTGATGGGCATCATGGCCGCGGCCTTCGTGGGCTGGCTGGTGTTCGACGGGATCAACGCGATGCAGGGAGGGAACCTCGGCGGGCAGATCAACCCCGTCGTGGGGCAGGTCGGAGGACAGGACATCCGCTACAACGAGTGGAATATCTTCCTCCAGAACCAGCTTGCGGTGAGCCGCGCGGGCGACCGCGGCATGACGGACGAGGATGTGCGCGTCGTGACCGAACGGGCGTGGGAGAGCCTGATCAGCGCCACCCTGATCCAGGCGGAGCTGGACCGGCTCGGCGTCAGCGTGACCGATGCGGAGGTTCGGCAGGCGTTCTTTACGCAGCCACCGCAAGAGATGTTGAGCTATCCCGGGTTTCAGACGGACGGGCAGTTCGACATCGACAAGTACCGCCGGTTCTTCACGGATCCGGCAACGGATGAGACGCAGCTGCTGCAGATCGAGGGCTACTACCGCTCGATCCTTCCGCGCGCGAAGCTGCAGACGCTCGTCCAGAGCGGCATCTACGTATCCGAGGAAGAGGCGTGGCGGTTCTATCGCGACACGAACGAACAGGCGCGCGTCCGCTTCGTGCGGATCGACCCGGCGCTGACCGTGGCGGACTCGCAGGTCTCGGTGTCGGAGGACGAAATCCGCCAGGTCTACGATGAACGCGTGGACGAGCTCATCCGGCCCGCCAGCGCCCGCGTGAACATGGTCAGCATCTCGCTCCGACCCTCCGTCGCCGATTCCACCGCCGCCCGCGAACGGGCCGCCTCTCTCGCGGACCGCGTACGGGGGGGCGAGGACTTCGCCGAGGTGGCGATGGCGGAGTCCGCGGACTCCATCTCCGGCGTGGAGGGAGGCTTCATGGGCAAGCGTCCGATGAGCGCCTTCGATCCGCGGCTGACCGAGGCGGCCGCGGACGCCCCCCTCGGACAGGTCACGGATCCGGTCGAGACGCCGTTCGGACTGCACGTCCTGCAGGTCGACGAGCGGACGGCGGACTCACTGGCGCTGCGCCAGATCTACGTCCCGTTCGAGATTTCCGGCGCGACCGAGGATTCGGTGTTCACGCTCCTCGACGACCTCGAGGATCTTGCCCTGCGCACGGATCTCACGACGGCCGCCGACTCGCTGGGCGTGACGGTTCGCACCGATGTGCAGTTGCTGGAGGGCGTGGACTTCATTCCGGGCGCCGGCCAGCTCGGGGTGGCAAGGGAATGGGCCCTCGGCCCCGAGAGCGAGATCGGCGACCTGTCCGATTCGTTCGAGAATCCGGCAGGCTTTCATCTGGTCGAGCTCCTGGGACGGCGGGACGAGAGCACCATTCCGTTCGAGGAAGCCGGGATCGGGATTCGCGCGGAGCTGCTCGTGGAGAAGAAGAAGGAACGGGCCGCGGAGTTGGCCGGCGGCCTGCTCGACGCGGTCGCGGCCGGGAGTTCTCTCGACGAGGCGGCGGAGGAACTCGGTTGGTCGGTCGAAGAGACCGTTTCATTCCGCCGGGGCGATTTCGTCCCGGGACTCGGCCAGGGCACGGAGGCGGTCGGCTTCGGATTCGGAGCCGATGCCGGCGAGCTCAGCGGCGCCCTCGATGCCGGGGATGCGGTGGCTGTCGTGGAGGTTCTCGAGCGCGACGAGGCTACGCGCGAAGGGTTCGAGGAGGTCCGGGACGCCGTGGTGGGGCAGCTGGGCTTCGAGCGTTCCCAGCAGTACGTGCAGAAGTGGCTGGCGGCGCTTCGCGAAGACACGGTCGTCGAGGATCACCGGGAGAGGCTCCTGCTGCAGCAGGATGCCCAGCCCATGATCCCGGGCTTCTGACCCGACCTCCGATCCCGAGCCGACGACGACCCGCCGGGCGAACGGCCCGGCGCGCCCTCCCGGGCCCCGGGCGCACCCCTCCGGCCCCGCCGGGTTCTGGCTGGCTAGTTCTCCGTATTCGCGGGGCGAGCCTGTGCGGTCTCCTGGGTGGCGGAGGCGGTCGATGGAGGCGCGGTGTCCCCCGTGATCTCGGCCCGCACGTCGCCCTCGACCTCCTTGATCGAGCCCTTGAACTCCCGGATTCCACGGCCCAGGGAACTCCCGATCTCGGGAAGCCGCTTCGCGCCGAAGAGGAGCAGGATAGCGAGGAATACGAGCAACAACTCCCATGGGCTCAGACCGAACATCTCAAACTCCTTGGTTGTGGCTCACCGCCCGCGTCCCGGCTAAAGAAGCGACCGGGCGAACCAGGCGACGAGCACGACCCCGACGACGCTCAACACGTTCAGGCGCAGGACGATCGGCCCCAGCGTAAACGCGAGCACCTTGAGATCGAATGCAAGCGGCTGCAGTGAGGCCGCGACCGTTGTGATGAAGAACTGACGCGCCGCTGACGGGGGCAACGTAACCGCCGCGAGTTCGGTGAGCAGCCCCCCGAGCACGAATCCCCCCGCGATGATGAGGACCAGGCGTATCGGGGAACGATGGCGTCGGCTTCCGAAATTCATTCGCTACCGTACTCTCTCGACGACGTAGTCCACTGCGAGGCTCAGCGCCTCGAGGCACGGACTCGTCGGCAGGCGCCGGAGTTGGTCCCGTGCCCGGTCCGCCCGCGACCGCGCCTCCTCGCGAGCCGTCTCCACGCCTCCGTGCGCTTCGACGAGGTCCACGATCTCCTGCACGGCTTCGGGAGAGGGCTCCGGGTCCGCGAAGAGCCCTTCGACAGCGCGCCTCTCCCCCCATTCCATCTTGGGCAGAGCGGCGATCAGGGGCAACGTCACCTTGTGTTCCTGCAGGTCCTGCCCGCGCGGCTTGCCCATCACTCGAGATGACGACGAATAGTCGAGCAGATCGTCGACGATCTGGAACGCCATCCCCAGGTGATGTCCGTACGCGCGGAGGGCGTCCCGGTGCTGCGGCGCTCCCGAAAGGGTCCCGAGTTCGCACGCCGCGGACATCAGAGACGCCGTCTTGTGTTCGCACAGCCTCTCGTAGTCCTCGCGGGTGAAGTCGAGCCCATCGTGGAGGACGAGCTGCCGCATTTCGCCGATCGTCATGCGGTTCGCCGTGTCGGCGAGGAGGGCGACCTGCTCGAGCTTGCCGAGCGCGACGACCTCGATGACCGCGCGCGAATAGAGGTAGTCTCCGGCGATGATCGCGACCTGATGCGTCCAGCGGTGGTTGACGGTGGGCCGGCCTCGTCGCCTCGCGGAGTGATCGACCGCATCATCATGCACGAGGGTCGCGACATGCAGCAGTTCGACGATGGCTCCCAGCTTTACGGCATCCGGGGAGGGGCGCCCTCCCACGCCATCCGCAAGGAGGAGCAGGGTGGGCCGAAGGAGCTTCCCGGACCGCGCAAACAGGTAGTCGCCCACCTCGTCGAGGGCTTCGAATCCCGATGGCGCCATCCCGCGGAGCTCGCGCTCGACGGCGAGGAGCCGATCCGCTACGGGCAGACGGACTTGTTCCAGATCGATGGCGGTGGTCGGGAGCATAACCTCCTCGGCGCGCAAGCCGCGCATGAAGTGCACGGGAATGTCGGGAGCCCCGCGAAGAATGTCAAAACCGCCCGGAGCGCAGGCCGCCCGCACCGAAACCGCCCTGGCCGTCCTGCGACTGCTGGTCGTAGTCGAACCTGAGATCGGGCGCGTCCTGGAGGCTGACGCTCATCTGGAAGATGAAGTTCCCGTTCGGCGAGCGGGCGAACATGAAGGTCGCGATCCAACGGTGCAGGGCGCGGTCGAGCGTGATCAGGTGCTCGCCGAATTCCTTGTGGGTGAGGTTGTACGTCGTGCGCCAGGCGAGGCGCCAGTTCGGTGTCGGATTGAGGGAGAGGACCGCGTTGAGCGACTGCCGGTCCTGCGAACTCTGATCCTCCCGACCGCGCTGAAGCGAATAGGTCAACGCAAGCGTCCACGGCCCGCCGGCCCGCAGACCGGGGTCCCCCGGATCCGGATTCTCGTCGAAACTCTGGAGCCGATACCGGGAGTCGGCCGCATTCCGCAGGCGGCTCTGGGGATCGGCCCCACCCCACGCACTAATAAACAACAGACGCTGCCG
>VXQX01000083.1 GCA_009838765.1 Gemmatimonadales bacterium
TCTGGAAGCACGAGCACTACGAGGACGGCGAGTCGCACTGGGTGGGAGCCCCGCCACTCGCCGCTCCCGGCCCGGAGGGCGACGAGCTTCCGCGAACCCCTCACGACCGGTGCCATGAGAGATCAGTTCGGCCGCCGCATCCGTTACCTCCGGATCTCGGTCACGGATCGATGCAACCTGCGCTGCACGTACTGCATGCCGGAGGAGGGGCTCGACTGGATCCCCAAGCCCGAGATGCTCGCGTACGAGGAGATCTCCGAGATCGTCCGGCAGATGTCCGTGCTCGGGTTGGAGCGAGTCCGGATCACCGGGGGCGAGCCGCTCGTCCGCAAGGACCTGCCGGACCTGGTACGCATGATCGCCGCGGTCCCGGGCATCGACGACATCTCCCTCTCCACGAACGCAATCCTCTTGCCGCGTTTCGCGGTGGCCCTCCGGAAAGCGGGGGTCGCGCGCGTGAACGTCAGCCTCGACACGCTCGACCGTTACGCGTTCGAGGAGATCGCCCGGCGGCCGGCGCGGCGTTTCGACGAGACGATGGAAGGCCTGCGCGCCGCCGAGGAGGCGGGCTTCGCCCCGATCAAGATCAACTGCGTCATCATGCGGGGCCTCAACGACCACGAGGTCGTCGACTTCGCCGAGATCACGCGGGAGCGGCCGTGGCACGTGCGCTTCATCGAACTCATGCCCGTGGGACGGAACCTGCACCTGACCGACCGGTTCATCTCGACGGACGAGGTGCTCGAGAAGATCCGCTCGATCGAGGATCTCCTGCCGGATCCGGGACCGCGGGGGAACGGGCCGGCCGTTTACTACCGCTTCCCGGGGGGCGCCGGGACGGTGGGCGCGATCACGCCTCTCTCCCACAACTACTGCGAACGCTGCAACCGCATGCGTCTGACCGCGGATGGGAAGCTGCGAACGTGCCTGTTCGGCGACCACGAGGTCGATCTGAAGGGCCCCTTGCGAGCGACGGGCCGCATCGAAGACGCGGTCGCGGAGGCGCTCGCCGGGAAGCCGAAGCGCCACTACCTGGAACTGGGAACAGCGGCCGGAAGCGGCGGGCTCGCCGCCCTGAGTCAGGTCGGCGGATGACGAACTACGAGGAACGACTCCGTCACAGGGACCTGCTCGAACGCGCAACCGACCTCCGCACGCGGCTCGAACTCGAAGACGGCGAATCCCCCATGCGGCGCAAGGAAGGGGTCGAGCTGGCGGCTCTCCTCGAAGCCACGCTGGCCGAGATCAGTCCGGAGCGCTGGGACCGGGTCATGGAGACGATCGCCGGAGAGGCGGCGCGGAGGGCGGGCGCGGCCCCGGCCCCGATGTTCGACTGATCGTCTTCGCTTGACCGGCGCCGATTCGCCGCAGCGGGGGCTCGTCGCGACCGGGTGTCTGCTCGCGGGTCTCGGAGTAGCCGCCGGAGCGTTCGGCGCGCACTCGCTCGAAGGTCGCCTCTCGGCGGAGGCCCTCGCAACCTTCGACACGGCGGCCCGCTACCACATGTGGCACGCCCTCGGGCTCATCCTCCTCGGCCTTGCGTCGGGCCGCTGGCCGGATGCGGCGTGGCGGCGCCCCGGGCTCCTGATGGTGGGCGGCATCGCGGTGTTCAGCGGGACGCTCTACGCCCTCGCCCTGTCCGGAATCGGCTGGCTCGGCGCGATCACGCCGCTCGGCGGCGCCGCACTCATCGCCGCCTGGATCTGGGCCGCCCGGATCGCCATCACCCGAACCTGACGCGCACGCGACACACCTACGCGGCCGCACCCTTGACGCCCGCGTAGGTTGACGCTGAAAAGAAAAGCCCCACGGAGAGGTCCGATGGCGATCAAGAGCGACGGCTGGATTCGGCGCATGGCGCGCGGGCACGGGATGATCGAACCCTTCGCCGACCGCCAGGTGCGCGAAGGCGTCATCTCCTACGGCGTGAGCAGCTACGGCTACGACATGCGGGTCGCCGACGAGTTCCGGATCTTCCACAATGCGCTCTTCCCGGTCGTCGATCCCAAGAAGTTCGATGAGCGCTCCTTCCTCGAGTACCAGGGCGATGTCTGCGTCATCCCCCCCAACTCCTTCGCGCTCGCGCGGTCCATCGAGTATTTCCGGATTCCGCGCAACATCCTCACGATCTGCGTGGGGAAGAGCACCTATGCGCGCTGCGGTCTCATCGTAAACGTCACCCCCTTCGAGCCGGAGTGGGAGGGGCACGTGACGCTCGAGATCTCGAACACGACGCCGCTTCCCGCGCGTGTGTATGCGAACGAGGGGATCGCGCAGGTGCTCTTCTTCGAGTCGGACGAGGTGTGCGAGGTCAGCTACGCGGACAAGGCCGGCAAGTACCAGGGCCAGACCGGAGTCACTCCCCCCAGGCTCTGACTCCCGGGCGGGCGGACTATCCCGCGATCCGGGCGGCCAATTCTCCGAGGAGGCGGGCGAGGAGCCGGGGGTGCTGCTCGGTCAGGACGTGGCCGCCGTCCGGTGACACGGTGAGGTCGCAGTCGAGGTGGGCGGCGAGGCGCCGCGCGGCCCCGACCGGGATCCTCGGGTCGCATGCGCCGGTCACCACGTGCGCGGCGACCGGGTGCCGGGGCATGCGGCCCTCGAGTTCCGCCGGATCCCAGTCGGCCAGGATGCGCAGGAGGGTTCGGGCGCGCGCCGGGCTCGCCCAGGGTCTCGCGTAGGCGGCGACCAGCTCCGGGGGCGCGCGGAAGGCGGGACCGCACGCCCGCCGGAGCACCAGGTGGCCCAGCGGCGCATGAAGCGGCGCCAGGAGGCTCCCCACCGCCCGCCGCACCGCGGACGACCGCAGCAGCCGCAGGATGGCCGGACTCCGGATTTCCGGCGTGACCGGGTTCGACAGCAGCAGCCCGGCGATGTCCGGTTCCGCCTCCGCCAGTGCGAGCGCGATCGCAGCGCCCTGCGAGTGCCCCGCGACGAGCCGCGGCGGTGTGGCGTCCGGCGCCAGCGCCCGCACCGCCGCGCGAAGCCGGCTCACCTCGTCGTCGAGCGCGTACGAGAGTCCCGCCCGCGCGTCCGAGGCACCCCGGCCCGGCAGGTCGGGAAGCCAACATTCCCAGCCCGCATGTTCCTCGGCGAAGCGTTCGGCGACGGGCCGCCACGCGCGGCCGTGGGCGCTGATGCCGTGCAGAAAGAGGACGGGGCGTCCCCGGCCCAGAATCGTCACCTGCACGCTGCCGTCGCCGATCGCCACGTGGCGCACTACGGACCGCTTTCGACTCACTCGCGCCCTCTGCGTTTGAGGCCAAATACCGCTTGCCGGTCCTACCCCTCCGCGATACCTTCGCGGCGCGGGAAAGTGAAGAAATTCACAAGCTCGCACGAGAGGAGCGAACCCCCTTGCTCGACCCATATCTCGGCATCCTGATCCTCGCGTTGGTCGGCGTGCTGAACGCGGCCGCGATGATGGGCGTGTCGCATTTCGTGGGCTCCCGGCGACCGACTCCGGTGAAGGCGAGCCCCTACGAGTCGGGGATTCCCCCGCTCGGGACGACGAGGGAGCGTTTCTCGGTCAACTTCTACATCGTGGCGATGCTCTTCATCGTCCTCGACATCGAGACGCTCTTCCTCATTCCGTGGGCCGCGATCTTCCGGGAGTTGGGGATGGTCGGGTTCGTGGAGATATCGGCGTTCCTCACCGTGCTCGGCGTCGGACTCGTGTACGCTTGGAAGAAGGGGGCCCTCGAATGGGACTGAACCCGGGACCGGGCGGGGAGGTGCGATGAGAACGCTCGATACACTGCCTCCGGGCGCGCACCCGGACGAGGGTCGGGTCGATACCGGCATCCCGCACAACTGGATGACGACGAAGCTCGACTACGTCATCAACTGGGCGCGCCGCAATTCGCTGTGGCCCATGCCGTTCGGGACCGCCTGCTGCGCGATCGAGATGATGGCGTCGGCCGCGAGCAAGTACGACATCGGCCGCTTCGGGATGGAGCGCATGTCCTTCAGCCCCCGGCAGGCGGATCTTATGATCGTCGCCGGCCGCGTGACCTACAAGCTTGCCCCGGTCCTGCGCCGGGTCTGGGATCAGATGCCGCAGCCCAAGTGGTGCGTGTCGATGGGCGCGTGCGCGAGTTCCGGCGGGATGTTCGACAACTACACGATCGTGCAGGGGATCGACACGATCGTGCCGGTCGACGTGTACGTTCCGGGCTGTCCACCGCGGCCGGAAGGGCTCATCTACGGACTCCTCATGATCCAGGAGAAGATCAAGGGAGAGTCGCTGGCGGATCCCCGGGCGCGGGACGAAGCCCCGGAGGCGGTCGGACGCCCGAACCTGCCGCCGGAGACGATCGAACTCGTGGCGCAACCATTCGGCAACTCGACGAACCAGAACCGCATGAGCGGGCTCGGCCCGACTTCGGCGCTGGCCCGGTCCCGCGACCGGCGCGAACGTCGCCTGGAACACCGGGATTGAGCGGGGCGCTCCGCCGTTGACGACCGCGACGACGACCTCGCCTCTGAGCATGGTGCGGGGTACGTCCCCCGGCGGGGGGGCGGCGGGCCATCCCTCGGTTCTCGCCCTTCGCGAACGCTTCGGGGAGGGCGTGCGGCGCGTGGAGGGCGACGCGCTCGGCTATCCCGTCGTCTGGATCGACCCCGGTATCAACGCCGAGGCGCTCCGCTTCCTTCGCGAGACGCCCGATCAGGCGTACGACCTGCTTGCGGACCTCATGGGGGCGCATGCGGGCATCGGTGCCCCGATCCAGGTGTGGTATCAACTCTGGTCCATGGCGCACGGCCGCCAGCTCCGGGTCGCGTGCGAGGCGCCGATGCACGACCTCGAGCTGGACAGCGTCACCGACCAGTGGCTCGCCGCCAACTGGCTCGAACGCGAAGTGTGGGACATGTACGGGGTGAGCTTCCGCGGCCATCCGGACCTGCGCCGCATCCTCATGCCGGAGAACTACGAGGAGGGTTTCCCGCTCCGGAAGGACTTTCCACTCCGCGGCCGCTTCAGCCGCTCCGCGCAGGTGAGCCGCGCGCTCTCACGCGACCTCATCGACATGTACGCCGTCGAGGAGCTGGAGCTGGCGGGTTACGCCGTCACCGAGGACGGAGAGGTGCGGGAGCCATCGGAGGGCGCGGCGGAAGGCGGAGCGCCGGGCGGCATCCGCGACGTGAGCCCGGATGAGAAGCCCGAGGACGCGCTCGAAGGAGAACCGATCCTCATCAACATGGGGCCGCAGCACCCCGCCACGCACGGCGTGCTCCGGCTCGTGCTCCAGCTCGACGGAGAGCGGATCGTGCGCTGCTCCCCCCACATCGGGTATCTGCACACAGGCTTCGAGAAGACGTGCGAGTACCGCGAGTGGAACCAGTGCGTCCCCTACACGGACCGCATGGACTACCTCGCGCCGATGCTCTACAACATCGGCTTCGCCGGAGCGGTCGAAGCGCTCCTCGATGTGGAGATCACGGAGCGCTGCCGCGTCGTCCGCGTCATCCTCGGCGAGTTGAACCGCATCCTCGGCCACCTCCTGTGGCTGGGGACGACGGCGATCGACATCGGCGCCTTCTCCGTCTTCCTCTACACCTTCCAGGAGCGCGAGCGGATCTACAACCTGCACGAGGCGTACACGGGGGGCCGGATCACGACCTCCGTCACGCGGGTCGGCGGGATGATGGCGGACCTGCCCGTGGGCTGGACGGCGGCGGCGCGCGACTTCGCGGCCACCTTCCCGGAGACGCTGGACGAGGTCGAGCGGCTCCTGTCCCGCAACGCGATCTGGCAGGGCCGAACGATGGACATCGGCGTGCTCTCCGCGGAGAAGGCGGTGAGCTACGGCGTCACGGGGCCCACGCTGCGCGCGAGCGGTCTGGCCTACGACGTGCGCAAGGCGCGTCCCTACCTCGGCTACGACGAGTACGACTTCGACGTGCCCGTGGGGACGGCCGGCGACGTCTACGACCGCTATCTCGTGCGGGTGGAGGAGATGCGGCAGAGCGTCCGCATCATCGAGCAGGCGCTGGACCGGCTACCCGGAGGCCCGATCAACATCGACGACTACCGAATCGTGCTGCCCCCGAAGGGCGAGGCGATGGGGTCGATCGACACGATGATCTCGCACTTCAAGCTCGTGATGGAGGGCGTCCGCGTGCCGGCCGGCGAAACGTGGTATTCCATCGAGAGTTCGAAGGGCGAACTCGGGTTCGGCATCATCTCCGACGGCGGCACGAAGCCCGTCCGCTGCCGTTTCCGAGGGCCCTCGTTCATCAACATCGCGTCGCTCCCGGAACTCGTGCGGGGGGAACTCGTCGCGGACGTGGTCGCGATCAACGCCTCGCTCGACGTCGTGCTCGGGGAGATCGACCGGTGAGCCGGCGCATCCATCCCGCGGTCGTCGGGGCGCAGCCCTTCCAGTTGACGGCGAGGGCGACGTTCGAAGGTCCGATCTTCGAGACGGAGGAGGGGAAGCACCGGCTGGAGGCGGCTCTCTCGCGCTACCCGACGAAGCAGGCGGCGCTCCTCCCGATGCTCGGCTTCGTGCAGTCGGTGAAGGGGTGGATCGAACCCGCGGACATGGTCGAAGTCGCCGAGGCCCTGGATCTGACCCCGGCCTACGTGCACTCGATCGCGACCTTCTACACGATGTACAACAAGCACCCGGTCGGACGTCACTTCGTCCAGGTGTGCACGAACATCTCCTGCCACCTGAACCGGGCCGAAGAGGTCCTGCGCGGCTTCCTCGCCGAGACGGGGACGCGGGAGGGTGAGATCTCCGAGGATGGCGAGTTCACCGTCATCGAGGCGGAGTGTCTCGGCGCGTGCGGTTTCGCCACCGTCGTCCAGGTCAACGACCGCTACCTCGAGGACGTCACGCCGGAGCGCGTGCCCGAGATCGTCGCGAGCCTTCGCGGGGCACGCGGGGGCGCTGGCGCTTAT
>VXQX01000038.1 GCA_009838765.1 Gemmatimonadales bacterium
TAAGCAGCTTGGAGGCTTATGCTTTGAGACGAGCATCGCTGTTCACTGGGGCGTTCCTCGCCTTGGGCGTAGGCTTTTTGGGCACAATCATGGCAACCTCTCACTCCCACGACCTAGATCGCTCAGGCCGGGGAGTGACGCCAGCCGATCCGCCCCTCGACGCGGTTCTCGACCGTCAGGTGTGGTTCGTCTACGTAGGCAATCCGGATTGCGGCTGGTCCGAGCGTCCAGAAGCGAAGGATGCAATCAGAGCAGTCTGGCATCGCCTAGAGCGGCGGGCCGCGCAAGAAGGGGTGGAATTGAAGGCGGTCGGAGTGGCAACCACGGCGGATGTGTCTCGAGGGCTCAATCACCTTAGCGATCTCGGCGATTTTGATTCGTTCAGCTTCGGTGATCACGTTTCGAACGCGGTGACGCTGGACTATTTTTGGGCAGACGGAGTGATCCCTTCAACGCCGCAGGTTCTAGTGTTCGAAAGGACCGGTGGAAGGTCTGACCCTGGGTCACTCGTCTCTAATTCTTGGAAACCTGGCGTCCGACATCTCGGAAGAGCCAGCGGGCTCACGGCCTTGCGCACTTGGGCCGCGTCTGACTTGGTCTTGCCTCCCAGGGGTGCCACGACCAAGTCAATTCTCCTACACCCGCCAGATGGAGGTTCATAGTGACAATGCGAAGAAACGTAGTGTTGTTGTTCGCAGCTGGAGCGTTGATGGGGGTACTTACTGCCCTCTCGTACGGCCAGCTCGTCGCATCCAACACCGGACCGTGTTTGACGCAACACAAGTGCGTCGTGCGTCCGGATATGGACGATTGTGTACCCACATGGGACCCAGCGCGCGAATGCCAGACGGGCCGCTTTTTCTGTCGAGGGTCCTGCTGGCATTGACCGGCATGTCGGCAAGAGCCTATCCCGGATTTTCTGCGAAACTTGCGTCTCAGAGTCACGGAGTGAACCGAAGTGTAGCGGCCATGAACTGTTTGCAAGAAGAAGCTCGTCGCTCCCGGTTCTGCCGCTTCGTGACCGGCCAGTTGCGATTGGCGCTCCCAATGGTCTGCTTGGCGTGGCTGGGCTCGGCTGCTGCGGTTGCACAGCAAGCGCAGCGTGTCTCGGGGGTCGTCACGGACTTCGATACAGGTGAGCCCGTGGGAGGAGCCACGGTCGCCTTGATCTGGCAGAATGGAACCATGTCCCGGGCACTGACCGGGCTCGACGGTGCCTTCGCGATTAGTGGGATCGAGCCCGGGGACCACGTCCTGCGGTTGCAGCGAATCGGATATGAGGTGTTGGACGTCCCTCTTACCGTAGGCTCGGACCCGCTGGAGCCTCTGGTTGTACGGCTGCGGATCGCTCCCGTCGTTCTGGATCCCATCGAGACGGTAGTCCCGGGGCGCCCGGGACGTCTCGTGGATGCGGGTTTCTTTGATCGGATGGAAGTTGGCTGGGGCGATTACTTCGATCCCGCTTGGGTCGAAAGGAATAGCGCCGGCCACGTTACGGCGGGTCGGCTTGTGGAGTCCATGCTTCGATCCGCCTCGTCCGTTTGCGGTCCGCAGGTGCCGGTATACGTCGACGGGGTGCGATCGCACGGAGCACACGCCGACCTCGATGAACTATCGGCTGCAGATTTGCTGGCTGCGGAGATCTACCCTGACGCCAATGGGGTGCCTTTGTTTGCGTTCGACGACGAAACGTGGGGGTGCGGAGCAGTTATCCTCTGGACTCGGAGTATGCTCGCCGGCGGGTCCGTCCTTCCACGGATCACGATCGAACTGTGCGAGCCCGTGGGCGTGGACGGCACCGTGTCGATCGAGGGAGTTGTGGCCGATGAAGTCACGGGCATTCGATTGCCGACCGCGCGTGTACGTGTCGCCCGACGCCCGCAGGCGGCGCGGACCAGTGGGGAAGCCCGGATCGTGGCTGACCGGGATGGCCGATACCGGGTGTGCGATGTGGAAAGTGGTACTCCACTTGAACTGTCGCCTGCTTTCGGGCGCGTGGTAGGCCCAACGAGGGTGATCACGGCGGGAAGCGGGAGCGATTATCTGCTCACCGTGCCGGTGACCGTGACGGCTTCGGTGAGCGGGATGGTCGTCAGCAAGATAGACGCCCGGCGCCTGCACGGGGCCCGCGTCACGCTCCTGAGTACGGACCATCGGACCGTGACGAACGAAGGCCGCTTCACACTCCTCGATGTGCCGACAGGAAGGTATCAGCTCGAAGTGACCTGTGGGGGCTTCCGCCCTGCGTCGAGCGAAGTCGTGGTCGCCGCGAAGGGGATGCCCCGGATTCTGATCGAGTTGGTGTCGGTTGATGGCGTGGCACGTTACCGGTGCGATCAAACCTGAAATCACGAGAGGCGCCACAGATGGGACGAACAGGCAACGCGGTGTGGTTCCTTCGGATGGGAGCCCTGATACTCGTCGTTTCGTCCGCGTCCTGCGGCGATGACGTCACCCGACACCCCCAGGCGGCGCGGTTCGTGCGCACGGTTGCTGCGTCCTCGGCCATTGAAGCCGTACTCGAGGATCCTCCGGAGCGGGACGCCTCCCTGGTTGCGGCCCTTCGCAGCCCCGAGGCGGGCATCACCGTTGGTGCGCTGGACGAACCTGCGATGCTGCAGTTCGGGTCGGTTGAGGGAGCGGCGCGCGACCGCTGGGGAAAACTGTTTGTCCTCGATGGTCAGGCGCTGGAACTCCGCGTCTTCGACGACGGAACCGCATCCGCGCGGCCGGCGGGACGGGTACGGGTGGTCGGCGGCGCGGGTCTGGGACCCGGCGAGTTTCAGGCTCCGCTGGCGTTGAGCATGGCCGGGGGAGACGCCGTGGTGGCCGTATTTGAATCCAACGGGCGCGTGAGCCTGTTCGAGAACTCCCGGGAAGATGTGGTTTATTCGCGCCTTGTCCAACTCCGCATGGATGTGGACGACGGCTGCCTCCTGGACGACATGCTCGTCGTGGCGGGCTGGCATCCGGAACACGCCGGGTCCATTCACCTGTTCACGTTCGAAGGCGAGTGGATCCGCTCGTTCGGTGCCTTCTACGACTCCGACAACCCGGCGGTCGTCGAGATGCTGGCGCGAACGAACGTAGCCTGTCTCGACGCCGGCGGCATCGTTTCGGCTCCCGTCCTGCTGCCGGAAGTAAGGCGGTATGCGCCGAGCGGAGAGCTGCTCTGGCTAACGGAACTGAACGGGCTTTCTCCCGTCTATGTGGGCGAGTATTCGCACGGCGGAGTGGAGGCCGGAACCCCGGAGGAAGGGTATCACGGGACGATCGGCGCCGCCGCGTACGACGCTGCGGACCTCTTGCTCGTGCAGATCGCGTTCGTCCACCGAGGTGATCCTCCTCCCGGAGAGGAGGATGGACCCCTCACCTATGCGATCGATCTCCAAACCGGCGAGGGTGCCCTGGTAGCGCGAGACATATTGCGGGTGCTCGATCTCTCCGACGCCGGAGCCGTTCTATCCCGGCGCTTGCCCTTCCCGACCGTCGAGCTGATCGACTGGCCCGGTCCGGCACTACGGCCCTGAGGGGACCGCGATCCAGCGGGGGGCGCGCGGGATGGGGAGGGGCTGCGGCTGTGCCTCCAGGTAGGCGACGAGCGCCTCCAGATCCGCGACTTCCAGGGGGTCGATGACCTCGGCCTCGGCGAATGTCGTGTAGCCGCCGCCCCCGCCCGCGATGAAATCGTTGGCCGTGACGACGTAGCGGCCCTCGGGGCGGAGTGGCGACCCGTCGTCGAAGGTCACCTCCAGAACCCGCTCGCCCAGGGGCGCCCCCGGGTCGTAGCGGACGACGATGCCGCTCGCGTGCAGGTCGACGTCCCCGCCCCGGGCTGAGTGCTCGAGCGTCCGCAACAACTGTGCGCCGGTCATCGTGTGGCGGACGAGCATGTTGTTGAAGGGCTGGAGTTCGAATAGATCCTCAAAGGTGACGGGTCCGGCCGGCAGCGACCGCCGGATGCCGCCGTTGTTCATGAGGGCGACGTCGGCCCCGCTCGCGTGCCGCTGCGCGTCGGCCACGATGCGGCCGAGCGGGAAGTCGCCGTCGCGCGGGGCGGAAAGCGCCTCCGGGAGGTCCACGATCACGCGGTCGACGATGGCCGCGATCTCGGCGCTGTAGGAGGCGACGAGCCGCTCGACGTCCGGGTCCGGCGCGATCTCGTCCGCCCACGCCTGTCGAACGCCGAGGCGTTGCGCGCCTACGACTCCTTCCGCGCTCCGGTCGATGCGGCCGAGTCCGTACGCCATCGTGTTCGAGTACGACTGGATGACGGGAACGCCCCGAATCTCCGTCTCCAGGCGCGAGTGCGTATGCCCCGTGACCGCGTAGTCGAAGGGTGCCGTCGCCGCGGCCAGCGCTTCCAGGGCCGGGCCCCGGCACGCGTCCGCCGCATCCTCCGGCAGGCCGATTTCGCAGAAGGCGCCTTCGTGCATGACCGCGACCACGAAGTCCACGCCGGCCGCCCGCACCTCAGGGATGTAGCGGTCGAGCGCATCGGAGATCGATCGGAAGTCGAAGTCCGCGACGAGCGATGGCCGGGCGACGACCGGCGTGGACCGCGTCGTCGCGCCGACGAAGCCGACCCGGACGCCGTCCCGCTCGACGATCGTCCAGGGCCGGACCCAGTCCGGGTGCCGGTCGGTGCCCTTGAGATAGATGTTCGCGCCGAGCATGGCGAAGTCCGCATCGGCGATGCGCTCCACGAGGACGTCGACTCCCCAGTCGAACTCGTGGTTTCCGATCGCGGCGGCGTCGTAGCCGATCCCGTTCATCGCCTCGATCGTCGAGCGGCCGTCCGTGAAGTTCGAGATCGGCGTGCCCTGCATGATGTCCCCGCCGGAGACGACGAAGAGGGGGCACTCGGGCGTCGCGGAGCGCTCCCGCGCCACGTAGGCCGCGAGCGCGGCGGATCCACCGACCGGGCGTCCCTCCGACCAGCTCTGTTCAGCGGGCAGCAGCCGTCCGTGCGTGTCGTTCGTGGAGAAGATCAGCGCGCAGGCGGGCGGGTCCGCGGGGGCGCACGCCGGGAAGGCCGTGATGCCGGCGCAGAGAAGGGCGGCGAGGACAGGCCTGAAACGGGCAGCGGGACGGCGCGGCATCAGACCGTCTGCAACGCCCGCGATCGATCCAGGTCCACGAGCGGCGCGGCGTAGTTCCCGGTCCAGCAGGCGTCGCAGAAGGGACCGTGATCCGCGACCGCGTCGCGCATGCCTTCCATGCTGAGATAGCCGAGGGATTCGACCTTCAGGTGCTGCCGGATCTCCTCGACCGTGTGGCTGGAGCCGATGAGTTCCTCCTTCGTGGGCATGTCGATGCCGTAGTAGCAGGGGGAACGCACCGGCGGGGAGGCGACCCGGAAATGCACCTCCCGCGCCCCCGAGTCCCGGAGGAGCCGGACGAGGCCGCTGCTCGTCGTGCCCCGAACGAGCGAGTCGTCCACGACGACGATGCGCTTGCCGTCGACGAGTTCTCGCACGGGGTTGTATTTCACCCGCACCTTGAAGTCGCGCCCCCTCTGGGTCGGATGGATGAAGGTCCGGCCCACGTAGTGGTTGCGGATGAGCGCGAGTTCGAACGGGAGGCCGCTGACCTCCGAGTAGCCGAGCGCCGCCGAGTTCGACGAGTCGGGCACCGCGAAGACGCAATCGGCCTCGGCCGGGTGCTCGTGGGCGAGCTGGCGGCCGAACGCCCGCCGCGCCTCGTCCACGCTGCACCCCCAGACGCGCGAATCGGGCCGTGCGAAGTAGACGAGTTCGAACAGGCAGGCGCTGGGTTCGGCGGGGGGCAGCGGCCGGAGCGATTCCACGTGGCCGTCGTGGACCTTGAGCACCTCGCCGGGCTTCACGTCGCGTACGTAGGCGGCCCCGATGATGTCGAGGGCGCACGTTTCCGATGCGAAGACGACGGCTTCGCCGAGCCTGCCCATGACCATGGGCCGGAAGCCGCGCGCATCGCGCGTCGCATACACCGTGTCGCCGATGCAGAGGAGGAGGGAGAAGGCGCCGACGAGCTGCGAGAGTGCGTCGTCGATCTTGCCGTCCAGGTCGCGGTGCCGGGAGCGGGCGATGAGGTGGACGATGACCTCCGAGTCCGCGTCCGTCTGGAAGATCGAGCCGTCGCGAGCGAGCGACCGCTTGAGCTGGTGCGCGTTCGTCAGGTTCCCGTTGTGCGCGAGCGCGAGCGGCTTGTCCTCGTACTGCACGAGGAGCGGCTGCGCGTTGCGGAGGCTCGATCCTCCCGCCGTCGAATAGCGGACGTGCCCGACGGAGAGCGACCCCTCGAGGGCGCCGAGCACGTCGTCGTCGAAGATGTCCGCCACGAGGCCCATGCCCTTGTGGACCCGCGACATGCCGGAATCGTCGACCGTGACGATCCCGGCGGACTCCTGCCCGCGGTGCTGGAGTGCGTACATGGCGAGAAACGCGAGTTCGGCGGCCGCGCCCGAGCCGCTGACTGCCACGATTCCGCACTCCTCCCGCGGCTTGTCCAGTTCGAACGCTCCGCCCCCCGCGCCCTGGCCGCCGGTCGTCGGCAGTCTCCTCATGAGGTGATTCCCGCCTCCTCGCTCATGCGGCGCGGGATCGCCTCCTCGTAGATCCGGGCCAGCTCGGCGGCCGGCGGGGCGATCGCGTGGCCGGCGCCGGTCAGCCGGCACGGGCTGTCCGGCCCGTCCACAGTGCCCACACGCGCCACGGGCACGCCGTGACGCCGCCCGTGCGCGGCGATCCGCCCGCCCTCGCCGGGCCGGCACGTCAGCACGACGCGCGAGTGCGACTCGCCGAACCAGCGCCCCGCGGCCGAGACGCTCGCCCCGGCGGGCGCCGCGTCGAGATCGACCGTGCAGCCGAGCGGCCCGCCCGCCACCCCCAC
>VXQX01000071.1 GCA_009838765.1 Gemmatimonadales bacterium
AGGAGGACGATGTCGCCGCCGGCCGCCCCCGTGCAGGTTGGAACGATAGCGAATCAGATGATCGCGACGGGGGAGACGAAAACCCTCGACGTAGCCTCGTACTTCCGCGATCCTGACGGTGGCGCGCTCACCTATGCCGCCGCGTCCTCCGCCGCCAGCGTCCTCTCCGTATCGCTGGCGGGGACGACGCTGACAATGGTGGGCGTCGCCGCCGGGACGGCGACAGTGACCGTGACGGCGCGGGACCCGGACGGGCTCACGGCCACCCAGGGGTTCCAGGTGACGGTGGCGACGCCGAACCGGGCTCCGGAGGCGGTGGTTGCGATCCCGAACCAGACGATCGATACGGGGTCATCGTCGTCGGTGGACGTGTCGGGGAACTTCCGGGACCCGGACGGGGACGCCCTGACGTACGCCGCGACCTCGTCGGCCCCTGCGGTCGCTTCCGCGTCGGTATCGGGAAGCGCGCTGACGGTCACAGGCATCGCCGCCGGGACGGCGACAGTGACGGTTACCGCCCGCGACCCGGGCGGCCTGACGGCGACGCAGCCGTTTCAGGTCAACGTGCGCGACGGTGGCGGTGGAGCCGGACTCCGCGACGACTTCGCGTCGTCCGCCAGCCTGTCCGATTGGGAAATCGAGAATGCCGACGCCGCGGTATCCAATGGTGTGCTGAATCTGACCAATACGACACGGAACAGCGGGAGGGCAGACAGATGGCTCGAGGTCCCGCTGACGGACTGGACGATCCATGCAGGTGTGGGACGCGCAGATCCTGCCGCACGGCAGAGAATTGCGTGGAACACGGGACACAGCGAGTACTCTGCGGTGCATATCACGGTCGGGCCTCACTCCATCAGGGTCAACGGACAGACCCGAACCTACAACTACAGTACGCAGGTATGGGTTGA
The DNA here is from genome assembly GCA_009838765.1 of Gemmatimonadales bacterium. Lineage (GTDB taxonomy): Bacteria > Gemmatimonadota > Gemmatimonadetes > Palauibacterales > Palauibacteraceae > Palauibacter > Palauibacter ramosifaciens. The sequence continues at coordinate 912 of VXQX01000071.1, forward strand.
GAGCGGTCGGCGCTTCGATGTCATTTCCGAGTTGAGTGGAACCTCGAGCTCTATCCGTGAGGGCTTGGGCGAGGTCACGGATGTCTCGCTCTCATATCGGAACAGTCAGTTCACCGCCGAGGCTGAGGGCGGACAACTGTTTGAAGTTCGGCTGGACGGTGGACTCGCCTCGGCGTGGACGGAAGTGAGTCGCATCAGGCTGTTCAACTGGGGCGACCAGCACACGACCGCGCTTTTCGACTGGGTGGAAGTGACAGGGGAAGCCTCTGGCGGCGGCGGTGAGCCCGACCTCGTCGTGCAGTCGCCGGCGGTGGACGACGACACTCCGGATCCGGGGGCGTCGTTCACGTTCAGCGCGACGGTCCGGAACCGGGGCGAGGGACGGTCCGGCTCGACCACGCTGCGCTACCACCGGTCGTCGAACGCGACGATATCGTCCGGCGACACGGAGGTGGGAACGGACGCGGTGGGAGCCCTGGGCGCCGACGGAAGCCACGCCGAGACCATCGCGCTGAGGGCGCCGTCGCAGGCGGGCACGTACTACTACGGCGCCTGCGTCGATCCGGTAGACGGCGAGTCCGCCACGAACAACAACTGCTCTGACGGGGTGGAGGTCGAAGTTTCCGGCGGAGGCGGAGGCGGCAGGGAAGGAGAGTGTGTGCAGGGGGCCACCTACGGGCGTGGGGAAAGCTGCGATGTCTATGGCACGGATAGCAGCTCGAAGTTGTCCTTCACGGTCCTGAGCGACGGGCGGGCGCGTCTCGGCTTCGTCACCGGCGGCAACCGCATCGTCGTCACAGGTTCCATCAACGGAGTCACATATCATTTCGTGGCGAGCCACCAGGGCGGGGGCGTCTGGAGAGTCGACGAGTACAGACCGTGACGTGTGAGTCTTGTTGAGACGATTGCCGGGCGGCTCCCCTCGCCCCGCGACCGTGGTGCTGGCGGTTGCGCTCGTATCCGCCTGCGGCGATGGGTCCTCGCCCTCCGGGCCCGGGCCCGGCAACCGGGCGCCGGTGGCACAGGCTTCGATTCCGCCGCAGAGGGTCGATGCGGGCGACACGATCTCCATCGGCGTCGCCCCCTTCTTCACCGACCCCGACGGGGACGCTCTGACCTATGCGGCCGCGACTTCGAACCGCGGGGTAAGCACCGCGTCGGCATCGGGCAGTACTGTGAAAGTCGTGGGCGTTGCCGGCGGAACGGCGACCATTACGGTGATCGCGACGGATCCGGGAGGGCTCTCCGCCCGGCAGCCGATGACGGTCGACGTTTCAGCGTCCGAGGCCTTCACGGCGTTGCTGGGAGGGTTCGTCGAGCAGCACGGCATTGGCGCGGCCGCGCTGGGCATCATGAGGAACGGCGACATCATTTACGAGGGAGCGGCGGGTTTCATGGACCCCGGGCGCCGCGTTCCCGTGGCGAGCGATGTGATGATGCGGATCGCCAGCGTGACCAAGCCGATCACGGCCGCGGCGATCCGGAAGCTGGCGGCCGATGGAAAACTGGCGCTGGGCGACCGGGTCTTCGACATGGGCCAGGCGGGAGGCGGGCTGCTTTCGCTTGAGCCGTTCCCCCGTCCGGGCGATCCCGCGCTGGGACAGATCACGGTCGAACACCTGCTTCGGCACCGGGCCGGCTGGGACCGGGACATCGCGCCCGACTGGGTGTTTCGCGAAATCGCGATCGCCGCCGAGATGTCCGTGCGGAGTCCGCCCGGTCGCGAGAACATGGTGCGCTACATCCTGGGCCAGCCGCTCCAGTTCCGCCCGGGCACGCGAAGAGCCTACTCCAACATCGGATACCTCGTGCTCGGGCTCATCGTAGAGAAGGTGTCCGGCCAGGACTACCTGTCCTATGTGCGGGAGAACATCTTCGCGCCGCTGGGGGTCCCGGTCGGCGACGTGATTCTGGGCCGCACGTTTCCGCGGGATCGCGATCCGCGGGAGCCCTGGTACCAGGGGCCGATCGGAGCCCGCAACGTCTTCGACCCGTCGGGCCCCCGCGTGCCGTGGCCGGATGGAGGGTGGCACCACGAAGCCAAGGTCGGCCACGGCGGCCTCGTCGCGTCCACGCGGGCCCTGCTGGAGTTCCTGGATGCGTACCAGGTAGCCGGAGACGATATCGGGAGCCCCCGCAGCAAGCCCGAGGCGGCTGGATGGCACTGGTATCACACGGGAAATCTCGCCGGCACCAACGCGCTGGCCTACCAGCGGGGCAGCGGGATCAACTACGTCGTCCTCTTCAACCGCCGGTCGCGATCCGACCCCTCGTACGTCACGCAGTTCATGGAGTTGCTGCAACGCGAGTTGACCATTCCGTGATGACCTTTCCACCGGTGGCGAGAGGCCTCTCGAAGTAACTCCACCGGCCTCCCCGGCCTCCCCTCCGTCTCCGACTTGATCGACATCGGCGGCTGATCGTTGGAGCGGCCGATCAGCGCCGTTATTCTTCTCGGCATGCGATCGACCACTCCCCGCTCGCCGGACGCCGCATCCCGGCGGCGCGATCCGCCGCAGGCGCCGCGCTACAAACCGGCGACTGTGCGCGACTCTACGTGACGACCGGCCTGTGGGTGCTCCTGGCGTACGCCGCGGGGCTCGTTGCGCTGGGGGCCTGGATCGGGCGACGGGTCGGTCGGGCGGGGAGCTTTTTCGTCGCCGACCGCAAACTCGGGCCGGTGCTGCTCTTCGCCACCGTGCTTGCCGCGAACCTCGGCGCGGGCACGACCGTCGGCGCGGCCGGGCTCGGCTACCGGGACGGGCTAAGCGCGTGGTGGTGGGTCGGCTCGGCCGGTATCGGGACGATCCTGCTTGCCCTCTGGGTCGGGCCACGGATTTGGAAGGTGGCCGCGCGCCACGAGCTCCTCACCATGGGCGACTACCTGGACCTGCGGTACGGCCGCTCCGTGCGGCTGCTCATCGCCGTCCTGCTGTGGTTCGCCACGCTCACCATCGTGTCCGGGCAGCTCATCGCCATGGCCGAGATCGTCGCGGTCGTCGCCGGCACGCCGCGCTGGATCGGCGCGCTCGTGGGCGGGATCGTCGTCATCGTCTACTTCAGCGCCGGCGGCCTCGTGGCGTCGGCCTGGGTCAACCTGGTCCAGCTCGTCGTGCTGCTGGCCGGGTTCGCGGTCGCGATCCCGTGGGCGCTCTCCGACATCGGCGGCTGGACCGCCATCGAAGCGACCGCCGCGCGCACGTCGCCGGATTACCTTGATCCGTGGCAGGGAGGGGGTTCCGGATGGGTCTACATCGCCCTCCTCGCGCCCGCCTTCATCATATCGCCCGGGCTGGTGCAGAAGGTCTACGGAGCGACGAGTCCCCGGGCGATCCGGATCGGACTCCTCGCCGCCGGCGTCGGGCTCGTGCTGTTTGCCTTCGCGCCGACGCTGCTCGGGATGATCGCCCGCGTGTACGACCCCGCGCTCGCGAGCCGTGAGCAGGCGCTGCCCATGCTCCTCGCCACCGCGCTGCCGCCCGCGCTGGGGCTGCTCGGCCTCGCCGCGGTGTTCTCGGCCGAGGTGAGTTCGGCAGACGCAGGCCTGTTCATGCTCTCGACCTCTCTCTCGAAGGACCTCTACAAGGGATTCCTGAGACCCGAGGCTCCGAGCAGGGACGTGCTCCGAGTGGCGCGAGGCGCCGCCATCGCGGGCGGCACGCTCGCCGTATTGCTTGCACTCTGGCTCGAGAGCGTGATCGCCTCGCTCACCATCTTCTATTCGATCCTGAGCGTGAGCCTGTTCGTCCCGGTGGCGGCCGGGCTCCACTCGCGCCGCGCCGGCGTGCCGGAAGCCCTGGCGGCAGTCGGCGCCGGCCTCGCGGCGCTGGGCGCCGTGCATCTCTTCGCACCCGCCGACGCGCCCGCCCTGCTCGACCGCACGCTCATCGGCCTCATCGTCTCCGCCGCCACCTTCGCACTCGTCGCCGCGGCGCGCGGGCACATCCGGCGGAACTGACCTCTCCGGGCGACCTGACCGGACAACGTTCAAGTGTCGCCGAAATATCGTAGACTTGCAGTCTTCTGTCGCCCAAGGATCGTACATCGCAGTCTATCTTTAGCGCATGGCTGCGCAGGATGCGTTCGAACGCACGTTGGTGCTGCTGTACTAGGCGGCGCTGGACGATGACAAGTGGGCCACGGCGGCGGCTTCGATCAACGATGTGATCCGCGCGAACGGCCACAGCCTGTCGCACGCGATTCCCAGTCCGGCGGCCAATCCACAGGTCCTCATGAGCCGGTTCTTCATAGGGCCGGAACGTCGCGATGACATGGAGGAACTCTACTTTCGCGACTACTACTGGCGCGATGAAGCGATTCCGCGACTCCACGGACTCCCGGACGGCGAGTTCGCCTACAGGTCGGATCTCTATACGGATCGGGAAAAGAAGACCTCCGCCGTATACAACGAGTTCCGGCGTGCCTACGGAACACAGCACGGCCTCTACATGGGGCTGGATGGGACGGATGGGGGCGCGGTCGTCCTGTCCCTCGGGAACTCCATCGAGCACGGAAGCTGGGGGCACGATCAGATCCGGACCATCCGGCGTCTCGCGCCTCACCTGCGCCAGTTCGCGCGCGTCCGACACGAAATGGCACAAGCCAGAGCTCTGAGTTCGTCGCTCGTCGAGCTGCTCGAGAACGGGCGGTCGGGGTTTGTTCAGCTAAACCGCAGCGGACAAATCCTGGAAGCGAACGACCGCGCGCGAGAGGTCCTGCTGGAACGCGACGGGCTCCGGGACGTGGGGGGCGCGCTGGCCGCCGGAGTGTCGGCGGAGAACACGGAACTGCAGCGCCTGCTGGCCGCGGCCCTGCCCGCACATGGCGCACCGGCCGCCGGGGGGTCGATGAAGATCACGCGTGCGAGGGCTCGCACGCCCCTGGTCCTGGAAGTGTGTCCCGTAAGAAGGGAGCACGCCGGCTGGGGCAGGGGCGATGTCGCCGCGCTCGTGTTGCTTGTCGATCCTGCGGCCCGACCGCGGATCGACCCGGCGTTCGCGGCCAGGGTACTGGGCCTGTCGCCGGCGGAGAGTCGCGTGGCCGTGGACCTGGCGGCCGGCCGGACGGTCGTCGGCATCGCGGCGGAGCTGGGCTGCGCGGAGAGCACCGTGCATACGCACGTCCGGCGGGCCTACCGCAAGCTGGGCATCCGCAAACAGACCGAACTCGTGCGGAGGATCACGTCGCTGGAAGCTCTGACGAGATCGGGGCCCGGCGGGAACGTCGCGCAACGGTCCGATCCCGCTCCGGGATGACGAGCCGTGGTGGTCCACAAAAATAGGGACACCGCTCCGGCCGCGTCCCGCACATCCTTCGTCTCTGTAGCTGAGAACCGGATCGTCCGCGTGATCTCAGGCCCACCGCGCAGGCCCGAAGATCCGCCAACAACGAACGTCGCCGGGAGACGAATCATGGTTGAAACGTTGGCCGGCGGTCCCCCCATGACGATACGCGGGCGCCTCCCGGTGACGCCCGAGTGCCGAATCGCGGTCGCGGCCATCGCAGTTGCGGGCGCCACATGGTTGGCCGCCTGTGGCGGCGGTGCTACGGACCCGGCCCCATCGCCAACCC
>VXQX01000065.1 GCA_009838765.1 Gemmatimonadales bacterium
CCAGCCACGCCCCCGCCGGCCCTTCCCACCACTCTCCCGTCGTCTCCGCGTCATCGAACCATGGGACGACGAGAGCGTCCAGTTCCCGGTCGACGGGGATCCCCGAGCGTATCTCCACCGATACCTTCCTTGTCTCGACCCTTGTCTCAACGAAAGAAGCGGGCTCGGCAGCCCTCTGAAGGCCTGCGGCCCGCTTCCGTTGGCGTGTTGGCCGGCGCCGGACGCGGCGGGCTCCGGCCCCCTCCGCGACTTCGGTTCAGCGCTCGTCCATCGGCACCCAGCGCAGGTCCGTCTCACCCACATACTCCGCACGCGGCCGAATGAGCCGGTTGTCGGCGTGCTGCTCCATCACGTGCGCCGTCCACCCGCCCATCCGCCCCATCGCGAAGAGCGCCGTGTAGAGGTCGATCGGAATACCCAGCGCGTAGTAGACCGTTGCGCAATAGAAATCGACGTTCGGATTGATCCCCTTCTCGGCGATCATCCGGCCCTCCAGCTCCCGGGACATCTCGTAGAACTTCCCGAGACCCGCCTGCTGCGTGAGGACGCGAGACATCTCGCGCAGGTGCGTCGCTCGCGGATCCTCCGTCTTGTAGACGCGGTGGCCGAAGCCCATGATCTTCCGCTTCTCGGCAAAGGCCCGGTCGAGCCACGGTTCGACGTTCTCCGTGTCGCCGATCTCGAGCAGCGTGTGCATGGCCCTTGCGTTCGCTCCGCCGTGCAGCTCGCCCTTCAGCGCCCCGACGCCCCCGGTCACGGCCGAGTGCATGTCCCCGAGCGTGGCGGCGATGACGCGGCAGGCGAAAGTCGACGCGTTGAACCCGTGGTCGAGGTACAGGAACAGGGTGCGGTCGAGCGCATCGACGGCTTCCTCCGTGCCGACCTCTCCGTTCGCCATCCTCACGAAGTCGGCCGAGAGCGAGAGCGACGGGTCGGGCTCCAGCGGCTCCAGCCCCTGCCGGATGCGCTGTATCGCCGCGATGATCGTAGGGGTCCGCGCTACGAGCCGCTCCGCCTTGCGCCGGTTGGCCGCGCTCGAGTTGTCCTCGGCGTCCGGGTCGTACACGCCCTCCAGGGAGACTCCGGTCCTGAGGGCCGCCATCGGCACGGTCTCCGCCGGGAGACCCTTCAGGCCCTCCACCGTTCTCGGATCCAGCGCGCGCTGCGCGGCCAGCGCCGCTTCGAACTCGGCGAGTTCCGAACGCCTGGGCAACCGCCCGTTCCAGAGCAGGAAGACGCTCTCCGGGAACGAGACGTGCGGCGCGAGTTCGTGGATGTTGTAGCCCCGATAGACGAGGATACCCTTGAGTCCGTCGATGAAGCTGAGTGAAGTCTGCGAGGCGACGACGCCTTCCAGTCCTTTCCCGGCGGCGGCGGTCATTCTGTCACGAGGCCTTTCGGTATGGCGCGGGAGTTTCCGCGCGGGCGGTCAGCAGCCCGTGGCAAAAGCCCCGACGCAGGGTCTTGCCAGGGACCGCTATCGGATAGCGGGATCGAGTTTCGCCTTCTTGAAGTGCTTCTTGAGATCATCGAGACTGAGCTGTTCGAACGAACCCTGCGGGAGCCGGAGCCGCCGCTGGGCCTGGTACGGATCGGAGAAACAGACGAACACGACCGCCTCGAAGTCGTCGGGCGGAGCCTTCTCGTTCGGGTCGGGCCAGAAAACCTCGCGGGAAGCGAGCCACGCTTTCCACCGGCGTCCGTCGTCATCCTGGAAGGTCTTTGTCATTTCCACCTCTGGCGGCCGGGACGCGTCGCTCGCGAACGGGCGACGGGACGTAGCCGACCTGGATACGCATTCATCGCAGCCAAGAAAGATAGCGTGCAATCACGAAATCGGGAAGAAGGTTCGCGGCTCGGAGGGACCGGCACATGCGATCGGAATCGGTCAGCCCGGCGGGACCTCCCGCTCCGGCGCATCGGCTGCGGGGAGCCGGCATGCGAACGCGAAACCGCCACCCATGAGAAGTCCCACGAGCAGCCCGAGCAGAATCGTCACGAGGACGTAGTACAGTGTGATCGTCATGCGGGAAGAATGTCGGATCGGACCGCGGATGTCCAGCGTTCGGCGGGCTCGCTACCTGCGGCTGCGGCGCAGGCGGCGGAGCACGCGCTGCTGGAAGGCGATCCGTTCCATGACCCGGTCGACGATCTGCTGCGCGTTCTTCCGTGAGCGACCCTCGGTCGCAAGGTCGTCGTACCGCACCGGCCGGCCCACGTAAATCGAAACCCGCTGACCGATCCGCGGCAGGCGGGAGCCGATGGGAAGGACGCGATCCAATCCATCCAGCGTGATCGGGACGACGTGCGGGCGGGTCTGGAGGATGACCATGCCCGCGCCGGCCCGCCCGCGTCCGACCTGCCCGTTCCGCGAGCGCGTCCCCTCCGGGAAGAGCGTGAGGGTTCCCGCTCTGAGGACGCCAGCCGAGCGGATCATCGCGCTCAGGTCGCGGCGGCCGCGCCGCACCGGGATGCACTGGAACTGGTGGAACACCCAGCCGAAGAACGGGTTCCTGAAGAAGTTCTCCGCCGCGGCCGCATTCCAGGGCGCCAGGTGGGGTTTGAATGTCTTTTCGGGAAAGAACAGGTAGTAGGCGATCGGAAACGAGTCGATCATCGATTGATGATTCGAGAGCACGAGCGTGTTCGGAAGGTGGGGGACGCGTCGCCGTCCGTAGACGCGCGTTCGATTGAGGAGACCGAAGAGGAGGAAGACGCAGGGTGGCGCCACGATGTTCGTGATGATCCAGCGCGTGACCGGCGTCAGCCATCGCGTGATGGGGCCCGGGGCCCAGTCCGGGGGCGAGGCGTTCGCCCGCTTCGGGTTCTCGCGATCCATCATCGCCTGAGAGTAGGTTGCCTCGGAATCGGCGGGAAGGCCGGGCAGCCGAAACGCCGGCGGACCACGGAGAATTGGAGCCAGCGCGCGTGCAAACGATGGATCTTGCCATCATCGGAGGAGGGCCGGTCGGGCTCGAGGCCGCGGCCCGGGCGGCCCGCACGGGGCTCGCGACGGTCCTCTTCGAGGCGGGCGAGGTGGCCGACCACGTCCGCGCCTGGGGCTGGCTTCGACTCTTCTCTCCCTTCGAATGGAATGCGGGACCGGCCGGGCTGAAGGTTCTGCGCGCGCAGGGGACCGCGTTGCCGGCGGCGGAGGCGCTGCTCACGGGCGCGGAGTTGCGGGCGCACTATCTGCTGCCCCTGGCCGCGGCCCTGCGGTCTCGCGTGGAGGTCCGCGAGGGCGCGCGCGTGCGAGACGTCGCCCGGGCGGATCGGCTCAAGGGCGAGGCGCTCGGCGAAGCTGCCCGGGCCGAACAACCCTTTCGGCTGCTCGTCGAGGAAAGCGGGGCCGAGACGGAGGTGTTCGCCCGAGCCGTGTTCGACTGCTCGGGGACCTACGGGCAGCCCAACTGGGCCGGCCCGGGCGGCACGCCCGCCGTCGGCGAGCGATCCGCGCGCCGGGCAATCGAATACCGCATCCCGGATGTGCTTGGCGCCCGGCGCGGGCGCTACGCCGCGCGGCGCACGCTCCTCCTCGGGAGCGGACATTCGGCCGCCACGACCGCCTGCGCCCTCGGGGCGCTGGCCCGCGCCGTTCCGGGGACGCGCTTCACCTGGGCCAGCCGCGAGGCGCACGGTGCCCCGCTGCGGGCGATCCCCGACGATCCGCTCCCCGAGCGGGTGAAGCTCACGCGCCGCGCCAACGCGATCGCCGCCGAACCGCCCCCCGGCTGCGAGTGGATCTCCCGGAGTCGGCTGCTCGCCGTCCGGCAGGCCGATTCGCGGGGGCTCGAGGTCGACCTGGAGATTGACGGGAAGGTTCGCCGCGACCGCTTCGACCGGATCGTGGCCAACGTCGGCTACGAGCCCGACGATGGCCTGTACCGCCAGCTGCAGGTCCACGCCTGCTACGCGTCCCTCGGCCCCATGGGCGTCTCGGCCGCGCTCCTCGCAGCCCAGGGCCCGCCGGGCGACGCGCCGGCAGACTGCTGTATCGCGGCGGACGCGCTCGGACCGGAGACGCTGCGCACCCCCGAACCCGACTTCTCCATCCTGGGCGCCAAGAGCTTCGGCAAGAACTCCGCCTTTCTCATGCAGACGGGGTACGAGCAGGTCGCCGACGCGTTCTCGCTCCTCGGTTGGAACGCCGCGCGCACGACCGGGGCGCGCTGAACCTGGTGCGACGGTGGCAGGCCGGGTCGGCCGACCGCGCTCACATCCTCTTGTAGGCCGGGCCGCTGCCGCCCTCCCGTGGCGTCCAGCGGGGACCAAGGACGTCCGTTGCCTTGCAGTCGATGCAGTTCGGCGCGTTCACAACCAGTCGGTCGCCGTCGCGCTCGTAGACGCCCGCCGGGCAGAGGCTCGCGTACAGTTCCGCTACTTCCGGCGACGCCGCCGTGCCCACCAGGAGGTGCGACGGGATGTCGTCGCGGGTCGCGTTCCCGGAGCGGAAGACCGCGTCGACCTTGGCGACCGCATGCTCGCCGTCGTACGCGGACTCGAGCTCCAACCGCCTGTGGCGAGGTCCCATCGCGTCGGGCTCGCTCGGGATCCGGGAGCCGGGAAACGTGCCGCCCGTCGCCTGCATGAACCCCGCCTTGACGCCGCCCGCGAAGAAGCCGGACTTGAAGGCGAGTCGCTGGTTCCGGTTGCGGTACAGCGGATCCTGGATGAGGCCCTCCCTCAGCGCCGCGTCGTAGGATGCAAGTCGGGCCGCCGGAACGGCACCCTCCGCCCCGTCCGCCGCCCCCTCGCCGCCGTCCGCTCCCTCGCCGCTGCCCGACAAGGCCCGGCCGATGGCGTCTGCCCCGAGGATCCCCGAGCGCATCGCGTAGTGGATGCCCTTGAGGGAGGCGACATCGACGAGTCCGGCGGCATCCCCCGCGATGAGCAGGCCATCCCCGCTCAGCCGGTCCGGGATGGCGTGGTATCCTCCCTCCGGAATCGTCTTCGCTCCCCACTCCACGAGCTCGCCCCCGTCCAGGATCTTGCGCACGAACGGGTGCTGCTTGAAGCGCTGCAACAGCGCGTGCACGTCGAGGTCGACATAGGGTGCATCGAGACCCACGACGAGGCCCAGGGACACGAGATTCTGACCCATGGGATAGATGAAGCTGCCCCCGAACGCATCCCGCGGGAGCGGCCAGCCCATGGTATGTGTGACCGCGTCTGGCGGGCGCGCGACCTCCCACAATTCCTTGACGCCGAGCGCGAAGATCTGCGGGTTCGCCGAGCCGACGCCCACCCGGTCGAGCCATGCCTGGCTCAGCGGCCCGCGGGTCCCCTCGGCGAGCACGGTGACGCGCGCGGAGAGGTCCGTGGCCGGCATGTAGCCGCCCGCCGGGTTCCCCTCCCGGTCGAGACCGGCGGGCGTCGTGCGGACGCCAACGACCTGCCCGTCGCGCATGAGGAGCGCATCCGCGGGGAATCCCGTGAACACGTTCACCCCCAGCTCCTCCGCCCGCGCGCCCAGCCAGCGCACGATCTCGCAGATCGAGGCCACGTGGTGGCCGTGGTTCCGCATCGAGGGCGGGGTCGGGAGCCGGATCCTGCCGCGCTCCGTGAGGAGCAGCACCCGGTCGCCCGCCACGCGGCCCCGCAGGGGAAGCTCCGCCGCGTCGAGGTCCGGGAAGAGCGTGCGAAAGGCCTCCGGGTTCACGACGGCCCCGGAGAGGCAGTGCTCCCCGAGTTCGCCCGACTTTTCGAGGACGCCGATCTCGAGGTCGGCGAGCGGCCCGCCTTCGGCGCGGTCGCGCGCCGCGAGCTGGGCCAGCCGGATCGCGCCTGCGAGCCCGGCCGGCCCGCCGCCCACGAAGAGGACATCGAGTGGCACTGCCTCCGGGTCGGGATCCTCCTCGACGATGAAGCGCCCCCGCGGCAGCGGTGGCTGCTGAGAGGCGGGGATCAGCGCTTTCACCGCGAGGTCCCGAGAACGCCCGCCTCCCGGAGCCATCCCAGCGTCGGCTCGAGCGGGAGCGCTTCGACCGTCCGTCCCCCGTGCCCCGTCACGGTCGTCGCCCGGAACAGGGAGTTGATGACGGCCTCGTCCGTCGCCTCGACGACCGCCGCGAAGACGCGCGACAGCGCTCCGCCGCCCCGGACGGCCTCCCCCTCCCCCGTCGAGAAGGCGATCGCGTAGTCGCCTGAGCCGTGCGACATGTAGGACCCCGTGCGGGCCAGCCCCATGAACGAGCGGTCGGCCACCCGGTCCAGTTCGCGGTGCGCCAGCGGCAGGTCCGTCGCGATCACGATCATCACGGAACCGTCGCCATCCCCCTGGCCGCGCCCGCCGCGTAGGCCGGCCGCGGCGAGCTTCTCTCCCACGCGCACGCCGTCGATCCGCAGCGAGCCCCCGAAGTTGCTCTGCACGAGCACGCCGACGGTCACGATCCGCCCGCCGATCTCGACCCGCCGCGACGAGGTCCCGATACCGCCCTTCCAGCCGAAGGCGATCGTCCCCGTCCCCGCCCCGAC
>VXQX01000084.1 GCA_009838765.1 Gemmatimonadales bacterium
CCCCCCCCCCCCCCCCCCCCCCGCCCCGGGCGCGGCCCCCCCCGCGGCCGGCCCCCCCCGGCCCAACCCCGCCACCCGCGGGCGGCGCAACCTCGTACGCATGGTTCGCGAGCACGCGGACAGTCCGGCTCCGCCCGGAGGGCCACGTGATCGTCGCTTCGGCCGCCTCGCCATCGCCCATCGCGAAGGTGAGCCCGGGATCCGAACCCGACAGGTAGAGCCCGCCCGACGTCACCTGCCGCGTCTGGAGCGGGATCGCATCCGGGACCCCGCCCGAGGCCGCGCCGGCCGGCCCGGCCAGCGTCACCCGCGCCCCGACCGCCTGGGTGTTCCCCCCTTCCCCGAGCACACGCAGGGCGACCCGCGCCCTCCCGGCGTCGTTCCGCAGGAGGAGCGGCGGTTCATCCAACCGGGTGATCACGACGTCGCGATCCCCGTCCCGGTCGAAGTCCGCCGCCGCGATCCCGTGGCTCACGTCCGGCTCCGCCCCGTATCCCCAGCGCCGGGTCATGTCGACGAAGGCGCCGTCGCCGAGATTGCGGAACGCGAGGTTGCGCAGCCGGAGCGGCGGAAACACCCCGAGTTCCTCGCGCCAGTCCACCTGGATGCGGCCGGAGCGCAGCGCCTCCTGCGTGTCCCCGTCGAGCGGGTCCCACCCGTGCCCGTTCGTGATCAGGAGGTCCTCGTAGCCGTCGAGTTCGACGTCGAGGAACATGGCGCCCCACGTCCATTCCGAGGCGTCGAGCCCCGCCGCCCGCGCCGTCTCGGCCCACGTCCCATCGCCCCGGTTGATCTGCAGGGTGTTCCGGTCCGCCGACGCCCGCGTCCCGTGTCCGCCGGGGGGCGTCCATCCGGCCGCGCCGAGGGCGACCTGCTCCCGCCTCCGCACCCGATCGGGCGAGAGCATCTCCGTCGTCACGAAGTCCGTGTCCCCGTCTCCATCGATGTCCGAGAAGTCGACCCCCATCGAGGAAGCGCTTTCGGTGCGGAAGGCGAGTCCCGACGCGGCGGTGAAGACGCCCCCCTCGTTGAGCCAGAACTCGTCCCGGCTTCCGAGGTCGTTGGCGACGAAGAGGTCCGCGTCCCCGTCATCGTCCGCATCGAAGAAGCGCGCGACGAGTCCCCACGCCCGCGGCACGTCCGCGACCGGCTCGCCGTCCGCGTCCCGAAAGGCGCCGCCCCCGAAGCCGACGGCTTCGAAGCGGCCCGACCCGTCGTTGAGGTAGAACTCGTCCGGATCCGCGAGTTCGAACCGCAGCACCCGCTCTCCCTCCAGCCCCAGCCGGTAGTGGCGGTCGTACGGCGGCCTCACGACCAGCTCGTCCCCCACCCGGTCGGCCATCTCGCGCGGACTCCGCTCCGCCGGACTGAAGAGGTCGTCCGCCTGGACCGTCTTGTAGTTCGCGAAGTACGCGTCGAGGTCCCCGTCCCCGTCGATGTCGGCGAGCGCGAGCGTGCTGCTCCCCCACTCCCCCTCGAACCCCGCTTCCACCTCCTCGAACACCCCGCTCCCGTCGTTCAGAAGGAGGGCGTTGGTCCCCCCGTGTACGGCCACGAAGAGGTCGAGGTCGCCGTCTCCGTCCGCATCCGCGAACACGGCGCCCCGCGACAGCCGGTCCCCGAGTCCGGCCCGGGAGCGCTCCGTCACGTCCTCGAAGCGCCAGCCTCCCAGGTTGCGGTAGAGGACGTTCGGTCGGTCCAGCATGCAGAGGTAGAGGTCGACCCAGCCGTCCCCGTCCACGTCCCCGAGCGCAACGCCGACGCCGTGGATGAGCGTGCGGTTCGCGAGGCGGGCCTCCCGCGAGACGGTAGGGACCGCCTCGATGCCCGTGCTCCGCGGCGCCAGCGAGGTGAAGCCGCCCGCGGGATCCCCCCGGAACGACAGGAAGCGCGAACGGGTGCCGTCCCCCTCAACCCAGTCGATCGAGACGTGCGGGGCGGAGGCGTCGCAGCCGGCGAAGAGGCCGGCGGCGCAGGCTGCGGCGGGAAGAAGGCGGGAGCGGGTTTTGCCGCGGGCGGCTATTCGCCGTCTCCGCGGAAGACGGACCGCATCCCCTCCACCGCGTCACGGGCCCCTTCCGCCGCCCGCGCGAAGACCGTTGCCAGTTCCCGTTTCCCCGTGCCGACGAGCGGGATGTCGAAGGTGAAGTGGACCGCGACACCGGCCGGGCGGACATTTTCCGCAGGATCCGTCCACCCCCCATCGGGATCGAGGGCCCCCTCGATGTGCACTTCGACAGTGTCCGAGACCGCCCCGACCTCCTGCGCCACCCTGGAGAGTCGGGTCGCAAGCGCGTCGTTGCGCGAGGGGTTCGACTCCCGCTCGTCGAGCCAGAGGGCGGGCGGCGCGACGTCGATGTGGACGTACCCGAGCATCACCTCGCCATCGAGTTCCAGCGCGTCGCGCGCGTCGTGGCCCGGGACGTCCGACGCGGGCGAAGCCAGGTAGGTGCCCAGCCCTTCAGTGCCGATGTTGGCGAGTCCGAGCGCCATCTCGTCGATGACGAGTTCGACCATGGCGGACGGCGCGTGGAGGGTGTCCAGCGCGCCGGACTCGAGGATGTCGAGTTCGGACTGGTCGTAGGCGACGGCGCGGAAGAACCATGAGAGCGGTTCCTGGCGGCCCTCGAACAGGTCCCGCGCACCGAGTCCCCGGTCGCGAAGAGCACTGAGGAGGAGCGCGCTCAACTGGTGTCGCGTGATTTCAGCCACGGTTCGTCCGACGCTCCGGGATCGCCTGGTGCAGTGTCGCTATGGCGTGATCATGACGTGGGCGTTCGCCGTGCCCGCCGCCATCAGCCACGCGCCCCTCGTCGCCCTCGTGGGGAGGCCCAGGTCCTCGGCCGTCGCGAAGGGCGTGTAGATGACCGCCTGGTGCCGCTGCACCGCCTCCATGTCTCCGGACCAGCCTTCGGTCGCGTAGATCGCGTGCAGGAAGGCGTAGCTCGGCATCTCCAGCGTGCCCGCCTCGATCTCGGCCATCCGCTGCTCGACGTTGGGCCGGCCGGTCGTCCCCTGCGCGGTGAGTTCGCGGCCGCGCGCCATGTAGGGCTCGAGCGACGTGTGGTAGCAGGCGGAGTGGAAGCCGTCGACGGCCGGGTCATCCGCGACGCAGATGAACGGCCCGGCTCCCTCGCGCAGCGTCACCCACTCGTCCCCCTGCTTCCGGATGACTTTCGCGGTCGCCTGCTCCGCCGGGGAGGGGATGGGAGCAATGGCGAGGGCGACGGCGTCCTGGGCGGCCACCTCCGACGCGACGGCGATCGACAGCCCGACGGCCGACGCGGCCAGGGCGGTGAACGAACGACGAAACATGCGGTCCTCCTGGGGCTGGGACTCTCCGGGAATAGGCACTCACCGGCGCCGCCGCGCAATCTACGGCCCGCGGCGCGTTGCGCCCGGCGGTCAGGCGGTCAAGATTCGCGGCGCCGCCGCATACGCAGCAGGACCGTAGATCAACACCGTGGATGATGGGAGTCGCTCTTGAGCGTTCGAATCTGTGTCCCGCGGGAGACCGCCGCCGGGGAGTCGCGGGTCGCCCTCACGCCGGACGGGGCCAGGCGCCTGCTCTCGGATGACATTTCGATCGCCGTCGCGGCGGGAGCGGGACGGGCGGCGGGCTTCCCCGACGCAGCCTACGAGGAAGCTGGCGTGGAGATCGTCCCCGACGCCGGACGGCTCCTGGAAGGGGCGGACATCGTGTTCAAGGTCGCGCCTCCGGAGTGCGCCGAGGCGGATCTCCTGCCCGCGGGCGCGGTTCTCGCCGGTCTGCTGCGCCCGCACGAGAACGGGGCGCTGATCGAGCGCCTCGCCGGGGGCGGGGTCACGGCGCTGGCGCTGGAACTGGTGCCGAGAATCACGCGCGCGCAGTCGATGGACGCCCTCTCCTCGCAGAGCAACCTGGCGGGATACAAGGCCGTCCTCCTCGGCGCGAACTCGCTCGGACGGATCTTCCCCCTGCTCATGACGGCGGCGGGGACGCTCTCCCCGGCGCGCGTGCTCGTGCTCGGGGCGGGGGTCGCCGGGCTGCAGGCGCTCGCGACGGCGCGCCGGCTCGGGGCGGACACCTGGGGCTATGACATCCGCGCCGCCGTGCGCGAGGAGGTCGAGAGTCTCGGGGCAAAGTTCGTGGACCTTCAGGAGGGTGCCGAGAATCCGGCGGAGGACGCGGAGACGGAGGGCGGCTACGCGAAGGAGCTCGAGGAGGCGGAGCAGGCGCGCCAGCGCGAGCTGCTCGCGCAGCACATGGCGCGGGCGGACGTCGTCATCACGACGGCGCTCGTACCCGGCCGACCCGCCCCGGTACTGATCACCGAGGCGACGGTGGACCGGATGAAGCAGGGCTCGGTGATCGTCGATCTGGCGGGCGAGGCGGGAGGCAACTGTGCCCTGTCCGCGCCGGGAGAGACGGTCGTCGAGCGCGGCGTGACGATCCACGCCCCGCTCAACGTGCCCGGTTCGCTTCCCTACCACGCCAGCCAGTTGCTCGGACGAAACCTCTCCGCGCTCGTGAAGCCGATGATCGGGGAGGACGGCGTGTCGGTGGACCTGGAGGACGACGTGATCGGGCCCTGCTGCGTGACGCACGCGGGAGAGGTCCGGTTCGGCGCGTGACGCCCCACGCGATGACATCTCACACGAGGCCTGCCTGATGGAAGGAACGCTCCTGATCGGACTGTATGTGTTCGTGCTCGCGATGTTCGTGGGCTTCGAGCTCATCACGAAGGTGCCGCCCACGCTGCACACCCCGCTCATGTCGGGGTCGAACGCGATCTCCGGGATCTCGATCGTGGGCGCGCTGCTCGTGATCGGACGCGCCGGAGACGCAGTTCTCATGCGGTGGATCGGGCTGGCGGCGCTGATCCTGGCCACGATCAACGTCGTCGGCGGCTTTCTCGTCACCGACCGCATGCTCCAGATGTTCAAGAGCAAGGACGCGAGCTAGCCATGGATATGTCAGGCTTCTCGACGGCCATCCCGCTCGCCTACCTGGCGTCCGCCGTTCTCTTCATCCTCGGAATCAAGCGGCTCAGCCATCCGGACACGGCGGCGGGCGGCAACCGGCTCGCCGCGATCGGCATGCTGCTCGCGGTGATCGCGACGCTGCTCGAGAGCGGGCTGGACTACACCTGGATCATCGCCGGCGTCGCCATCGGAGGGCTGATCGGCGCGGTCATGGCCCGGACCGTGAAGATGACCGCCATGCCGGAGATGGTGGCGGTCTTCAACGGGTTCGGCGGGGCCGCGTCGGGTCTCGTCGCGGTCGGGGAGTACCTGCGGGTCGCGGGCGGCGCGGGTGCGGAAACGCTCGCCATCGACTCCGGGGTGTCGATCATGGTCGGGACGCTGATCGGCGCCGTCACCTTCTCGGGCAGCATGATCGCGTTCGGAAAGCTGCAGGGGTTCGTGACCGGCAACGCGATCTCGAACCCGCTCGTGAAGTTCTCCGCCGGCCTCCTGCTGGGCTTCGCGATGGTCCTGGCGGTCTACCTGGTCGGCTTCGAGTCGAACCTCGTCTTCTACGGGTGCCTCATCGCGGCGGCGCTCGTCCTCGGCGTCCTGTTCGTGATCCCGATCGGGGGCGCGGACATGCCGGTCGTCGTGGCGCTGCTCAACTCCTATTCCGGACTCGCGGCGGCGTCGGCCGGGTTCGTGCTCGGGAACAACGCGCTCATCATCTCGGGCGCGCTTGTGGGCGCCTCGGGGCTCATCCTCACCGGCATCATGTGCCGTGCCATGAACCGCTCGCTGGCGAACGTCCTGTTCAGCGCCTTCGGCACGGGGTCGGCGACGGCGGGGCGCGCGGCGGACGGCGACCGGGTGGCGACGCCGATCGAGGCCGAAGACTCCGCCATGGTCCTGGGCTACGCCTCGCAGGTCATCTTCGTCCCCGGCTACGGGCTCGCGGTGGCGCAGGCGCAGCACCGGGTGCGCGAACTGGCCGACCTGCTGACCGCGCGCGGCGTCTCGGTGCGCTACTGCGTGCACCCGGTCGCGGGGCGGATGCCCGGCCACATGAACGTCCTCCTCGCCGAGGCGAACGTGCCCTACGAGCAGCTCTGCGAGCCCGAGGACGTGAACCCGGACATGGAGAACATCGACGTCGCCGTGGTGGTGGGCGCGAACGACGTCGTGAACCCGCTGGCGCGCGACGACCCCTCGAGCCCGATCGGCGGCATGCCGATCATCGAGACCGACCGCGCGAAGACGTGCATCGTCATCAAGCGCTCGCTCTCCGTAGGCTACGCGGGCATCGACAATCCGCTCTTCTACCTGCGGAACAACCGCATGTTCTTCGGAGACGCCTCCGATGCCCTCGCCCGCATCACGGAAGAAGTGAAGCAACTCTGATGCGCACGCCCCCGCCGAACCCCGTCTCCGGATCGTGACGGTCGACCGTCGGGGTCTTATAAAAAAATTACACTGGCGGCGGAAAGAGAGTTTTAGAACTAGGTGGGAGGGGTATGA
>VXQX01000042.1 GCA_009838765.1 Gemmatimonadales bacterium
CCGCGAGGGAGGCCGGACGGTGGGCGCCGGGGTCGTCACCGCCATCCACGACTAGCGGACAGCCCCGGAAAACGAGACGGCGCACGGATATGGCGCAGAAGATTCGAATTCGGCTGAAGGCCTTCGATCCAGCCGTGATCGACCAGACGGCGGCGGACATCGTTCGGACCGCGCAGAAGACCGGTGCGTCTGTCAGCGGGCCGATCCCGCTCCCGACGCGCCGTCAGCTGTTCACGGTCCTGCGGAGTCCTCACGTGGACAAGAAGTCGCGGGAGCAGTTCGAACTGAAGACGCACAAGCGGCTCATCGATATCCACGACTCCCGTCCGCAGACGATCGACGCGCTGACGAAGCTGGATCTCGCGGCCGGCGTCGATGTGGAAATCAAAGTCGAGTAGCGAGATGCCCGGGTTGATCGGCCGCAAAATCGGCATGACGCAGATCTTTGACGACGACGGGAAGGCCGTCGGCGTCACGGTGCTGGAAGTCGGACCCTGTCCGGTGGTCCAGATCAAGACTACCGAGCGCGACGGGTACGAGGCCGTGCAGCTGGGCTTCGGCCGCGTGAAGGAGGGGCGCGCACGGAAGCCGGCTGCGGGCCACGCCGCGCGCGCCGGTCTCGACTACGTGCCGCGCGTCCTCGCGGAGTTCGACTTCGAGGGTGAGAAGCTCGAGCTGGGCCAGGAACTCAACGTCGGCATGTTCGATGTCGGATCGCGCGTGAACGTGACGGGAACGACCAAGGGTCGCGGGTTCCAGGGCGTCGTGAAGCGACACGGCTTCGGCGGTGGTCGCGGCTCCCATGGCGGAACGTCGATCCTCAGAGCGCCCGGCTCGATCGGGGCCGGGACGGACCCGTCGCGCGTCATCAAGGGGCGAAAGATGGCGGGTCGCATGGGAGGGACGCAGCGCATGGCGATGAGTCGGAAGATCATCCGGGTCGACGCGGAAAAGAACCTCCTGATCGTGCAGGGTTCCATCCCGGGCGGGCGAAACAACCTCGTCATGGTGAGGCCGGGCCGATGAAAGTCGCGACGTACAGCTCCGACGGCACGGCAGGAACCGAGCGGGCCCTGCCCGAGACGCCGTTCGACGGCGTGGTCAACGAAGACGTGCTCCACCAGGTCGTCACCGCCGTGCTGGCGAACCGCCGGCAGGGGACGGCCTCGACGAAGACCCGCTCGACCGTTCGAGGAGGATCGCGGAAGCCCTGGCGGCAGAAGGGGACGGGACGCGCCCGCGCCGGCTCGATCCGTTCGGCGCTGTGGCGCGGCGGCTCGGTCGTCTTCGGCCCGCAGCCGCGCTCCTATCGCGTGCGCGTACCGAGGCGGATCCGTCAGCTTGCCATCCGTTCCGCGCTCAATACGAGAGCCATGAACGGCGATCTCGCGCTCATCGAGCCTCTGGACTTTGATCCGCCGAAGACCCGGCGCGTCGCTGCCCTGCTGGCCAGCATCGGCCGCGGTTCGGAGAACGTCCTTCTCCTGACGGCGGGTTACAAACCGGACGTCCATCTGTCGGCCAGGAATCTGCCGGGCGTGCGGGTGCTCCCGTGGGGAGAGGCGTCGGCGTACGACATCCTCTGGTCCGACCTGCTACTTGTCGAGTCGGTGGTCTTCGATGCGGCGGACTCCGCCGGGGAAGGTGACGCATGAGGCGCGCGCCGAACGAGATCATCCTGCGGCCGCTCTTCACCGAGAAGACATCGACGAGCCTTCAGTCCGAGGGGACCGACGGCGTTGGACGGCGTCTCCAGGCACGGATCGACCGCGGCGAGGTGGAACCGCGTCCCAAGTACACCTTCGAGGTGGCTCCGGACGCGAACAAGATCGAGATCCGCCGCGCCTTCGAGGCGATCTTCGAGGGGCGGCGAGTCACCTCCGTGCGCACGATGAACGTGCGGGGGAAGAAGAAGCGCATGGGGCGCACGATGGGCCGCAGGCCGCACTGGAAGAAGGCGATCATCGAGGTGGCGGATGGTCCCGTCGACGTGCTGGAGGGAGCCTGATCGATGCCGATTCGAAAGTTCAAGCCGGTCACGCCAGCCTCTCGATACCGCAGCGTATCGACGTTCGAGGAGATCACCCGCAGCGAGCCGGAGAAGTCGCTGACGGAGGGTCTGCCGAAGAAGTCCGGCCGCAATCATCACGGACATATCACGAGCCGGAGGCGAGGGGGCGGCCACAAGCGGCGTTACCGGCGTATCGACTTCAAGCGCAGGAAGGATGGCGTGCCCGGCGTCATTGCGGAGATCGAATACGATCCGAATCGGTCGGCTCGCATCGCGCTCATCCACTACGCGGACGGAGAAAAGCGCTACATCCTTCACCCGCGAGGCCTCGGTGTCGGCGACACCATCCTCTCCGGATCGGGGATCGACCCGAACGTGGGGAACTGCCTGCCGCTGCGCGAGGTCCCGCTCGGGACGGTCGTCCACGGCGTGGAACTCATGCCCGGCAAGGGCGCGCAGCTCGCCCGCTCGGCCGGCGCGTCCGTCCAGGTCGTCGCGAAAGAGCGAGGGACGGTCACGTTGCGGCTCCCGAGCACCGAGATGCGCATGGTGCCGGAATCGTGTCGGGCCACGGTCGGGCAGGTCGGCAACGTCGACCACGAACTCATTCGAGCCGGCAAGGCGGGCCGGGCGAGGTGGAAGGGTCGGCGGCCCAGGGTGCGCGGCGTGGCGATGAATCCCGTGGACCACCCCCTCGGGGGCGGTGAGGGGCGCAGTTCCGGCGGCCGTCCGCCCGTCTCGCCGTGGGGCAAGCCGGAGGGTCGCAAGACGAGGAAGAAGCACAAGCCGAGTGACAAGCTGATCGTGCGCGGTCGCAAGCGCGGCAAGGCCACGAAGTAGGAGCGGGGGATCCGATGCCGAGAAGCGTGCGGAAAGGGCCGTACATCGACGAGAAGCTGCTGATGAAGGTGCAGCGGATGAACGATTCCGGAGACAAGTCGGTGATCAAGACGTGGGCTCGGGCTTCGACCATCAGCCCCGATTTCGTCGGACACACGCTCGCGGTGCACAACGGCAACAAGTTCATCCCGGTCTACGTGACGGAGAACATGGTGGGGCACAAGCTTGGAGAGTTCGCGACGACGCGAACCTTCCGCGGTCACGCCGGTTCCGCGCGGGACCGGAGGGGCAGAGTCTGATGCAGGCGACAGCCAGGGCGAAGAATCTCGGCATGTCCGCCCGGAAGATGCGTCTGGTCATCGACCAGATTCGCGGGCGAGACGTCAACGAGGCCTACGCCATCCTGCAATTCTCGAAGAAGAAGGCGGCGCGCTCGATCGGAAAGGTGCTCCGTTCAGCGGTCGCCAACGCCGTCTACAGGGCGGATGAGGGCGGCGAAACGCTGGACGTGGACGAACTGTATGTGTGCGAGGCGTACGTGGACGAAGGCAGAACGCTTCGGCGCTGGCGGGCACGCGCCTACGGAAGGGCGACCCCCCGGCTCAAGCGGAGCAGTCACGTGACGGTCGTCGTGGACACGAGAGACTAATGGGCCAGAAGACACACCCCTACGGATTCAGGCTCGGCGCGGTCAAGCCGTGGCGGTCGCGCTGGTACGCACAGGGCAAGGAGTTTCCGAAGCTGCTCGCGGAAGACGAGAAGCTGCGGAAGTACCTGCAGGCGCGGCTCGGTCACGCGGCGATTGCCCAGGTGGAGATCGAGCGCAAGCCGTCGAAGATCGTCGTCACGATCCACACGGGTCGCCCCGGCGTCGTCATCGGCAAGCGCGGGGCCGAGGTCGACAAGCTGCGTGACGAACTCGCTCTGCTGACGGACGCGGAAGTTTCCGTCAATGTCGAGGAGATTCGCCGTCCGGAGACCCAGGCTCAACTCGTGGCGGACAACGTGGCCCACCAGTTGACGCAACGGATCAGCTTCCGCCGCGCGATGAAGCGGGCCGTGCAGGCGGCGATGCGAGCGGGTGCCGGCGGCATCCGCATCCAGTGCGGCGGGCGGCTCGGCGGCGCCGAGATCGCCCGGTCGGAGGGCTATCACGAAGGACGCGTACCGCTGCACACGTTGCGCGCGGACATCGACTACGCGGAGCGACAGGCCCGGACGACGTTCGGCACGATCGGCGTGAAGGTATGGATCTTTCACGGCGAGATCGTGGAGGACCGCCGCGGTCAGACGTACACCGCCGGCGGGCGCCGTCGCGCGGGCCGCGGGCGAGGATAGAGACACATGCTGCAGCCGAAGCGGATCAAGTACAGAAAACAGCAGAAGGGGCGCATGCGCGGCGCCGCGCATCGCGGCAACAAGGTCTCGTTCGGCGATTACGCGCTTCAGGCCGTGGAACCGGGCTGGATCACGAATCGTCAGATCGAAGCCGCTCGAGTCGCCATGACGCGGCACATCAAGCGTGGCGGAAAGGTCTGGATCCGCATCTTTCCGGACAAGCCGCTCACGCAGAAGCCCGCGGAGACCCGGATGGGGAAGGGCAAGGGGAACCCCGAATACTGGGTCGCGCCGGTGAAGCCCGGCCGGGTGATGTTCGAACTCGAGGGGGTCGACATCGAACTCGCGCGGCGGGCGATGCAGTTGGCGTCGGCGAAGCTCCCGGTCAAGACACGCTTCCTGGAGCGGGAGGACTAGATGCCGCTGGAGACGATGGAGATTCGCGAGTTCACCGACGAGGAACTCGCCGAGGAACTCACCCGCGCAAAGGACGAGATCGCTCGTCTGCGCTACCGGGCCGCGTTCGAGGAGCTTGAGAACCCGTCGCTCGTGAAGACGTTGCGTCGCGAGATCGCGCGGCTGAAGACCGTGCAGGTCGAGCGGGCGCGTAGCGAGGAGAACCAGGTTGGCTGATCAATCGGCGACGAAGGGCCGGCGCAAGGTCCGACTTGGAACGGTCGTGAGCGACCGCATGGAAAAGACCGTCGTGGTGTCGGTCGAGCGGCGGCTCGCGCACCCGCTGTACGGCAAACAGGTGAGCCGCGGCAAACGGTACCAGGCGCACGACGAAGCGAACGAATACCGGGTGGGCGATGTCGTCCGAATCGAGGAGACCCGTCCGCTCTCCAGGCTCAAGCGCTGGCGCGTGCTCGAGCTGGTCCAGCGTCCGGAGTAACGGGGGCACGACGAGATGATTCAGCAGGAATCGATAGTCCGCATCGCGGACAATTCCGGTGCCCGCCGGGCCTTGTGCATACGAGTCCTCGGCGGGTCGCGCCGCCGGTACGCCCGCGTGGGCGACGTGATCGTCGCGACGATCAAGGACGCGACTCCGCACGGGAACGTGAAGAAGGGCCAGGTGGTCCGGGCGGTGGTCGTTCGGACGGCGAAGGAGAGCCGGCGGCGCGACGGCAGCTACATCCGCTTCGATGAGAACGCGGCGGTGATCATCAACGACGCGGGAGAGCCGACGGCGACGCGTATCTTCGGGCCGGTGGCGCGTGAACTCCGCGAGAAGAAGTTCATGAAGATCGTTTCGCTCGCCCCCGAAGTGATCTGAGTGCCGCACGAGGATTTGAACCGACGATGACACGAAAAAAACTGAATGTGAGAACCGGCGATACGGTTCTGGTGATCGCAGGCAACTACGCGGGCGCCCAGGGCCAGGTGCTGCGCACGGTCCCTTCGCGGGGGCTGGTCGTTGTGCAGGACGTGAACATGCGCAAGCATCACAAGCGTCCCGTGGCCAACGCGAGGGGCGGGATCACCGAAGGCGGCATCGTCACCTACGAAGAGCCGATCAGCGCCTCGAACGTGATGCTCATGTGTCCCCAGTGCGACGAGCCGTCGCGGGTGCGCCGCCAGCGCGACGCGGATGGCACGATCGAGCGGATCTGCAAGCGCTGCGACGACCCCATCCCGACGGCGGGCTAGCAAGATGAGTTCGAAGAACGGAAAGCCGCGGTTGCGGAAACACTACGAGGACACGGTCCGCGGGAAGCTTGCCGATGCCTTCGGCTTCGAGAACCCGCACCAGATCCCGAAGCTCGAGAAGATCGTGATCAACGCCGGGCTCGGTGAGGGGAAGGACAATCCCAGGCTGATCGAATCGGCCTCGAACGAGATCGCGGTGATCAGCGGCCAGCGACCCGTCGTCACGCGGGCGCGGAACTCGATCTCGAATTTCGGTCTGCGTGAAGGCATGCCGATCGGGACGATGGTGACGCTTCGCAATGCCCGCATGTACGAGTTCCTCGACCGGTTCATCAGTACGGCCGTGCCCCGGATCAGGGACTTCAGGGGGTTCCGGAGCCGGGCGTTCGATGGGCGCGGCAACTATACGGTGGGGATCCGGGAGCAGATGGTCTTCGCCGAAGTCGATTACGACGAGATCGTCAAGATCCACGGTCTCAACATCACGTTCGTTACGACGACCGACCGGGACGACGAGGCACTCGTCCTGCTTCGCGAGATGGGGATGCCATTTCGCGATGAGGTTCCGGTCGTCATCTAGCGGGAAAGGGCTGAATGGCAAAGACGGCACTAGTCGTGAAGGCGAAGCGGAAGCCGAAGTTCAGTTCGCGCAAGGTGAGACGCTGCAATCGCTGCGGTCGGCCCCGCGCCTACATCAGGAAGTTCGGTCTGTGCCGGATCTGCTTCCGGGAACAGGCGCTCCGCGGAGAGATCCCGGGCGTCCGGAAAGCGAGTTGGTGAGATGAGCATGACCGATCCGATCGCGGACATGCTGACGCGCATCCGCAACGCCGGCCGGGCCGGACACCGGCGCGTCGACATCCCGCTCTCGAAGATCAAGATTGAGATCGCCAGGATCCTGGCGGAGAACCACTTCGTTCGCGGCTACAAGGTGCTGGACGACAATCGGCACGGTCGGCTGCGCGTGTATCTCAAGTACACGTCGGACGACCGGCCCGTGATCCGGCTGCTCGAACGCGTGTCGAAGCCCGGCCTCAGGAAGTACGTCGACGCGAACTCGATCCCGAAGGTCCGGGCCGGGATGGGAATCGCGATCATGTCGACATCGAACGGATTGATGACTGATCGCGACGCCCGCCGGCAGCATGTCGGCGGAGAAGTCATCGCGAGAATCTACTAGCGGAGCCGCCGGGATCGGTGCCGGCGCCCCCGCGAGGGAGCAGATAGCGTGTCGAGAATCGGAAAACTGCCCATCCCCGTGCCGGACGGCGTAGAAGTGAGGATCGATGGCGCGCATGTGATGGTGGAGGGCCCTCGAGGTGCGCTCGAGCGGTCCTTCGACCCCGACATGGAGATCACGCAGTCCGATGGCGCGGTGTCCGTGAAGCGTGCCTCCGACGAGGCGCGGCACCGGGCTCTGCACGGGCTCACGCGATCCCTGATCGCCAATATGGTCACGGGCGTGTCCCGGGGGTACGAGAAGCGCCTGGAGATCCACGGCGTCGGATACCGGGCGGAACAGAAGGGCGGCGGTGTCGTGTTCAGCGTCGGATACAGCCATACGGTTACCGTCGAGCCGCCCGAAGGCATTGCGCTGAGCGTCGAGTCGCCGACGCTGGTCAGGGTGGCGGGGAACGACAAGGAGAAGGTCGGGCAGATGGCGGCTGAGATCCGCGCGATCCGACCGCCCGAACCCTACAAGGGGAAGGGCATCCGTTACGTGGGCGAGTATGTGCGCCGCAAGGCCGGCAAGGCGACGGCCACGGCCTGATCGGCGAACAGACAGAGGGAAGACGATGGACATCAGGGGTCGAACGAAAAAGAGGCAGCGGCTGCGCGCGCGTCGGCACGCCCGGATCAAGAAGAAGATCCGGGGAACCGCCGGCCGGCCGCGCCTCGTCGTGTTCCGGAGCCTTCGGCATCTGGAGGGCCAACTGGTGGACGACGATCGCGGTGTGACGCTGCTCGGCGTCTCGACGCTCGCCGGTACAGACGGCGATGCGGGGGCGCGCTCGGGCAAGGTCGCCGACTCGTATCTTGCGGGCCGGGTGCTTGCCGAGAGGGCGGTCGCGGCCGATGTCGGCGCGATCGTGTTCGACCGCGGCGGGTATCCCTATCACGGCCGTGTTCGGGCGTTCGCCGAAGGCGCCCGCGACGGCGGTCTCCGCTTCTAACGAGAGGGCTTCATGGCAAGAGGGGGAAAACGGCGCGACGACGGTGACAACTTCAAGGAAAACGTCATCTTCATCAATCGCGTCTCGAAGGTCGTAAAGGGCGGTCGTCGCTTTTCTTTCACCGCGCTCGTGGCGGTCGGTGACGGACAGGGCCGTGTAGGCATGGCCCTCGGCAAGGCGAACGAGGTCGCCGAGGCGATCCGCAAGGGATTCGAGCAGGCGCGCCAGGCCATGGTCGTCGTGCCGATCGTGAACGGGACCATCCCCCACGAAATCCTCGGGCGCCACGGCGCGGGCAAGGTGCTGCTCAAGCCCGCCGGGCCGGGCACCGGCGTCATCGCCGGCGGACCGGTCCGGGCGGTACTCGAGTGCGCCGGCGTGCAGGACATCCTCACGAAGAGTCTCGGCACGAACAATCCTCTCAACATCGTCCGCGCGACGATGAGCGGACTGCAGGATCTGGTCACGCCGGAGCAGGTCGCGGCTGAACGCGGCGTGGATGTCGCCACGATCCGGGAGGCGATGCGTGGGTGAGCAGCTCAGGATTCGCCAGGTACGGAGCGGTCTCGGAGCGCAGCGAAAGCAGCGCGACACCCTGCGCGCCCTCGGCCTCAGGCACCACCAGGACCAGGTGGTGCAGCCGGACAACCGCGCGATACGCGGGATGATCCACGCGGTGGCCCATCTCGTCGAAGTCGAGGAGGTCGGAAAGGATGACTGAACGCGAGCGGATCGGGCTCGACAATCTCTCTCCGCCCCGCGGTTCGAAGTCCTCGGCGAAACGTCGCGGCCGCGGTCACGGATCCGGTCTGGGCAAGACGTCGGGGCGCGGCCACAAGGGCCAGAAGTCGCGGAGCGGCGCGTCGATTCCCGCATGGTTCGAGGGCGGGCAGATGCCCCTCTACCGGCGTACGCCCAAGCGGGGGTTCAAGCCGCACCGGCGGACCGAGTGGCACATCGTCAATCTCTCGGAACTGGACCGCGTGGAGGGCAGCGGGATCGATCCTCAGGCGTTGCGGGCGAGTGGCATCATCCGCGGAACGGATCGTCCCGTGAAGATCCTCGGGCGCGGTGACGTCGGGCGGGCGGTCGACGTGCGCGCGCATGCCTTCAGCGCCTCGGCCCGCGAGAAGATCGAGGCGGCCGGCGGCACCGCCCGGGTGATCGAGTAAGGGATGGCGAACGGCCAGAACGCGGCAGCTGCCGCGGCGAACATCTTCAAGGTGCCGGAGCTCAAGGCGAAGATCCTCTTCACTCTGCTCTGTCTCGCCCTGTACCGTCTCGGCTCCCACATCACGACGCCGGGTGTGAACGTCGTGGCCCTGCAGGCCCTTGCCGGCCAGTTCCAGGGTACGATCTTCGGCATCTACGACCTCTTCGTGGGGGGCGGTCTGCAGCGGGCGACCGTCTTCGCCCTCGGCATCATGCCCTATATCTCGGCGAGCATCCTCTTCCAGCTCCTCGCCGCCGTCATGCCGGCGATCGAGAAGCTGCAGAAGGAAGGGGAGGAAGGCCGCCGCAAGCTCACCCAGTGGACGCGGTATACCACCGTAGTGCTGTGCATCGGGCAATCCTACACCTACGCGCTCTTCCTCGAGGCTCAGCCGGGCGCAGTGCTCGATCCCGGTCTCGATTTTCGCCTGCTCACCGTGCTCATGCTCACGACCGGGGGCGTGTTCGTCATGTGGCTCGGCGAGCAGATCACCGAGCGCGGCGTCGGCAACGGCATGTCTCTGCTCATCTTCTTCTCGATTCTGCAGGGCTTTCCCGGAGCCGTGCTCAACACCTTCGAACTCTACCAGGCTGGCGGCATCTCGCTCATCAAGCTCGCCGCCCTCGCGGCGACGCTCGTGGCCATCATGGCGGCGGTCGTCGCCCTGACGATGGCGCAGCGCAAGATCCCGGTGCAGATCCCGCGCAAGGTCGTGGGCAGGGGCCGAATCCGGGAAGGGCAGCGGTCGTTCATCCCGCTGCGGATCAACTCCGCCGGCGTGATGCCGATCATCTTCGCCCAGTCGATCATCATTATCCCGGGCACCCTCGCCGCATTCATGGGCAATCCCGGACCGGGCAGCTCGGGCGCCCGGCGTTTCATCTACGAGATCAGCCAGGCGCTGCAGGTGGGGACGGCGTGGTACTACGTGCTCTACGTCGTTCTCATCGTCTACTTCACCTACTTCTACACGTCCATCATCTTCAACCCGACGGATCTGGCAGAGAATCTGAAGCGCCAGGGCGGGTTCATTCCGGGGGTCAAGCCCGGCGCGAAGACGGCGGACTATATCGATCACGTGCTGACGCGGATCACGCTGCCGGGCGCGGTCTACCTGGCGCTGATCGCCGTTCTGCCCTACCTGATCTTCTCGATCTTCGACCTTCAGACCTTCTTCTTCGGCGGCACCTCCCTGCTCATCGTCGTGGGGGTCGCGCTCGATACGATGCAGCAACTGCAGCAGCATCTCCTGCTGCG
Organism: Gemmatimonadales bacterium; assembly: GCA_009838765.1. GTDB lineage: Bacteria > Gemmatimonadota > Gemmatimonadetes > Palauibacterales > Palauibacteraceae > Palauibacter > Palauibacter ramosifaciens. Next base: position 10,487 of record VXQX01000042.1, read on the forward strand.
TCAGTACGAGGGATTCATGAAGAAGGGTCGCGTCAAGTATCGAGGCAGACAGCGCTACATGTGATGGGCGTGCGGCTGATCATCATGGGTCCTCCAGGGGTCGGGAAGGGCACGCAAGGCGAGTTTCTGGCCGAGCGCTTCGGGGTTCCGCGCCTGTCAACCGGCGACATGATCCGCGCTGCGCTCAAGGCCGGAACCGCGCTCGGTGAGAGGGTTCGCGACTACTACGAAGCGGGCGAACTCGTGCCGGACGAGGTCGTCCTGGGACTCGTCGCCGAGGCTATCGACGGTTCGGAGGCGAGCGGCGGGTTCGTGCTTGACGGGTTCCCGCGCACGGTGCCCCAGGCCGACGGGCTCGGAGAACTGCTGACCGCCCGAGGCATCGGACTGGACGCGGTGCTTTCGCTCGAGGCGCCGGAAGAAGAACTCGTCGACCGCATTTCCGGACGGCGGGTGTGCGGAGCGTGCGGCCTCGTGACGCATGTGCGTGCCGTGGGCGAGGCCGCCGCCTGCCCGGCTTGCGTGGCCACCCTTGTGCAGCGCTCGGACGACCGCGCCGAGACCGTTCGCAATCGGCTGGCGGTCTACGGCGCGCAGACGGAGCCGCTGCTCGCCTACTACGCCCGGTCGGAGACCGGACTGACCGCGGTGGACGGCACCGGGACCCTGGAAGCGGTGCGGGATCGTCTCTTCGAGACGCTGCGCACGGCGGAGATGGCCGGTTGATCCGGCTGAAGTCGTCCGCCCAGATCGAGGCCATCGCCGCGGCGGGGGCGATCGTGGCGGAGGTCCTCGAGATGGCGGCGGAGCGGGCCATCCCCGGACGGAGCACCGGGGAGCTGGACGACATGGCGGAGGCGATGATCCGCGACCACCCGGGCGCGACGCCTGCATTCAAGGGGCTGTACGGGTTTCCGGCCACGCTGTGCACGAGCATCAACGAAGAGGTCGTACATGGCATTCCGTCGTTCCGGCGCGAGTTGAAGTCGGGCGACATCGTGAGCGTCGACGTCGGCGTCAAGCTCGACGGCCTGTTCGCGGACGCGGCCGTCACGATCCCCGTCGGCAGGGTAGCGCCGGCGACGGCGCGGCTCCTCGGGGTGACCCGAACGGCGCTCGATGCGGGTATCGAGGCGGCGTGTGCCGGGGCCCAGCTCGGCGACCTGGGCTGGGCGATTCAAACGCACGTCGAGGCCGAGGGCTTCAGCGTGATTCGGGAGCTGGTGGGACATGGCGTCGGGGAAGCGCCCCACGAGGAGCCGCAGGTTCCGAACTATGGAGTGCGCAACCGCGGGTTCCGGATGCAGGCGGGGCTCGTCATCGCCATCGAGCCGATGGTTAACGCGGGTGGGCCGGAAATCCGGACGCTCGACGATGAATGGACGGTGGTGACGGGGGATGGACGCCTCTCGGCGCATTTCGAGCATACCGTGGCGGTGACGTCGGAGGGTCCGCGCGTGCTGACGCGCGTCGTCGCTCCGGCGCGAGCAGCAGGGGAGGCCTGAGTTGGCGAAGGAAGAACCGATCCAGATGACGGGGGAGGTCGCCGAGGCGCTTCCCAACGCGATGTTCCGCGTGGAGTTGGAGAACGGGCACCAGATCGTCTGCCACGTCTCCGGCAAGATTCGAATGAACTACATACGGATCCTGCCGGGCGACCGGGTCGCGGTCGAGTTGTCGCCCTACGATCTGACGAGAGGGCGGATCACGTACCGCTACAAGTGATCGAATTTGTTCGGATCGGTTCGGGCTGGTATTTTGAAGGGTTGCCATCGAACCGCCACCGGAGGACGGAAGCATGAAGGTTCGTTCGAGTGTCAGGCGAATTTGCGAGCATTGCAAGGTCATCCGCAGGCGCGGTGTCGTGCGGGTGATCTGCAGTCGAGATCCAAAGCACAAGCAGCGGCAGGGATAGGCAGGAAACCATGGCACGCATAGCCGGAGTCGATCTCCCGCGGAACAAGCGGATCGAGGTGGGCCTCACGTACATCTACGGAATCGGCCACTCGACGGCGCGCAACATCCTCGCCGAGACGGGCGTGGATGGGGATGTTCGCGTCTACCAGTTGTCCGACGATGACGTCAACAAGCTGCGCCGGGTCATCGAGAATCACTACAAGGTCGAGGGTTCGCTGCGTACCGAAACCTCGATGAACGTGAAGCGTCTGATGGACATCGGATGCTATCGCGGGATGCGGCACAGGCGGAATCTGCCGGTGCGCGGCCAGCGCACGCACACCAACGCCCGGACCCGAAAGGGGCCGCGGCGCGCGGTGGCCGGCAAGAAGAAGGCGCCCCGGAAGTAGGCGCGGCAACCACGTCGGCCAAGAACGGAGGATGCGCGGGGAATGGTGAAACGGGTAAGAAAGAAGAAGCGCCAGGTCGATGCCGAGGGCGTCGCCCACATCAAGGCGACCTTCAACAATACGATCATCACGATCACGACTCTGACCGGGGACACCGTCGCCTGGGCCAGCGCCGGAAAGGCGGGATTCAAGGGTTCCAAGAAATCCACGCCCTTTGCCGCCACCATCGCTGCCGAGACGGTGGGACGCGAGGCCGCCGGCATGGGGATGCGGCGAGTCCACGTGGAGGTGCAGGGTCCCGGGTCGGGACGTGAGTCGGCGATTCAGGCGCTGCAGGCGGCCGGTCTCGCGATCCGTTCGATCAAGGACGTGACGCCGATTCCGCACAACGGATGCCGTCCGCCGAAGAAGCGGAGGGTATAGATGGCTCGCTATACGGGACCCGTCTGCCGGCTGTGCCGGCGCGAGGGAGAAAAACTCTTCCTCAAGGGGAAGCGCTGCTTCACAGAGAAATGCGCGATCGAGCGCCGAGCCTTCCCCCCCGGTCAGCATGGCGGCGGCCGCCGGCGACGTCGCCAGTCGGAGTACGCCGTGCAGCTGCGGGAGAAGCAGAAGGTGAAGCGGATCTACGGACTCGCGGAGAAGCAGTTTCGCTCTCTCTTCAAGAAGGCTTCCCGCGTCCCGGGCGTCACGGGCGAGAACCTGCTCGTCGCGCTCGAGAGCCGACTCGACAATATCGTCTATCGTCTCGGCTTTGCGCCCTCTCGCAAGGCGGCGCGTCAGCTCATTCGGCACCGCCATGTACGGGTCGAAGGGGCAACGGTCGACGTGCCGAGCTATTCCATCGGACCCGGTGCGGAGGTGTCCATGGCACCAGGAGCGCGGAAGTTGCCGGTGGTGATCGAGGCGATCGAGGATCGGCGGTCACGCGATCAGCTGTCGTGGCTGGGCGTCGACTACGACGCGGCGAGCGGGCGAATGCTCGAGCGTCCGTCCCGGTCCGATATTCCGCTCGCCGTCGAAGAACAGTTGATCGTCGAACTCTACAGCAAGTAAGCCCGCGACGCCGCGGGCCGGCATCCGGCCCGCGGGATTCGCTGAGCAAAACATGGAGTGAAGTGCATATGACGGTGTCGGTAGACCTGGCCGGTCTCGTGCTTCCGGAAGCGATGGAGGAACAGCGGCGCTCCCCCAGCGGGGCGCGCGCATCGTTCCTCCTCCAGCCGCTGGAGCGCGGGTTCGGGCACACGATTGGAAACTCGATCCGGCGGATCATGTTGTCCTCGCTTCCCGGTGCGGCGGTCTGGGCCTTCCGGGCGGACGGCGTTCAGCATGAACACCAGACGGTGGATGGAGTCGCCGAGGATGTACATCAGATCATTCAGAATCTGAAGCGTCTGGTTCTGGTAATGGACGAGGACAAGGACGACGCGAAGCTCTCGCTGACGGCGCACAAGGCCGGTCCGGTAACGGCGGCGCAGATCGCGGAGCATGCCTCGGTCCGGGTGGTGAACCCGGACCTCGTGCTCTTCACACTGCAGGAGGACCTGCCCGCGAACCGTCCACTCGCCCTCGACCTGTGGGTGAATCGCGGGCGCGGCTTCGTCATGGCGGAGCACCATGCGCCTCCCGAGGAGAACGAAACCAGGCGCGAGTTTCCGGTTGGTACGATCCGGATCGACGCCGTCTACAACCCCGTCACCCGAGCGAATTTCAATGTGCGGGAAACCCGCGTCGGCCAGCGCACGGACTTCGACCGGCTCGAGGTGGACGTCGAGACGAACGGAGCCCTGAATCCGGCGGAAGCGGTGTCGCAGGCGGCGGAAATCGTCCGGCTGCACCTGTCGTATTTCAGTCAGATGGGGACGGTGCCGATGCTGCCGGATGCCCTCGAGCCCGTCGCAGAGAAGCGCGAGAAGAAGCCCGTCGATCCGGAGCTTGTGGAGTTGCTCGAACGCTCGCTCGAGGAGTTCGGCGAGGTCTCGGCCCGTTCAAGGAATACGCTCGAAAAGCAGGGGATCACGACGCTGGGCGATGTCGTCACGCGGTCGCGCGATGCCATCCTGAGGCTGGAGAATTTCGGAGAAAAATCCCTTGAGGAACTGGCGGAGGTCCTCGGCCGGCACGGACTCCGGTTCGGCATGTCGTTCGTGCGGGATGAAGACGGGAACCTCTATCTGAAGGACGATCTGGCGGGAAACGGAGCCCACGGCGACGATGAGGCATAGAAAGAAGGGGCGGGAACTCGGTCGGACGCGCAGCCATCGGAGGGCAATGCTGCGAAACATGGCGACGAGTCTCATCCTGCACGAGCGGATCCGTACGACCGAGGCGAAAGCGAAGGAGTTGCGGCCGTTCGCCGAAAAGCTCATCACTTTGGCGAAGAGGGGCGATCTGCATAGCAGGCAACTGGCCGGCCGACAGATCGCGGACCGCGCCGCACTGCGAAAGCTCTTCGAGAAGATCGGCCCGCGCTTCGAACATCGACCGGGCGGATACACGAGGATTCTGAAGTTGGGCGCGCGGAAGGGTGACGGAGCGGAGTTGGCGCTCATCGAATTCACCGATCGCGAGGCGTGAGGAACCGGGAGAGAGACATGTCCAACAAAGGTGAAGGTGGGCTCGGCGTCATTCTCAGCATCGTCGCGCTGGCGGCCATCGGAGGGTTCATGTACTGGCTGAACCTCCAGTCGCGCGACATCGAGGAAGCACGCGCCGCAGCTGAAGCGGCCGCGGTCGAGGCGGCCCGTGATCTGGACGCGTCCGACCTCCTCGCCGATCCGCAGGGAGCCGTCAACCGCCGCGTTAAGATCGAAGGGGTCCGCGTGGCGACCGGTCTCGGGCAGGGCGCGTTTGCCCTCGAGCTTGCGCCGGGCATCGCCTATCCCGTGCTGCTGGAGCCCGACCCGATCCAGCTCCTGAGGATGGCCGACGTGACGATTTACGGCGGCGACAGCGTCGCCGTCTCGGGGCAGGTCTACACATTCAACGATTCGATCGCCGGCGTCTGGGTCGAGTCCGGAGCGGTTCAGGAGGGCATGGGCGAGTTGATTCCATCGTCCCCGACCTTCCTGCTCGCCGACTCCGTGCACGTGCACTGAGCGGATACTGAGCGGGTCATGGCGAATTTCTGTTACGTATGCGGCAAGGGACCCGGCGTCGGGAACCACGTCAGCAACGCGAACAACAAGCGCAAGCGGCGCTTCATGCCGAACCTCCAGCGGGTGAGGATCGTGGACGGTTCGGGTCATCGCCGTGTGCGCGTCTGCACGCGGTGCATCAAGGCGGGAAAGGTCGTCAAGGCGTCCTGACGACGCGTCTCGGCGACGTTTCGTACGTAGCGGGGGTCTTGCCACGGACTGCTGACCTGCGACCGGCCGCGGGGGGGTCCGCGGCCGGTCGCCCCGCATCGGCGGTTCGGTGATCTCCTCCCCGCTCCCGCTCGCGGGCCAGCATGTACTGGTCACACGGCCGGCCGGGCAGGCCGAAGGCTTCCGCACCCTGCTGGAGGCGGCGGGGGCGACCGTGACCACGGCGCCCACCATCCGTTTGGTTCCGCCATCCGACCCGGGGGCGCTGGCACGGGCGGCGGCACGGCTGGCCGAATACGACTGGATCGTGCCGACCAGCGTGAACGCCGTACGCCGCCTGGCGGCGGCCGCCTCGGCGGCGGACTCGACGGTTGCGCTGGCGACGGGCCGGCTCGCCGCCGTAGGTCCGGCGACCGCGGACGCACTGCGCGGCCTCGGCGTGGCACAGTGCCTCGTACCGCCGGTCTATCGCGGAGAAGCGCTCGCGGACGAGATCGTGGCGGCGACCGGTGCGGAAAGCCTCTCGGACTCGCGGATCCTGCTCGTGCAGGCCGAGCGGGGGCGTCCGGTGCTGCGGGAACGGCTGGTCGCCGCCGGAGCGCGAGTCGATGTTGCCCCTGCCTACGCGGTAGAGGTCAACCGCGATGTGCGAGGCCCGCTCCGCGAGTTCATCGAACTGGGTCGCGGGGACTGGCTGACCTTCACGGCCTCATCGGCCGCCCGCGCGTTCGTGCAACTCGTCGGCGCACAGACCGGCGGCGCGCTCGTGGCCGCCATCAGTCCCGTGACCGCGGCGACGCTCTCCGAGTTCGGTCTGCCCGTGCATGTCGTGGCGGCGACGCACTCGATGCCGGGGATGGTGGACGCGCTGGTTGCTTCCGCCGCCCGCTCCGGCCGTCTTGCCGCGACGCATGGTCATGCCTGAAGCGTCGTTCCCCACCTCCCGGCCACGCCGGCTGCGTCGTACCGCTGCCCTGCGCGAACTGGTGCGGGAGACTCGGATCGAGGCGTCCGATCTCGTCTACCCCATGTTCATCGATGATCGGGGACCGCACCGGCAGCCGATCGCTTCGATGCCCGGAATCGACCGCCTGAGCATCGAAGCGGCCATCGAGGAGGCGGGTGCCGCGTTCGAGGAGGGAATACGGGCCGTCCTCCTGTTCGGCCTGCCCGCAAGCAAGGATTCGCGGGGCTCGCGCGCGGACCGGCCCGATGGCGTGATCCAGCGCTCGTTGCGGGCGCTTCGCGGCGCGCTTCCCGACCTCGTCCTGATCACGGACGTCTGCCTGTGCGAGTACACGGATCACGGCCACTGCGGGATCCTCGACGGCGACCGCGTGGCGAACGACCCGACGCTCCAGCGGCTTGCCGCCCAGGCAGTGAGTCACGGGGCCGCCGGGGCGGACATCGTCGCGCCGTCGGATATGATGGACGGTCGGGTCGGAGCGATTCGCGCCTCCCTGGACGAAGCGCAGCTCGAGGACGTGGCCATCCTGTCGTATGCCGTCAAGTACGCGAGCGCCTTCTACGGCCCCTTCCGCGAGGCGGCGGACTCCGCCCCCGCGTTCGGGGATCGGCGCGGATATCAGATGGATGTGCGGAACGCCGATGAGGCGATCCGCGAAGTCCGCTTCGATATCGCCGAAGGAGCGGACCTGATCATGGTGAAACCGGCGCTGCCGAATCTCGACGTTCTCCGCCGGGTGAAGGATGAGTTCCGGATGCCCACCGCCGCGTATCAGGTGAGCGGGGAATACGCGATGATCGAAGCCGCGGGCGCAAACGGTTGGCTCGACGCGGAAGCGGCCAGCCTGGAAGCGGTCCGTGCCATCCGGCGGGCGGGAGCGGACCTCGTCGTAACCTATGCCGCGCGGCGCCTCGCGCGTGTCCTCTAGTGTCCCGTGTCCCGAAAACGCGGGTCGCTTGAGCGGGGGTGTCGGTGAGGGTCCTGGTGACGGGCGGCGACGGGTTCATCGGGCAGCACCTGGTCGAATATCTGCTGGGCCGCGGGTACGCGGTGACGGCGACGATGCTCGGGGAGGCTCCCTCCGATGGGACCCTTTCGCGGGCCGCTTGCGAAGCGGCCGAGTGGACACGGCTCGATGTGCGAGACGCCGGCGCGATTGCCTCGGTCGTGAGCGCGGCCCGTCCGTGCCGGATCTTCCACCTGGCCGGCTTCTCGTCGGGAGCCGAGGCCGGCCTGCGGTCCCGCGATGCCCTCGCGGTGAACGGAGCGGGCACGCTGCGCCTCGTCGAAGCGGTCGCGCGGGGCTCCGCCGATGTGCAGACCGTGGTCGTGGCGGGGTCCGCCGACGCGTACGGCCGCGGCGGTAGCGGACCGGTGGAAGAGCGCACGCCGCTCCGGCCGCTGAGCGTATACGGCGCGACCAAGGCCGCTCAGGACGTGCTCGCCCGCGGAGTCGGCACGGCTCTGGGCGTACCCGTGGTCGTGGCGCGGCTCTTCCCGCTCCTCGGACCCGGACAGCGTCCCGCGTTCGTGCTCCCGAGTTTCTGCCGCCGCGCCCTCGCGATCCGACGCGGGACCGCGGAGCCGCGGCTCGCCGTGGGCAATCTCGACGTGGCGCGCGACTTCACCGATGTACGCGACGGCGTCCGGGCCCTGGCGGACATCGCCGACCTCGACGCGACGCCCCACATGGCGTACAACGTGTGCTCCGGGGTCGCGACGAAGGTCCGACGCCTGCTCGAGTGGGTCCTCGAGAGGGCGGAGGTCGAGCCCGACATCGTGCGCGATCCGGCCCTCGTCCGGCACGGAGAACCTGGAATCGTGGTCGGCGATCCCGCGCGATTGAGGGCTGCAACCGGGTGGCGCGCGGAGCGCGATCTGCGAGCCTGCGCGCACGCCACCATGGACTGGGTCGCGGATTCCGGCGCCGCCTGATGGCCGAGCCGCGACACCAGACCGCTGAACCGGGAGCGACGGAGACTTCCATGGAGATCACCGTGATCGGCGCCGGATACGTTGGACTCGTGGCGGGGTCCTGCCTTGCCGGGTCCGGTAACCGCGTCACCTGCGCCGATGTGGACGAAGACAGGGTCCGGCTCCTGAACTCCGGCGACGTCCCGATCTACGAGCACGGCATCGAGCGCCTGATTTCCGAGGGCCTCGCCGCCGGACGGCTTCGATTCACGACGGACGCGGCCGAGGGTATCCGGACGGCCGACGTCATCTTCGTCGCGGTAGGTACGCCGCCCGGAGAGGATGGAGAGGCGGACCTCGAGTTCGTGCTGGACGCGGCCCGCACGATCGGAGACCATCTCCGCCCCGGCGCGGTCGTGGTCATGAAGAGCACCGTACCCGTGGGAACGAACGATGTCGTGCGGGCCGAGATCGCCCGACGGACCGATCTGCCCTTCCACATGTGTTCCAACCCCGAGTTCCTGAAGGAAGGCGACGCGGTTGCGGACTTCCTCTACCCCGACCGGGTCGTCTGCGGTGTGGATTCGGATCGCGCCCGCCGGTGCATGGAAGAGCTGTACGCGCCCTTCATCCGGTCGGGGAACCCGCTGATCTTCATGGACATCGCCTCGGCCGAACTGACCAAGTACGCGGCGAACGCCATGCTGGCCGCCCGAATCGGCATGATGAACCAGTTCGCCGAACTCTGCGAGCGGACCGGAGCCGACATCGAGCGCGTCCGCCGCGGCGTGGGCTCGGACCCTCGCATCGGATCGGCCTTTCTCTACGCCGGCACCGGGTATGGCGGCAGCTGCCTACCCAAGGATGTGCGGGCGATCATCCGTTCCGCGGCAGCACAGGGCGTCGACCTGGGCATCCTGCGGTCCGTGGCCGAGGCGAACGATCTCCAGACCACGGTCCTCGTCCGGAAGATCCGCAAGAGGTTCGGCGACGATCTCTCGGGCCTGCGCTTCGCGCTATGGGGGCTTGCGTTCAAGCCGCGCACGGACGACATGCGCGAGGCGCCCTCCCGGGCGATCGCCGAGGCGCTGTGTGCACGGGGCGCGTCGGTCGTGGCGCACGACCCTGCCGCCCTGGAACAGTCGCGCGAGTTCTATCTCCGGGACGCCGTGGACTACGCGGCGAACGAGTACGAGGCGCTCGACGGGGCGGACGCGCTCGTCGTGGTGACGGAATGGCTCCAGTACCGGCGCCCCGACTGGTCACAGCTCGCACGGCGCCTGGCGCGCCCCATCGTGTTTGACGGGCGCAACGTGTTCGAACCGGACCGCATGGCGTCGCGGGGGTTCGAGCACTACCCGGTCGGGCGCAGGCAGACCGGTCCGGCGGAGACCGCGTGAGGCTGGTCGTCACCGGCGCCGCCGGCTTCCTCGGTTCGCACCTCACCGACCGCCTCCTCGCCGAGGGGCATTCGGTCGTCGGGATCGACAGCCTGATCACGGGGAGGCGGCGGAATCTCGCCCATCTGCGGGACGAGCCGAGGTTCGCGTTTCTCGAATGGGACGTGTCGGAGCCCATCGAGGTCGATGGGGAGACCGAGGGGATTTTCCACTTGGCCTCGCCAGCCAGCCCGGTCGATTACCTTCGTTTCCCGATCCAGACACTGAAGGCGGGCGCCCTCGGTACGCGCAACGTCCTGGGTCTGGCCAGAGCGAGCGGTTCCCGGCTGCTGCTCGCGTCGACCTCGGAGGTCTACGGAGACCCGCTCGTCCACCCTCAGCCCGAAACCTACTGGGGCAACGTGAACCCGGTCGGCCCGCGCTCCGTGTACGACGAGGCGAAGCGTTTCGCCGAGGCCCTCACGATGGCCTACCACCGCGAACACGGCGTGGACACGCGCATCGTGCGAATCTTCAACACCTACGGCCCGCGCATGCGTCCCGACGACGGTCGCGTGATCTCGAATTTCGTCGTCCAGGCGCTCCGGGGAGAACCGCTCACCATCTATGGGGACGGCTCCCAGTCAAGGAGTTTCTGTTACGTGTCCGACCTCGTGGAGGGGATCTGGCGTCTCTTCAACGCGGACATTCACGAGCCGGTCAACCTTGGCAATCCCGGCGAGTATACGATCCGCGCGTTGTCCGATCTCGTGCTTGCGACCACGGGGTCCGCGTCCCCCATCGAGGTGCGTCCGCTGCCCATGGACGATCCGAGAAGGCGCTCTCCCGACATCTCTCTCGCCTCCTCGCGGCTGGACTGGACGCCGCGGATCCCGCTCGAGGCGGGGCTGAAGCGAACGGTAGAGTATTTCCGGGAAACGCAGGGGCCCGGCCGGCCCCGGGCGGCACCGGAATGATCGCACGGGGGGAGGAGATGGGGCGAGCCCGCGTCTCGGTGGTCATGCCCGTATTCAACGAGGAGGCGACGCTAGAGGCCATCGTCCGGCGCGTGAAGGCGGTGGCCCCGGATGTGGAGCTCGTCGCGGTTGACGACGGGTCGGCCGACGCGTCCGCGTCGATCCTGAGCCGGCTGGAAGCGGAAGGGCTCGTCGACCGGATCTTCGTTCACGAGCGAAACCGGGGGAAGGGCGCTGCGCTCTCAACCGGGTTCCGCGGCGTCCGCGGCGATATCATCATCGTCCAGGACGCCGATCTCGAATACGACCCCGCCGAGTATCCGCGCCTCCTGGAGCCGATCGTCGCCGGCCGGGCGGACGTCGTCTACGGGTCCCGATTCATGGGCGGACAGCCGCACCGCGTCCTCTACTACTGGCACTACGTGGGGAACCGCTGGCTCACTCGGCTGTCCAACATGGTGACGAACCTCAACCTCACGGACATGGAGACGTGCTACAAGTGCTTCCGTCGGGAAGTGATCGAGCAGCTCACGATCGAGGAGCGGGCCTTCGGCGTCGAGCCGGAAATCACGGCGAAGATCGCCATGGGCGGCTGGCGCGTGTATGAGGTGGGGATCTCGTACGCGGGACGGACGTACGCGGAGGGGAAGAAGATCGGGTGGCGCGATGGCGTTTCCGCGCTGCGCTGTATCTTCCTGTATGGCCTCGTGCGGCGCTGGACGCGCAGGGGCGGGCCGCGAGCCGCGCGCGAGGCAACGGGCGGCAACCGTGGCGGCGTCGAACGCGGGGAGAGTTGAGATGTCAGGGGGGCGAAGGCCGGCAGGGGCGCCAGGAATGACCGTCCGACAGTGGATCGTGCAGGGCATGGCCGGGATCTTCGCGGCGCTTGCGCTGGCGGCGTGCGAGGATCCGGTGGACCGGTCCGTCGTGCGCGGCGACCGATACCTTGCCGTCGGGGATGCGGAGAAGGCGATCGCGGAGTACCTCCTCGCCCGACGGGTCAGCGGGGATACGGACGACCTCCTCCTTCGCCTCGGACAGGCCTACGCCGTGCGCGGCGATGTCGACGAGGCGCTCACCGTCTACGAGACGCTTGCGGAGCGCGACCCCCGGCTCCGGCACCAGGCCGCGGCCTCCCTTGCGGGGCTCGCGTGGACCGCGCGCGAGCGGGGCGCGGAGGAGAACATGTCCCGCGCGCTCGAGCCCCTCGTGGAGTGGGGGCTGGGCTATCTTCCGGCCGACCTCCAGCGCTCGCTGGCCGCCCATCATGCGGCGGAGGGTGACTACGCGCGCGCCCTCGCGCTGCGCCTCGCGCTCCTCGCCAGCGAAGGGGATCCGGAGCCGGGAGTGCTTTACGACATCGGTCTCGCATATGAGCAGCTAGGCGCATGCACTCGCGCGCTGCCCTTCTATCGCGATTTTCTCGAGGCGATGGAAGAGCGTCGCTCGAATCCGGGGGACGCGCGTTACCGCTACGGGAACTGTCTCTACGTGTCCGCCGATGATGATCGGGCGGAGGGCCGCCCCGCCGCCGCCCTCGAGAAGCTGGCCGAGATGGTCGAACTCGGTGAGCCGCGGACGCACATGGTCGAGGCGCACTTCTTCATCGGCGAACTTCACCTCGCGCTCGGAGAGGCGGATGAAGCTCTCGTCAACTACGCCCGCGTGCTGGAACTGAACCCGACACGCACACACGCGCTGGTCCGGCGTGCGGAGGAGCGGATCCGACAGATCCGCTTCGGCTTCGAATGAGGCACTCGGCCGGGACGGCACCCGGCAGGGTGCTCGCCGCCACGGTGGTCATGCTTGCCGGCTGTTCGAGCTCCGGGCCGCCGGGCGACCTCGAGCCACCGGATCTCTTCCAGTGGGCGCAGGATCGGTTCGACGCCGAGGAATACCGCCGGGCGGCCGACGGTTTCCTCGCCTTCATGGTCCGCGATCCCCTGAATCCTCTCGTCGACAGCGCGCAGTACCTCGCGGCCGAAGGCCAGCTCCGTGCGGGCAACGAACTCGACGCCGTGGAGGAATTCCGCCGCATGGCGACGAACCGGCCCAACAGTCCCCTCGCGGACGACGCGCAACTGGGGTTGTGCCGCGCCTACCTCGCGGCCTCGCCCCGGGTCACCCTCTCCCAGGAGTTCACCCGGCGAGCCCTCGATGAATGTGAGCGGTTGCTGCAGTTCTTCCCGACGACCGTCCTCCGCGAGCAGGCGGAAGGCCTCATGGCGGAAGCGCGGGCGAAGCTGGCCGAGCAGAGCTACGAGATCGGGAGGTACTACCAGGATCGCATGAGGCTGGCGGAATCCGCGATCGTCTACTTCGAAAAATCGCTGGCCGAGGAGCCGACCGGGGAATTCCTGCCGGATCTGCTGTTGCGGTTGTATCGAAGTTACAACGTCGTGGGATACGAAACCGAGGCCGGCGTCGTGCGGGAGCGGCTGCTGTCGGAGTTTCCCGGCTCGGAGGAAGCCCGGTCGCTCCTGGCGGAAGAAGACCCGGCGGCGGAGGAGCGCTCGGCCGAGGATGCCGGATCCCTCCGCTGAGGTCCCGGCGGGCGGTCGCCGGACGGGCATCCTCGGGGGCAGTTTCGACCCTCCGCATCTGGGCCATGTCTCGGTGGCGCGCGAGCTCATCGAAGCGCTGCACCTGGACCGGCTGCTCGTGATTCCCGCGCGCGATCCGCCGCACCGCGAGGTCACCCTCCCCGCAGGGGTTCGCCTCGACTTCGCGCGCCGGGCTTTCGCGGACATGCCCGGCATCGAAGTCAGCCCGATGGAGATACAGCGGGCCGGTCCCTCCTATACGGTGGACACGCTGGAGGCCCTCGCGCGTCGCTTTCCTTCCGATCGGCTCGTCCTCGCGATGGGCGCGGACCAGTTCGCGGCGATTCACCGCTGGGAACGCTGGCGCCGGCTCCCGGAACTGGCCCGCATCGCGGTGATGCCGCGTGACGGCCGAGAGCCTGCACCCTCCCCGGAATCGGCGCCGATCGAGTATGTTGTGGCCAGCGTCACGCGAGTGGATATCTCGGCGAGCCGGATCCGGCAGCGCCTGGAGGAGGGGCTTTCGGTCCACCTCCTCGTCCCGGAAACGATCCGACCCGATGTCGAGCGCGCCTGGGCCGGACGCCGCGCGCGCCATGTAACCCAGTGAGCCCCGGATGTTGAAGAACGTCGTAACGCAGGTCTTCGGAACGCGCTTCACGCGCGAGATGAAGCGCATGCGGCCAATCATCTCCCAGATCAGAGAATACGAATCGCGGCTCGCGGATTTTCCGGAAGAGGCCCTCAAGGCGCAGACGGGGAAGTTTCGGGCGACCATCGAGGAGCGGACTGCCGAGTTCGAGCAGGCGGTCGAGGCACTGCGGGAAAAGCGTCGCTTTACGGAGAATCCGGCGCGCCGCGCCGACCTCACCGAACGCATCGCGGCGACGGAGGGCGACCTCAACGAGGTACTGCAGGGCGTGCTCGATGAGATTCTGCCCGAAGCGTTCGCGACCGTCCGCGAGGCGTGCCGGCGACTCCTCGGGTCGGAGATCGAAGTCACCGGAAACGACATGACGTGGGACATGATCCCCTACGATGTGCAGCTCATCGGAGGGATCGTCCTCCACGAAGGGAAGATCGCCGAGATGGCCACCGGCGAGGGGAAGACGCTCGTGGCCACGATGCCGCTGTACCTCAACGCCCTCCCGGGCCGCGGCGTGCACCTCGTCACGGTCAACGACTATCTCGCCCGGCGCGACGCCCAGTGGATGGGCACGGTCTTCGACTACCTGGGCCTCACGGTGGGCGTGCTCGAAGACACGGAGCCGGGAAGCGTCGAGCGGCGGGCGGCCTACCAGGCCGACATCACCTACGGGACGAACAACGAATTCGGGTTCGACTACCTGCGCGACAACATGGTGATCGAACTCCGACATCGCGTGCAGCGGGGACATGCGTACGCGATCATCGATGAGGTCGATTCGGTGCTCATCGACGAGGCCCGCACCCCGCTCATCATCTCCGGACCCGCCGGTCGCGACGAACGCGATGTGTACCAGAAGCACAACGGCCAGGTGGCGGCGATCGCACGCAAGCAGACGCGGATCGTCAACCGTCTCGTGGCCGAGGGCACGGAGCTGCTCGACGGGACGGGGGCCGACGAGGACACGGAGCAGCGCCGGGACGCGGGTCTCAAGCTGCTCGCGGCACAACGCGGCGCTCCGAAGAACAAGCGGCTGCTCAAACTGAAGACGCGCTCCGGCGTGAAGCAGCTCATTCAACGCGCGGAAGCCGACCTCATGCGGGAGAAGCGGCTCCCGGAGATCGACGAGATGCTCCTCTTTTCCATGGACGAAAAGGGGCAGACGATCCAGATCTCCGAGCAGGGTCTCGACGTGCTCTCGCCCGACGACCCGGAGACGTTCGTCGTCCCCGACATCTCGGAAGACGTCCAGGATGTCGAGGACGACGAGTCGCTGACCACCGACGAGAAGCGTGGCGAGATCGAACGGCTCGAACGCGAATACGCGGAGAGGTCCGAGAAGATCCACGTCATCCATCAGCTCGTGAAGGCGTACTCCCTGTACGAGAAGGACGTGGAGTACGTGGTGGAAAACGGCGAGGTCGTCATCGTCGACGAGCACACCGGCCGCAAGATGCATGGGCGGCGCTGGTCGGACGGGCTCCACCAGGCGGTCGAGGCGAAGGAGAGGGTCAAGGTGCGCGGCGAGACGCAGACGCTCGCCACGATCACGATCCAGAACTACTTCAGGATGTACGACAAGGTGGCCGGGATGACCGGTACCGCCGAGACGGAGGAGGGCGAGTTTCACGCGATCTACGGCCTCGAGGTCGTGGTCATCCCGACAAATCGGCCCGTGCGGCGACTCGATCACGACGACGTGATCTTCCAGACGAAGAAGGAAAAATACGCCGCGCTGATCGACGAGATCGAACGGATCAACGGCGAAGGCCTCCCGATCCTCGTCGGAACGACGAGCGTGGAGGTGTCTGAGGTCATCGCCCGCATGCTGAAGCGGCGGGGTCTCGCCCACGAAGTGCTGAATGCGAAACAGCACGCCCGGGAAGCGGAGATCGTGCGCAACGCGGGCCAGCCGGGCGCGATCACGATTGCGACGAACATGGCCGGGCGCGGCACCGACATCAAACTCGCCTCCCCCTGCGTGCAGTGCGACGTGTGCGGCATCCGCTCCGACACCCCGGCCTTCGGCCGCACCGACGAGCAACCGGATCTGTCGCGGGCCGAGATCAAGGAGCGGGGGTGCGAGGAGGAGCCGCCCTGCGGATTGCAGATCCTGGGGACGGAGCGCCACCAGTCGCGCCGCATCGACCGCCAGCTGCGCGGGCGCTCCGGACGCCAGGGGGATCCCGGGGCGAGCCTCTTCTTCCTCTCGCTCGAAGACGACCTCATGCGGCTCTTCATGCATGAGCGCGTGGCGAAGGTCATGGATCGGCTGGGCGTGCAGGAGGGGGAGGTCATCAGCCACCCGTGGATCACGAAGTCCGTCGAGCGCGCGCAGAAGCGTGTCGAGACCCAGAACTTCGACGCCCGCAAGCGGCTGCTCGACTATGACGACGTGATGAACCAGCAGCGCGAGGTCGTCTACGATCTTCGCCTGTATGCGCTCGAGGGCGGGGAAGACCTCAAGGGCGAGACGTGGGAGATGGTCGAGGAGGCGCTCCGCGAGGAGATGGACGCCTATGTGCCGGAGGAGAGCCCGCACGACCAGTGGAACCTTCCGGGCCTGCGGGAGCATCTCCTGATCGAGTATTTCCTGCACAACGAATTTCTGCCCCGGGTCGGAGCGGATCGCGGGGAGGCGTCCGAGACGGAGAAGGACGCGAGCGCCGACAACTGGGCGGGGACCGGCGAGCTGCACGATGCGGTGGTCGATAGTGCCCACGAGCAGTTCCGCGCCAGGCTCGAGAGTTTCGGCGACCACTGGGAGCAGGTCCTGCGCTTCGTCGTGCTGTCGGTGCTGGACGAAAAGTGGAAGGACCACCTCTACGACCTCGACCATCTGCGCTCCTCGATTCAGTTCCGGTCGTGGGGACAGAAGGATCCGCTTGTCGAATACAAGAAGGAGGCGTACGAGATGTTCGTGAGCCTGATCACGGACATCCGGAAGACGGTGGCGAACAAGTTCTTCCGCGTGCGCGTCGAGGTACGGCCGCCGGTGCGGCCGAGGGCGCCGCAGATTACGGGCAT
The DNA here is from genome assembly GCA_009838765.1 of Gemmatimonadales bacterium. GTDB lineage: Bacteria > Gemmatimonadota > Gemmatimonadetes > Palauibacterales > Palauibacteraceae > Palauibacter > Palauibacter ramosifaciens. Next base: position 27,557 of record VXQX01000042.1, read on the forward strand.
GAGCGGGCCGGTGGAGCCGGGCGCGGGGGCGGCGGGCGGCATGGCCCCCGGCCGGGGAGCGGCGCCCGTGCCGGACGGTGCGACCGGCGAGCCGCGGGCGACCGAGCCGGCGTTCTCGGCCACCGGGATCGCAGCCTCCGCCGCAGTGCAGGAGCTGGCCCCCGATGACACCGCGGCCCGCGCGGCCCTCGGTGCCGGCCAGCGGTCCCGCGGGGCGGGCACTCCGGCGTCGGCCACCAAGACCCCGGGGCGGAACGAGCCGTGTCCCTGCGGCAGCGGCCGGAAGTACAAAAAGTGCTGCGGCCGTCCCGGCTGAGACCGTCGACCGCGCGGCGGACCGCGCCGCCGGCCGCGCGTCGTCGCGGCATGCCCATCGCCGCCGTGATGCTCGCCTTGGGCTGCGGCGGAGAAGGGGGAGCGGCGAACGCGGCGGCCGATCCGGCCAGGGCGGCCGCCACACCGGAAGCGGCCGCTGCCGCCCCGGAGCCGGATCTGTCGGCCGTGTACGCGGCCGACGCGGTCGATGTGGCGCTGCTCGAGTACGCGATCGGCATGCCGTCGCGGCTGCCGGCGGGCCCCACCGTGCTTCGCCTCAGCAACCAGGGCTTCGAGATGCACAACCTCAAGCTCGTGGACCCCGCGAGCGGGGAGGTCCTCTGGGAGACGGAGGCGGACGTGAACACCGGGGAGGTTCGCCTCGTCGAACTCGATCTTTCTCCCGGGAGCTACACGGTCGTGTGCGACGTCGCCGGCCACGACAGCCGCGGGATGCTCATGACGCTCACCGTGGACGCGTCGCCGTTCCCCTGACCAACCCTGACCGCGCCCGGCCCAACCGCCGGACGGCTTTTCCCAGGGGGCTGCCAGACCCGGCCTCCGGCACTTCAGACAAGGGGATGTTCGATGGCGAGAACGGGAGTGGGGCAGCCCGCGAGCGTGGACCAATCGGATCGGGTCGTTCCCATCAACCTGCGGCAGAGCGGGCGGACGCCGGTCGAACTGCTCATCTCGACCCGGGTCCGGAAATCGCCGTACTGGCACCTGTCGCACGAGGCGGGCTGCTGGCGGGCCACCACCTACAACCGCGTTTACCACCCTCGCGGCTACGTGAGGACCGAGGACGGCGGCGCGGCCGTGGAGCACGAGGCGCTCACCCATCGGGTCACGCTGTGGAACGTCGCCGTCGAGCGGCAGATCCGCGTGAGGGGGGCCGACGCGGAGGCGTTCGCCGACTACGTGATCACGCGCGACGCGACCCGGATCGAGCCGCTGCGCGCGCGGTACGTCATCCTCTGTAACGAGCGCGGCGGCATCCTGAACGACCCGGTGCTGCTGCGGCTCGCCCGGGACGAGTTCTGGTTCTCGCTCGCAGATTCCGACCTCCTGTTCTGGCTCCAGGGAGTGAATGTCGGGCTCGGGATGCGGGTGCAGATCGACGAGATCGATGTCTGTCCGCTGCAGATCCAGGGGCCGAGATCACTCGATCTCATGGCCGATCTCGTGGGCGAAGCGGTCCGGGACATCCCCTACTACGGGCTCATGGAGGCGGAGATCGCCGGCTGTTCCGTTGTGATCTCGCAGACCGGATTCTCGGGGGAGAAGGGCTACGAGATCTATCTCCGGGAAGCGACACGGCATGCGGAGACACTTTGGCGGGCGGTGCTGGAGGCGGGGGAAGCGCACGAGTTGATGGTCACGGCCCCCGGGCACCAGCGCCGCATCCAGGCCGGGATCCTCTCGTGGGGACAGGACATCGACCACGAGACGAGCCCCTTCCAGTGCAACCTCGCCTACCAGGTGCCGCGCGAGAAACCGGGCGATTACATCGGACGCGACGCGCTGGAGCGCCAGCGGGCCGAGATCGAGGCCGGACGCTCTCCGTTCGCCCTCGTGATGGTGGGGATGACGCTGGGCGGCCGGCCGATCGACGACTACGCCCCCGACTTCTGGCACGTGTCGCGCGCGGACGGCGGCGATCCGGTGGGGTATCTCACGTCTCCGTGGCACGCCCCGGAGTTGGGGAGCAACATCGCGCTCGGATACGTCCCGCCCGCCGACGCCGCCATCGGCACGGAACTCGCCGTGTGGCTCCCGGACGAGTACGCGAGCGAGCCGGGCAAGCCCGATGCCGCCCGCGTGTGCGAGGTCCCGTTCAGGCCCTCCGCGAACCCGAGCACCCGCGAGGCGGCCCTCGCGCAGGGCCGCGACGCCGCCCGGTAGCTACGCTTCAGCGCGCTCGGCGCTGCGGCGGGGTCTCGCCGCGGACTGCTACGATCTCATGCGGGCGCCGGTGGGGTCGAAGAGCGCGGTGCCGGGCGCCACGGTGACCGGGAAGGGTTCGTTCATGTAGAGGACCCGGAGCCGCGTTCCGGGGGCGGCGAGTGCCGGCGGGAGGTACGCCATGAGGAGGTATTTCCCCACGGAGGGGCCCATCCCGGCCGACGTCACGCGGGACTCCCTGCCGCGGGCGTCGACGATCCGCGCCCCGCTCGGCCCCAGCAGCGGCTCGTTGCCTCCGGTGGGGAAGCGGACGAGGCCGGAAGCGTCGGCTTGGCCGTCCATGGTGAGTGTGCGGAGCTTCGCCGCGGGCCCGGCCTCCAGGGCCTTCACGCACGCCGCCCGGCCGATGAAGTCCGCCTGCTTCATGCGCGGCCGCGCCAGGCCCGCCTCCACCGGCGAGTACTCCGAGGTGAGTTCGGACCCCATGAGGGCATAGCCCTTCTCCATGCGGCCCGTCGTGCCGTAGACTCCGGCGCCCACCGGCCGTAGGCCGTATGCGCGGCCCGCCTTCCGCACGGCGTCCCACACCCGGGTCGCGAGCCCGGCCTCCATGTAGATCTCCCACCCGCTCTCTCCGACATACGAGATCCGGCACATCGTGACGGGAATCCTATCCAGGTCAACGTCGCGCACGGAGGCGTACGGGAACGCGGCCTGCGAGAGCTTCGCCCCGGAGATCCTCCCCAGGAGCGCCTCGGCCCGGGGGCCCCAGACGCCGAGGGTGCAGATCTCCGCCGACCGATCCTCGAAGCGGACGGACGCCTCCTCCGGCAGGTGTTTGCGGAACCAGGCCGCATCCCTCGCCCCGTCGAAGGCGCCGGTCACGACGCGGAAACGATCCGCCGCCAGCCTCTGGATCGTGAGGTCGGCCCTGAAGCCGCCGTCCGGCGTCAGCAGCGGCGTGTAGATGGACGTCCCGGGTGGCCGGTCGCACGGGTTGGCTGCCAACCCCTCCAGGTAGACGAGCGCCCCGGGGCCGGTCACGTCGAAGATCTGAAACGCGCCCAGGTCGACGACGCCGACCTTCTCGCGCAGGTGCAGGTGCTCCGCCTCGATGATGGGAGACCACCAGCGGCGATCCCATTCGTGCGGCCGGTCGGGGACGCAGTAGCGGTCGACGAGTTCGGCGTTCGACTCGTACCACTGCGGACGTTCCCAGCCGCGCGCCTCGTAGTAGACGGCTCCGAGGGCCCCGGTGCGGGCGTGAAGCGCCGAGCGGTGCGCGTCGCGGCGGGATTCCCACTGCTCGCGCGGGTGGACGATCCCGTACGTCTTGTTGAAGTGTTCCCGGGCGCGGGCCCGCACGTGCCCGCGGGCGCGCTCGTGCGGCTGGAAGCGGGTGACGTCGGACCCGTGAGGGTCGCACAGGCGGGGATGCCCGTGCGTCATCCACTCCGCGAGAAGCTGCGCCGCCCCCGGGCCCTCCTTGATCCAGACCGCCGCCGCCGACCACAGGTTGGCCACCTCGGCGGTCTCTCCCAGCACCGGATGCGCGTCCGGCGTGAGGGAGAGGAGACCGTTGATCGCGTACCTGATCTCCGCGTCCTCGAGGAGTTCCCCCATGATCTCCCGCGCCTGCGCGAGCTGGGGTGCGAAGTCATGCCCCGTGAACGGCAGCTCCGTGGGGGAGCGTCCGGACGCCTCGCGCGCGGGGATGTCCTCCGGACACACGAGGATGGGGCGGTGCGCGTACGATCCGATCTCCATCGCGCCGTACTTCTGGCGCTCGTACATGAACGCGTCCATGTCGCGCACGATGGGGTAGCCGATCTCGTCGCCGGTGGCGCGGAGGAGGTCGACCGGGCCGAGGTCCGCCATCTGGTGAACCGCCGGGGTGAGCGGAATCGAGGCGCCGGCCAGTTCCGCGATGCGGGGGCTCCACACCCCGCAGGCGATGACCGCGTGCTCGACCTCGATCCGGCCCCGAGACGTGACGACGGCCCGCAGGCGGGGACGCCCGAGGGGCCGGGGTTGGACCTCCAGTCCCGTCACCTCGGTGTGGTCCAGGACGGTGAGCGCTCCCCGGGACAGGGCCCGCTCCCGCATCAGCGTGCCGGCCCGCACGGAGTCGACCACGGACACGGACGACATCCAGAAGCCGCCCAGGATGATGTCCGGGTTCACGAACGGGATCCGCTCGGCCACCTCCTCCGGCGTGAGGAGCTCGGCGTCGATGCCCCACGCCCGCGCCGAGGTCATGCGCCGCCGAAGTTCTTCCATCCGGGCCTCCGTGCGGGCGACCTCGACGCCGCCGCAAGTCGTCTGCACGCCGAGCGCCTCGTACTGCCGCTGGCTCTCCAGCGTCAGCATCGCGACCTCGCGGTTGTGGTCGGTGGGGAAGATGAAGTTCGACGCGTGGCCGGTGGAGCCGCCGGGGTCGGGAAGGGGGCCCTTGTCGATGAGGACGAGGTCGTCCCAGCCCCGCTGCGCGAGGTGCTCGACGAGGCAGCTGCCGACGATGCCGGCCCCGATGACGGCGATGCTCGCCGCGGCCGGCTGCGGCGCGCGTTCGCTCACGGCGCGGAGCGCCCCTGTCCGCGAAGCCTCATGCGCGGCGCGGCGCGGGGCCGCCCGACCACCGCCCGCCCCGCAGCCGTCAGCGGCGCGGCGGGATGCGGATCGGGTCGCCCAGATCCGGCATCACGCCCAAGTCGCCCAGCAGCGCCTCCAGCCGCGGCATGCGCCTGGCCAACAGCGCGTTGATGCGCTCCGCCAACGGCGGGAGCGCCTCCCAGGCCCGGTCGATCCGGTACATTTGATCCGCCGTGGGTTCGCCGGACCACCCCTCCAGCTGGGAGATGCCGGAGCCTCCGGCGACGTCGCCGAGGTCGTCGCCGACCTCCTCGAGTTGGCCCGAGATCTCCTCCGCCATGGCCTCGATCCGCTCGCGGTCGGCATCCTCCATCCCGGCGTCGTGCACGAGCGCCCGGATCTCGGCCAGACGGTCGTTCATGGCGCCGATTCGCTGGCGCGCGTCGCGCGTCGGGCCCGCCAGCGCGTGGGCCCGCAGCATCGCATCCTGCCGCGCCACGAGCGCCGCCCGGCTCGCCTCGCGCCGCGGGTCGAGCCGCACGCTGACATCCGTCGTCTGGCTCTCGTCCCCGACCGTGAGCCGCACCGTGTAGGTACCCGGCAGCACGCGCGGACCCGCGCCCGGCGGCGGCCCGCGCGAGAAGCCTCCGCCACCGCCCCCCGCGTCGAAGGCCGGATCCACCCGGAAGTCCCACAGCACTTCGTTCACCCCCGCTTCGCCGCCCACCTCCATCGTACGCAGCACCGCATCCCCGTCGAGGACCTCGAGGCTCGCCCCGCTCGCATCCACGCCGTCCCCCACGTAGTAGCGCATGGGGATGCCCGCAGGGGGATTGGGAGCGATGAACGTCGCCGGCTGGAAGGGCCAGTCCATCCCCATCGACCACATCGTGCCGCGCCGCGCGCCGAACAGCCGGAAGTCGGAAGCGAACACGTCCGCGGACATCTCCTCCAGCGGCGTGATGTCGTCCAGGATCCAAATGCTGCGCCCGTGCGTCCCCACGACGAGGTCGTTCTCGCGCGGGTGGATCGCGATGTCGTCCACCGCGGCCACGGGGAGGTTGTTCACCATCCGCGCCCACGACGCGCCGCGGTCGATCGACATGTAGATGCCGATCTCGTTTCCGAGAAAAAGGAGGCTCGGGTTTCGCGGGTGCTCCCGGATCACGTTCACCGACCAGCCGTCCGGGAGGCCGGCCGTAATCCGCCGCCAACTCGCGCCGTGGTCCTCGCTCACGTAGGCGTAGGGCGCGTAGTCGTCGTTTCGGTGGCCGTCGAACGTTACGTACACCCGACCGTCCGCCGCATGCGACGTCTCAAGACGGCTCACGTAGGTGCGGGGCGGGACGCCGGCCACCCGGTCGATGACGTTCGTCCAGGTCGCGCCGCCGTCGAGCGTCACCTGCAGGTTGCCGTCATCCGTTCCCACATAGAGGGCGTCCGGAGAGTGCTTCGACTCCGCGAAGGCCGTGATGTTGCCGTAGGACGCGATCCCGTCGTTGTCCGAGAGCGTCTCGTCCGTCACCACCCGACCCATGATCTCCAGCGTGTCCCGGTCGATCTGCTTCGTCAGGTCCGGGCTCGCCTCCTCCCAGTTCCGCCCCCGATCCCTCGACCGGAACAGATGGTTCCCGCCCAGGTAGATCGTGGCCCCGTCGTGCCGGGAGATCGCGAACGGCGAATCCCAGTTGAACCGGTAGCGCCTCGGCTCCTCGTCCTCCGCCTCGGCTCCCGTCGGACGCGGCACGGGCCGGATCGACTGCCCCTCGCGCGTGGCGACGTCGATGCGCGCCATGTTCCCGCCCTGCGACTCCGAGAACATGATGTTCGGGTCTTCGGGGTCGGAGTGGTTGTGGAATCCGTCGCCGAACCACATGTGCGTCCACTCGCGGTTGCGGACGCCCCAGGTGGACTGCGTCCGGTGCGGCGCGCACCAGTTCCCGTTGTCCTGCAGGCCGCCACAGACGTTGTACGGGTCGCTCATGTCGACGTCGATCTCGTAGAACTGGCCGATCGCCATGTTCCGGATCGAGCGCCAGTTGACGGACCCGTCGCGCGAGAAGGCCAGCCCGCCGTCGTTCCCGTTGATGAGATGGTTCGAGTCGTCGGGATTGATCCACAGTGCGTGGTGGTCGGAGTGGATCTGGTCCGTCGCGTTCCCCGGCCACCAGGTGCGCCCGCCATCGTCCGAGGCCGACGACTGGACGCCGCCGAGGTAGATCCGCTCCGGGTTGTTGGGGTCGATCCGGATGAGGGAGAAGTACATGGGACGCGGGTTGCGGTCGCTCATGAACTCCCACGTCTCCCCGCGATCCGTGGAGCGGTACACGCCCTGACCCTCGTGCGCCTCGACGATCGCGTACACGAGGTTGCCGTCGCGCCGGTAGATGTCGAGCCCGATGCGGCCGAGTTCGCCCTCCGGGAGCCCCGCCTCGAGCCGGGTCCAGCTTTCCCCGCCGTCCGTCGTGCGCCAGAGGCCCGACCCGCCGCCGCCGGCCGCGAACCCGAACCCCGTGCGCTGCCGCTGGTACATGGCCGCGAAGAGCGTGTTGGGGTCGTTGTGGTCCATGACGAGGTCGATGATCCCGGTGTGCTCGTCGATGTAGAGGATGTTCTCCCACGTCTCCCCGCCGTCGGTCGTCTTGAAGAGGCCGCGCTCCTCGTTCGGCCCCCACAGGTGACCGACGGCCCCCACGTACACGACGTCGGGATCCCGCGGATCGATCTTGATTCTGCTGATGTGGCGCGTGTCATCGAGCCCCACGTGCGTCCAGGTCCCGCCCGCGTCCGTCGACTTGAACACGCCGACCCCCCACGGCGAACTCTGCCGGTTCGCGGGCTCGCCCGTTCCCACCCACACGTGGTTGGGATTGGACGGCGCGACGCTCACGGCGCCCACCGACGAGGTGGGCTGGTCGTCGAAGACAGGATCCCACGTCATCCCGTCGTTCATCGTCTTCCACACCCCGCCCGCGCCGAGGCCAACGTAGAAGATGCGCGGGTCGCTCTCCACGACCGCGAGGTCGGACACCCGCCCGCCCATGATCGCGGGTCCCAGTTCACGGAACTCCAGCCCGGAAGCTGCGGCGACTGCTCGTTCCGAAGCCGTCTGTGCGGTTGCGTCGGCCGGGAACAGCGCTCCCGGGGCGAGCGACAAGGGAAGGAGCAGTGCGAGGGAATGGACGACCGGTGAGCGCAAGGACCGTGAGGACTTCGATTGGAACGCCATCGGAACCTCCGGAGTGACGGCGAAAACCGCGGGAAACGGGATATCCGAACAGTGATTCCCGCGAAGCCCGCCGCGCAAGGCAACGCGGCGATGCTGCGGCGCCCCACTTGTCTCGCCATGAGGGGGCGGCTTACTTGGCCGGCATGCGCTTCGGGATCACACAAGAGCCGCTGGTAGGGCGCGGCCGGGAGCGGCTTCGCCGCGCCCTTGCCGTCGCTTCGCTTGCTACCCTCCTCGCCGCGCCCGTCGTCGCGGCGGTCCCGTCCTCCCCGGTCGTGGATCCCGATTCCGTGCTGCGCATCACGTTCCTCGATGTCGGACAGGCGGAAGCCATCCTCATCCAGGCGCCGGGCGGGCGGACGGCGCTCGTGGACGCGGGGCGCGACGACATCGTCCCGCTCCTGCGGCAGTTCGGCGTGAGCGAGATTGATCTGCTCGTCGCCACGCACCCCCACGCGGATCACATCGGCGGCATGGCCGGCGTCATCGCGGCGTTCCCGGTTCGTTTCTACATGGACAACGGGGAGCCGCACACGACGCAGACCTACCGGAGGCTGCTCGCCGCCCTCGACGCGCGTCCGGAGATCGCCTACCTGGAGGCCTCGCCGCGGACGCTCACGCTCGGCGAGGTCGAGATCGACGTGCTGCCGCTGCTCCCGCGGGGGACGACGGGGCTCAACGACCGCTCCGTCACCCTGCTCGTACGGTTCGGCGAGTTCCGCGCCTTCCTGAGCGGCGATTCGGAGGTGCGGCAACTGACCCATCTGATGGGCCGGGGGGCCGTCCGCGAGGTGGCGCTGCTCAAGGCCCCGCACCACGGCGCCGACAACGGCTTCACGCGGGAGTTTCTGAACGCCGCCCGCCCCCGGATCGTCGTCATCTCGGTGGGCCGCAACAGCTACGGTCACCCGCAGTCGGCTGCCCTTCGGGCCTACGAAGCGTCGGGCGCGACCGTGTTCCGCACGGATTGGCACGGCCACGTCTCCGTGCAGGGGCGCAAGAGCGGCGACTACGACGTCTCTTTCGGCGGGGAGGTCGCGTTGCGGGGGACGGGAGACGAGCCGCACGGCGCGCCGGTGGCGGCTCCCAGGCCGAGCGGCGTCCCCGGCACGCCGGGTGAGGCGCGGTTCCGACTCCGGGTACACGCCGATGCGCCCGGCAACGATCACACGAACCCGAACGGCGAGTACGCCGTGATTCGGAATCTGATGCCCGACGACCGGCCGATCGGCGGCTGGTTGCTGTGCGACGGGGCCAATCACTGCTTCCGGTTTCCCGCCGGAGCGGTGCTGGCGGCTGGCGGACAACTCGTGGTCCACACCGGTTCCGGGCGCGCCGACGGCACCCGCTACTACATGGGCCGCCGCCGGGCCGTGTGGAACAACAGCGGCGACACCGCGACCCTCTACGACGACACCGGAGCGGTCGTCATCGTGTTCGACTATTGAGCCGGCAAGCGGAGCACCTCTGGGTCGTCGACCGTGCGCGAGGGCCCATCGCCGTGCTCATCCGCGACGGCGACGAGCGGATCGCGACCGTGCCGACCGAGACGCTTCCCGCCGGGAGCCGCGAAGGCGCAGTGCTACGCGTACCGGAGGCGGAGGGGCGGCCTGACTGGGGCGCGGCCGTGCTGGACGAAGAGGCGCGCCAAGCTCGACTGCGGGAGGCGGAAGACGTGCTCCGGCGCCTGAGGCGCCGCGACCCCGGCGGCGACGTCGAGCTCCAGGTGCCTTGAACGGCGGGCTGCTCCGGATCTAGGATGGAAGTCTGCGATCCCCCTGCCAGGAGCCGTCCGATGAAACGCCGAGACTTCCTCGCCGCCTCCGCCGCGGCCGCCGCCGGATCGGGCCTCGTCGCCTGCCGTCCTCCCGAAACGTCCGCCGCCCCGCCCCTCACCTCCGGGCAGTGGGGCTCCGGCGACTACGCGCATGTGCCCGGCCTGGCGGGGCCCGCGCACGGAACCGTGTGGGGCCGCACGGGCGTGACGGCCTGCTCCGACTACTACGCGTCCCTCGCCGGCACGCAGACCATGATGCAGGGGGGGAACGCGATCGACGCGATGGTCGCCGCGTGCGCCACGCTGAACGTGTCCGACCCGTACATGTCCGGGATCGGCGGCTTCGGCGGCTACATGCTCATCTACCTCGCCGAGGAGAACCGCGTCGTGGGGCTCGATGCGCTCGGCCGCTCGCCCGCCGCCTCATCGCCGGAGACGATGACCCTGGACGACTTTGCGGCCGGCTACAAGGCGCCGATCGTGCCTGGGGCCTTCAAGGGCTGGGCCGCCGCGCTGGAGCGCTACGGGACGATGAGCCTCGGCGACCTGTTCGAGCCCGCGATCCGGCTCGCCGAAGACGGCTTCGTGTTCTCGAAGTTCGACGAGCGCTACACGCAGTCGAGCGCGGACAAACTGAGCCGCTTCCCGTCGACGACGCGCGTCTTCTTCCCCAACGGCCGTCCCCCGCGCATGGGCGAGATCATCCGGCAGCCGGAGCTCGCGGCAAGCATGCGACACCTCGCCCGCGCCGGGGCGGACGACCTCTACAGGGGCGAACTCGCGGATCGCATCGTCGCCTTCCTCGCCGCGAACGGCGGCCACCTGACCAAGGCCGACCTCGAAGGCTACGAAGTCGAATGGCGCCAGCCGATCCGCACCACCTTCCAGGGATACGATCTGCACGCCATGCCCCCGGGCTCTTGCGGGATGTCGATGTTCCAGGCGCTGAACATCATGGACGGGTTCGACCTCGCGAACATGGACCTTTACGGATCGGAGTTCGTCCACCTTTGGCTCGAGGCGATGAAGCTCGCGCTCGCCGACGACGACCGCTACAACACGGGGAAGGAGGACGCGGATATCCCCGTGGACATGATCATCTCCCGGGAGTACGCGGACGAACAGCGCGCGAAGATCGATCCCCTGCGCGTGGCCTCCTTCTCCGGAGCCCCGCTTCCGTTCTACGGAACGACGAGTCTCTCCACCGTCGACCGGTGGGGGAACGCGGTCGCCTTCACGCAGTCGCTCGTCAACGCCTACGGGAGCGGCGTGATCGCGGGGGACACCGGGATCTTCCTCAATAACGGCCACATGTTCGGTTTCGTGCTCGAGGAGGGACACGTGAACCACCTCGAGGGCGGAAAGCGGGCCAAGGGGGTGATGACGCCGTGCATCATGATGCGGGACGGGGACCTGTTCGCGGCGGTCGGCGCCCAGGGCGGCTACACGATCCCGCAGACGGTGGGCCAGGTGATCACGAAGCTCGCGGTGGCCGGGATGGACATGCAGCTCGCGATCGCATCGCCGCGCATGTGCGTGAACCGCGGCGGCGGGCGGACGCCGATCCCGGAGGACTCCGTGACCTATCTGGAGGCGGGGTTCCCGCCCCGGGTCTACGAAGAGCTGGCGGAGCGCGGCCACTACCTGGCGGAACCGGGCAATCTGGGCGGCGTGCAGGCCGTGCATCGCGACGCCGCGACGGGCGGCCTCTCCGGCGGGTCGGACCCGCGACGCGACGGCCACGCCATCGCCTGGTAGTCCGCTACGTCCTCGCGGCGGCCGGGTCCATGATCACCTCGAAGTCCTCCTCGAAGCCTGTCCGGGTGGGGGAAGGGAGGTAGCGGGAGAGGTCGAGTCGGGCTCCCTCGAGTTCGCGGTCAAAGGCGTCGATGTCTCGTTGCGCGGCCTCCGCGGCGGTGTCGGAGGTGGCGTAAACGATCGGGCCGAGGCGCTGATCGTGAAGCTTCAGCCGGCGCCGCATGAACTCCGCCTCGACGAAGCTCTCGCGTATTGCGGGGAAGCGATACGTGAACCCTTCATCCTCCGCCTCCACTTCCGCGTCGAACTCGGCCGCCAGGCGCTCCAGCTCCGCCCGGATCACCTTCGGCGGTACCTCCCGGTCCTCGAGCGCGCGCGTCACGTGACGGGTCGCGTCGTCGGCTGCGACCCACCGGACGGTCCCGACGCTGCGAGAGTAGACCAGGCCCACGAGCAGACGCCGCACGTTGCGCCGCATGCGCCGGCGGTTCTCCCTCGCCAGCGTCAACGAGCGGACGATGGGGATCGCGAAGAAGAGGCTGCTGAACGTGAAGGGTATCACGCCGAGTCCGTAGAACATGACCGGGTCGAACGAGGAGGGCAGCCCGAGGACGCTCGCCATCGCCAGGTTGAAGCCGTTCATGGCGCCGATGCCGACGTTGGCGCCGCCGCTGTTGCCCGTCAGTTGCTTCGGGTACTCGAGCCGCATCCATGCCGGTTTGGGCTCACGCGCGCGGACCCTGCCGTGCGCGCTTCTCATCAGCTCGGGGAAGGCGTACACGACCTCGCCCGCGTCCGACACCCGCGGGTCGCCTCCGTAGGCGCCGGTGAGGCGTCCCATCTCTTCGTGCGCGTCGTCGATCGGCAGTCCCGTGTGCTCGATCAACTCCGACGCCGTCAGGATGCCCTTCCGCGCCTGGATCAGCTGGACAACCGTGCGGTCCTTCTGAAGCTGCGTCGGACGGGGCTCCTCAGGGCCGAAGATGAAGGCGAAGACCTTCTTGTAGAACGGCGGTCGCGCGTCCTTCGGGAGCCGCCTGGCGTGGCGGTCGCCGTAGTAGAGGCCCCTGCGGTCCCACCCGCGGCCCCCGAGCAGCCATTGCAGGATGAAGAGGTCCCCCAGGCCGAAGCCCCTGCGCCCGCCGGAGCCGCGGCCGTCGCGGTTGGCGGTCAGCAGCGCGATCAGAATCACGACGAAGACGACGAAGTAGGCGACCAGCATGACCGCCGTCCAGATCTTGAAGCCGGCCTTGAAGGCCGACCAGGCGACTCTGCGGAAGCGCGCCCGGAACGATTCCGCATCCCGTTCGATGAGCCCGGGATCGAACCGGTAGAGGAGGTCGCCCGAGTCGGAGACCTCGAGGTGGCCGCGGTGCGTCTCCAGGAGGGATCTGAGGGCGGTCTCGGCCTCGTGGTCGGGCAGTCCGGTGGCGGAGACGACATCTCCCACAGTGGCGCGTCCCTCAAGGCCACGGAGGGCGGCGATGACCGTGCGGCCGGGGTGGCCGGGGCCAGTTGTGACGGGGTCGGGCACGAGCGGTGACCTTTCTCCGGGAGGTGGATGCCCTCTACGATAGCCAATAGGCGGGAGTCCCGGTGGTTATTGCCCGGATTACCGTCCGCGTTCCGGGTCTTGAGCGGTGGACGGGTTCCGGTCTACGATCAGGGACTGCGATTCCCCTGCCCAGGAGCCGTCCGATGAAACGCCGAGACTTCCTCGCCTCCTCCGCCGCGGTCGCCGCCGGATCCAGCCTCATCGGCTGCCGTCCTTCCGAGACCACGGCCGCCCCGCCCGACGGCATCGGGCAATGGGGCCCCGCCGGCGACTCGAACGTTCCCGGCCTGCTCGGCCCCGCGCACGGGACCGTCTGGGGCCGCCGCGGCGTGACGGCCGCCGCAGACTACTACGCCTCGCTCGCCGGCACGACGATCATGATGCAGGGCGGAAACGCGATCGACGCCATTGTGGCGGCCTCCGCCACCCTGAACGTGTCCGAGCCCTACATGTCGGGCATCGGGGGCTTCGGGGGCTACATGGTCATCTACCTGGCCGAAGAGGACCGCGTCGTCGGCCTCGACGCGCTCGGGCAGTCGCCCGCCGCGTCGTCACCGGACACCATGACGCTCGACGACTTCGAGATGGGCTACAAGGCGCCCATCGTTCCCGGCGCCCTCAAGGGCTGGGCCGCCGTGCTCGAGCGCTACGGCACGATGAGCCTCGGCGACGTGTTCGAGCCCGCGATCCAGCTCGCCGAGGATGGGTTCGTGATCTCGAAGTTCGACCAGATCCACACCGCCGGGGGCGCGGACAAGCTCCGCAACTTCCCGTCCACCACCCGGGTCCTGTTCCCGAATGGCCGCCCTCCCCGCATGGGCGAGATCATCAAGCAGCCCGAACTCGCCGCCAGCATGCGCCGCCTTGCGCGCGAAGGGGCCGACGATTTCTACCGGGGCGAGATCGGAGACCGCATCGTCGCCTTCCTGGCCGAGAACGGTGGCCACATGACGAAGGCGGATCTGGAGTCGTACGAGGTCCAGTGGAGGGAGCCGATCACGACGACCTTCCAGGGGCACGATCTGTACGCGATGCCGCCGGGATCCTGCGGGATGTCGATGTTCCAGGCACTCAACATCATGGACGGCTTCGACCTCGCGAACATGGATCTGTACAGCTCCGAGTTCGCGCATCTGTGGCTGGAGGCGTATCGGCTCGCCCTCATCGATGACGACCGCTACAACACCGGGAAGGAGGACGTGGAAATCCCCGTCGACCGGATCATCTCGAAGGCGTACGCGGACGAACAGCGCGCGACGATCGACCCCGCGCAGGTCGCCTCCTTCGCCGGGGCTCCCCTCCCGTTCTACGGGACGACCAGCCTCTCCTCCGCTGACCGCTGGGGGAACGCGGTCGCCTTCACGCAGTCTCTGGTCGCCGTGTACGGAAGCGGCGTGATCGCCGGCGATACCGGGATCTTCCTCAACAACGGCCACATGTTCGGGTTCGTGCTCGAGGAAGGACACGTCAACCACCTCGAGGGTGGAAAGCGGGCAAAGGGTGTCATGACGCCTTGCGTGGTGATGAAGGACGGCAACCTCGTCGCCGCGGTGGGTGCCGCGGGCGGCTACACGATTCCACAGACCGTCGGGCAGGTGATTACGAAGCTCACGGTCGGAGGGATGGACATGCAGCTCGCGATCGCCTCGCCGCGCATGTGCATCAACCGCGGCGGTGGGCGCACGCCGATTCCGGAGGACTCGGTCTCGTACCTCGAGGCGGGATTCCCGCCCGAGGTGTACGGAGAGCTGGAGGACCGCGGGCATTACCTCGTCGAACCCGGCAACCCGGGCGGCGTGCAGGGCGTGTACCGGGATGCCGAGACCGGCGCGCTGGCCGGCGGGTCGGATCCGCGGCGGGACGGTCACGCGATCGCCTGGTGAGACGTCGGCGCCATCTCGGCATCGGCGGGGCCGCGCGGCGCCTCGCGGGACTGGCGGTGCTCGCCGCGGCGGCCTGCGGAGACGCCGCCACGGCCGACAGGTCCGCAGCCGGCGATGACGTGCCGGCCGCAGGTCCGGTGAGCGCGCTCACGCGCAACCAGGCGCTTCACGTTCCCATGCGCGACGGCGTCCGCATCGCCGTTGACGTGTGGCTGCCCGAAGGCATCCAGCCGGGGGACCGGCTCCCGGCCATGATGCGGGCGACCCGCTACTGGCGCGCCCGCGGCGAGGTCGGCGTCCCCATCGAGGAGACATCGAATTTCGCCGAGGCGGAGCGCTGGAACCGGGCCGGATACGCGCTCGTCCTCGTGGACGGGAGGGGAAGCGGAGCCTCGTTCGGGGTCCGCCGCTTCGAACTCGCCGAAGACGAAGTCGCGGACTACGGAGAGGTCGCGGACTGGATCGCGGACCAGCCCTGGTCGAACGGGCGCGTGGGCGCCTACGGGGTCTCCTACGCCGGGAACACGGCCGAGATGCTCGCGGTCAACGGCAGGCCCGCCGTGAAGGCGATCGCGCCCCTTTTCAACGACTTCGACAACTTCGGCCACCTCATCTTCCCCGGCGGCGTGCTCACGGTCGGCTTCCTCGAGGCCTGGTCGAACCGCACGCGCATGCAGGACCTGAACGACATCTGCGGCCTCTCCGACGCGATGGGGGCTGCCTGCGACGAAGTGCAGAGCCGCGTCACCGGCGTGAAACCGGTTGACGCGGATGTCGACGGGTCGCTGCTCGCCGCCGCGGTGGCGGAGCACGAGGCCAATACCGTGCCCTTCGGGGCGGCGCTCGAGTACGAGTTCCGGGACGACCCGTTCGGCCCCTACGGCGAGACGAACGTCGGGCACCGCCGCAGCCCCTCCGGTCACCTGCCGCAGATCGAGGAGTCCGGCACGGCCATGTTCGTCCGCGTCGGCTGGCAGGACGCCGGGACCGTGAACGGCACGCTCGGCCGCTACAACACGATCTCGAACCCGCAACAGGTGTTCATCGGCCCGTGGGATCACGGCGCGCGCAACGACACGGACCCCTTCAAGGCGGAGAACACGCCCGTACAACCCGACGCCGACGCCCGGTTCGGGGAACTCGTCGCGTTCTTCGATGCCCACCTCAAGGAAGGCGGATCGGGGGAGACGCCGACGGAGATCCACTACTACACGCTCGGCGCCGACCGCTGGACGCGGACGGAGACATGGCCTCCGGCGGGCTTCGACGACGTGACGTGGTACTTCGGCGAGGGAGGCACGCTGTCGATGGAAGCTCCCGCCTCGGAAGCGGGGGAGGACTCCTACACCGTCGATTTCACCGCCACGACGGGGACCCGCAACCGCTGGTACACGAACGGCGGTGGCGGCGACGTCGTGTACGGCGACCGCCGCGCCGAGGATGAGAAGCTGCTGACCTACACCGGCACTCCGCTAAGCGTCGATACCGAAGTCACCGGCCACCCCGTCGTCACGCTGCACGTGGCGTCCAGCGAACGGGACGGTGCCTTCATCGTCTACCTGGAAGACGTCGCTCCGGATGGCACGGTGCGGTACATCACCGAGGGACAGCTCCGAGGCGTCATGCGCGCGGTCACGGACGCTCCGCCACTGTATCGCAAATACGGGCCGCACCGCAGCGAGTCGCGCGCCGACGCTCTCCCGCTCGTGCCCGGGGAGGTGGCGGAACTGAGCTTCGACCTGTGGGCGACCTCGGTGTTGTTCCGCGCCGGCCACCGGATCCGGGTCACCCTCGCCGGTGCGGACGCGGACACCTTCCTGCGCTATCCCCGCGACGGGAGCGTCCCGGAGTGGACGGTGCACCGCAACGCGATCCACGCGTCCCGCATTGTCTTGCCAATGAGGCCTGCTAACCCGAATCGGTGACCAGTTCGAGCGTCGTCGTCGTTTCCATGGGGATCGCCATTCCACCGACCGCCATCTCGAGCTTCGTCAGGCTCTCCTGAAGGATGTACCGGCCCTCGTCCAGATCCACGACCATCGACCCGCTCAGTTCTCCGCTGATGCTCGCCGGCATCCCGCCCATGTCGATAGTGGACTCCACGGGGCCGGAGAACGCGATCGTCGCCTGACCGTCCTGCAGGCTCGAGAGCGTGTACGTGAATTCCACGTCCGTGACTTGCGCGGGTCCGCCCACCGCCATGGGGACCGGTACGGTCTCCGTCCAGGAATCCCCCGCGGCGACCTCGGCCTCGGGTAGCCAGAAGAAGTCCGTGCCATCGAACAGCGGCTGCCCGAACTCCCGGGCGTCGGGCGTCACGGCTTCGTCGGCAACGACGTTCTGCACCCTTCCGCGCGGATCCACCTCGATCGTAAAGGCGCTACCCGACAGGTCCGTCGAGTTGATCCCGGGCATGGTCACGGTCATCGCCGACGAGTCGATCACGGCGCTCGCGCGGATGCCCTCCTCCGTCGCGCTCAGGACCGTGTGCGTCAGACGGGCGCCGAGCGTCATGGCCGGTCCGGGAGTAGGCGCCATCGGATTCTCCACGTTCAGTTCCATGGAGAAGGTGTAGCGCGATATCTGGCCCTCGGGCGGGGCGAGTCGAAGGAGCGTCTGCCCGCTCACGGGGAGAGCGAAGGCGAGGGCGATGGTGGCGGCGCCGACAGCGCGCAGGACTGGCTTCATGGGTCCTCCATTGAGGTTCAGGAGTTCGGACTTCGGGCGGCCGGCTCTGCGTCAGCGGTCCGGCATCAGTTCGAGCGTCGTCGTCGTATTCACCGTCATCGACATCCCGGCCACGCTCATTTCCATGTTCTGCCGGCTCGTCTGGCTCACGTGCCGGCCCTCGACCAGGTCGACGACCAGCGTGCCGGACAGGGTTCCGGAGCCGTTCATCGCCGTGCCCTGGAAGTCCATGTCCATGTCCATCGGCCCCTCGAACGAGAGGGTGGCGCGGCCATCGGCGAGACTCACGAACGTGTAGGTGAATCGCATGTCCAGCGACATCGTTCCGCCGGTCCCCATGCGAATCTCGATCGGCGTCTCGACCATCCACGAATCCCCGGGGCTGACCTCCGCTTCAGGCAGCACGGAATGGCCGGCCCCCTGCAGCATGCTCTCGACGCTCACCCCGGCATCTTCCGGCACTCCCTCGCTCTCCACGACTTGCAGGACGCCGCCGCGCGGGTCCATGTCGACGGTGAAGGACATGCCGGAGAGGTCGGGCAGCATGTCGTCCATCCCCGGCATCGGAAGCCCCATCGTGGTACTGGCCGAGTCGACCGTCCCGCGGACTCGAAAGACTTCGTCCTCCGCGTTCAGGACCGTCTGAATCTGGTGCCAGGCCATCGTTACGAGCGGGCCACCGGTAGAAGGCATCATCGGACTCTCCACGCTCGTTTCCATGGAGTAGGCGTAGCGGGAGACCTGGCCCTCGGGTGGTGCCATCCGCAGCAGGAGCGGCGCTTCGAGCGGGATGGTTCGGACAGCGGGGGACGGGCCGCACGAGGTGAGGGCGGCGGCGAGGGTGAGCGTCGTGGCGGCGAAGCTGCGCCATCGCAGGGTCATGTGGTCCTCCTGGCGGTACGGAGACAGGGACTCGGGAGTTCGCGCGTTCGAAGGAGCGATTCCCGCCCCGGCTCGGATGTTCGTCCTCGGCCGCCAGGGTGCCCGAAACATGCGCGATCGGGTCGGGGCGTGCCACCGGTACCGGGGACGAATTACCCTCCGCTACCCCTGAGTTGAGACGGAATTCACGGCCGCGGGGATACATGACGGCATGGCTCCGAAGATCCTCGAACTCCCGGCGAGCGAACGTCCGCGCGAGCGGCTCCGCCGCTTCAGCCCCGATGCGCTCTCGACGACGGAACTGCTCGCGGTTGTGCTCGGGGCGGGCGCGACCGGGCGTTCCGCCGTCGACGTTGCCGGCCGGCTGCTGGCCGACTTCGGCGGCTCGCTGCGTGAGATGGGGCGGGCGGAGCCGGCCCAACTCGAGCGGACCCGGGGGGTCGGACCCGCGCGCTCGGCCGCCGTGGCTGCGGCGCTCGCGCTCGGGCGGCGACAGGCGGCCGAGCCCGCCCGCGCCAGCGCGCGCATCCGCAGTCCGGCCGACGTGTTCGGACGCCTCGGCCCGCTGCTGCGGGATCGCCGGCAGGAAGAATTCTGGGTCATCTACCTGGATACGCAGAGCCAGGTGCTGCTCGAGCGACGACTCACGGTGGGGCTCCTGAACAGCTCGCTGGTCCACCCCAGGGAAGTGTTCGCGCCGGCGATCGCCACGGCCTCGGCCTCCGTCATCCTCGCCCACAACCATCCCAGCGGCGAACCCGAGCCGTCGCCCGAGGACATCGCCGTGACCTGCCAACTCGTCGAGAGCGGCCGGCTCCTCGGCATCCCCGTCCGCGACCACATCATCCTCGGCGACCGGGCCTACGTCAGCCTTCGCGAACGCGGCATCTGCTAGATTCGACAGCCCTGAAGCCGGGTTTCCGGCCCGGCCCGCGCCGAACTCGCGCGCTACTGCTACCTTTACAGGTTGCCCGAGCCGATGGACGACGGCTTCGGGCGGTGACGTCTCGGGACGGAGCGCGAAGCGTGGAGAGCAGCCTCAAGCGGGAAGTCGGCCGGGACGCGCCGGGAGCGGGCCCGCGCTCGCTCCTGCCCGGGGACTTCATGAAGGCGATCGAGGGCTACGAGGCCCGCCTCGACCTCGACCTGCTCGCCCTTGCGTTCCAGTACAGCCTCGAGAAACACGAGGGCCAGAAGCGCCGCTCGGGCGAGGACTACATCCGCCACTGCGTGGAGGTCGCCAAGATCCTCATCGAGATCCGGCTCGATACCGTGAGCATCGCGGCGTCGCTCCTCCACGATGTGGTGGAGGACACGGACACGACCGTGGACGAGATCCGGACGGAATTCGGCGAGGAGATCGCCCTCATCGTGGACGGCCTCACGAAGATCTCGCTGTTCGCGTTCGGTTCCATGGCTGAGCGTCAGGTCGAGACCTACCGCAAGCTCCTCCTCTCCATGGCCCGCGACGCGCGCGTGATCATGGTCAAGCTCGCGGACCGTCTCCACAACATGCGGACGCTGGAGCACATGCCGGCCGGCGCGCGGCAGCGGATCGCGCTCGAGACCCGGGAGATCTACGCGCCGCTTGCCCACCGTCTCGGGGTCGCGCGGCTGAAATGGGAACTCGAAGACCTCGCCTTCAAGTTCCTGGAGCCCGAGGGATACCGGAAGCTCGTGAAGGAGGTCAACGCCACACGGCGCGAACGCGAAGAACTGATCCGACGCATGGAGGAACCGCTTCGGGCCGAACTCGACGCCGCCGGAATCGTCTGCGAAGTCACGGGGCGGCCCAAGCACCTCTGGTCGATCTACGGCAAGATGGTCAAGCGCGACAAGCCATACGAAGAGGTGTACGACACGCTGGCGATGCGGCTCATCGTGGATTCGGTGCGCGACTGCTACCACGCGCTCGGCATCGTGCACAACAAGTGGACGCCGCTCACGGAGCGCTTCCACGACTTCATCGCCACGCCGAAATCGAACATGTACCAGAGCCTGCACACGACGATCTTCGGCCCCGGCGGCGCGCTGTACGAGATCCAGATCCGCACCCACGAAATGCACCGCACCGCGGAGTACGGGATCGCGGCGCACTGGCGCTACAAGGAGGGGCGGTCCGGGGACGAGGTCGACGACGAACTCGCGTGGTTCCGGCAGGTTCTCGAGTGGCAGCAGGAGACGCGCGAGCCGGAGGAGTTCATGGAGTTCCTCCGCATCGACCTCTTCCAGGATGAGATCTTCGTCTTCACCCCGGCGGGAGACGTCAAGCAGTTGCCGAAGGGGGCCACGCCCATCGACTTCGCCTTCGCCGTGCACACCGAGGTCGGGCTTCGCTGCAAGGGCGCGAAGGTGAACGAACGGATCGCTCCCCTCAGCCGTCCGCTTCGGAACGGGGACACCGTACACATCCTCACCTCCGATTCGCAGACGCCGAGCCGGGACTGGCTCGGCTTCGTGCGGAGCAGCAAGGCTCGGCACGAGATCCGGCAGTGGATCCGCGACGAGGAGCAGGAGTCCGCTCTCCAGCTGGGGAAGGACATCATCCAGCGCGAGTGGAGGCGCCGCCGTCGCGGGAGGGTGGACGAAGCGGCCCTCAGGGCGGCGTGCGAGACGCTGGGCTACGACGGGCCCGATGCACTGCATGCGGCCGCCGGCCGCGGTGACGTGGGGCTCACGCGCGTGATGCGCGCCATCCTCCCGGAAGTCATCCCCGAAGTGCCTCAGAAGAGTCCGAGTCCGCTTCACAAGCTCGTGGACAAGGTGTGGGGCGGCGGAGGCCAGGGGATCCGGATCCAGGGGATGGAGAACCTGATGGTCCGGTACTCCCAGTGCTGCCAGCCGGTCCCCGGGGACAGGGTCATCGGCTACATCACCCGCGGTCGCGGCGTTTCCATCCACAGGCAGGACTGTCCGAACGTCCTGAATCTGTCGAGCGCTCCCGAGCGCCGGGTGGAGATCGAATGGCAAGCGCACGGCGAGCGCCGGTTCCTGGTCCGCATCGTCATGGAGGGGACGGATCGCCACGGCCTGTTCGCGGACATCGCGCGCGCGGTCAGCGACACGGGCACGAACATCCAGTCGGCCGACATCAAGGGGGTCGAGGGAGGGATGCGCGGGCAGTTCGTCGTGGAAGTCGAGAACCTGACGCACCTGCAGAAGGTCATGCGCCAGGTTCAGGGCGTGAAAGGCGTGATCTCCGTCGAACGGAAGGAGTCCTTCGGGGAGAGCGGCCTCACCATCGAGTGACCCGACGAGTCGAGACCATGCCCCGCTTCGACCTTCAACTTCCATTCGAGCCGATGGGCGACCAGCCCACCGCGATCCGCGAGTTGGCCGAGGGCGTCCGCCGCGGCGACACGTGGCAGACGCTGCTCGGCGTGACCGGCAGCGGGAAGACGGTGACGCTGGCGGCGATGATTGCGGAGGTCAATCGCCCGACGCTGGTGATGAGCCACAACAAGACGCTCGCCGCTCAGCTGTACGGAGAACTGCGGCAGTTCTTTCCCCGCAATGCCGTCGAGTATTTCATCTCCTACTACGACTATTACCAGCCCGAGGCCTATGTCCCTGCCACCGACACTTTCATAGAAAAAGATGCGTCCATCAACGAAGACATAGACCGGCTGCGGCTCCGCGCCACCTCCGCCCTCATGGAGCGGCGGGACGTGATCGTCGTCGCCTCCGTGTCGGCGATCTACGGACTCGGCGATCCGGTCGGCTACCGGGAACTGATGCTCACGCTGTGCGAAGGGCAGGAGATCTCCCGCCGGGAGATCCTCTCCGGGCTCGTTCGGATCCAGTATTCGCGGAACGATCTCGATTTCGTGCGCGGCACCTTCCGGGTGCGCGGCGACGTGATCGAGATCCTGCCCGCGTACGAGGAGCAGGGGGTCAGGATCGAGATGTGGGGCGACGCGATCGAACGCATCTCGAAGATCGATCCGATGACCGGCGCGACCATCACCCGCCTGCCCGAGACGTCGATCTTTCCCGCCACGCACTACGCGACGCTCGGTCACCGGCTGGAGGAGGCCCGGCACGCGATCTACGTGGAGCTGGAGGAACGGCTGATGCACCTCCGGCAGGATGGTCGGCTCCTCGAAGCGCAGCGCCTGGAGCAGCGCACGCGATTCGATCTCGAGATGCTGACGGAAGTGGGGTTCTGTCCCGGAATCGAGAACTACAGCCGACACCTGGACGGCCGGGCGCCCGGCAGCCGTCCCTACTGTCTCCTCGACTATTTCCCGGATGACTATGTCGTGGTCGTCGACGAATCCCACGTGTCGATCCCGCAGATCGGCGGGATGTACGAGGGGGACCGCAGTCGAAAGACGACGCTGGTCGAGTTCGGATTCCGGCTCCCGTCCGCGCTGGACAACCGGCCACTGTCGTTCCGGGAGTGGGAAGATCTCGTGCCGTGCGCGATCTTTGTCAGCGCGACGCCCGGCGATTACGAGTTGCGGAAGAGCGGGGGCGTCGTCGTGGAACAGTTGATTCGGCCGACCGGACTGCTGGATCCGGAAGTGGAGGTACGGCCGGTTCGCGGGCAGGTGGACGACCTCCTCGGCGAGATTCGCCGGCGGACGGAACGGCGCGAGCGCGTGCTCGTGACGACGCTCACGAAGCGGATGGCGGAAGACCTGTCCGAGTTCCTCGCGGCGCGGGGCGTGCGGGTGCGCTACATGCACTCGGACATCGCGGCGATCGACCGCGTGAAGATCCTTCGCGACCTGCGGCTGGGGACGTTCGATGTTCTTGTCGGAATCAACCTGCTGCGGGAGGGCCTCGACCTGCCGGAGGTCTCCCTGGTCGCGATCCTCGACGCGGACAAGGAGGGCTTCCTCCGTTCTGATCGCTCGCTCGTGCAGACGATCGGGCGCGCGGCCCGGAACCTCGCGGGGAAAGCGATCCTGTACGCGGACAAGGTGACGGATTCGATGCGGCGCGCGATGGAGGAGACGGCGCGGCGACGGGAAGTGCAGGCGGAATACAACCGGGAACACGGGATCGAGCCGCGCTCGATCGTGAAGTCGGTGAGGGAGATCCGGTTTTCGACCGCGGTGGCCGATGCCCGGGAGGCGCAGCCCGCCGTGCACGAACGGGGAGGCGCCTACGAAGACCTGTCGCCGGAGGCCCTGGCCGAGACGATCGAGAAGGACATGCGCGCTGCTGCGGCCGCGCTCGATTTCGAGACGGCGGCCCGGCTGCGGGACGAACTGTTCGAGGTCCGTGCCCGGATCGGCGACGGAAAGGGGACGCGGCCGCCGGGGTTGCCGATCTCCGCGGGGGACCCGGCATGAGGAGCGCCGTGCTGGACGAAGCGGGACTCGCGCGCTGGGGGCGAGAGGTCGGCGCGGTCGCGGATCGCGACGAGGTCTTCGTCGCGCTCACCGGACCCCTCGGCGCCGGAAAGACACGGTTTACGCAGGCGGCGTGTGCCGGGGCGGGCGTGGACGTAGCGGTGACGAGCCCGACGTACACGCTCGTCCACTGGTATCCCGGCGAGCGCGGGCCGGTCGGGCACGCGGACCTGTACCGCCTCCGCGATCCATCCGAACTCCTCGCCCTCGGGTGGGAGGAGCTCGAAGCCCACCCGGGGGCGGTCTTCGTCGAGTGGGCGGAGCGGGCCGGGGAGGAGCTTCCGGTGGACCGCTGGGAAGTCCGATTCGAGTTCAGCGACGGGGCCGACAGCGCCGGCGGGGCCGCCGGGCGCACCGGGCGTGCGCTGCGGCGGGTGTCGGCGCGCGCGCTGGGCCGCGTCCCGCCGGTTCCCGATCCGGGCCCGTACGCCGAGGGGGCGGAGTCGTCCGCGTGCTGAGTCTGGCGCTGGAGACGAGCACGGGGCTCGGCGGTATCGCGCTGGGCCGCGGCGACACCCTGATTTCGGAATGCGCGCTGGCCGTCCGCGCGACGCACTCCGAGACCGTGCTCGACGAGGTGGAACGCATGCTCTCGCGCGCCCGGATCGGCGTCGGCGACATCCAGCGCGTGATCGTCGGGGCCGGCCCCGGCTCCTTCACCGGCGTGCGGATCGCGGCTTCGCTGGCGAAGGGTTGGTGCCACGCGAGGGGCGTTCCGCTCTTCGCATACTCGAGCCTTCGCGCCGTCGCCGCCTCCGCAGGGCGTGCCCGCGTGTGCGCGCTGTTCGATGCCCGCCGCGGAGAAGTGTACGGAGCCGCCTTCGCCGACGGGCCTCTGGAGGCCCCGATGCGCGGACCGGCCGCGTGCGACATCGGTCGCTGGCTCGGGGGCCTGGAGGACTGCGGATCATGGTCCTTTGCGGGGGAAGGCGCGATCCGGCACCGGGCTGCGATCGAGGCTGGCGGCGGAAGCGTGCTCCCGCCGTTTCTCGCCGTACCCCGCGCGGGCGCGCTCCTGTGGCTGGCGGAGAGGCTTCCGGCCGGCCGTGTCGTGGACATCGACGCATGGGAACCCCGGTATGTGCGGAGTTCCGGAGCCGAACGCCAGCTCGACCGCCGTGGCGGATCCGGATAGGTCGCCCATAAGGATCCGGCCGCTCCTCGAGTCGGATCTCGGGCAGGTCACGGCGATCGAGGAGGCCTGTTTCGCCACGCCCTGGTCGGAACGGACGTTCAGGAACCTGCTCAGACGCCCCGACGCGGTCCTCCTCTCCGCCGTGTGCGAGGAGCATCGCGTCGCGGGATACGCCGCCGTGTGGTTCGTCGGGCGGGAGGCGGAACTCGGGGACCTCGCCGTGGCTCCGAACGACCGCCGGCGCGGCATCGGGGGCGAACTGGTGGACGCGGTTCTCGAGGAAGCGCGGATCCGCGGCGTCATGCGGATCCTCCTCGAAGTGCGGGAAGGGAACCGAAGCGCGCAGGATCTATACCGAAGCCGGGGATTCGAAATCGTCGGGCGGCGTCGCGGCTACTATGCGGGCCCGAAGGAAGACGCTCTCGTCATGCGGCGGTTGCTGGTCCGTTGATCGTTTCCTGTTACCTTGATCCTCTTCATCATCACCACCACCATGGACCTTCGAGTCGATCATCGGGGAGGCGGGAATGGCGCGCAGTCTGAACAAGGCGACACTCATCGGAAACCTGGGCGCGGACCCGGAAGTGCGGTCGACGAACACGGGTACGCGGGTGGCGACCCTCTCCGTCGCGACCAGCCGCCGGTGGACGACGCGCGCCGGCGACCAACAGGAGAAGACGGAGTGGCATCGAGTGGTCTGCTGGGACCGCCTCGCCGAAATCTGCGAGCAATACCTGCGCAAGGGCGACCGCGTCTACGTGGAAGGCCGGATCGAGTACCGGCAGTGGGAGGGGCAGGACGGCCAGACGCGGTATACGACGGAGATCCGAGCGCTCGAGATGATCATGCTCGGGAGCAGCGGCGGCGGCGGAGAGGGTTATTCGGCGGCGGAACCCCGGCAGGAGCGTTCGGATTTCTCGGAGTTCTCCAACCGGTCCGTCGCGGGTGAGGACGATCTCCCCTTCTGAGGCGTCCGGCGTCGCGATCGCCGGATCTCGCCACGGCACGGATCCCCCGATCCCGGAGACGATGCCGCACGCTCCCGCCGATGCGCTCGTCGCGGTCGGACTCAGCCACCGGACGGCTCCCATCGACATCCGGGAACGTTTCGCGCTCGGAGACCGCCGACGGGCCGAGTGGGTCGATAATCTGACGGCCAGGCCGGCTGTCTCCGAGTGCGTCGTGCTTTCCACCTGCAACCGGACGGAATGCTACCTGGCGGGAAACGACGCGGAGGCGCTCGACCGTCTCGGGCGCGAGGCGCTGTGCGCGGTTTCGGGTCTGGGGACCGCCGGAGACTCGTACCTGGCCACGCTCGAAGGGACGAGCGCGGTCCGCCACCTGTTCCGCGTCACCAGCGGACTGGAGTCGCTCATCGTCGGCGAACCGCAGATTCAGGGCCAGGTCCGGGGGGCCTACCGGCATGGACGTCCCAGGGTGGGGCCGGTGCTGCACCGCCTGTTCCAGTCCGCGCTCGAGGTCGGCGGGCGCGTGCGGGCCGATACGTCGATCGCGAGCGGCGTGACTTCGATCCCCGGCGCGGCGGTCGGTCTCGCCCGGGAGGTGTTCGGCTCGCTCGACGACCGCAGCGTGCTCGTGCTCGGGACCGGCGAGATGGGAAGGCTCACGGTGCAGTGCCTGAAGCGGGAAGGGGCAGGGCGCGTGTTCCTCGCGAGCCGCGACCCGGACCGCGCCGCGCGCGTGAGCCGGCCCCTCGAAGCGCTCCCGCTGCGAAGGAGCGCGGCGCTCGACGCGCTGGATCGCGTAGATCTCGTCATCGCCTGCACGGAGTCGGAGGCAGCCTTCCTCCGGGCGGCGCATGTGCGGAGCCCGCGACCGGGGGGGGCGCCGCTCGTGATCCTCGACATCGCCGTGCCCCGCAACGTCGATCCCCGCGTAACCGATATCTCCCACGTGTTCCTGTACAACATCGATGACCTGCGGCGCGTCGTGGATCGGGCCCGGGCGGCGCGCGAGCAGGAGTGCGAACGCGCGGAGGCGATCATCGAGCGGCGCGTCACCAAGTACCGGGCATGGCGTCGAAGTCGTCGCGCCGACCCGGCCGTGCGGGCGCTGAGGAACACCGCTCGCCAGCTGGTCGCCGATGCGCTCGCCGGCCGCACTCCGGTCCCCGAAGACGACGAAGCACTGCGGCTGGCGAGTCAGGCCGCGCTCAACAAGGTTTTGCACGGGCCCACACGCGCCATCCGATGGCTCGCCGAACGGTCCGACGGCGAGGCGTGTCTGCGTGGGATGGAACCATGGCTGGCAGGCCGGGGAGAGCCCCGCGTCCCGGCCGGGAGCGGGGAAGCGAGGACGGGGGGATGAGTCAGGACAGGGTGCAGGAGGGGGGCACGCGATGACGGCCGGCAGCGGAATCGGCGTGGGAGGGGGCCTGGGCATCGTACAGGATCTATCCGCTCGCGTGATCGATTCCCCGATCGACATGATCCTGGGCGCGACCCTGCCCACGAAGATCATCCTCACCGTGCTCGCCGCCTTCTCGCTCGTATCCTGGGTCCTCATCATCTGGAAGTTCCGCGAGTTGCGCGCCGTGAACGCGCGGGCGGACGACTTCGTGTTCGCGATGGCCGGGGCCAACGGCCTGGTGGACCTCAACGACGCGCTGGCGGAACTGGAGGATTCCCCCTTCAGAAGGGTGTTTCGGGAGGGGATCGCCTTCTTCTCCGAACTGCGCCCGGGCGCGCTCGACGGCACGCACGTGGGGGAGGGGTTGAGCCCGACGCAGCTCGAAGCGCTGTGGCTGGTGCTCGAGAAGAGCCTCTCCGAGGAGAAGGATGAGCTCGCGCAAGGGCTGTCCTGGCTCGCGATCATCGGCTCCGTGAGTCCTCTCCTGGGCCTCATGGGAACCGTCGTGGGCGTGATGAACTCCTTCATCGGGATCACATCGCAGGGGTCCGCCAACATCGCGGCGGTCGCGCCGGGCATCGCGGAAGCGCTCACGACCACCGTCGCGGGGCTGGCGGTCGCGATTCCCGCGGTTATCGCATACAACCACTATGCCTCCCGCCTGCGTCTCTTCGTGGGAGAACTGGAAGGATTCGCGAGCGAATTCGTGGGGACGCTCGCGCGCGAGGGGCGCCTGTGAGCCGGGACTCCGGCGGTCGGAGGATGAGGAACGCGGGATGAGAAGGCGCTTTACACAGGAGGCCGACGGGATCGGCGTCGTGGCGGAGATCAATGTCACGAGCCTCGTCGATGTCGCGTTCACCCTCCTCATCATCTTCATGATCACGGCGCCGATCCTCCAGGGCGGCATCGAGATCGACCTGCCGGAAGGCGTCTCGGCACCTCTCAGCGCCGCCGACGCGCTCGTGGTCTCCATCGACGCGGATGGGCAGATCTACCTGGATGACGTCCCGGTGACGTTCGAGGAGTTCGACGCCTCGCTCGCGCTGGCCCTCGATCGCTTCGAGTCGGACCAGGTGTACCTGAAGGCGGACGGCGACCTCGCCCTCCGGGAGGCGACCCGGGTCATGGGTCCGATTCAGGATGCCGGCGGCGTGCTGAACATCGTCACCGATCCGGACCCGAGGCGTCGCCGTCCATGAACCCGTACGGAGGGGCGGAAGCCCGCAGCGATCGCGGACGCTGGCGCGCATGGCGGCGCGGAGGGCCGCAGCGTCACGGGCGTCCGCCCAGGCGGGCCGTGTACGGTTCCCTCGGCGTCCACGGAGGTCTTCTGGTCCTCGCCGTGTTCGGCGACGCCGTGATCCGCCCGGCCGAACTGCCCACTTCGGTACGGGTGAACCTGGTCGCGTTCGCTCCCGAGGATGCGCCGATCCGCATCGATCCCTCGCCGCCCGAGGTCGCTGAAGAGGAGAACCGGCCGCCTCCGCCCGAGCCGACGCCCGACCCGGTACCGCAGGTAGAGACGCCAACCGTCGAGGCCGAGGTTGAGATCGAACGCGAGGCGGAACCGGAACCCGCGCGGACCGAGGAGGTCGGCGAGGAAGTGCGCACGATCCGGATCGCGGGCGAGATCTCGGCCTGGCCCGAATACGAAGAGAACATCATCCGCCAGATCCAGCGCCGCTGGCGGCCCCCCGTCGGGGCGCGCGAGCTTCGGTCCGAGATCTACTTCATCATCCACCGGGACGGACGGGTGACGGGGTTCGAGTGGGTGGCGAGATCCGGGAGCCTGGTCTTCGATGTCCAGGCGATGGGGGCCGTGGAATCGGCGGGCCGCGACCGGGCCTTCGGTCCGCTTCCCGACGACTTCCCCGCGGACGCGCTCGCCGTCTCCTTCTTCTTCGATCCGAGCGCACGCTGAGTGGACAAGTCGGGAGTTTTCCGGGGACGCCCTGTCATGGGACGGGGGCGCCGTGTCGCGGTTGCGGGGTTGGCGCTGGCCGCCGCGGCGGCGGGAGCGCCGCTGGGCGGCCAGGAGGGCGGTGCGCTCCGCCTGGGCCTCACCTACGAGGCCCGCTACGTGCCGGGCATGGTCGTCGCGCCCGTCTCCGCGAGCGCCGGATTCGAGGACCTGGGCGCTGCGGTCGGCGACATTCTTCGCACGGACCTCGACTATTCCGACCGGTTCGACATCCTCGCGGTGCCCGACACGCTTACCCTGAGCGGCCCCCCCAACTACGCGCTCTGGAACCAGCTCGGGGCCGTGTGGCTCGTTACCGCGGATATCTCCGTCGCGCCGGGGACGCAGACGCCGCTCCTCAGAGTCAGCCTGCATGATCTCGTGCATGGGGTCCTCGAGAACGTCCAGGCCTTCAGCCTGCCCTCCGTGGATGCGGCCGGTTTTCGAATGTCGGTCCACCGCGTTTCCGACCGGATCGTCTTCTGGGCGACGGGAGGCCAGCGCGGCATCGCCGCTACGCGGATCGCCCTGCGCCGCAGCGATGGGAACGGCTCCTCCCATCTGCTGCTCATCGACAGCGATGGCGGGAACCCGCAGCGGATCGAAACCGGAGGGCGCAACGTCTATTCGCCCGCCTTTTCGCCGGACGCCACCCGCATCGCATATACCATCCAGGACGAGACCGGGTACTTTTCGCTCGTGGAGCTGAATCTCATCACCGGCAGCCGTCGGACGGTGAGGTCCGGGAGGTTGATTCAGACGCCGACCTGGATGCCGGACGGACGACTGGCGTACGCGGAAGGCGTCGGCGGGACGACGCGCATCGTGGTCGAGAACGACGGGCCGCTGACCGAAGGCCGGGCGCAGTCGCTGAATCCGAGCTTTTCGCCGGACGGGACGTCGTTCGCGTACGAGGCCGATCCGGCCAACGAGCAACAGGTTTATGTCCGCCCCGTCTCGGGCGGCCCGGCCCGCCGCATCAGCATCTATCACCCGCGGGAGGATACCAACGCGGCGGGCCCGGACTGGTCGCCGAACGGCGACCGGATCGCGTATTCCGCCCTCAGCGACCGCCGCTGGCAGATCTTCACGGTCAACCCGGACGGCACCGACCGGCGCATGCTGACCCGGCGCGGCGAGAGCGAAGACCCGAGCTGGGCCCCTGATGGCCGTCACCTCGTCTTCTCATCGGTCGACTCGCAGGGCTCGACGGTCTGGATCCTCGACGTCTTCACGGGGAGGTCCCGGCCCCTGACGGCGGGACGGCTCGATGGCCTCCCGGACTGGTCCCCCCCCATCCCGCCGGGCTCATGACGGCAGTCGTCTCGCGGGTTGCGACTTGACGGGTCTTTGATAGGTTACGAATCCGTGTTGAAACCGGGATCGGGTCAGCGTTCTCTGCACCGACGTTTGCCCTGTCCTCGCCGAATTTCGTCCCGCAACTGGTAAACAAGGAGACCTCGATGCGGCTGAGCCACCGATTCTCTCCCATTCTTCTCGTTGCGCTTCTGGCGACGGCGTGCAGCGGCAACCCGGAACCGGAGCCGGTTCCCCCGCCGCCC
>VXQX01000025.1 GCA_009838765.1 Gemmatimonadales bacterium
GGAGTCGGTTACTCGTCGATCCGGTGGACAACGTCCTTGGCATCTACAACTAGCGTATCTCCTCGCGGATTGCGGCCAGTTCCTCGGCCGCGCCCTCGGGCGGCTGGGTGAACAGGCTGACGCCGATCGTGACGGCGAAGCCCGCCGCGAAGCCCGGAAGCATCTCGTACAGGTCGTAGAAGCCCTCCTTGAAGAGGACGACCCACAGCATCGTGACGAGGAAGCCGGCGATCATGCCGGCGAGCGCGCCCGCGCGCGTGGTTCGGGCCCAGAAGAGCGAGCACAGCACGACCGGGGCGAACGCCGCCGCGAGGCCGGACCAGGCGAA
This sequence comes from Gemmatimonadales bacterium, assembly GCA_009838765.1. Lineage (GTDB taxonomy): Bacteria > Gemmatimonadota > Gemmatimonadetes > Palauibacterales > Palauibacteraceae > Palauibacter > Palauibacter ramosifaciens. Next base: position 329 of record VXQX01000025.1, read on the forward strand.
GAGCACGAACCAGAAGATCGCCCGCTCGGCGGTGAGCGCGAGCAGCAGGCCGGTCACGCCGAGCACGACCGTCACCGCCTTGCCCAGCACGGAGAGCGCCCGCTGCCGGGCATCGGGGCGGAAGATCTTCTGATAGACGTCCCGCACCGCCGCGGAGGAGGCGAGGATGAGCAGCGAATCGGCGGTCGACATGATGGCGGCGAGGACGACGACGAGGACGAGCCCCGTGAACAGGTCGGGCAGGAGTCCCGCGGCCATGGCGGGGAGGGCGGTCTCGGGGTCGGCGAGGGCCGGGAAGAGGACGCGGGCGGCCATCCCGGTGAACACCGCCCCCATGTCGAACACGATGATGCAGCCGACGGCGATCGGTCCCGCCTTCCGGATCTCGCGCTGGTCGCGCGCGGCGAGAAAGCGCGCCAGGAGTTGCGGGGCGCCGAGGAACGCGAGTCCGACGCCCACGAAGCCGGCCGCGCTCGCGATCCCGAGCGGGGTGACGCCGAGCCCGCCGCCGAGCCGCAGGAGGTCCGGGCCGGACGCCTGCAACCCCTCGAACACGGCGAGCGGTGCGGCCGCCCGCAGCCCGTCCATGAGCGCGCCCCAGCCTCCGACGGCGCCGATGCCGACGAAGGGCAGGACGAGGAGGCAGGCGAACATGAGCACGCCCTGGGCGAAGTCGGAGTACGCCACCGCCTTGAAGCCGCCCACGACGGTGTAGAAGAGGACCACGGCGAGGCCGAGCCCGACGCCCACGCCGTAGCCGGTGCCGAGGAAGGAGTCGAACGCCTTCCCGGTCGCCGTGAGCTGCGCTCCCACGTAGAACGCCACCATCGACAGCACGATGACGGCGCCGACGATGCGGAAGCTGTGCGTCTTGTCCCGGAAGCGGTCCTCGAGGTAGTCGGGGACGGTGATCGAACCGTAGCGGTCGGTGAACGCCTTGAAGGGCCGCGCCACGAAGGCCCACGCGAGCGCGACGCCGAGGACCTCTCCCAGCACGACCCACAGCGCGTGCATACCGAGGGCGTACCCGATTCCCGTGAGTCCGAGCAGGAGCCAGGCGCTCTCCCCGGTCGCGTTGGAGGAGAAGGCGAGGACCCACGAGGGGAGCTTCTTGCCCGCCGCGTAATAACCCTTCACGTCGTGCGATTCCTTCCCGCCCCACACGCCGATGACGAGGAGGAAGAGGAGGTACACGACGACGACGCCGATGATCACGGGAGAGGGCATTCACGCCTCCGTTCGCGTTGTTCGGGCGACTGACGCGGGGTCTTGCCACTGGCTGCTACTTTCCGCCGCGTACGGGCCGCTGACAACCATCTCCCGTGGATTCGGTGTCGGCAGTGTGTCGGCGGAGCGGGATCCGCGCGGGTCGCGGCAGCGCGCAACGCATGCTTCGAGAGACATTCGGGGGACACTCGAGGGACGTTCGAGAGACGTTCGAGAGACGTTCGAGGCACAAGAGACGTTCGAGGGACATATGACACTCTCCGTGAGACTCTCCATGACACTCTCCAGGACACTCTCGCGGGCCGGGCTCGCCGGGCTCGCCGTTCTCCCGGTTCTCGCAGGGTGCGGCGATGCGCGCCCCGCCGCAGAGCTGATGGCGGATGCGGCCGCGGACGTAGAGGCGGTTCGGCTGGAACAGGCCATGGTCCGCTACGACTCGGCGCGGACGAAAGCTCCGGACGACGCCGAAGCCCACCGGCAGTACGCGAAGCTGGCCAGCTACTTCAGCCTGCACGCGGAAGCCGCGCAGGCGTGGGAGCGCGTGCTCGAGCTCGAGCCCGGCGATTCGGCCGCCTGGGAAGGGTACGTCCACGATCTCCGCTGGGCCGGCATCTTCGAGACGGACCGGCGGTACGCGGAGAAGATCCTGCAGGTCCTCCCGGAAGCCCTCCGCAACGCGCCGAACCGCCCCATCATCTACGACGAAGCGCAGGAGGCGGCGGCGGACCTCGGACAACTCGACGCCTACGGCGCGATCGTGGCCGAGGTTGAGGCCATGCGGCCGGACGACCAGATCCTCCTTCACGCAGTGGGGGCGCTCCGGGTCGCGCTGGCGGATCAGGAGGAGGGGGATCGGGGCCAGGCCGTGAGGGACTCGATCGGAGTCGTGCTCGACGCGCTCGCCGCCGAGATCGAGGGCGATCCGGACGTTGCGGCGCCGGTCCTGTTCCGGCTCGCGGCGGGATACGACTTCGGCATGCTTCGGCGGGAAGACGACGCGGACCGCTGGCTGGAACGCCTGGAGGCCGCCCCGGACCGCGGCGACCTGGCGGACGACCCGCGGTACTGGGACCTGGTGTTCGATTTCCAGGAGGCCCTCTACGGCGATTCTGCTGAAGACGCTACGGCCGAGCCGTCGCGTCTCGTTGCCGAAGGGCTGAAGTCAAGGGATCTCGGGCGCCGCGGCGCGTGGGTGAGCCGCAACCATACGGTCGTGACACGGCAGGCGCTCGCTTCGATCACGGGTGATGCGCCGGGGAGCAGGGCCGTGTGGGGGGCGGCGACGGTCGCGGCCGAACCCCCGCACGCGCCGCTCGAACCGGAAGCGGCCGGGCTGCTGTTCGATGCCTCGATGGACGCGGTCCGCTGGCGGGAGAGCGTGTTCTCGACGCTCCGCGGGCTGCTCTACTTCGGGATCGAGCCGCAGGCCGTGCTCAAGGAGACGATCGCGATCGAGAAGAAGCTCCGCGCCCACAGCCCGGGATACCTGTACCCCGGTCTCCAGGGCGATGAGCGGGAGAAGGCGCGGCAGGACGCGATCGCCGGAGCCCTCATCCTCCAGGCTCGCGCGCTCACGCAACTCGGGGAGATCGAGGCGGCCGGCGAGTTGTTCGCGCAGGTGGCGAACGAGTCGCGCGATGCCGCCACGCTGGGAGAGTACGGGCGTCATCTCCTCCGCACGGACCGGCCGGCGGAGGCGCTGGACGCCTTCGTGGAGGCGATCGCGTTCGGCGGGTCCCGGTTCCGCGCGCTCGCGGATGAAGCGGCCGCGGCGGCCGACTTTTCTCCCGGGACCGTCGACGAGCGGCTCGCCGTGCGGCAACCCATCGTGGAGGCGGAGTTGGAACGCCGGGAGCTCGGAGAGCGCATCGGGCGCGAGGCGCCGGAGTTCGCGATCGCGGACCAGAACGGGTTCGAATGGCGGCTGAGCGACCTCGAGGGAAAGATCGTCGTGCTCAAGTTCTGGGCCACGTGGTGCGGCCCCTGCATCGAGGAATTCCCGCATTTCGTCGAACTGCTGAAGACGTACGAAGACGCGGAGGATGTGGTGTTCCTCACCGTCGCCACGGCGGGCTCTCCGCGGGAAGAGGTGGCCGCGCAGATCGAGGAGGGCGGTTTCACGTTCCCGGTCCTGTTCGACGAACAGGGCCTCGCGCTGGATTACGAGATCCTCGGCTACCCGACGACGTTCTACCTGGACCGGGCGGGGTTCATCCAGTTCAAGCGCGGGGGCTTCGTCGAGTCCGGCTACGAAGAGGGCGTCGCGCGCCGCATCGACGCCCTCCGCGGCCAGTAGGCGTCGCCGCTCCCGGAGCGTTGCGTGAACCCCGACCGGGACCGCAGCTTGACGGCTTGCGCGGTGGGATACCGACCGTGATGGGACACAGGCCAGAGAGGTGCGTCAATGTACGTCGCTGCATTCATCACCGATAAGTCCGGGGTGGCGCAAGCACGGGACGAAACGCGCGCGGCGTTCATGGAGTATCTCCGCAGTCACCCGGCCCATCCGGATGTCGTCGTGCATCACGGCGGGCCGACGCTCGGAGACGATGGCGAGAGCATCGTCGGGCGCCTGATCGTGATGGAGGCCCCCTCGGTCGAGGCGGCGCGCGCGTTCCTCGCCGACAGCCCCTTCGCCAGGGCGGACGTCTTCGCCGAATGCCACGTCCACGCGTGGGACTGGGCGACGGGGCGTCCCAGCTAGCGAGACGGCCCCGCTAGCCAACTGTCGGTGGACATCAAGGATCTGATCGTCGACGACCGGGACCGCGGAGTGTTCAGGGTCCACCGGTCGTGCATGACGTCCGCCGATCTGTTCCGGCAGGAACGGGAGCGGATTCTCGATCGCTGCTGGATCTACCTGGGGCACGAATCGGAAGTGGAGGCCCCGGGAGACTACCGTCGTCGCACGGTGGCCGGCCGACCGCTGTTCTTCATTCGCGGCAAAGACGATCGAATTCGGGTGTTCCTCAACTCCTGCCCGCATCGCGGCGCCATGATCTGCCGCCGCGACGCCGGGAACGCCGGGGTCCTGCAGTGCTTCTATCACGCCTGGTCTTTCAGCACGGACGGCGATCTGATCGGCGTTCCCGGGGAAGACGCCTACGGCCCCCACTTCGACCGGACGGAGTTCTGTCTGAAGGAACCGCCCAGAGTCGACAGCTACCGGGGCTTCCATTTCGTGAGCTTCAACCCGCACGTCGAGGACCTGGTCACCTACCTGGCGGGGGCCAGGGACTACCTGGATCTGGTCGTCGACCAGGCCGAGCGAGGGATGCGGGTCGTTCCGGGTTCCAACAGGTACACGATCAAGGCCAACTGGAAGCTGCTGGCCGAAAACAGCCTCGACGGATACCACCTGCTCCCGACGCACCGGACCTACGTGGACTACATGGCCGGTCTCGGGACGGACGAAAGCGGAGAGTCGCTGGCCGCCCGCCCTCCCGGCGCCGGGAAGGCCCTGGGGGGCGGCCATTGCGTGTCGGAGAACATATCCCGCAACGGCCGCCCCATCGCCCGCTGGCACCCGATCTTCGGCGAGGAGGCCAGGGAGCGCATGGCGCGAGTGCGCCGGCGGCTGGTGCAGAAGTACGGAGAAGAGCGCACCTACCGGATGGCCGACACGTCGCGGAACCTGCTCATCTATCCGAACCTGCTGATCATGGACTTCGTAGCCATCAGCATCCGGTACATCGAACCCGTGGCGCCGGACAGAATGGAGGTCACGGCCTGGCATCTCGTGCCCAGGGAGGAGTCGGGTCCCGCGCTGGCCACCCGGCTCGACAGTTACCTCACCTTCCTCGGACCGGGCGGCTTTGCCACCCCGGACGACGTGGAGGTCCTCGAATCGTGTCAGGCCGGCTTCCGCGCCACCGAGGCCGAGTGGTCCGACATCTCGAGGGGCATGCTGAATCCGCGCCCGGGCACGTCGGATGAACTCCAGATGCGGGGATTCTGGCGGCAGTGGCACGCCCACATGCAGGGCCGAAGCCGGACCAATGTCCAGGACCGCGCGAACGCATGACCGCCAACGGCAGGTCCGCGCTACGGGAAATGGCAGAGGACTTCCTGTTCAGGGAAGCGGCGCTCCTCGACGCATGGAGACTGGATGAGTGGGTCGATCTGTTTACGGACGACGCCCGGTACGTGGTCCCCTCCACGGATCTGCCGGAAGGCGATCCCGCGCGCGATCTGGTCTTCATCGATGACGACATCGTCCGCCTCCGCGCCCGCGTGGCACGGCTGAACAGCCGCCATTCGCACCGCGAGTCGCCGCGGTCGCGGACGCGCCGGTTCGTTTCGAACGTGCGGGTCGAGGAAACCGGCGCCGGAGAGCTCCGGGTTTCCGCAAACGTCCTCGTCTACCGGTTTCGCAGCGGCGACGGAGCGCCTTACGTCGGCACCATCGAGTACCTCCTCAGGCGGAAGGGCGGGGACCTGAGAATCGCGTACCGCCGCGCGGTGCTCGATATGGAAGACCTCGCCTGGCACGGCGCGGTGAGCATCATCTTCTGAACCGTCCCCTCCAGAACGGAGACACCGGTTGGCCACGCTGGGAGCGGTCACGGCGACCCACGGCTTCGACGAGCGGCGGCTCGCGGACTACCTGCGCGCGTGCGGGTTGCGGGGATTCGCGGGCGGGCTGACGGCGCTCCAGTACCAGGGCGGGCAGTCGAACCCCACCTATCGGCTCGAAGCGGACGGCCGGTACCTAGTCCTGAGGAAGAAGCCGCCGGGCGAGTTGCTCCCCTCGGCGCACCTCATCGAGCGCGAGTACCGCGTGATGAGAGCGCTTGCGGACACCGGCGTGCCCGTGCCGGCCATGATCCACCTGTGCGAGGACCCGGGCGTGATCGGGCAGGCGTTCTTCGTCATGGAGCATGTCGAGGGGCGGGTGCCGTCGGCCCCCGGGTTGCCCGAAGTCGAAGCGCCCGCCGAACGGGCCGCGATCTACGACGCGATGAACGAGTGCCTGGCGCGGCTCCATGCGGTCGACTGGACGGCCGTCGGTCTGGGGGACTACGGGAAACCGTCGGACTACGTCGCGCGGCAGATCTCCGTCTGGACGCGACAGTACGAAGCGGCGCGTGCCGGCCCGATCCCGGCCATGGAGGCGCTCGTCGAGTGGCTCCCGGCGCATGTTCCCGCCAGCGACGCGTCGGAGGGGGAGACGACGATCGCCCACGGCGACTACCGGCTCGACAACATGATCCTGCACCCGACGGAGCCGCGGGTGCTCGCGATCGTCGACTGGGAGTTGTCGACGCTGGGGCACCCGCTGGCCGACCTGGCCTACAACTGCATGACGTACCACCTCCCGGAGGGACCCCTGTGGAAGGGGTTGGGGGAGATCGACTGCGAGGCGCTGGGGATTCCGTCCGAGGAGGACTACGTCGCCGCGTACTGCCGGAGGACGGGGCGCGACGGGGTGCCGGACTGGGAGTTCTTCATGGCCTTCGGCCTCTTCCGCCTCGCCTCGATCTGCCAGGGCGTGTACGCGCGCGCGCTCCAGGGCAACGCGAGTTCGCGGAACGCGCTGGAGGTCGGCGCCAAGGCGCCGATGCTGGCGGAAGCCGGCTGGAGCTTCGCCCGCCGCGCCTGAGACCCGCTACGGCCTCAGGGCTCCCGTGGGCCCCGCAGTTCGAGCTTCGCGAGCGCCTCGAGATGGACCTCGTCGGGGCCGTCGGCGAGGCGCAGGGTGCGGGAGTGCGCGTAGGCCGCGGCGAGCCACGTGTCGGGGCTCACGCCGAGGGCGCCGTGGACCTGGATCGCCTGATCTAGGACGCGGCAGGCCATGCGCGGCGCGACGATCTTGATCATCGCGATCTCCCGGCGCGCCGCCTTGTTTCCGACGGTGTCCATCATGTGGGCGGCGTGCAGGGTGAGGAGCCGGGCCTGGTCTACGGCGATGCGGCATTCGGCGAGCGCGTGGCGAAGGGCGCCCTTCTCGGCGAGGGGGCCGGAGAAGGCGACCCGCGTCCTCGCGCGCTCGGCCATGTCCTCGATCGCGCGCTCGGCGACGCCGATGAGCCGCATGCAGTGGTGGATGCGGCCGGGGCCGAGGCGGCCCTGTGCGATCTCGAACCCGCGGCCCGGGCCGAGGAGCATGTTGCCGGCGGGCACGCGGACATCGGTGAAGCGCACCTCGCCGTGGCCGACCGGCGCGCTGTCGTAGCCGAACACGCCGAGCGGCCGCACGACCTCGATGCCGGCGGCGTCGCGCGGCACCAGCACCATCGACTGCTGCCGGTGGCGCGCCGCGTCGGGGTCCGTCTTGCCCATGAAGATGAACAGCCGGCACTCGGCCCGGGGGGCCTGCGTCGCCCACCACTTGTGGCCGTTGATGACCCACTCGTCCCCATCGCGGACGATGGACGAGCGGATGTTCGTCGCGTCCGACGACGCGACGTCGGGCTCCGTCATCGCGAACGATGAGCGGATCTCGCCCGCCAGCAGCGGCTCGAGCCACGCCTTCCGCTGCGCCGGCGTCCCGTAGCGGGCCAGCGTCTCCATGTTGCCGGTGTCCGGCGCGTTGCAGTTGAAGACCTCGGGCGCCCATTCCACGCGTCCCATGACCTCGCAGATGAGCGCGTACTCGAGGTTCGAGAGGCCGGCCCCGTAGCGGGGGCCCGGATCCGCGTCGCCCGAAACCGCGTCCCGGTCGCGTCCCGGTTCCGCGTCGGGGGGAAGGAAGAGGTTCCACAGCCCCTCCTCCCGCGCCCGCGCCTTCAGCGTCTCGAGGACCGGAGGGGTGGAGAACCGGTTCTTGGCCGCTTCGAGTTCCCGGTGAAACGTCTTCTCGTTGGGGTGAACGTGCGCCTCCATGAACTCGCGCACGCGCGCCTGGAGGTCGAGAGACCGTGTGGAGAAGAGGGCTGGGGCGTTCACTCGCGCTCCGTCGGGGATGTCGACTCGGGGTCGGGACATCGACTCGGGGTCGGGACATCGGCTCGGGGTCGGGCTGTCGGGTCCGTGTCGCGGCCGCGGGGTCCGTGTCGCGGTCGGGGTGACATTGCCGGGGTGCGCCCCAAGATTAGCGGGCCTTCCGGCGGAGACAACGGGCGCTGTCAGCGGGCCGGTGATCGACACGGGCCGGTACGGAGTCCGGCCACCTCCAGGGATTCGGGGATGAGCGAACGGCACATGGGGCTCTACGGCGCGACGGCGCTCGGCGTCGGCGCGATCGTGGGAGGCGGGATCCTCGCGCTCGCGGGCGTCGCGTTCGCCACCGCGGGCCCCGCCGCGATGCTTGCCTTCGCCCTCAACGGGGGGATCGCGTTCCTCACCGCCATGAGCTTCGCCCGCCTCGCCCGCCGCTTCCCGGAATCGGGCGGCATCTACACGTACGCGAAGAAGGTGCTCTCCATCGAGGTCGCCTTCATCGTGGGGTGGGTGGTGTGGTTCGCCTCCATCGTCGCGGGCGTGCTCTACGCACTCGGCTTCGCGGCGTTCCTCGTGGAAGGCCTGGAGCGCCTGGCGCCGGCGCTCGGCGTGTCTTCGGACTGGTTCGGACACGGCGGGATGCAGATCGGGCTCGCGATCGCGGCGGTCGCGGGCTACTCGCTGCTCCTCGTCCAGCGCACCGCCGGCGGAGGCAACGCGGCCACGATCGGGAAGGTCGTCGTGTTCGCCGTGCTCATCGCCGGGGGGGTCGTAGCCTGGTTCGCCGGTTCCGCCGGTTCGCCGGCCGAGACGCTGGGGCGCCTGAGCCCGTTCGCACCGCAAGGCTCGCTCGGCCTGCTGCAGGCCATGGGCTACACCTTCATCGCCCTCCAGGGCTTCGACCTCATCGCCGCGGTGGGAGGCGAGGTTCGCGATTCGGAGCGCACGGTGCCGCGGGCGATGTACCTGTCGCTCGGGATCGCGCTCGTCGTCTACATCCCCCTGCTCGTCGTCGTCGCGACGGTCGGCGCGCCGCCCGAGGGGATCCAGGCCGCGGCGGAGGCGCACCCGGAGGAACTCGTGGCCGTGGCGGCGGAGCGCTTCATGGGTCCGGCCGGGTACTGGCTGGTGATCGGGGCGGGGCTCCTGTCGATGTTGTCGGCCCTGCACGCGAACCTGTTCGGGGCTTCGCGCGTTGCGTTCGCGATGGCGCGGGACCGGACGCTGCCGCATCACGTGGGCGAGATGCGGGCACGCACGGGGACTCCCGCCGTCGCCGTGGCCGCGACGGGCGCGATGATGATGGTCATCGCCGTGGCGGTGGGGAACGTCGCGGCGGCCGGCGCCGCATCGAGCCTGATCTTCCTGATCTCGTTTGCCATGGTGCACTGGGCCGCGATGCTGGCCCGCCTGCGCTCGGGCCACCCGCGGCCGGCCGCGCTCCCGGTGGTCGGTGCGGCCCTCTGCCTGGGGCTGGCGATCTTCCAGGCCATCGCCGTGCCGGAGGCGGGGCGCGTCGTCGCGGTGTGGCTCGGACTCGGGGCGCTGTTCTACCTCACCTTCCTCGCGCCGGGCGCCCGCCTGGCAGACGCGAGCGCCCAGGCCCGGGACCCCGACCTGGCGCGGCTGCGCGGCCGCAGCCCGCTGATCCTCGTGCCGATCGCGAATCCGGCGAGCGCGGCGAGTCTGGCGGATGTGGCCGCCACCGTGCGCGCGCCGGGCGTCGGGCAGGTCCTGCTGCTGTCTGTGATCCCGCGCGACGGGCGTCCCGCGGTCTCCTTCGACGCGGTGGTGCAGGACGCCAAGGACATTCTGGGAGAGTCCGTGAGGCGGGGACTCGAAGGCTCGGTTCGCCCGGAGGCGCTGTTCACGACTGCGTCCGACGTGTGGGGCGAGATCGCCCGGGTGGCCAACGGCCACCGCTGCGACACGGTACTCCTGGGCTTGACCCGGCTCACCCGGCCGCGGGTCGAAGCGCATCTCGAGGGTCTCATCTCGAAGATCGACGCGGATGTCGTCATCGTTCGCGCGCCGCCCGGCTGGCGGATCGCGGAGACGAGGCGCGTGCTGGTCTCGGTGAGAGGACGGCGCGACCACAGCGAACTGCGCGCCCGCCTGCTCGGCAGCCTGGCGCGTACCTCGGAACCGTGGATCACGTTCCTGCGCACGCTCCCATCCGACACGCCGCCCGACGGGCGCCGGAGGGTTGAGCGCGGCATCCGCCGACTCGCCCGGGACGAGGCCGCGGGGCCGCATGAGGTGGCCTTCGAATACACCGACGAACCCGTCGAACCGGTGGCACGGCTCGGGCAGGAGAGCGATCTCGTAGTGATGGGAATGGAACGGCGCGGCCGGGGCGAACCGGGGATCGGCGCCTTCGCCCTCGAGGTGGCCCGGAGGACGGACATGCCGCTCATCCTCCTCGGCCGCCGTCGCCGCGGCGGGACGCTCGCGGCGCGAGGGCTCGCGCAGGCGGTGTCGACGATACAGAGGCCGGGGCAGAGGTCGGAACCGTGACGGCCGACGTCATCATCGTCCTCGCCATCGTCGCGGTGGCGGTCGTCCTCTTCGTCACCGAGTGGGTCCGCTACGACGGCGTGGCGCTCATGGTGCTCCTCTCGCTGGCGATCTCCGGCGTCATCCCGATGGCGCGCGCCATCGAAGGATTCGCCAATCCCGCGGTGGTCACGATCGCGGCTGTGCTCGTCCTCAGCGGCGGGCTCTACAAGACCGGCGTCGCGAACGTCGTCGGCGCGCAGGTGCTGAGGCTCGCGGGGGATTCTCCCGTGCGCGTCACGGCGCTGCTGATGCTCACGTCGGGGCTCATGTCGGGGGTGATGAACAACACGGCGGCGGTCGCGCTGCTCATCCCGGTCGTGATCGATATCTCCCGCCGCCTCGGCATGCGTCCCTCCCGCCTGTTGATCCCGCTTTCCTTCGCGGCGCTCCTCGGCGGCATGACGACGCTCATCGGGACGGGGCCCAACATCCTCCTCTCGAGCATTCTCGAGCGCATGGGGCAGGGGGGATTCGGTTTCTTCGCCTTCACGCCCGTCGGCGCTACCGCGCTCGCCCTGGGGGTCCTGTACGTGGTCCTCGCGGGGCGGCACTTCCTCCCGGACCGTTCCACCGGGGACGACGATGGGGGCGACGAGATCGACCTGACCGGCCGATATCGCCTCGCCGAGTCGCTGCTCATGCTCCGGATTCCGGCGGGCTCCGCGCTGGACGGGTGTTCGCTCGTCGAGGCACGGCTCGGCCAGGCGCTCGGGTACGACCTCCTGGCCGTGCGCCGCAGGGGGCACCTGATACGGGCGCCGGAGCCGGAGTTCCGGCTCCGGAGCGGCGACGTGCTCATCGTCGAGGGGCGGATCGAAGCGCGCGACCGCCTGCGCGCCTGGGGCCATCTCGCCGGGCGCAGGGAATCGAACGATGCCCTGGGACGCCTCGTGAAGGACGCGACGGTGCTGGCCGAGGCCGAGGTCGGCGAGAAATCGGACCTCGTCGGCAACACGGTGCGCGGCATCGATTTCCGCAACCGGTTCCAGGCCCACGTCGTCGCCATCCGGCGCGACGGCCAGGTCCTGAGCGGCCTGTTTCAGACCATGCAGCTCGAGGCCGGGGACGCGCTCCTTCTCCTGGGCCGCGAGGACCAGCTCCAGCAACTCCGCTACGCGACGGAGTTCTCGGCGATCGGCTGGACGGACATCGGCTCCGCCACCGAGGAGTACGAGTTGTACCGATCGCTGATGCGGCTCCACATCCCCGATGGATCGTGGCTGGACGGGCGGACCCTCGCGGCGTCGCGTCTCCGGGGCGCCTTCGACCTCACGGTGCTGGAGATCGAGCGCGAGGATGGCGACATCGCCCTGCCGCACGCGTCGGAGAGGCTGCGGGCCGGCGACCGCCTCATCGTCGAGGGAGCCCCGGCCTGCTTCGCCGTGCTGGAGGCGCTTCAGGCGCTCGTTCCGGCGGACGAACGACCGTCGGTCGGCGAGCTGGAGTCGGAGGACACGGGGTTCGCGGAGGTCACGCTGGCTCCTAGCTCCGATCTCGTGGGCAAGACGTTGCGCGAGGTCCTCTTCCGGGAGTCCTACGGACTGAACCTGCTCTCGATTTTCCGCGGGGGGCGGGCCTTTCACTCGAACATCCGCATCTCGCGCATGGCGCTCGAGTTCGGAGACGCCCTCCTCGTCTACGGCAACCGCAAGAAGATCGCGCTCCTCGCCCGCGACCCGCGATTCCTGGTCCTCCACGGGCAGCTCCATGAAGTGTTTCGCGTCCACAAGGCGTGGATCGCCAGCGCGGTCATGGCGGGCTTCATCCTCACGGCCTCCCTCAACCTGCTCCCCGTGTACATCGCGGCGCTGCTCGGCGCGCTTCTGATGGTGTGCACGGGCTGCGTGAAGGGGAACGAGGTCTACGCCTTCGTCGAATGGCGGGTCGTCATGCTCCTCGGGGGGATGCTGGCGCTCGGTCTCGCGATGGAGGACTCCGGCACGGCGGAACTCATCGCCCGCGAAGTCGTGGGGCGGGCGGCGGAGATGGGACCCCGGATCCTCATCGCGAGCATCTTCCTCATCTGCGCGCTCGCGGCGCAGTTCGTTCCCACCTCGGCGGTCGCGGTGCTCGTCGCGCCGATCGCGCTCAGCGCCGCGTCCGAACTGGATCTCTCGGCGCGGGCGCTGCTCATGGTCGTCGCGGTGGGCTCCTCCTGCGCCTTCCTGAGCCCCTTCGGCCACCCGGTGAACCTGCTCGTGATGGGCGTGGGCGGCTACAAGGTCGTGGACTATACGAAGGTCGGCGCGCCGCTCTTCCTGCTCATGATGCTGATGGTCGTCCTCTTCCTCCCCATCGTCTGGCCGCTTTGAGCAGCCAGCGCGGGCGTGTCACGCGGGGGCGTCTGCCGGGCTCTTGCGGGAGTGGGGTCAGTCGAGGCCGGCGAGTTCGGTCTCGATGCGTTCCCAGGCGCCGATGAGTTCGTCGAGTTCTCCCTGCCGGGCGGCGCGCTCGGCCTCGAGAGCGCGAACCTTATCCGCGGGGGTGTCGGCATAGAAGGCGGGATCGGCGAAGATCGCGTCGACCTCGGCGATGCGGGTCTCGGCCGCTTCGATCCGCTTCGTGATGTCGTTCAGCTTCTTCCGCAGTGAGCCGCCCCGGTAGCGGTTCCGGTTGCCCCGCGCGGTTTCCGTGCCGGCGCCGCGGCGTGAGTTTCCCCGGGCGGGGCGGCTGCCGGCATCGCGGGTCTCGGCGGCGGCATCGCGGGCGGCGCGCTTCTCTCTCCGGGCCTTGAGGACGACGGTGTCGACGTCGAGGTGGTCGTCGCCGCAGTAGTGGACGTACTCCTCGTAGCTGCCCCTGAAATCGCGGATCCCGTCCTCGGAGATTTCGACGATGCGGGTCGCGAGCTGCGAGACGAACCAGCGGTCGTGCGAGACGAGGATGAGCGTGCCGTCATAGCCCCGGAGCGCCCCGACCAGGGCTTCGATGGATTCGAGGTCGAGGTGGTTCGTGGGTTCATCGAGGACGAGGACGTTGGGTCGCTCGATCGCCATCCGGCAGAAGACGAGGCGGGCGGCCTCGCCGCCGGAGAGGTTGCCGACCCGTTTCTTCGCGTCGTCGCCGGAGAAGAGCACGCGCCCCATCTCGCCGCGCACGAACCCGAGCGTCCGGCCGGCGCAGAAACCCGCGATCCAGTCCTCCGCGGTCTGCCCCGGCGAATCGAAGCGGGCCTCCTGGTCCTGCGCGAAATAGCTCGGGTGCGTCTCGTAGCCCCACGAGACGCGGCCGGCGTCGGATTCGAGTTCGCCCATGACGATCTTGAGCAGGGTGGATTTCCCGATCCCGTTGGGGCCCATGATCGCCATGCGGTCCCCGCGCTCGAGGGTGAGATCGACGCCGTGGAGGACCTCGTTCAGCTCTTCACCGTCCCCGAACGCCTTCTTCACGTCTTCGACGCCGAGAACGGTACGGCCGCTCGGACGGCGGGACTCGAAGCGGAAGTTCGGATAGCGGCGCGAGGAGACGGGGAGCGGCTGCAGCGCCTCCGCCCGCTTCTCTATGAGACGCAGCTTGCTCTGGGCCTGCCGCGCCTTGCTCGCCTTGGCCCGGAAGCGGTCGACGAACTGTCGATGGTGAGCGATCTCGCGCTCGCGGTTCGCGAGTTCCTTCTCCCGTCTCTCCTGGTCCTCCCTCTTTCGGATCAGATAGTCGTCATAGTTGCCCTTGTACGCGGTGACCGTCTCATAGTCGATGTCGAGAATGTGCGTGGCGATATTGTCGAGAAAACGGTGGTCGTGGGAGATGACGACGATCGCTCCCTTGAACTCCCGCAGAAACTTCTCGAGCCAGCGGATGGAGAGGATGTCGAGGTGGTTCGTCGGCTCGTCGAGGAGGAGGACGTCGGGCGCGCCGGCGAGCGCCTGGGCGAGCAGCACGCGGAGCTTGAACCCGCCGGAGAGGGTGGAGAGCGGACGGCGGTGGATCTCGGTCGGGAAGCCGAGGCCCTCGAGGATCTCGCCCGCGCGGGCCTCGGCCGTGTAGCCGTCGTGGCGCTGGAAGATCTCCTCGAGTTCGGAGAAGCGGTCGGCGTCGAAGTCTCCGTCCTCCGCCTCGATCAGCGCCTCCCGCTCGACCATGGCCCGCCACAGATCCGGGTTCCCCATGAGCGTCGCGCCGAGGATCTCCTCGTGGTCGTGGAGGAAACGGTCCTGGCTCAGGACGCCGACCTGGAGGCGTTTCGGGATGGTGACGGATCCCTCCGTCGGGTCCTCGGTGCCGCCGAGGATGTTGAGGAGCGTGGTCTTGCCGGATCCGTTCGCGCCCACGAGGCCGTAGCACTCGCCGGGGTTGAGGAGGAGGGTGGCGTCGCGGAAGAGCACCTGGCCGCCGAACGCCTTCCCGAGACCGGAGACGGTGATCATGTGCGGGTCATGTGAACGGCCGCTTATGGGCGCCTGGTCGGGTCAGCAGGACACGCAGTTGTGGTTGTTCTTCGAGCCCAGACTCTCGAGCAGGGCCACGGCCTCGGGGAAGGGCTGGGTGCGCTGGTAGGGGCCGTTCGCCATGTCTGCGGTGGTCTGGCCGACGCGGCTCACGGCGGTCGGGTCCGCGCCGTGCTCGACGAGGAAACGGATGACCTCGAGGTCGCCGCGCGAGGCCGCGTTGTGGAGCGGCGTGTAGCCCTCGTCGTCGCGCTCGTTCACATCCGCGCCCAGCTCTTCCACCAGGTAGCGGACCGCCGGCAGCCAGCCGGCCGGCACATACCGGTGGGCGTTGCTGGGGAAGCCCTGTCCGTAGCCGATGCCGGTCGCGGCGTGGATCGGGTAGTCGGCCGGACCGCCCACGGGCACGGGGGGAACGCCGGACAGGTCGCGCTTCTCGCGGTCCCAGGCCGGGAGACGCCGCGGGGGTACCTTGATCGTGGCGAGGTGCGGGTCGGCGCCGTGGTGGACGAGGAGTTTCATCGCTTCCACGTCCAGCGAGTACGCGGCGCGCCAGAAGGGAGTCGCGCCCTTCAGGTCGATCTGCAGCAGGTCGAAGTTGTACGACACCCACCACAGGTGCTTCTCGAGACGGGCGTCGGGATCCACGCCCGCGTCGAGCAGGCGGCGCATGACGTCGAGATAGCTGTGCCGCTGCTGTCCGTAGGCGTGCTGCTGCGGGTAGCGCGACTTCGGCGCCCAGTGGGCGTTGACGGCGGCGAAGAGCGGCGTCGCGCCGGCGGCGGAGGCGAGTCGGGGATCGGCCCCGGCCTCGAACAGCTCGATCGCGAGATCGAAGTGGCCGTTGATCATCGCGATGAGCATCGGGCTCGTGTGGTCGCCGCCGCTCACCTGGTTGACGTCCGCTCCGCTCTCGAGGAGCGCGCGCACGGTGCCGGCGTGACCTTCGCGGGCGGCGTGAAGCAGGGCAGTCATGCCGCCGTGGCCGCCGATCAGGTCGCCGTAGCCGAGCGGCTCGGGCTCCTCGATCGGACGCTCGTACTCCTCCTCGTCCTCGACCGCGGGACGGCCCGCGGGGGCGTCGGTGGCGGCGGCCAGCGGCGCATCGGACGGGGCGGGGCGGGGCGGCACCGGCGGTTCGGGCTCTCCGCGCATCCGCGCGGCGCGGGCGCGGCGGTCGGCCTGCGACCACTCGGCCAGCGCCGTGATGTCGGTGACCCAGGTGGCGAGCGCGGGATCCGCGCCGCCCTCGAGCAGCGCCCGCACGGCGGCTTCCCGGCCGCGGGCGGCCGCGTACATGAGCGGCGTCTGGCCCCAGCGGGCTTCGCGCACGTCGGCATCCCCGCCGTGCGCGAGGAGCAGGCGGACGGCATCCGCTTCGCCCGCGCCGGCGGCGAGGTGCAGTGGGGTCGCGCCGCCCACATCCGCGGTGGTAGCGGTCTGCGCCGCACCCGCTTCGAGAAGGAGGCCCACGACCTCCCCGCCGCCGACTTCGCTCGCGAGGTGCAGCGGCGCGTAGGCGCCGATGCGGGTGGCGGCGTCGACATCCGCGCCGGCCTCGAGGAGCAGGCGGGCCAGATCGGCGTTCGCGGCGCGCGCCGCCCAGTGGAGCGCGGTCATTCCGTCGCCCTGAGGCGCGTTTACGTCGGCGCCCTCGGAGAGCAGCGCCCGCACGGAGGCGAGGTCGCCCGTCATTGCCGCGTCGGCGACCGGCGAATCGGTCAACAGCGCGCCGCTCAGAAGCACCGCCAGCAGCGCGACCGTCGGCGCCTTCAGCGCCGGGGCCATCCGAAGGCGCCTGCCCCGTTTCACGAGCCGGCCGCGTTTGCGCTGGGGGCCGCGAGCGAAAGCGGGCCCGTACTGTCGCCGAACTGTTCGATGTCCTCCAGGCCGAGCGTGTGCATCAGCGAAAGCATCGCGTCCGCCATCGGCGTGCCCGCCGGCGCCCGCACGTGGAGGCCGCCCTCCAGCTTCCCGTTCGCGCCGCCGGCCACGAACAGGGGGCAGCGCTTGTGGTTGTGCACGTTGGGGTCGCCCATCGGCGAGCCGTAGATGACCATCGTCTTCTCGAGCAGGTCCGTCTCGCCGTCCATCGTGTTCCGCAGCCGCTCGAGCAGGTACGGGACCATCGACACATGGAACCGGTTGATCTGCGCGAAGTCGTCGATGTTCCCCTCGTCGGCGCCGTGGTGCGAGGCCGGGTGGAACGGCTTGTCGACGCCGCTCTCCGGGAAGACGCGGGCCGACGAGTCGCGCCCCAGCTTGAACGAAAACACGCGCGTCATGTCGGACTCGAACGCGAGCGCCTGGAGGTCGAACATCAGCTGCACGTGCTCGACGAAGGAGTCGGGCACGCCGGCGGGCGCCTCGGGCAGCGCCCGCTCCTCGCCGCTCCGGTTCTGCGTCTCCACCCGCTCAATGCGCCGCTCGATCTCCCGCACGTTGTCCAGGTAGCGGTCGAGCCGGCGGACATCGACGGGGCCCAGCTCCCGGCGGAGTTCCCCGATGCGGCCCGCGATGAAGTCGAGGACGCTCCGGTTCGCCCGGCGGCGTGCGGCGCGTTCCTCCGCGCTCCCGCCCGCGCCGAACAGCTGGTCGAAGGCGACCCTCGGATCGCGGATCATGGGGAGCGGTTCGGTCGGCGAAGCCCAGCTGATCGTGTCCGTGTAGACGCACGCGTAGCCGTACGCGCACCCGCCTGACTGGTCCACGTTCTCGATGCAGAGCTGCATGGAGGGGATCGGCGTATCCTGCCCGAAGCGCTGGGCGTAGAGCTGATCCATCGACGTCCCGGCCAGGATGTCCGAGCCCTCCGTCTGCCGCGGGTGGGACTGGGTCAGGAAGGTCGCGCTGGATCGGAAGTGGTCGCCCCCGATCTCCTTGGGGATTCGGGCTTCCGCCGCCTCGATGTCGGTGTCGCTGATGATCGTGAGCCGGTCCCGGAACGGTTCGAGGGAGGCAAGCGCCCCGGTGCTCAGGTCGAAGTCACGGCCGGTCTGCAGCGGCGACCAGTAGCCGCGCGACGCGCCGTACGCGGTCGAGCCCGCGGCGCCGTGCACCATTTCGATCGCGATCAGCCGCGTCGGATCCGCGGGGCGGATCGATCCCCACAGCCGTCCGGCCGGAACCATGGCGTCCAGCATCGGAAGCGCCACCGTGGCCCCGACTCCCCGGAGGAAGGTGCGGCGCGGAATGTGCTTTCCCGTGATGATGTCCATCTGGATCACGTCCCCTGGTTGGTTCCCCGTTGGGTCGCACGGTCGGTCCCGGCGTTCGAGCCGCCGGCCTCAGCCCCCTGTTCGACGATGGCGCCGCCCCGGCTCATGAGGAAGGCCGGGCTCTCCGCCACTCCGAGGATGAAGGCGGACATGCGGTACTCCTCCGCCTCCGCGCGGCGCGTGATGCGGCGCACGGTCGGCATGTCGAAGTACTCCACGCGGCGTCCGAGCGCGTACGCCATGAGACTCTCGGTGAACGCCCTCGCCAGCGACTCGCTCCGCGAGAGCAGGGCGATCCGCAGGTCGGCCGGCCCCGCCAGCGGCGTCCCGTCGTACAGGTCGCCGCTGGGGTCGACCGTGCGCCCCTGGTCGTTGATCCGGTACGCGCCCGTCACGTCGAAGTTTTCGAGCGCAAGCCCCAGCGGGTCGATGACGCGGTGGCACGAGCGGCAGGCCGGGCTCGCACGGTGCATCTCCAACCGCTCGCGCACGGTGAGGAAGCGGCCCTCCTCGGCCTCGTCGATCGCCTCCAGATCCGGCACATCCGGCGGCGGCGGGGGCGGCGGCGTCCCGAACAGGACCTCCATGATCCACTTGCCCCGCAGCACGGGCGAGGTCCGGTTCGCGTGCGAGGTCGAGGTGAGGATGCTCCCGTGCGCCAGCACGCCGCGGCGGATGTCGTCGGGATAAGCGACCTTCCGGAAGTGGGTTCCGGCCACGCCGGACATCCCGTAGTGCCGGGCGAGCCGCTCGTTGACGAAGGTGTAGTCCGCCGTCAGCAGCTCGAAGAAGCCGCGGTCCTCCCGCACCAGGTGCTCGAACAGCAGCTCCGTCTCGCGGCGCATGTCGCGGGCGAGCTGCTCGTAGAAGTCGGGGAAGCGGAGCGCGTCCGGATGGACGTTGTCGAGGTCCTG
This sequence comes from Gemmatimonadales bacterium, assembly GCA_009838765.1. Classification (GTDB taxonomy): domain Bacteria; phylum Gemmatimonadota; class Gemmatimonadetes; order Palauibacterales; family Palauibacteraceae; genus Palauibacter; species Palauibacter ramosifaciens. The sequence continues at coordinate 19,514 of VXQX01000025.1, forward strand.
CAGCCGCAGCCACTGCGCGGCGAATCGCGTCGCCAGCCCCTCGGCGTTCGCGTGCGCGAGCATGCGGCGGACCTGGGTCTCCAGGCCGGCCGACTCGTCGAGCCCGCCCGTCCGGGCCGCCTCGATGAGCGCCTCGTCCGGCGGCATCCCCCACAGGAAGAAGGCGAGCCGGGAGGCGAGATCGAACGGCGCGATGCGGTATGGGCCCTCGGTCCCCGCCCCCGCGGGCGGTTCCTCGAAGCGGAAGATGAAGTCCGGGCTCGCGAGGATGCCCTGGAGCGCCGTCCGGACGCCGACCTCGAAGCCGTCCTCCTCCGCCCCGGCGTCGTACAGGGCGAGGAGCGGGTCGACATCCGACGCGTCCACCGGCCGCCGGTAGGCCTGCGCCGCCAGCCGCTCCACGATCTCCCGCGCGCAGCGGCGCTCCGCCGCCTCATCCCCGGTTTCGGGCTGGCACGTCAGCACGCGCGCCCGGGTCGGCGTCTCCGACACGCCCGACACGCCGAACGGCCCCCGGATCGTGAGGTCGCGGAGGTGGGCGACGACCGTGATCCCGTGCGAATAGCCGATCTTCTTGTCGGCGAGACTCCACTCGTGCGGCGATACCAGGTCTTCGATCGGTCCGTCGAAACGCTTGATGAAGGCGGCGGACACGCGGTGCGGCCCCGCCGTCACGTGAATCGGCTGCGTCTCCACCTGGACCCCGTTGGGATCCTGCCGGTGCATCCAGCGGTCGATGTCGATGAGCGCCCGCCGTTCCCCGTCCACGGAGAGTTCGACTTGCTCGTCGAAGGGCGTCGTCTGCCCGAAGAAATTCCCGGTCGACTCGTGCTGAAAGGCGAGCCGGAAGACGTAGTCTCCGTCCGCGGTGAAGTTGTGCACGACGGAGATCCCGCCGCGCGTGCCGATCGGCGTGCCCGGCACGTGCTGCCGCTGCTCGGCGTAGCGGGACACCTCGTATTCCGTCTCGCTCGCCGTCACGGTCGGGTCCCCGAGCGCGAGCCGGCTGATCTCGCTCGCGGCGGTCAGATATCCTTCGAGCAGCGTGGCGGAGAGGTTCTGAACGTCCGCGATGTTGTCGAAGCCCGCGCTGATCGTCTCGTTCGGCAGGTAGGCGGAGGCGTCGATATCGAGCCCGAGGAGCGCCCGGATCGAGCGCTCGTACTCCGCCCGGTTCAGCCGCTGGAAGGAGCGGACGCCGGGGTCGGGCCGGTCGGCCGCCGCGGCGTCGACCCGCGCCTCGAGCGTCTCGGCGAGCGCGAGCAGGTCTTCGGGCGGTGGACGCCGGATCCCCGGCGGCGGCATCATTCCGGCCCGAAGCTTGCGGATCATCTTCTCCGCCGTCTCCGCCTCGAGGTGCGCCATCTCCACCTCGAACCGCTCCAGCGAGAGATTCCCCAGCACCCGGGTGTCGTTGTGGCAGTTCGTGCAGACCTGGTTCACGATCGCCTGCGGGATCGTGTCCGGGATGAATTCGCGAGCCTGGAGCGGGGGTGGGGCGGAGAGGGGCGCACCGCCGGGAAGCGCGGAAATCAGCGCCCAAAGCGCGATGCAGGACAGCGCAATCGCGAGTCTCTTCATGGATTCGCTCGTTCTCCGCGACCGGCGGTGCGATCTGGCTTCTCGAACCTTCTCCTGCCTAACCCTCCAATATAGGGACGCCGACCGGATTTCGCCCTATACAGATCCTCCGCCCCCCCCGGCGCCGGCCCGATGCAGCCTGTACATCCCGGCCCCTTAACCCTGGCTGGGAGAATCGCCGTGGGGCTTCCGGCGATATTCGACCAACGCGGACCGGCCGACGATCCTTAGCAGCCGGATCCAGCGCTCGCTCCCATCGGCGTCTTCCAGATGAAGTACATCGCCCGCCCGAACGTGCACGGGCCGGAGCATGTTCCCCGTGACTTCTCCGTTAACGGCGATATTCCCCGTCCGGATGCGCGCGTGGTCGAGCGTCGCTACGAACGGTGGAGAACGACCGTCCCTCGCGATGGTCACGCGCCCCGCCAGGCCCGGAATGGTGCCCGAGCCCTGCGGGAAGATAGTGCCGCCGCCTCCCGGGAGCCGGACGAGGTCGACGGTGATTATCCGCTCGGCCGGGAGCCACTCGCGTTCCAGTCTTGCCTCGAAACCGGGAGCGGCCACGAAAAGCGTCAATGCCAGCGCCAGCGGCAGACTCGGTGACGGACCGCGAGACTCCAGTTCCAGTATCGCTTCGCCCTGCGCGTCGGTCCTCGCGGACTTCCACCTCACATTCGGGTGATTCGGAGACACCACAAGGACGTCCGCAGCGGCGATTGGCCGTCCTCCCGAGAGTACGTGAACGACGCCGGCCGCATCACGCAGGGACGCGGCCCGCGCCATCCGCCATGGCAGAAGTTCACCATCGGCCCACCGGTGGCGTTCATCTCCACCGTACACGACGACGGGATCGCCGGCAGGCGGCCGGGAGAGGTGACCTCGCACGCGCCGAACGGTGCGCAACATGTCCGATGAGGGCGCGCGCGCGGTCCTTGCTTCGAGCAGGGTTCGTCCCCTCGCGTTCTCGATGACCAGATCCGCCTCGACGCCGTTCCGGTCGCGGTAGAAGGTCAAGCCGTGCTGCCCCAGACCCAGATTGGTCCGGTTCTTCCACGCTTCCGAGACCACCCACGTCCGGAAGATGGCGTCGCGCAGCGGATGTGAACGGAGTTGGCCCGGTTCATGGATGTCCAGGAGCCAGCAGGCCAGGCCCGTGTCGCAGAAATAGAGCTTGGGCCCTTTCACGAGACGGTTGCGGATGTTGTCCTGGAACGCCGGCAGACGAAAGACGATGAAGCTCGTCTCGAGAACATCGATCCACCGTTTGGCCGTTGGTTGGGTTATGCCACAGTCGCTGGCAAGTGATGAGTAGTTGAGGAGTTGGCCGGTGCGGCTCGCGCAAGATCCGACGAATCGTTGAAACGTCATCAGGTCTCCGACGTTCAGGATCGCTCGAACCTCGCGCTCCAGATAGGTGCCGAGGTACGCGCGAAGCCAGGCGGTCGGATCGAGTGCATGATCGAGGATACGCGGATACCCCCCGGTGAAGAGCGCTTCATCGAGATTGGTGGGGTGGCGCGCGAAGCGTCGGATTTCTCCCCACGTCAGCGGCAGCAGTTCGTGTAGTTCGGTGATCCCGGCCAGCGAATGGACCAGGGACTCCAGGAGGAGCCGATTCTGGGAGCCGACGAGGACCCAGCGGCCGGGCGCCGGGTCGCTGTCAAGGAAATGCGGCAGGTGGGACAGCAGGTCTGGCGCACGCTGGATCTCGTCGATGACCGCACCATCCGGGAGTCCTGCCAGAAAGCCAATCGGGTCGTCGACCGCGAAGCCTCTGATGTCCGGGTCTTCCAGCGTCCGGTACGTATGCTCGGGGAACAGTGCCCGGCACAGCGTCGTCTTCCCGCTTTGCCTCGGCCCCGTAAGCGTTACGACGGGCATCGTCGCTGCAACCCGTCTCAGCAACGGCGCAAGATCTCGAGCGATCATGGAACCAGCCAGCTCCGTACATCGGCTTAGGCCATTTGAAAATTCGATTTTGAATTGGCTTAAGGTCCTACACGGATGTTGTTTCTTGCAACGACCCCAGGGGAACCGGATGTCGTGTTCCCTCAGACTCGCGCGGCGGAGAGGCTACTGCGGGCCCGGGATCGTGCGTCCGTCGCGCCAGGTCGCGAGGGGGATCGGGCTCGGCCGACGCTCGCGTACCGAGGAGGACAGCAGCTCCAGCACGCGCATCGAGAGGCCGCCGAGGCGCTCGCGCCAGCGCTGGCGGCGCCCCTCCGCCGGCTCCCGGCAGCGCGCGAGATCGGGCTCGAGTATGCGCTCACCGATCTCGCGGACGAGGTCGGGAGCGCTCGTGATGAGGACGACCTCCGGCTGCATGCGAAAGCTCACGTAGTCGAAGTTCGCCGAACCGAGGACGACCGAGTCGTCGATCCGCATCACCTTGGCGTGCGACATCGGGCCGGGCAGCATGAGGACCTCGAAGCCCTCGCGTCGCGAAGCGTCGAGCGTGCCCCATTTCATCACGGCCCGGTTGTGGTCCTCCGGCATCATCACCGTGACGTGCACGCCGCGGCGGTGCGCCCGGCCGAGGGCGCTCCAGAACGGCTCGCTGATGTACGGACACTGGATGACGATCCGGTCGGTCGCCCGATCGAGCGCGCGGGAGACGGCGTCGCGCAGCCCGGGGTTGCCCCGGCCCTCGCCGACCACGATCTCGTCGCCGTCGATCTCCGCGGAGGCCGCCCGGTCGTGCCCGCGCCACGTGTGCTCGAAGTCCTGGCGCAGGAAGGCTGCGATCCCCGGACTCTCGATGCGGATCATGAAGTCGTGCCAGGCGAAGTTGTGCTCGCTGAAGTTGATTCCGCCGAGGTAGGCGATCCGGTCGTCGATCGCGACCAGCTTCTTGTGGTTGCGGACGATGAGCCGGTGGAACCGCCGTCCCACGGGCCACGTGAACCGGACGGGCACCCCGCCGCGTTCCAGCCGGTCGCACATCTCGCCGGTGGCCGCGACCTCGCGCTGCAGGACCGGGTCGCGCCGCGCGCGCGGCAAGCCGATGAACCGGTCGTTGATCAGGTACTTCGTCACGGCGTCGGCGACGATGCGCTTCCGCGGCGCTTCGCAGGCCAGCAGGGCTTCCGCCAGGCCCAGCCCGGCGGCGTCGCCTTCGAAGGAGAGCGTCTGGGCGTAGACGTACTGGCGCGCGCCGCGGATGTCGCGCTCAAGGTGGCTCCAGAACTCGGCGCCGCCGAGGCAGAGCCGCATCGGGGCGCGCGCTGGCCGACCAGCCGGAGGGGGGCTCGCATCCGTCGCGGGCGTCCACGCGCCGGTCCCCCTCACGGGGCCGGTCCCCCTCATGCCGCTGCCCCCTTCTCCCCGGCCCGGACATCGGCGACATGTCGCCGCGCCTCGGCGAACAGCACGAACGCCCCCAGCACCGTCCCGAAGAACGTCGTGAGCAGCCGCCAGCCGACGACCCACAGCACCGTCACCTCGACGAGCAGCACGCGGTTCATCAGCAGCCCCGTCGAGGCCTCGGCGATGCCCGAAGCGCCCGGCGTCGGCGAGAAGTAAAGAACGATGTGCTGCAAGAGCTGGAGTCCGATGAACGAGAGATCGACCGGCCCCTGGAGCGCCGCCGCGAGGACGTAGCCCATGAGATACTTGTTCAGGTAGAGCAGGGCGGTCGCGAGGCACACCCAGGCGAGCGTCGCCTTTCCGCGCGACGCGACGGCCCGGAGCCCGGCGGCCAGTCGCTCGACCTCGCGGCTCAGCAGACGCCGGCCCGCCGCCGCCCAGCGCCGGACTCGCGTTCGCCGTCTCGATACCAGGTTGAGGAAGCGTCGGATCAGCCGAACGGTGCGCCGCCGAGCGGCGACGGCCGAGATGAACAGACCCGCGAGTGCCGTGATCGCCGCGACCGCGATGGCGAGCGCGATCAGCACGCCGCGCGCCAGGGCTTCCCCCGGCAGCAACGCCAGCGCGGCGAGGCCGCCGAGCGCGAAGAAGAGCAGCGTGGCGACGAACGTCAGCAGCGAGCAGAGAATCGCTTCGGACAGTCGCGCCCCGCGCCGGCACAGCACGTAGAGCTGCGCGGCTCCGCCGCCCGTCTGCGCCGGCGTGATCGCACCCAGCAGCATGTTCGCCCAGTTCGCCCGCATGCAGTGCCACAGCGAAACGCGCGAGAAGACGCGCCCGTCGAGGAGCAGGCGATAGCGGAGGCCGCCCAGCGTAAAATCGAGCACGAGCAGCGCGAGCAGGGCGACGGCGAAGCCCGGCGTGATGCGGGCGAGAATGCTGTCGAGTTCCGAAGGAGGGCGCCACCGGATGAGCGCCACGAGCCCCAGAGCGGTCAGTCCGCCGAACGCGAGTGCGCCGACGATCAGCTTGCTTCGCGCGGGGATGGGGGAACTCGGTTGGGGACTCGCCACTCGTCTTTCTTCCCTGGATCGGTCGAAAGGACCTGTAAGGACCTGTAAGGACCTGTTACGCCTCGCGGGGGGTGGTGAGATTCAGCGCGCCCGCGCGGACCGTGCGCCGCGCGGGCCGGATCGGCGAGGCTGCGTGCGCTACATGCCGCTGTTGGTGATGGCCTCGCGGATCTTCTCGACGGTGAGCGCGGTCCGGTAGGCCTGGAGCTTGAGACCGATCTCGATCGTCTTCTCCTTCGGGGCGATCGGGACGCCGTTGATCTTCGCGAGTCCCGCCTTCACACGCTGGTCGTAGCGGACGACCGCGGGGTCGACGGTCATCATCAGGCTCGTGATGCCGAAGCTGTCGTGGATGCCGTCGTTCTCCGTCTCCACGATCCCCAGCTCGGACTCGAGGAAGTCCCCGCCTCCGTAGCGGTAGTACTCGGGGATGTGGTGGGCGTGGGCGTCGTCCCAGCGCTCGTTGAGGCGCGCCGCGACGTTCGCCATCCCCTGCACGTTTCCGCCGCTGTCGCCGATGAAGACGATGTGTTCGAAGCCGTGTGCCCTAAGGCTCGAAGCGACGTCATCGAGCACCGCCTCGAAGGTCTCCTGGCGGAGCGAGATCGTGCCGGGGTAGCGCATGTGGCCGGAGGGTTCGTCGATGTCGCCCTCGGGAACGAGCTTCACGATCGGCGCGCAGAGCGCCTTGCCCAGCTCGCGGGCGATCGCCTCGCACGTCCCCTGCAGCACGTAGTTGTGCTTGCCCGTGGCGACGTAGGGCCCGTTCTGCTCGATCCCGCCCGTGGAGACGATCGCGATGTTGTACCCGCCGGCCATCATGTCGCGGACTTCCATCCACGTGAGTTCCTCGATCCAGATCGAGTCGAACATCTCGATCGGGCGCTCCGAGACGAGTTCGGCGTCGATCCGGGCCTCGTATTCGGCCATGAGACGGGCGCGCTCCTCGGGCGTCATCTCCCGGTTCTGGCCCGCAGCCAGGGCCGGGACCGCGAGCGGGATCGCCAGCAGGGCGGTCAGGGCGGTCAACGTCGAACGGGCATGCGACATGGTTCTTCTCCTGTTTCCTCGTGCCGGACCGGAATTGGCCGGGACCAAGTCTGACACTGCGGTCGAACAAATCTCCGGTCCGTGGAAGCCGGCCGGCAAGGGGATCATACCGAGACCGCACGGAAGGTTGCGGTCCCGGGTCCGATGCCGCCCGAGAGCCCGGGTGGCCGCGGAAGCGGCCGCTCGCCGGAGCCGGTGTTGCGCGGAGCATCACATGCGCGGAAAGTGCCGGAGCGCCGGCGGTCATCTGAAGCGCAACCTGCAATCGGGAGATCGAAACTGTCGAACACCACTCATACAGGTTCACCGGGGCGTCCTCCAGGTTCACCGGGGCGTCCTCCCCGGCGGACCGGACGGCGGCAGGGGACCTCGCCGACCCCGAATGAGCCCGTCGCGATCATCGGCATGGCCTGCCGCTTCCCCGGCAGCAAGAACCTCTCCGGCTTCTGGAGACAGCTCCTGGCCGGCGAGAACGCGGTGGTGGAGGGCCCGCCCGGCGCCGTCATCGGGCGCCCCGGTCGGCAGTTCCCCCAGTTCAGCGCCAGGAACGAGGCCATCCGTTTCGGGGCCTATGTCGAAGACCTCGACCTGTTCGACGCGGAGTTCTTTCGCATCTCTCCGATCGAGGCGCAGATGCTCGACCCCCAGCAGCGCATGATGCTGGAGGTGAGCTGGTGGGCGCTCGAGGACGCGGCCATCGACCCCGGGAGCCTCAAGGGCAGCCGCACCGGCGTCTATGCCGGCATCAGCATCATGGACTACCGGGACATGGCGATCTCGGATCCCGGCACGAGCGAGGCCGCGGCCGGGCTCTACGCCGCCACCGGCAACGCGCTGAACACGGCCATCGGCCGGGTCTCCTTCGTTCTCGGCCTCGAAGGGCCGTCGATGGCGATCGACACCGCCTGCTCATCCTCGCTGGTCGCCATCCACCAGGCCGTGGCCGGGCTCCAGCGTGGTGAGGCGGACCTGGTTCTGGCCGGCGGCGTCCATGCCCAGTTCGCCGGACGACCGCTCGAGCTGCGCGCCAACGCGGGAATGCTGTCGCCGACGGGCCAGTGCTGGACCTTCGACGCGGCCGCCGACGGTTTCGTCTCCGGCGAGGGCTGCGGCCTGATCGTCCTCAAGCGCCTCAGCGACGCCAAGGCGGACGGTGACCGGATCTGGGCCGTCATTCCCGGCTCGGCGGTCAATCAGGACGGCGCCAGCCAGGGCTTGACCGTGCCCAGCGCTCCGTCCCAGGAAAAGGCGATGGAGGAGGCCCTGGCGCGGGCCGGCGCCTCCCCCTCCGACGTCGACTACCTGGAGACCCACGGCACCGGCACGATCGTCGGCGATCCCATCGAGCTGAACGCGGCGGCAGCCGTCTACGGACGCGAGCGCGACGCGGAACACCCCCTGCTGGTCGGTTCCGTCAAGACGAACATCGGACACCTCGGACCCGCCGCCGGCGTCGCGGGCCTGATCAAGGCGGTCCTGGCGATGAGACACGGGGTCATTCCGCGTCACCTGAACTTCAGCAACCCGAACCCCAACATCGACTGGGACCGCCTGCCTGTCCGCGTCACCGACGGGATGACGGACTGGCCCATCCACCCGGGTCGCCCCCGCCTGGCCGGCGTCAACTCGTTCGGTTGGTCGGGGACCAACGGCCACGTGCTGGTGCAGGGCTACGACGAACTGAAACCCGCGGCCGGCCGCGCTCGCGCTTCCTTCCCCGTCGGTCTCCGCCGGCCCGTCGGCGTCCGGGCGGAACCGAGGGGGGAACCGGGTGGGCGGGACACCCGCCTTCTGCCGCTCTCGGCCAGATCGCCCGGAGCGCTTCACGACCTGGCTCGACGCTACCTGTCCTGGCTCGATGAACAGCCGGACCCGGACCTCGCGGACCTGGCCTGGACGGCCGCGGTCGGGAGGGGCCACCTGGCGCACCGGGCCGGCCTGGTCTTCAGCGACGTCGCCCAGCTCCGGCAGCAACTGGGGGACCTGGCCGCCGGAGAAAGCGGCGACGCCCCCCGGGAAGCGAAGAAGGTGGCCTTCGTCTTCACCGGCCAGGCCAGTCAATGGCCCGGAATGGGCCGGGCTCTGTACGAACGGGAGCCCGTGTTCCGCGCGGTACTCGACCGCTGCGACCGGCTGCTCTCCGAAGACCGCGCGGTCTCTCTGCTCGAAGTCATGTTCGAAGAGAACGGGACCGATGGCCTGCTCGACGAACCGACCTGGACACAACCCGCCATCTACTCGCTGGAGTGCGCCCTGGTCGCGCTCTGGGAGAGCCTGGGCGTCCGGCCGAGCGTTGTCGTCGGACACAGCCTGGGCGAGATCGCGGCGGCGCGGGCGGCGGGCGGCTTCACTCTCGAGCAGGGCCTCCGATACGCCGCCGCCCGTGGCACCCTGATGGGCGCCACGCGCCCCGATGGCGCGATGGCCGCCATCTTTGCCCCCGCCTCCCGCGTCGCCGAAGCGGTGGCCGCGCACAACGCCGACTCGAACGACGAGGACATCTCCGTTGCCGTCGACAATGGAGCGCAGCAGGTCGTTAGCGGGCCGGCCGCCGAGATCGAGAAGGTGCTCGCGCAGTTCGAAGCCGAGGGGGTCAAGGTGCACCGGCTGCGGCGGAGCCCCGCGTATCACAGCGCCCTGATCGAGCCGGCCCTGGACGAGCTGGAAGCCGCCGTCCGGAAGATTGCCCCCTCGCCTCCGGCCCTTTCCGTCCCTCTGGTCAGCAACATCACGGGCCGTCTGCTCGACCCGGACGCGCACATGGACGCCGCGTACTGGTGTCGCCACGCACGCGAGCCCGTGGCGTTTCGGAGCAGCGTCGAGACTCTGGCGGAGATGGGAGTCGATGCGGTCGTGGAGGTCGGCCCGCATGCCGTGCTGGGGCCTGTCGTCTCGATGGTCTGGCCCGCGTCGGCTCCGGCGGCATCCCCGCCGGTTCTCGCCAGTCTTCGGCGTCCGCCCCGAGAGGCGGAGGAGCCGTGCATCGACACCAGTGGCGGCTTCATGGAAGCAGTTGCCGGCGTCTACGAAGCGGGCCTCGACATCGAGTTCGAAAGCCTGTTCGCCGGCGAGGCGCGGCGCCGCATCACCCTGCCGGGCTATCCCTTCCAGCGTATCCGGCACTGGGTCCGGCTGTCGAAGCGCCGCCAGAAAGCCGATGGACATCCGCTGCTCGGCGTCCGGCACGAGTCGCCCCGCGGCGAAGTCATGTTCGAGACGGAAGTGTTCGCATCCGATCCCGCGTGGCTGCTGGATCACCTGGTGTACGAACAGGTGGTCGTCCCCGGCGGGCTCCACGGCGGCATGGCGGTCTCGGTCGCACTGAGCCGAGGCGACGGGCCGGCGGTCGTGGACGAGTTGCAGATCTACAGCCCGCTGATGCTCGACGAGGAGGATCCGGAAACGGGCGGCGGAGGCCGCTCCCTGCAGTTCGTTCTGGACGGGTCGGACGACCTCGCCGAGCGTCCCTTCGAGATCTTCACGAAGGGAGAGGGCGAGGAGAGATGGACCCTGCACGCCGGCGGTCGGCTCTCCTCGGGAAGGTCGGACATCGAACCGCTCTCCCCGCTCGACCCGGAGGCGCTCAAAGCCCGGTTGACGCCCCAGGATCCCGTTGCCTTTTACCGAATGCGGTCCCGGACCGGCATCTACCTCGGCCCGTCCTACCACACGATCGAGTCCGCCTGGGCAACGGAAGGAGAGGCCCTGGCCACACTCGCGCTCAGCGATTCCGTCGACGCGACCGGGATGGAGCTGCATCCGCTGCTGCTGGACGGTTGCTTCCAGGTCCTGTCGCTGGCTCGCCACCACACCGTTTCCGAGCAGGGGGCGGTGTACATGCCCTTCGGCTGGCAGAGGCTGTGGGTGGCGGGACCGATGCCCACCAGGCTCCTCTGCCATGCCACGGTGAGGGGATCCGCCGCGCGGAACGGAGCGGACGCCGCGTCTTCGGAACCGCCCGAAGTCGTGACCGGGGACGTTCGGTTCTACTCCATGGAAGGGGCGCCGCTGGGCGGTCTGTTCGGCTTCACGGTCAAGCGGGCCAGGCGCGGCGCCCTCCTCTCGGCGAGGGCCGGGCTGAGGGACCTGCAGTACGAGGTCGCGTGGCGGGAGCAGCCGCTGGCCGGAAGCATGCCCGCCGCAGACTTCCTGGCGAGCCCGGCAACCGTCGCCGGCCGGTCGCGCACGCTCGCCGACCACCTGGCGGATCGTGACGTCGAAGCGGCGGACCGGGTCATCCTGCTCCGGGACCTCGAGCGGCTTTCCCAGGCCTACGTGCTGTCGGCGCTCGAGAGAATGGGGTGGCAGCGCCGAGCGGGGGCGGAGGTCTCGCCCGAGGACCTTCGGCGTGAACTGAACGTCTTTGACGAGCACCGGCGCCTGTTCCGGCGACTCCTGGCCATCCTGTCGGAGGCGGGCATCCTGAGCCGCTCCGGCGGGGGCTACGTCGTGGCGGCCGGAGTCGGCGACCCGCTCCCGGACGAAGCCCTGGCGGACCCAGAGGGTTTCGCCGCGAGGTGTCGGGACAGGCACCCTCACGGAACCAACGAGCTCGGTCTGCTCTGCCGCTGCGGCCCGGCTCTCGCCGAGGTGCTCCGGGGAAGCACGGATCCGATGACCTTGCTGTTCAGCGACGAAGGCCCCGGCGCGGCGGGCGTGTACCTTCAGGCGCCGGCCAACCGCGCGGCGAATCGGATGCTCGGAGACGCGGTCGAGGCGGCAATCTCCGGCCTGCCCGAGCATCGCCGACTGCGGGTAGCGGAAGTGGGAGCGGGGACCGGTTCCGCCACCGAGGCGATCCTCCCGCGCCTGTCCTCCGACCGGGTCGACTACACCTTCACCGACATCTCGGCAGGCTTCTTTTCGCAGGCCGAAGGGCGCCTGGCCCGGACCGGCGCCCCGATCGAGTAAAGGCGCCTGGACATCGAGACGGATCCGGCGGCACAGGGGTTCGACGCTCACAGCTACGACCTGGTGATCGCCGCGAACGTATTGCACGCAACGCGGGACCTGGGCGAGGCGCTGTCGCACTGCCGCGACCTCCTCGCGCCGTCGGGTCAGTTGATTGCCCTCGAGGGTCTGCGACACCGGACCTGGCAGGACCTGACGTTCGGGCTCCTGGACGGGTGGTGGCGCTTCTCCGACATCTATCGGACCGAGCATGCCTTCGCCAAGCCGGCGGAGTGGCGGCGGGCGCTGGACGACGCCGGTTTCTCGGATGTGGAGTTGCTGGGAACCCGCGACCCGGACAACGACGAACATCTCGGTCACAGCGTCATCCTCGCCCGGGGTCCGGCCGACATCGCCCCGGCCCCCGGGGCCTGGATCGTCGCGGCGGACGGCATCGGCATGGCGGAGCAGCTCGCCGCCGAGCTGGCCGCTCACAACCAGACGGTCCTTCTGGCCCGCGCGGAAGGCGATGCCGACCCTCTGCCCGACGTTCGCGGTGTGACGGCGGTCGCCCTGGAACCCACGGAGCGCAAGGCCTGGCGATCGCTGCTGGAGGGGCTGCCCGAGGCACCTCCTCTCCGGGGCGTCGTGCACCTCAACGCCCTGGATGGACACGGAGCGTCGGCGGCCACGGACGAGATGGCGGAGGACGTAGCCCACGCCGCGTCCACGGCGCTGGCGCTCGCGCAGGGCGCCATCGACGCCGGCGTCGGTCCGACCGAGGGTGTCTGGTTCGTTACGCGCGGCGCCCAGGTCATCGAGCAGGATCTCCTGGAAAGGACGTCCGGCGAACTCGCCGGTGCCGCGCTCTGGGGCTTCGGAAAAACGCTGTCCTGGGAGGCGTCCCACCTGCAGCCGAGACTGATCGACCTGGACCCCTCTCCGGAAACGCCGACGGCGGCGGATCTCGCCCGGGAACTCCTCTTCGCCGATTCCGAAACCCTCATCACCCTCCGGGGAGGCGTCCGTCGCGCCGCGCGCCTGATTCGCCCCGGCGCCGACGATCCGCGTCTTGCCCTGCCCGAGGACCCCGATTGGGTTATCGGCCCCGAGGATCCGGAGGCCGGCCTCACCACGCTCCGGGCGAAGCCGCGGCCCCGGCCGGGCCTCGAACCTGGCGAGGTCCGCGTAGCCGTGGAGGCGATGGGCCTCAACTTCGTCGACGCGCTGATGAGCATCGGCGCGGTTGCCACCGGAGGCGAAATCGGGCGCGAATTCGTGGGCCGTGTCCTGGAGACGGCCGAGGATGTCGAGGGCCTCGCGGCCGGCGACCCGGTGGCCGGGATGGGATTCGGTTCGTTCACTCCGGAGATGATCACCAGGGCGGCGCTGGTGGCGCCCGCTCCGGCAGGTCTCTCCGCGGTCGCCCTCGCGACGGTGCCCATTTGCTTCGTTACCGCCGATCTCGCATTCCGGACGGCGGGACTCCGGTCCGGGGAACGCGTGCTGATCCACGCCGGGGCCGGCGGCGTCGGCCTGGCCGCGATTCAACTGGCTCAGGCCGCCGGCGCCGAGGTCTTCGCGACCGCCAGCGCCGCCAAGCAGTCCTTCCTCCGCTCCCTCGGCGTGGCCCATGTGTTCGACAGCCGGCAGACTGCGTTCGGCGACGAGATCCTGCGGGCGACGGACGGAGAGGGCGTCCATGTCGTATTGAACAGCCTCACCAGCGAGGGCTTCATCGAAGCGAGCCTGTCCTGTCTGGGCTCCGGCGGCCGCTTCGTCGAGATCGGGAAGCGCGGCATCTGGAGCGAACAGGAGATGGCGGCGTCGCGTCCCGACGTCGCGTACACCGTCGTCGACGTGGATGAGCTGAAGCGGACCGATCCGGCGCGCGCGGGCGCTTCCCTCTCTCGAATCATGGACCGCCTGGCGGCCGGTGAGCTGTCCCCTCTGCCGCACACGGTCTGGCCGCTCTCCGAAATCGAATCGGCGCTGGATGCCATGCGGGGCGCCCGACATACCGGTAAGAACGTCCTCAGGATGCCCTCGCTCGCGAGGGGCGGTCTGCGGCCGGACCGAGCCTATCTCGTCACCGGCGGTCTGGGCGGGATCGGCTGTGCGGTCGCCCGTTGGCTGGTCGAGCAGGGAGCCGGCGCCGTCGTTCTCAACGGCCGCCGGGATCCCGATCCGGAGGCCGAAGCGGTCATCCGCGAGCTGCGGGATGCCGGCGCCGAGGTACGGGCGGAGATCGCCGATGTCACGGACTTCGCTGCGGTCGACGCCATGCTCGCCCGGATCGACCGGGGTCCGAGGCCGCTCGGAGGCGTCATCCACAGCGTGGGCGTCCTCTCGGACGGTGTCATCGAGAACCAGACGTGGGACCGCTTCGAGCACGTGCTGTGGCCGAAGGTCCTCGGAGCCTGGCACCTCCACCGGGCGACCAGGACCAGGGATCTCGACCTGTTCGTCCTGTTCTCCAGCGGGATCGGCGTGGTCGGAAACCCCGGGCAGTCGAATCACTCCGCCGCCAACGCCTTCCTCGACCAGCTCGCCGCCCACCGGCGCGGTCTGGGCCTCCCCGGTCAGGCCATCGCCTGGGGGGCCTGGTCGGGCATCGGGGAGGCGGAAGAGCAGAGGGAGCGAATCAGGAGACGTTTCGACCACACCGCCGCAGAGTGGATCACTCCCGAACAGGGCATCGAGGCACTCGATCGGCTGGTCCGACAGGACGTGACCGCGCCCATGGTCACCGCGACCGACTGGTCCATCGTCGCCGAGGAGTTCGGGACACCGCCTCCGTTCTTCGACGAGCTACGGGCTACGAGGAAGGTCCGGCGACGGCAGACCGACGAGCCCGCCGCCTCCGGCGGTTTGATGGTACAGCTGCGGGAGGCGCCGTCGGAGGAGAAACGGCATCTGCTGGAGGCGTTCATCCAGCAGGAGTTGCAGGCCGTGCTCCACCTCCCGTCGCCGCCGTCGGCGGCGGTCGGCTTCTTCGATCTGGGCATGGACTCGCTGATGGCGGTCGAGTTGCGGAACCGGCTGAACCGCGCCTTTGCCGGCGAGTACACGACGTCCAACACGATCGTATTCGACTACCCCAGCACCGCGGATCTCGCCGGCCACCTCGTCGGCGAGATCGAGGCGTTCACCGGCGCGCCGTCTCGCGTTCCGGAGCAACCCGTTGCGCGATCTCGTCCCGCGACCCACAGGGAAGCCGACAGGGAGACCGAAGGGGAGAAGGAGGGCATCGCGATCGTCGGCATGGCCTGCCGATTCCCCGGCGCGCCCGACGTTTCGACCTACTGGGATCAGCTCCTGGCGGGCGCCGATCTGGTCACGGAGGGACGCCGCGACGCCGACTACTGGCTTGACCGCGTCGGCGATCCCGCTGCCGAGCATCCGGCTTATCGCTGGGGTGGCTTTGTCGCGGGTCTCGAACGGTTCGACGCCAGGTTTTTCGGTATCACGCCGATCGCGGCGGAAACGATGGACCCCCAGCAGAGGATGCTGCTGGAAACAAGCTGGCAGGCGCTCGAGGATGCAGGGGTCGATCCCGGGGGGCTGAGGGGCAGCCGCACCGGCGTGTTCGCCGGTTTGAACGCGAGCGAGTACCGGGACCTAATGGTAGCGAGTGGTTCGGACGGCGGGTCCGTCGGGACGATGTCCAGCACTACCGTGGGACGCGTCGCCTACACGCTCGGACTCATGGGCCCCGCCATGCCCTTCGTGCTGCAGTGCGCGGCGTCGCTCGCAGCGGTCCACGCCGCGTCCACGGCGCTGGAGCGTGGCGAGGTCGATCTGGCGCTGGCGGGCGGCGTCAACGCGATCTTCTCCCCCAACTTCAGCAGACTCCTGCTCGAGCACGGCCTCCTGGCATCGAGTGGACGCTGCGCCCCGTTCGACGCTTCGGCGCAGGGCTACGTTCGCGGCGAGGGATGTGGCGTCGTCCTGCTCAGGAGGCTGAGCGAAGCCGAGGCCGCCGGCGACCGAATCTGGGCGGTCATCAGGGGTTCGGCCGTGAACCACAGCGGCACCGCCGCGGGACTGACGATGCCGAGCGGCCTCGCCCAGGAACAGGTCATCGAGGAGGCGCTGTCTCGCGCCGGCGTCGCGCCGGCCGGTATCGACTACCTGGAGGCCCATGGCGGGGGGTCGGATATCGGCGACGCCATCGAGGTGCAGGCCGCAGCCGCCGTCTACGGCCGCGAGCGGGACGCGAATCGCCCGCTGCTGATCGGGACGGCGAAGACGAACATGGGTCACCTTGAATCGGCCGCAGGCATCGCGGGACTGATCAAGGTCGTCCTTGCCATGCGCCATGGGGTGATTCCGAAACACCTGCACTTCGAAACGCCGAACCCAAATGTGGACTGGGACCGGCTGCCCGTGCGGGTCACTTCCGAACGCACCCATTGGCCGCCGGCCAACGGCTGTCCCGCACGCGCCGGAATCAGCGCCTTCGGATTCTCCGGGACGAACGCGCACGTCGTCGTCGAGGGTTACGGCGCGCCGGGCGGCGACCCTGCGCCCCGTGAAGAACTCGGCCCCCGGGGAGCGCCGACATCTGTGGCCGTCGTCGCTCCGGAGCCCGTCGCCGATCCGCGAACGGCTGGCGAACGGCGCGACTCACGCCAGACGCGTATCCTGCCGCTCTCCGCGAAGTCCGGGAGCGCCCTGCGGTCGCTCGCCGGACGCTTTCTCGGCTGGGTCGACGGACACAACGCCGACCTCGAGTCCGACGACCGCGCGGCGGGTCCGCTCCTGTCCGACATGGCATGGACCGCCGGTACCGGCCGGAGTCACTTTCCGTACCGCGCCGCGGTTGTGTTCCGAAACGGAGAATCCCTGGTCGAAAGCCTTCGGGTGCTCTCCGAAGCGAACGGCAGGCCGAAGCCGCTAGAAGCGACAAACGTCGCGTTCGTCTACCCCGGCCGGGACAGCCGCTGGGCCGGCATGGGAGCGGCGCTCTACCGAACCGAGCCGGTGGTTCGTGCAGTGCTGGATCGGTGCGATGAAGTGCTCCGGGAGCAACGCGGCGAATCGCTCCTTGAGATCATGTTCGGGCGAACGGACGCCTCGGGCGATCTCGACGACCCGGCCTGGACCTATCCGGCCGTCTATGCCTTCGAATGCGGACTGACCGCGCTCTGGTCGAGCATCGGGATCCGACCGAGTGTCGTCGCCGGCTTCGATGCCGGTGAGTTCGCGGCGGCTCGGGCCGCCGGAGTCTTCAGCCTGGAAGACGGCCTCCGCTTGTCGGCGGCCGCCGGCGAGTCGGTGACGGCGAAATCACCGGCCGCGGGCGCACTGCGGTTCGCCGGAGAAGTGGTCCTGGAACGCCCATCTCTCGCGGTAATCCGCGGCGCCGACGGCCGCCCGTTGGGGGCGAACGAAGCGCTTGCCACCTCCTTCTGGCTCCAGCGCGATGGGCAGTCTGCCGAACCGGAAGCCTGCGCGCCGACTCTGGCGGACAGAGGCGTCGAGGCAGTGCTGGAAGTCGGTCCCCGACCGTCCGTGGCCCCAGCGATCGCCGAAGCCTGGCCGGCCTCCGACGCCGAAACCGCCGGCAACGAAGGAAACCGCAGCACTCCGCTCGTAGTGGCGAGTCTGGGGGGGGCGGGGGGGGCCCCCCCCCCCCCCCCCCCCCCCCCCCCCAAAACACCCCCCCCCCCCCCCCACCCCCCCACCCCCCCCCCCCCCCGCGCCGGGCCGGCGCGGGGGCCCCGCCCCCCCCCCCCCACCGCGATCGACACCTGCGACAGTTTCCTCGAGGCCGCGGCCGCCGCCTACGAGGCCGGGCTGCCGATCTCCTTCGCGGGCCTCTTCGCGGGCGAGGAGCGGCGCAGGATCTCGCTGCCCGGCTATCCCTTCGAGCCCGTGCGCCACTGGGTGGAGCCTCCCAGCAGCCCGCTCTGACGAAGGAAAACGCGGAGCATCGCGACGCATTCCGCCGGCTTCTCGAGCTGCAGAAGGTGGGTAGAGTCCACGATGAAGTCGTAATCCACGCTCTCGATGTGCTTCAGATCAAAGCTGGGCAGGTACGCGTGCGGGAGAGTTGGATCGGCCCCGATCACTTTCGTGGGACAATAAAGCATGTCCAGATCCAGCAGCGGGGCGAAGCTCCTCATGTATTCCGAGACCTGCGCTTCGAACTCACGTGGACAGCGGAGTCCAAGGCCTTCTCCGTCGGCCGCCTTCGTAAGGGTCGTCCTCGCCACGAGTTCCCGCACCCCGGGCACGACCCGGGCATACAGCGGAGAATACCGAAGAAGGTCCGAGAACTCCTCCTCGGACCGGAAACGGGGCGACCGTCGCCGCGTCAGCGCCGTCTGGCGGTCCAGGGCCTCGTCGAACTCCGCTTCACTTGCCGCAGGCTTGCAGAGGGGCGGATCGAACAGCACCAGACCCGAGTAGGGACCGGAGAGCGAGAGAATCGCCGTAAGCGTCGAAAGCGAATGAAAGACGCCTACGGTCGGCTTGTCTCCGAGACGCTCGGCGATGGCCCTGGCGAGGACGTCATGGTCGTGGAGCATCGTCGGAATGTTGTGATGCTTCCGCTCACCGACGGCATTCCAGCCGTGGTTTCTGATGTCGTAGACAACCAGATCGAACTCGTCCGCCAGGAGAGACCAGAACGGATAGTAAGCGTCGATGGCGAGGCCGTTGCCATGACTCAGAACCAGGCGAACCGGGGAATCCGGCCGGCCATGCCGCCGCACGACGGTGACCGTGTTCTCGTCGAGCCGCACCTGTTCCACCGCAAGGGGCTCAGGTAGTTCCCAGACAGTCAACGGCTACCGATTCCGCCTATGCCCTGGGCCGACGCCGACCGCTGTCGGAAAGGCTCGGGACGATGCCCGCTGAGCCGACCGGAGGGTCGGAGCGGGCACCGCCGCCAGCGAGGCTCAACCGGATCCGGAATCGAGAAATGCGGCCAGGTTCCGCATGTTCTTCCAGTTGGCAACCTCCTCGGGGGGAATCTCGACACCGAACGCCACCCCGACCTTCTTCACGAAGGCTACGGCGTCAAGGGACGAGATGTCGGAGGAAAGCAAACCGGTGTCGAGATCCAGGTCTCTTCCGAGGTCGAGGTGCTGGCGAGCGAGTTCCTGAATGCGGGCTTCGGTTGCTGTCATGGTCGGAGTCCTCCGGGTTGCATGCGTGGAAAATGTCACTTCCGCGCACCATGAATATAGACGCTCCAGGTGAGCGATACGAACCTCGAAGGCAATACTACGGCACATCCGTCCCCTCGGATACCGTCCGAAGCGCCGCCCGAGGTGGTCGCGCGTCGCCCAGGGTGCTCGACCGGCGGCGTCGCGTCGAAGTCCGCGTACCGCGGAGCGGCCGCCACCTAATGCACCACCTCCCGCACCGCGGCCGCGAGGCCGTATTTTTTCTCAGCCCAACTTGATGATATTTCACATGCGGGAGCACACGGGACCGCGGCCGGGGAGTCGACCCTCGGCGGGCTGAAACCGAACGGCAGGGGGGACTGCGGGTGAGGACTCACGGGAACGGGCGGACGCGCGAACCCGGTGAACCCATCGCGATCGTGGGCATGGCGTGCCGGTTCCCCGGCAGCAGGAGCCTGTCCGATTTCTGGCGACAACTGATCGCGGGCGAGAACGCGGTCGTCGAAGGCCCTCCCGGCTCCGTCATCGGACGCGCGGGCCGGCTCTTCCCGGACTCCGGCGGCGAGAACCGTGCCCTCCGTTTCGGGGCGTTCATCGAAGACCTCGACCAGTTCGATGCGGACTTCTTCCGCATCTCTCCCATCGAAGCCCAGATGCTCGATCCGCAGCAGCGCATGATGCTGGAGGTGAGCTGGCACGCGCTCGAAGATGCGGGGATAGACCCCGGGAGCCTGAAGGGCAGCCGCGCCGGGGTCTTCGTCGGCATCAGCAACAACGACTACCGGGACATGGTCATCGATGCGCCGGAGACCGCCGATACCGCGGTCGGCTTCTACGCCGTGACCGGCACGGCCCTCAACACGGCCATCGGCCGCGTCTCCTTTGCACTGGGCCTCGAGGGGCCCTGCATGGCGATCGACACCGCCTGCTCATCGTCGCTGGTTGCCCTCCACCAGGCGGTCGGGGCCCTGCAGCGCGGCGAGACGGATCTGGCCTTGTCCGGCGGCGTCCACATCTACCTTGCCGGACGTCCGCTCGAGTTGCGGGCCAACGCCGGCATGTTGTCGCCCGAGGGACAGTGCAAGGCATTCGATGCGGCGGCCGATGGCTTTGTGTGCGGTGAAGGCTGCGGTTTGCTGGTTCTGAAGCGCCTGGACGCGGCGGAAGCAGCGGGCGACCGGATCTGGGCCGTCATCCGCGGCTCATCGGTCAATCAGGACGGCGCGAGCCAGGGGCTGACCGTGCCCAGCGGCCCTTCGCAGGAGAAGGCCATGGCAGAGGCGCTTGCCCGAGGAGGCGTCTCGCCGTCCGATGTGGACTACCTGGAGGCCCACGGCACGGGGACGGTGGTCGGAGATCCGATCGAACTCGGTGCCGCGGCGGCCGTCTACGGGCGCGGGCGCACGTCGGCGAACCCGTTCCTGGTCGGGTCCGTCAAGACCAACATCGGACACCTGGGGCCCGCCGCCGGCGTCGCGGGCGTGATCAAGGCCGTGTTGGCGATGAGGCACGGGGTGATCCCCCGGCATCTCAACTTCAACGATCCGACACCGAGCGTGGATTGGGATCGCCTGCCCGTGCGCGTAACCGACGTCATGACGGACTGGCCGCTCCATCCGGACAGGCGGCCGCTGGCCGGCGTCAATTCCTTCGGCTGGTCCGGGACGAACGCCCACGTCGTACTCGAGGGATACGGAGAAGCCGTAACGGAAACGGCAACCGACGCGGCTTCCGGTCCCGCCACGCTGCGCCCCCCCGTCGGTCCCGCGATTCCCGTGCCGGTGTCCGCCTCCACGCCCGAGGCCGCGGACCCGAGTGACGCCCGCACGACCCGGTTCCTGCCCTTGTCGGGCAAATCGCCGGCGGCGCTTGGCGATGTCGCGTCGCGGCATCTGTCCTGGCTTGCCGAGCACTGGCGTGACGAACGTGAGGGAGAGCGGTCCGGGGCCGACACGATCGCCGACATGGTCTGGACCGCCGCATCGGGCCGAAGCCACTTCGCCCACCGCGCCGGCGTACTGTTCAGCGATGTCGCCGAACTGCGCCGGAAACTTGCACGCCTCGCCGAAGATCAGGGTCCGGAAGCCGGCGTGGCGCCGGTGCGTGCGACCAACGTGGCTTTCGTCTTCACGGGACAGGCCAGTCAATGGGTCGGCATGGGCAGGGCGCTATATGAGAGGGAGCCTGTTTTCCGCTCCGTCCTCGACCGCTGCGACGGACTCCTTCTGGAGGAGCGCGGCGTCTCGCTGTTGGACGTCATGTTCGGGAGCGAGGGGGCGGACGGGACGGACGGCCTGCTGGATGAGGCGGCGTGGACCCAGCCGGCGATCTATGCCCTCGAATGCGCCCTGACGGCGCTCTGGGAGAGTGTCGGCGTGGAGCCGAGCGTGGTCGTGGGCCACAGCCTCGGAGAGATGGCGGCGGCGCAGGCGGCGGGCGTGTTCGGCCTCGAGGACGGCTTGCGCTTCGCCGCGGCCCGCGGTGCGCTGATGGGCGCCACGCGCAGCGATGGCGCCATGGCCGCGATCTTCGCCCCAACCGCTCGCATCGCCTCCGCGGTGGCGGAACGGAACGCTGCCTCGGACGATGTCGACCTGAGCGTCGCCGTCGACAACGGACTGCAGCAGGTCGTCAGCGGGCCCGCGAAGGATCTCGAGGCGGTTCTGGCACGCTTCGAGGCCGAAAGAGTGAAGGTGGTGCGCCTGCGACGGAGCCCCGCCTATCACAGCGCCCTCATCGAGCCCGCGCTGGACGATCTCGAAGCCGCCGTCCGCGATATCACGCCCGCTCCGCCATCTCCATCCGTGCCTTTCGTGAGCAACCTGACGGGACGGTTGCTGGAGCCGGACGAACGGATGGATGCCGCCTACTGGCGACGGCAGGCGCGGGAGCCGGTGGCCTTCCGCCGTTCGGTGGAGACGCTGGCGGAACTCGGTGTCGATGCCGTCGTGGAGATCGGCCCCCACGCCGTCCTTGGCCCGGTGGTCGCCATGACGTGGCCCGAGACGGCGCCCTCCGGCCCGCCCGTCATTCTCGCGAGCCTCCGGCGGCCGCCGCGGGATCCCGCGGAGCCGGTGGCGGACCCAAGCGGGGGCTTCGTGGAGGCCGTGGCGGGGGCCTACGAGGCCGGAATGGAGATCGGGTTCCCCGGCCTGTTCGCCGGGGAGACCCGGCGCCGCATCTCGCTCCCCGGATATCCGTTCCAGCACAGTCACCACTGGATCCCGAGATCGAGGCGTCGGCGAACGGCCGCCGGCCATCCCCTGCTCGGCATGCGGCATGAATCGCCCCGCGGCGAGATCACGTTCGAGACGGAGATGTTCGCTTCGGATCCCGCCTGGCTGCAGGACCACCTCGTGTACGACCGCATCGTCGCTCCCGGGGCACTCCACGGCGCCATGGCGGTGTCCGTGTCTCTGGCCGGCCGCGGCGGCTCGGCGACCGTGTCGGACATGCAGCTGCACAATCCCTTGATCTTCGAAAGCGAGGATGGCGAGGACCCGGAAGACGGGGCGCATGGCGCGGGCCGCAAGCTGCAGTTCGTTCTGAGCGGACCCGACGATGCCACGGTGGATGCCGCGGCGGATGCTGCGGCGGAAACCCCGGAGCGTCGATTCGAGGTGTTCAGCAAGGGGGAAACCGAAGAGACGTGGACCCTTCACGCCGGCGGCAGGCTTTCATGGGGTACGTCCGGCGCTGCCGCCGGCCCCGGAGAGGCTCCGCACGTCGATCTGGATGAGCTGAGAGCCCGACTGCCGCGCCGTGATCCGGCGGAGTTCTACCGACTGCGATGGAGCGGCGACATTCATCTCGGCCCAGCGTATCACACGCTCCAGGCCGTCTGGGCCGGAAAAGGCGAAGCCCTGGGGGAACTGGCCCTCGGCGATTCGGTGGATGCGAGCGGCATGGAGATGCATCCCCTCCTCCTCGACGGCTGTTTCCAGATCTCGGCCATCGCCCGACATCTGATGAAAGTCGAGCAGGGCGCGGTCTACCTGCCTTTCGGATGGGAATCTCTTTGGGTGGCGGGCCCACTGCCGGACCGGGTCGTGTGCCACGCCGTCCTGAGGACTCCCGGGTCGGAGGACGGGGCGGACACGCCGCCGCAAGTCGTGACGGGCGACGTTCGGCTCTATGCCGCGGACGGCACGCCCGTCGGCGTGCTGAAGGGCTACACCGCCAAGCGGGCGACCCGATCCGCGCTCCTTTCCGCCGAGGGCGGGGTCAAGGACCTGCTGTACGAGGTGGCATGGCGGAAGAAGCCCCTGAGTGGGGGGATGCGTGCCGCGGATTATCTGACGGATCCCGAGGTCGTCGCGAGCCGGTCCCCGACGTTCGTCGAATACCTGGCGCAGGAAGGCGTCAAAGGCCCGGACAGAGCCGCTCTACTGAAAGATCAGGAGACGTTGTCGAGGGCATACGCCTGCGCGGCGCTCGACAGCCTGGGGTGGGAGCGCGAAGCCGGCGAAGCGGTCCGGCCGGACGACCTTCGCCGCCAACTGGGGGTGACGGACGATCACCGGCGCCTGTTTGTCCGGCTCCTCGACCTGGCGGCGGGCGACCCGCGCCCGGACGGCCCGCACGGATCCGACGGCTCTCTCCTCGATCCCGGACCGCTGGCCGAGCGGTTCATTGACGGACATCCGCACGGGATCAACGAACTCGGTCTTCTTCGCCGATGCGGTTCGGCTCTCGCGGAGGTGTTGCGGGGTCGCAGAGACCCGCTCGGCTTGCTGTTCGGCGACGACGGGCCGAGCGCCGCGAGCCTGTACCTGACAGCCCCCGCGTCGCGCGCGGCGAACCGAATGCTCGGGGATGCGGTGGCCGCGGCTGTGTCGGGTCTTCCCGGGAATCGGCGGCTGCGGATCCTGGAAGTCGGTGCGGGGACCGGTTCGGCGACGGAGTCGATTCTCCCGCTCCTCCCCTCCGGCCGGTTCGACTACACGTTCACGGATATCTCGGCGGGGTTCTTCGCGCAGGCCGAAGCGCGTTTCGCCGCTACCGGCGCTCCGATCGAGTACAGGGCGCTGGACATCGAGGCCTCACCCGAAGCCCAGGGGTTCGAGGCCCATGCCTACGATCTCGTGATCGCCGCGAACGTGCTGCACGCGACCCGGGACCTCGGCGAGACGCTCGCGCACTGTCGCGACCTCCTGGCCCCCTCGGGTCTGTTGCTGGCGCTGGAAGGACTGCGCCGCCGGGCATGGCAGGATCTGACGTTCGGACTTCTGGATGGATGGTGGCGTTTCGAGGACGACTACCGCCCCGACCATGCGCTCGCGACTCCGGCCGTATGGCGCCGAGCCCTGGGCGATGCAGGGTTCCTCGACATCGAGTTCCCCGGGCTTGCGAACCCCGATACGGACGAACCCCTGGGCTCGAACGTGATCATCGCCCGGGGACCGCGGAACGTGGCGCTCTCGCCGGGCGTGTGGGTCCTGGCGGCCGACGAAACCGGTCGAGCCGCCGAGATGGCCGCCGGGCTGGCCAGGGCGCTCGCCTCCCGAGACCAGACGGTGGTCTTCGCCGGAGACGCCGGAGATGATCCGTCGACGGTCGACGTGACTCGGCGGGAGTCCTGGCGAGCCCTGTTGGCGGGGCTTCCCGCGGGTGTCCCGTTGAAGGGCGTGGTGCACCTCGCCGCTCTGGATGGGCACGGGGCGGCAGCGACCACCGAGCAAATGGCCGAGGACGTCGCGCGTGTCGGGTCCAGCGCCCTGGCTCTCGTTCAGGGCCTCATCGACACCGGCGCGACGCCGACCGACGGCGTGTGGTTCGTGACGCGGGGCGCGCAGGTCCTGGAAGAAGACCTTCTGGCGAGAAGCGCGGGGGAACTTGCCGGCTCGACTCTGTGGGGGTTCGGGAAGGTGATGGCCCTCGAGGCGGCGCACCTCCGACCGAGGTTGATCGACCTCGACCCCGGGGCGGCGGGGACCGCGGAGACGGTTTCGAATCTTGCCCGGGAAGTCCTCTTTCCCGATGCCGAGACGCACATCGCCTATCGGGGAGGCTCCCGCCAGGGCGCCCGGCTGGTGCGCCTGGGCGCCGGCCGTGCCCCGCTCGCCTTGCCGGAGGATGCGGATTGGGTCGTCGGGCCCACGGACCCGGCGGCCGGCCTGTCGGCGCTGGGAGCGAAGCCGCGCCCGAAATCCCCGCTGGAGCCCGGCGAGGTCCGGATCTCGGTGGAGGCCGTGGGGCTCAACTTCGCCGACGTGCTCCTCAGCATCGGCGCCGTGCCGTACGACCGGGAGATCGGCCGCGAGATGTACGGCCGCGTGCTGGAGACGGCTCCCGATGTGGAGGACCTCTCCGCGGGGGATGCGGTCGTCGGATTGGGCTTCGGCTCGTACACGCCGGAGATGGTGACGTCGGCGGTCGCGCTGGCTCCCGCCCCCGATGGGTTCTCCGCGCCCGCGCTGGCCACGATGCCCGTCTGCTTCGTGACGGCTGAGCTCGCCTTCGAGATGGCGGGATTGACGGCCGGCGAACGCGTACTGGTCCACGCGGGAACCGGAGGCGTCGGCCTTGCCGCGATCCAGCTTGCGCGCGCCGCGGGCGCCGACGTCTTCGCAACCGCGAGTGTGGCGAAGCAGCCCTGGCTTCGCTCCCTCGGCGTCGACCACGTCTTCGACAGCCGGCAGACCGACTTCGGCGAAGAAATCCTCGCTGCCACGGGCGGCGAGGGGGTTCACGTCGTGTTGAACAGCCTCACCGGCGAGGGCTTCATCGAAGCGAGCCTGTCCTGCCTGGGGACGCGAGGCCGCTTTGTCGAAATCGGGAAGCGGGAGATCTGGAGCGAAGAAGAGATGTCGGCGGCACGTCCGGATATCGCCTACTCCTTGCTGGATCTGGACGGGGTGAAGTTGACCGATCTCGCTCGGGCCGGCGCCTCCCTGGCGCGGGTCATGGGGCGGCTCTCGTCCGGCGAGCTGAGGCCGCTGCCTCACACCGTCTGGCCCCTATCGGAGCTCCAGGCGGCCCTCGACGTCATGCGCGACGCCCGGCACACCGGCAAGAACGTCGTGCGGATGCCTCCTTTCGCACGGGACGGCCTGCGCCCGGACCGGACGTACCTGGTGACGGGCGGGCTGGGAGGGATCGGCTGCGCGGTCGCCCGCTGGCTGGCCGAGAAGGGGGCCGCGACGATCGTCCTGAACGGGCGCCGCGCCCCCGACCCCGACGCGGAAGCTGCGATCCGCGAGCTGCGGGAGGGTGGCGTCGATGTTCGGGTGGAAGTGGCCGACGTAACGGATTCCGCGGCCATCGATCGCATGCTGACCCGGATCGACGAGACCCTGCCGCCGCTCGGCGGCGTGGTACACAGCGTGGGCGTGCTGTCGGACGGCGTCATTGAGAACCAGAACTGGGAACGGTTCGAGGAGGTCCTGTGGCCCAAGGTGCTGGGAGCCTGGCATCTGCACCGGGCCACCATGGCGCTCGACCTCGATCTTTTTGTCCTCTTCTCCAGCGTCACCGGCGTCGTGGGAAACCCGGGCCAGACCAACCACGCCGCCGCCAACGCCTTCCTCGACCAGGTTGCCGCCCACCGGCGCGCCCTCGGTCTCCCCGGTCAGGCCATCGCCTGGGGAGCGTGGTCGGGAATCGGGGAAGCGGAAGAGCAGCGGGAGAGGATCGAGAAACAATTGGCGTACACCGGCGCGGGCTGGATCACGCCGAGGCAGGGGATCGAAGCCTTCGACTGGCTGGTCCGGCAGGACGTGACCCAATCCACGGTCACCAGCGTTGACTGGTCGGTCAGCGGAGAGGGGCTCGAATCCCGGCCTCGCTTCCTCGAAGACCTGATCGTCACGAAGAAAGCCAGGCGCGGGACGGGTGAAGCCCCGGCTTCCTCCGACGGCCTGATGTCCCGGCTGCGGGAGGCCCCGGCTGACGACAAGGAGAATCTCCTGTCGGCCTTCATCCAGGAGGAACTGAAGGCCGTGTTGAGACTGCCGTCATCCCCCTCGGCCACAGCGAGCTTCTTCGATCTGGGCATGGACTCGCTGATGGCCGTGGAGTTGCGGAATCGGCTGAACCGCGCGTTTGCCGGGGAGTACGCGGCATCCAACACGGTCGTGTTCGACTACCCCAACTCCGCCGGTCTCGCGGAACACCTGTCGAAGGAGCTCGGCGCCCTGACCGGCGCGGAGCCGGCGACCGAGCCCGTAGCGGAGCCGGTCACGGAAGTGGCGGAGTCGGCCACGGAACCTGTGGCGCCGGCCGTCCGCACGCAGTTCCGCCGCGACGACGACGACATCGCCATCGTCGGCATGGCCTGCCGATTCCCGGGTGCGCCGGATATCGACGCCTTCTGGCGGCAGCTTGAGGAGGGCGAGGACGCGGTCAGCGAGGGCCGTGCGGATCGGGGCTCATGGGAGGGCGTGGTCGGAGATCCGGGGGCCGAGGACCCGCTGCACCGACGGGGTGCTTTCGTCGAGGACATCGACCGGTTCGACTCGCGGTTCTTCCGCATCGCACCCATTGAGGCGCGGACGATGGACCCTCAGCAGCGGATGCTGCTGGAGACCAGTTGGCAGGCTATCGAGGACGCGGGCATCGATCCCGGCCGGCTGGCTGGCAGCCGCACCGGCGTATATGTCGGCGTCGGCGGCAGCGAATACCGGGACCTGTTCGCCTCCCGGGGGCAGCCACTGGACTACGGCGGCACCAACGAGGCGATGACGGTCGGACGGGTCGCCTTCGCCCTGGGCCTCGAAGGGCCGGCGATTCCGCTGGATATGGCCTGTGCATCGTCCCTGGCCGCGGTGCACCAGGCGGTGGCGGGTCTGCAGAGGGACGAAGTCGACATGGCACTTGCGGGCGGTGTCAACGCCATCCTGTCGCCCGGAATCGCCGACTTCCTCGCGGAGTTGGGGGTGTTGTCCCCCAGCGGCCGCTGCCGTGCGTTCGACGCGGCCGCAGACGGCTTCGTCCGCGGCGAGGGATGCGGCATGATCGTCCTCAAGCGGCTGGCCGACGCCCGCGACGACGGTGACCGCATCTGGGGCGTCGTCCACGGTTCCGCGGTGAACCAGAGCGGGCGGAGTGCGGAACTGATGGCCCCCAACGGGCCGACCCAGGAACGGGTCATGGAGGAGGCGCTCGCGCGGGC
The DNA here is from genome assembly GCA_009838765.1 of Gemmatimonadales bacterium. GTDB lineage: Bacteria > Gemmatimonadota > Gemmatimonadetes > Palauibacterales > Palauibacteraceae > Palauibacter > Palauibacter ramosifaciens. Next base: position 47,665 of record VXQX01000025.1, read on the forward strand.
CGGCGTCGACCCCGGCGAGGTCGACTATCTCGAGGCCCAGGGAGTGGGCAGCGAATTCGGTGACCCCATTGAGCTGAACGCCGTGGCCGCCGTCTACGGCCGGGGTCGCGACGCGGACGATCCTCTCCTCGTCGGTTCGGTCAAGACGAACATCGGCCACCTGGAGTGGGCCGCCGGGATCGCGAGCCTGATCAAGACGGTGTTGGCGATGAGCCGCGGTGTGATTCCCGGCAACCTGCACTTCCGGGACCCGAGTCCGCTCCTCGACTGGAAGAGCCTCCCGGTGCGCGTCGCCTCCGGCGCCACGGCGTGGCCGGGCCACTCCGGGAGAGCGCCTCTCGCCGCGGTGAACACCTTCGGGCTTTCGGGTGCGAACGCGCACGTCGTCGTGGGTGGATACGCGAACCCGGCTGCGGACGATGGCACCGTCTGGCCCGCAGGACCCGTTCGCACCGTCGCGGTCACCGGCACGACGGCCCCGGGAGGACTCGGAGAACGGACGACCCGTTTCCTGCCCCTTTCGGGCAAGTCCCCGGACGCCCTGCGGGAGCTGGCTCGACGCTACCTGGAATTCGTTGGGAAACCGGATGGTTCGAGTCTGGCCGATGTGGCATGGACCGCGGGCAGGGGGAGAAGTCACTTCGCCTACCGCGCCGGATTGGTGTTCGACGATCTCGCACAACTTCAGGAGGGGCTTCGGGATGTGGCCGCAGGAAGACGAGGGCCCGCTGACCCGGAACCGCTGGAAGCGCCCCGGACCGCCTTCCTGTACACCGGCGGGTCCCGTAGCTGGGCGGGCATGGGACAGGCCCTGTACGAGACGGAACCGGTCGTGCGCGAGGTGCTCGACACCTGCGAAGAAGTGTGGCGGGGAGAGCGTGGCGCCTCGCTACTGGAGGTGCTGTTCGGGAAGGACGGAGCGAAGGACGATGTCGGCGACGCCGGCGAGGCAACGTCGGTCGGGGCCTCGATCTACGCGCTCCAGTGCGGTCTCACGGCGCTTTGGAGGAGTGTCGGGATAAGCCCGACCCCCGTAGTCGGATGCAGCGTCGGCGAACTCGCGGCGGCGCAGGCCGCCGGCGTGTGGGGTCTGGAGGAAGGGTTGCGGCTCTGGGCGGAGTTGGGAGGACGCGAGGCTCCGAGGGACATCGCGCTCGCCGCGCCTGCCGTGACCCTGGTGAGTGGCGCGACGGGGGCGGCGGTTGGGTCCGGCGACGCGCGCGACGTGACGTATTGGCAGCGGTCGGTGCGCGAGCTGCCGGCCATTGACCGCTGCCTCCGGACGCTGGCGGAGATGGAGGTGCCGGTCGTGGTGGAGATCGGCCCGGAAAGCGTGCTGGCGCCGATGGTCACGCAGCGCCCGGGGGAGGGCACCGCACCCGTCTTGCTTTCCAGCCTGAGCGCCGTGCAGCCTGCGGACGGCTTCGTGGCGGCGGTGGCCGGGGCGTACGAGGCGGGGCTCGAGATCTCCTTCGAGGGACTGTTTGCCGGCGAGGCTCGGTCGCGCGTGCCGCTGCCCGGCTATCCCTTCCAGCGCCGCCGCCACTGGCTCGAGGCCGTGGCTTGAGCGTCGGCGCGGCGGGCGACGCACCCGGCCTGCGCTTCCAGCCCGACGAACCGGCTCCGGCGAAGCTTGCCATGGGTCTGGGCATCCAGTTGGCCGCGCTCAACATCGCGGGCATAATCCTGGTTCCCCTGGTCGTGATGCGGGCCGCAAACGTGCCCGATGCCTACCTCTCCTGGGCCGTGCTTGCCTCGGTCGCCGTCAGCGGAGCGACGACGATCCTGCAGGCCTGCCGCGTGCGCCGCTTCGGCGCGGGGCATGTGCTGGTAATGGGAGGTTCCGGGGCCTTCATGCCCGTCTGCATCATGGCCCTCGCGGAGAGCGGCCCTGCGTTGCTCGCGACGCTGGTCGTCATCTCGGCGCTCGTGCCGCTGTTGCTGTCGTGGCGGCTGTCGCTCTTCCAGCGCATCCTGACGCCCCCCGTATCGGGCACCGTGATCATGCTGATCCCGGTGACCGTGTCGCCGTACGTATCCGGACTCCTGGAGGGGGCGTCGGCCGGAGCCCCGGCCGCGGCCGGCGTACCACTGAGCTTCTTCGCGACCGTCCTCCTGATCGCCACCATCGCGCTGCGGGGGACCGGAACTCTGCGCTTGTGGGCCCCGGTGATCGGCGTGATCGGCGGTACCGCGCTCGCGGGCTACCATGGACTGTACGATCTGGAACGCGTCGCGGGCGCCACCTGGGTCGCGCCGCCGGATCCCCGCGTGCCGGGCTTCGATCTCCGGTTCGGGCCGGCGTTCTGGACCCTTCTCCCCTCTTTCCTGCTGGTGGCCGTGATCGCCGCCGTGCGCACGCTGAGCAGCGCGGTTGCGATCCAGCGCGTCTCGTGGCGCCGCAAGAGCCGCGCGGTCGATTTCCAGGCCGTGCAGGGGGCCGTGGCCGCGGACGGAGTGGGGAACCTGGTCGCCGGGGTCTTCGGTACGGTTCCCGGCACGGCCACCACGGCCAGCATATCGCTTACCGAACTCACGGGTGTCGCGGCGCGCGGCGTCGGGATCGTGGCCGGAGCCACCTTCATCGCGCTCGCGTTCCTCCCCAAGGCGTTCGCGGCAGTGCTCGCCATTCCGGACCCCGTATTCGCCGGCTACCTGGCCGTCGTCCTGGCGATGCTGTTCACGATAGGCATGAGAATCGTCGTGCAGGGCGGCGTCGACTACCGCAATGGCATCGTGGTCGGAATCGCCTTCCTGACAGGGACGAGCTTCCAGTACGGCCTGGTGTTCCCGGACCTGGTCTCGTCGTTCGCGGGCGGTCTGCTCGCCAACGGGATGAACGCCGGTGGCCTCACGGCGATCCTGCTCACACTGTTCCTTCGTCTCACCGCGCCGCGCCGCGCCCGCATCGAGGCTCACTTCAGCGTCTCGGGGCTGCCTGCGATCAGGGAGTTTATTACGGCTTTCGGAGCGAAGGTCGACCTGGACCGTACCGTGGTGGATCGATTGGAGGCGGCGGCGGAGGAGGCTCTACTGGCCCTCGGTCTCCCCGACGACTCGGCGAACGGACGCGACGCCCGGCGCCTCCTCCTCACCGCCTGGCGCGAGAAGGGGGACGTAACGCTCGAGTTCGTGGCCGCTCCGATGGGCGAGAACCTCCAGGACCGCCTCGCGCTGATGGGTGGAGAAGCGGGGGAGGCCGCATTCGAAAACGAAGTTTCCCTGCGTCTCCTGCGTCATCTCACTTCGTCGGTGCGCCATCGGCAGTATTACGACACGGACATCGTGACCGTGCGGGTGGGGACCGCCGTCACGGCCCGCCGACCGTCATAGGAGGCGGCGGGCCTCGAGAAAGCGCCGCAGCGCGGCGACGCACTCCGCTGGCTGTTCCAACTGGAGCAGGTGCGTGGTGTCCGGCAGGAAATCGTATTCGACCGTCTCTATGTGGCTCAGGTTGAAGGACGGCATGTACGAGAAAGCCAGCGTGGGATCCGAACCGACGACCTTGGTCGGGCATGGTAGCCGGCCCATGTCCACGAGGAACGCGAACGTGCGCGTGTACGCCAGGATCTGCGCCTCGTATTCGCGCGGACAGCGAAGTTCGTAGCCGGCGCCATCGGGAGACTCGCGGAGTACCGTCCGGGCCATCAGTTCCGCCGCCCCCGGGACCGCCCGGGTCAGCAGCAGGTGGCGGATGAGTTCGGCGAAGTCCTCCTGATCGCCGAAGCGGTCCGTTCGGCGCCGAATCGTCGCGGCCAGTTTCTCGGACAGTTCTTCGTACTCGACGTCGCCCATCTTCGGTCTGAACATCGGAGGATCGAAGAGAATCCACGCCGACAACTCGCCCGTGCGCCCGGTCCCGAGCGACGGCGAAAGGAGCGCCGTCAGCGCCGCGAGGGAATGGAATACGCCGATCGTCCGGGCCCGGCCGTATTGATCCTCAAGGGTTTCAACGACCCGTTCCTGATCCAGGACCAGGTTGGGAACGTTGTGCCCGGAAGCTGGACCCACCGCGTTCCACCCGTGGTTCCGGATGTCGTAAAGGAAGAGGTCGAAATCGTCCTGGAGCAGCGACCAGAAAGGATAGTAGAGGTCGATCGCCAAGCCGCTGCCGTGACTCAGCAGCAGCCGTGGCCCACCCGGATTCCCGTGCCTGCGCAGCTTGGTGACGCTCCCGTCATCGTGACGAACGTCGCACACGGAACGAGGTTCCGGCACCTCCCAGATCGCCTTCGTGGTCATGGCGCGCGTGCAGCAGTCAAACCGACGAATAGCCGGCCTCCCCGGACCCATGCCGGGGGGGGCTCAAGTCGGAATCGGAGTCATCAGCCTCGGCGCCGAGCGCCGTGCCGAGCCTTCATTTTGCGGCGGAGTTCAGGTAGTCCGCCAGCTTGCGCAGCGATCCAAGGCACTCCGTGGGGACGGAGACGCCGAAGTCCTCCTCGACGACTTTCTTGAAGGCCATGGCAGCCATCGACGAGACGCCGATGTCCGGGAGGGTCGCGTCGAAGTTGGGCTCGCGGTCCAGGTCGAGGTGTTCGGCGACGAGTTCCCGCAGGCGATCTTCGGCGGCCATTGATGTGTCCTTTCCAGGGGTGGCGTGTGGTATCGGGCCCTTGACCAGAATACCGGGAGTACTGTCCGACGGCGGGAAACTCTGATAGGGGGAGCGAGACGGCAAGCCTTGCAGGTCGACGGCGTCCCGCCGGCTACGAGGCTCGGCTGCCCGTGTTCCTCCGGATCGTTCGGCGGTCGCGGTCGCTGAAGTAGGCACACTGCGAAATCACGTCGCCGTGTTGCGCCCCGGCTTCGGCGATCTCGATATGCTGGCGCGTGACCGGCTTGTACGGGAAGGGTCCCTTCCCGTACTGCTCGGAGGGGAATTCAAGGCACTGTGCCCGGTTCAGGTCGTAGCGCGAAGTCGCATCGACGAAACGCATCACGTAGGCCGCACGCTGGGCCAACTCACCTTCGCCGAGCAGGACGCTGCGATGGATGACGCTCTTGTTGAACAGGAATGCGTCGCCCGGTTCGAAGTCGTCCTCCACGGCCTGCACGTCGAGAAGTTCCTTCATGGCGGGGGAGTTGAGGATCCCCCCTCTGAGACCGAAGTAATCGTCCACGCCCGTCCTCTTCCCGGCCCGTTCCCGGGCCTTGAGCGCCTCGACGACCGCGAGATCCGCCGGGTAGACGAAGTCGCCCGGCAGAATATGCTGGGGAATGTAGGCCATGCCGCCCCGCTGTCCGTTCGTATCGATGGGATGGAGCGGCACCCAGAGCGTGCACGCGAACTCCTCGGCGAATTGGTAGCCGAAGCTCTGCACGCCGACATGCCACGGGAATCCCTTGTTTACGTTCTTCTTGATCTCGAAGGACAACTCGAACGTGAGAAAGAGGTCACGCCCGGTCAGGTCCGTCAGGGCCCGCCGGAAATAGGGGCGTTCCAGTAGCTCGAAGATGTCCGCCTTGTCGGCGGCAAAATCGTATTGCGTCCGGCTGAACACCGATTCGGACGCGACGCGGTCCGTGGTTCCTCGGTTGAATTGAACTTCCATTCCCCGGTTCAATTCGACATCCACGCGATCGAGCAGCGTGCTGACCACGTCGGCGTTGAGGAATCCCTTCAGCTTGACGAAACCGTCGCGCGAGAAGTGCTCCATCTGCTCGCGCGCGACGCTGAATTCGTTGTCGAACGGATGGGCCATGGTTCTTCTCCGGCCAGGGTGCGGCGGGCGATGGCTATAGGCTTCGAGTAGCGGTAGTTGGCAGAGTATCTGCCGTACCCGGGGAGGGCAACCGACCCTCCTCGTCTTCGGCCGGCTGTCGCCCGAGGATCAAATCGAAGGCGTCGACAGGGACGACGAGCCGGGTGTCCAACACGTCGGCAAGCGCCGATGGCGTCAGGTCGCGTTCGGAGCGGGCCTCGAAGGCGATGCCGGGAACCTCCAGCACGCGCACTCGCCGCCCGGACACGTGGAAGATCTGGTTGCGGGCCGGGCAGTCGGCCTCGGCGAGCCACGCCGCGAGAGCGGCGACATGCTCGGGCCCGAAGGGGTCGTACCCGGTCTCGTCCGGCTCGCCCAGCTGGTCGGCCCCCGTCATGCCCGCCACCATGCGCGTCCGCGCCGAGGGCGAGATCACGTTCGAGCGGACGCCGTACGGGGCGCCTTCGATGGTCAGCACCTTCGAGAGGCCGATGATTCCCATCTTCGCAGCACCGTAGTTCGCCTGGCCGAAGTTGCCGCACAGCCCGGAGGAGGAGGTCGTGTGGATGACGGAGGCGGCGCGGGGGCGGCCCGCCTTCGCCTCGGCGCGCCACCAGGCGAGCGCGTGGCGGCTCGGGGCGGCGTGGCCCTTGAGGTGGACGGCCACGACCGCGTCCCACTCGTCTTCGGACATGTTGAACAAGGCCCGGTCCCGGAGGATGCCGGCGTTGTTCACGAGGATGTCGAGTCCGCCGAACGATTCGACCGCGAGGGCGATGAGGTCGTGGGCGGCGGTCCAGTCGGAGACGTCGTGACGGCTGGCCACGGCCCGGCCGCCGCCGGCCCGGATCTCGTCGCAGACGGATTCGGCCGGGCCGGCATCGGCGCCGTCGCCGCCGACGCCCGTGCCGAGGTCGTTGACGACGACGCTCGCCCCGCCGGCCGCCAGGGCGAGCGCGTGGGCCCGGCCGATGCCGCGGCCGGCGCCCGTCACAATCGCCACGCGTCCGGCCAGGCGGCTCACGCTCGGATGCCCTCGTCCGCGGTCCGCCGGGTCAGCCGTCGATCCGCCGGCAGGCGGCCGCGAGGCGGCGGATGCCCTCCTCCATCTCGTCTTCCGCGATGAGGAGCGAGGGCCCGATCCGGATCACATGCCCGTTCAGTCCGCCGCGCCCGATGAGCAGGCGCTCTTCGCGGGCGGCCTCGAGGAGCGCGCCCGCCCGCTCGCCGTCGGGCACCCTCCGGGCGCGGTCCTCCACCATCTCAATGCCCTGCATCAGACCCATGCCGCGGACCTCGCCGATCCAGTCGTGCCCGCGCTTCAACTCTTCGAGTCCTGCGCGAAGCTGCGCGCCCCGCTCGGCGGCGCGGGCCCGCACGTTCTCGCGCTTCATCACGCCCAGCGTGGCGCGCATCGCCGCCATGGAGATCGAGTTGCCCCCGTACGTGGAGATCGACGGCCCCTGCCACGCCTCGGCGATCTCGGGCCGCGTGACCGTCGCTCCTACCGGGAATCCGTTCGCGATTCCCTTGGCCATGACCATGATGTCCGGCTCGACGCCCCAGTGTTCGATCCCGAACCAGCGGTCCCCGGTCCGGCCGAACCCCGCCTGCACCTCGTCGATGATGAACAGGCCGCCGTAGCTCCGGATCACCTCCGCCGCCCGCCGGAAGTAGTCCGGGGGCGGCACGATGACGCCGGCCACGCCCTGGATCGTCTCGGCGAAGAAGGCGGCCGGCTTCCCGCCCGTCGTCGTCTCGATGACTTCGACGAGGTCGTCGATGAAGAAGTCCGTGGCTTCGGGACCGGCGCCGACCGGAGAGCGGTAGAGGTACGGCGACCGGGCGTGGACGATCCCGTCGACGCCCCCGCCGGGGAGGCGCCAGGCCCCCTGCGCGGTCATGTGGCTCGTGAGCGTGCTCCGCCCCGAATAGGAGAGCCTCAGCGCGACGATCTCGTGCCGGCCCGTGTGCAGCCGTGCCGTCGCGACCGCCGATTCGACCGCCTCCGTGCCGCTGTTCGTGAAACAAGTCGTGCCGAGGGCGCCCGGCGCGATCTCCGCCAGCGCGCGCGCGGCCTCGATCTGGCCCTCCGTAACGTAGAGGGCCGAAGTGTGCCCGAGCCGTTCCATCTGCGCGCGCGCCGCCTCGACGACCGCCGGGTTACAGTGTCCGACCGATGTCGTGAGGATGCCCGCGAACAGATCCAGGTACTCATCGCCGTCCACGTCCCGAACCCACACCCCGGCTCCCTCGGAGAGCGCGAGCGGCCGGCCGTAGTAGGGACGGACCCAGGGGAAGAGGTGCGCGGCCTGAGCCGCGGCCAGGGTCTGGGTTCGGGATTCCGTCGGGGTGATCGTCTGTACGCTGCTCAAGGGCACGTTCCCGCTTACCCGGCACTCGCCGGTAGTGACGGCGCGTCCCGCCGGCTGCGGGGGCGTCCGAAGCGGAAAGTGAGGTTGAGAATGGCCACGGGCAATCGACGGTTCCGTCCTCGGACATTCGCTCGCGGGCTGCCCGCGCCGGCCTCGCGCCGCGCCACCCTCCGCGGATAGTCTGGTGGGAACGACCACAGCCTCCCGGAGAATTCTCTCTTGTCACGATCGCACCCCGGCATCGGGATTCGTCTGCGCAGCGTTGGCGCAGGGCTTGGACTGGCCCTGCTCTCCGCCTGTGGCGGCGAGGAGTCGGTCACCGGTACGCCGCCACCCCCGCCGAACCGGCCGCCGGCGGTGGCGACGGCGATCGGGGCGGTGACGGTGGAGGTGGACGAGGTCTCGGTGGTGGACGTGTCGGGGCACTTCAGCGATCCGGACGGGGACGCGCTGGAGTACGAGGCATCTTCGTCGGCCCCGGGCGTGGCGACGGCGACGGTGGCGGGTTCGGAGGTGACGGTGACCGGGGTGTCGGCGGGGACGGCGGAGGTGGCCGTGACGGCGCGGGACCCTGGCGGCCTGTCGGCGTCGCAGTCGTTCGCGGTGACGGTGCCGAACCGGCCGCCGGCGGTGGCGACGGCGATCGGGGCGGTGACGGTGGAGGTG
>VXQX01000034.1:0-11036 GCA_009838765.1 Gemmatimonadales bacterium
CCGGATTTGGGCGAGCGCGAACTACTCCAACACTAACTACTTGTAGGAGATTCTGGGGGATGGCACCTTCACCTACGGGGCCGTCGTTGCGGGGTTGGCCTTTTCAGAGTCGGGGCGGGCGGGGGGGGGCATGGGCGTCGATGTCGGAGACATCCTCAACCGCGGCCAACTGTCGATCGCGATCGGAAACTTCTCCAACGAGCCCGTGTCGCTGTTCACGCAGATCCAGGCGGGGCTGTTCCAGGACCTGGCCGGGTCAGCGCGGCTCACGCGGTCGACGCTCCTCCCGCTGACCTTCGGGCTGCGCTTCGCGGACTTCGATCTGGACCGCTACGTGGATCTCGTGCTCGGCAACGGCCACATCGAGCCCGAGATCGAGGCGATCCAGGGCGACGTGACCTTCGCGCAACCGCCGCAGTTGTTCCGGAACGACGGGCGCGGGGGCTTCATCGACGCCGGCGCGCTGGCGGGCGGCGGGTTCGACGAGCCGATCGTGGCGCGGGGCGTGGCGACGCTCGACTACGACCGCGACGGGGACCTCGACCTGGTGATCTCGACGAACGGCGGGCCGGCGAAGCTCTTCCGCAACGATCTTGAGCCTGGCCCCGGGTGGGTGCGGTTGCGCCTTGAAGGCTCGGCGCCGAATCTCGGCGCGGTCGGGGCGACCGTGCAGGTGTTCGTGGGAGACGTGGCGCAGCGGTTCGTGGTCTCGACCGCCTCGTCGTATCTCTCGCAGTCCGAGGCGAACCCTGTGCTCGCCGGCCTGGGCGGCGGCGCGCGCGCCGACAGCGTCGTCGTCGTCTGGCCCGGAGGTGCCCGAACCGTCACCGGACCCGTTGAGGCGGGCGCGGCACTCACAATCCGCGAGTAGCCCTCCGCCGGCGCGGCGGCGGCCGTCGCGAGGGCGATGGCATCTGGCGCGAGCGCCGTCCGAAACCGATCATTCGTCCGCCAAGACCCGCCTCCAGGAGACCGTCCGCGATGACCCCATCGAGCCCCGCGCGCCTCGCCGCCGCCCTCCGTCCCGCCACGCCGCAGCCCGCCCTGCTCTTCGTGATCGCGTGCGCCGCCGCCGTCTTCGCCGGCACTCCGGTCGCGGGCCAGTCGGGCTCGTTCGGCCACTCGGTGCTGATCCACGAAGGCGAGCTCCTCGTAGCCGAGCCGACCACCAACTTCCGCCCCGGCGCCGTGTATGTGTACACAAGAGGAGAGCAGGGGTGGATGGAGTCCGGCGTGATTCGCGGGCCGGACCCCGAGATCGCCGATGGCTTTGGCACGGTGCTGGCCGCCGCCGGCGACCATCTCTTCGTCGGCATGCGCGGGACCGGCATCCAGATCTTCGGGCGTGGCGAGGGCGGCGGGTGGGTATGGCGGGACGCGATCACGGCCGATGAGGTCCGCGGTCTTTCGCCGGACTGCCGCTTCGACGGCTATTGCGGAACCGACTTCGGATTGGCGCTGGCGGCGGAGGGCGAGTGGCTGATGGTGGGCACGCCCGACCCGGCCGATGGTCCGGACGGCGGGGGGCCGGACGTCCGGGACGATGCCGGCGCGGCGGGCACGATCCACGCGTACCGGCGCGGCGCCGACGACCGGTGGACGAAGCGGACGGAGTTGCGCCCTTCAGGCGGCGGCCCGGGTGACCGCTTCGGAGCGGTGATGGCCTTTACCGAACGCGGCCTGCTCGTCGGTGCACCGGGCTGGGGTCCGCAGATCGAGGGAGGCGGCGAGGCCCGGGGCGAGAGCCGCGAGGGGACGGGCCGCGTCTACCGCTTCGACTTGAGTGGGGACGGCTGGACGGAAACCGGATCGATAGGGTCGGCCGAAGGCGCGGGCTCCGGCTTCGGTGTCGCGCTCTCCGCGGAGGGCGACCGGCTTCTGATCGGCGCGCCGGGCGCGGACGCCGATCGCGGGGCGGTTCTCGTGTACGCCTGGGAGGTCGGCTCCGGTTCGTGGGTGGCCGAGGAGCGGATAGGGCTCGAAGGCGGCGCAGAGGGCGACCGCTTCGGCGCGGCGGTCGCCTTCTCCGGACCCGACGTGTGGGTGGGCGCGCCAACGGAGCGCGAGAACGAGACCGGTGCCGTCCTGGTCTACGAGGCCGAAGCGGACGGCACCCTTCCCCGGCCGCCGCGCCGCATCGCCCTCCCTCGCGAAGAGACGGTGGAGCGCGACCGTTTCGGCGGACTGGTGGTCGCGGATCGAGCGCTCGCGGCGGTTGGAGCGCCCGGTATGCACCATCAGTCGGGCTCCGTCCACCTCTTCGAGAACAGCGGCCCCGGCTGGGCGGCGGCGGGGATGCTCGCAAGCGCCCCCGACGCCCTCGAGTCCATGGTCGGCGAAGAGCGCCGCTGCGTGGAGGGCAGCGTCGGCCTCTTCGATTGCAGCGAAGTCGAGCTGCTCGCGTTCATTCCCAACTCCATTCTGCGGGCCGAGGGCAGCGCGCGGGGCGTCCGCGCCAACGACAACTGGGGGTGGACCGACCGAGAGACCGGGCGCGAGTATGCGCTAGTGGGACGCAACGACGGCACCTCGTTCATCGACCTGTCGGATCCCACCCGTCCGGTGTTGGTCGGCGATCTGCCCAAACCCGACGGCACGCCCCCGTCGCAGCTGTGGCGCGACATCAAGACCTACAAGGACCACGCCTTCATCGTGGCCGACGGAGCGGGCGACCACGGCATGCAGGTCTTCGACCTCACCCGCCTGCGCGACGTGGAGCCCGGCGACATGCCGGCGGTCTTCGAGCCCGACGTCCACTACCGCGGGGTGGCGAGCTCGCACAACATCGTGATCAACGAGGAAACCGGGTTCGCCTACGCGGTGGGCAGCGGCGCGGGGCGCGAATCCTGTGGCGGCGGTCTTCACATGATCGACATCAACGATCCCCGGAATCCCGAGTTCGTCGGGTGCTTTCAGGAGGACGGCGGCACCCACGACGCGCAGTGCGTGCTCTACCGGGGTCCCGACGAACGATACGAGGGGCGCGAGATCTGCCTCAACTCGAACGGACGGTACTTTCAGATCGCCGACGTGACCGACAAGGAGAACCCCTACGCGGTGTCTCGCGCGACGTCGCCCAATGCCGCCTACATCCACCAGGGCTGGCTCACTCCCGATCACCGCTACTTCTATCAGGACGACGAGTCCGACGTGATCGCCGGCGCGGTCGAAACCACGCGGACCTTGATTTGGGACTTGAGCGACCTGGAGGATCCGGTGCTCGTCAACCAGTTCATGGGCTCGCTTCCCGCCAGCGCCCACAATCTCTACCTGAAGGACGGCTTCGCGTATCAGGCCAACTACCGCTACGGCCTCCATGTGCTCGACATCTCCGATCCCGTGAACCCGCGCGAAGTGGGCTTCTTCGACACGGCCCCGTATCAGGAGGGTCCGGGCTTCGGTGGGGCGTGGAGCACGTATCCGTTCTTCGAGAGCGGCACCATTATCGTCACGAGCATGCGCGAGGGGCTCTTCGTGCTCAAGAAGAGGGCGCGGCCGGTGAGTTAGCAGTCCGTGGCAAAACCCTGCGTCAGCGCCGAGAGCGGTGAAGCGCTCGGCGGGGGCCCCTCTGGGGAGAGACGCAGGGCGCAGCGTTTCAGGCGAGATGCAGCGCCGCTCGAACGTAGCGGGGTTTTGCCACGGACTGTTAGGGCGGTATCGGGCTTTCCGGCGGCCGTCGAGCGGCGGGGCGGTTCGTGTAATTCCATGGAAGGGAGGAGTGTGCGGTGACGGAACCGAAGCGGTCTGGCAGTCCGGCCCCGATCCGAGTTTGCGGGTTGACCTTCCTCGCGCTGATCGTTGGCTGCGGGGAGGCGGGGGCGCCGGTGCCGGAGGCGTCTCTGGCGGAGATCCTCGCGACGCGCGGGACGGCGGACGCGGCGCTCCAGCAGGACCGCCTGGACGACGCGCGGGCGGACTATCAGCGCCTCGTCGAGATGGCGCCGGCGGAGGCCGCGGGGTACGCCGGACTCGGCCTCACGGCGCTCAAGGCGGCGGACTACGAGGCGGCCGAGGAGAACCTCCTCGAGGCGCGCGAGCGGGCGCCGGACGATCCGGAGCTGACGCTGGCGCTGGCCACGCTGCGGACCGAGACGGGCGACTTCGGGGAGGCGCGGGCGCTGCTGGACGAGACGCTGGCGGCGGACCCGGGCCACGCGCGCAGCCTGTGGGGGCTGGTGGAGCTCGAGGCCCGGGCGGCGGGTCCGGACTCCGATGCCCGCGCGGGCGCCCTCGCGCGCCTGGCGGCGGCCGCGCCGGGCAACCTGGCCGCGCTCGCCGCGCTCGCCGATGCGCAACTCGCGCGCGGCGAACTCGACGCCGCCCTCGGCACGATGGAGAGTCTGCGCCAGGTCGCCCCGGACTTCCGCCCCGGGCCGCGCGCGGCGTTCGAGGCCGCCGAAGATGCCCTCCTGGATGGCGACGCATCGACGGCGATCAGCCAGTTCGCCGACTTCCGCGCCGCATTCGAGGTCACCTCGCCCTACCAGGCGAGCCTCGAAGAGCTCAGGCAGCCGGGCGGCCCCCTCGCCGGCGTTGCGCAACTCGACTTCAGCTTCCTCGTCACCCTCCGTGTCCAGGAGCCGGAGGCCGTCCTCGCGTCCCTCCGCTACACGGAGGCGTCCGATCTGGCCGGGCTCGCGGCGCTCGCGCCCTCGTCGGAAGCGGGAGCCGCGGCGGAGACCGCCGTGGCCGCCTCCACGGCGATCGGCGACTTCGATGGGGACGGCGACGAGGACCTGCTGTGGAGCCGGGGCGGGGAAGGGCGCGCCCTGCGCGTCGACCTCGGCCGCTACGTGGACGCCGCCGACGAAGTCGGGGCCATCGACGCCGGCGACGCGGAAGCTGCCATCTGGGTAGACTTCGACGACGACCGCCGCCTCGACGCCTGGTTCGCCGGGAGCACGCCGCGGGCGTACCGAAACGACCCGGCCGCCGGGCTGCAAGAGATCGAGCTCCCGTCCATGGTCGCGGCCGGTGCGGCCGGCATGGCGACTTCTGCGGCCCACGGGGTGATCGCGGCGGATCTGGACCAGGACGGAGACCTCGACGTGTTCGAGCCGCACACGGGCGCGAACCGCCTCTTCCGCAACAACGGCGACCTCACCTTCTCGGAGATGGCCGCCGGCTTCGGCCTCGCGGGCCCGGCGGACGCCGACACGCGCGGCGCGGCCTTCGGTGACCTCGACGACGACCGCGATCTCGACATCGTGCTCGCGGAAGGCGCCGGCGGCCTCCGCCTCCTGGACAACGAGCGCGCGGCCACCTTCGCCGAGCGAACGGAGCGCCTCTCCGGCGCGGCGTCGGAGGCCGCGCAGGCCGTGGCGATCGGCGACGTGAACGGCGACGGCTGGCTCGACATCGCGGCCGCCGGCGCCGACCGCGTCCGCCTGCTGCACGGCTCCCCTTCCGACGCCTTCACGCTCGCCGTCACCGCGCCGCTGAACGGCCTCGCCCCGCGCGACCTGCTCTTCGTCGACTTCGACAACGACGGCCGACTCGATCTCGCCGTCGCCGGCACGCCCCCGGCCTCCGGCGCCGCGTCCGGCTCCGGGCTGCGGCTCTTCCGCAACGATGGGGAAGGGGGACTGGCATCGGCCGACGACTTCCTCCCGGATCTCCCGTTCCCGCTTCGGGCCGTCCGTTCGTTCGACTACAACGAGGATGGCGACGCCGATCTCCTCGTTCTCGGCGCGGACGGGAACCCGCGTCTCCTGCGCAACGACGGCGGCAACGCGAACCACTACTTCCGACTCGACCTCGCCGGGCTGGGAGAGGGAAGCCGCAAGAACAACCGCTTCGGGATCGGGGCGCGCGTCGAGGTGCGGGCCGGAGACCTCTTCCAGGTCCACACCGTCACGGACCCCACCACCCTCATCGGCCTCGACGGCCGCCTGAAGGCCGATGTCGTCCGCGTCTACTGGCCGAACGGCGTCCCGCAGGATCTCTACTTCCCGGGCACCGACCAGGACCTCGTCGAGGAGCAGACGCTTAAGGGTTCCTGCCCGATGCTCTACGTGTGGGACGGCGACGGGTTCGAGTTCGTGGGCGACATGATGTGGAAGAGCGCCCTCGGCATGCCCCTCGGCATCCTCGGCGGCGGCCAGCGCGCCTACGCCCCCGCCTTCCCCTCGCAGGAGTACCGGCGCCTCCCGGACGGCGTGCTCCAGCCGCTCGACGGGGAGTACGTGATGCAGATCACCGAGGAACTGTGGGAGACGATCTACGTGGACGGCGTGAGCCTCGTCGCCGTCGACCACCCCTCTGAGATCGACGTGTACGTGAACGAGGCCTTCATCCCCCCGGCGCCGATCGACCTCGAACTGTGGCGCGTCGGCGAGCGGCACGCCCCGGTCTCCGCCACGGACGAAAACGGAAGGGATCACCGCGAGGCGCTCGCCGAGCGTGACTTCGACTACGTCTCGTCGTTCCGCCCCGGCCGCTTCCAGGGGATCGCCGAGCCGCACGAACTCATCCTCGACCTCGGCCCCGAGGCCGTCTCCGGCGACGTCACCCTCTTCCTCACGGGGTGGATCTTCCCCACGGACGCGAGCATCAACGTCGCGATGGGCCAGTCGGACGCGCTCGCGCCACACTTCCCGGAACTCGACGTGATGGGCCCGGGCGGCGAGTGGCAGCCCGCGATCCCCGGCCTCAGCTTCCCGTCCGGCAAGGACAAGACGGTCGTCGCCGACCTGCGCGGCCTCTTCCCGACCGACGACCGGCGAGTGCGGATCCGCACGAACCTCATGGTCTACTGGGACGAGGCCTTCTTCACGACTGGCCCCGCCCACCCGGCGGCGGACGAACATCGCGTGACGTCGCTTGCACCGCGCAACGCGGACATCCACTACCGCGGCTTCGCGCGCGAATTCAGGAAGGGCGGACGCTACGGCCCCCACTGGTTCGACTACGACTCCGTCACCGTCGAACCCCGCTGGCACGACCTGTTCGGCCTCTACACCCGCTTCGGCGACGTGACCGACCTCGTGTCCGAGGGCGACGACCGCTACGTGATCCAGAACGCCGGCGACGAGATCACCCTCCGCTTCGACGCCGAGGCATTCCCGCCGCTGCCCGAGGGCTGGAAGCGCACCTTCCTCATCTACTCCGACGGCTGGGTGAAGGACGGCGACCTCAACACCGCCACCGGCGACCGCGTCGTGCCCCTCCCGGCCCGAACGCTGTCCGGCTATCCACCATCCCCCGAGGAAGGGCGCGCCGAGGCCCCCGACGCGGCACTCGCGGAATATCTCACTCGAGTGGTCCCGCCCCCGGAGGACCGATGAGCGTCGTCAACCTGGAGGAGAAGTTCGGTCTGCTGCCGGACTACTGGCAGCCGCGCGTCGTCGCCGAACTCAACGACTACCAGTTCAAGATCGCGCGCGTGAAGGGCGAGTTCGTGTGGCACGACCACGCGGACACGGACGAGGCGTTTTTCGTCCTCGAGGGCACGCTCCGGATCGACCTCCCCGACGGCGCCGTCGAGATCGGCCCCGGCGAACTCTACGTCGTCCCGCGCGGCGTGAAGCACCGCCCGGTCGCCGAGGAGGAAGTGAAGCTCCTGCTCGTCGAACCCCGCGGCGTCGTGAACACCGGCGACGAGCGCGGCGACCTCACCGCCGAATCGGACGCCTGGATCTGAAGAAACGGTTCGGGCGAGACGAGGAGAGGTCGCCCAGGGAGGATCAGAAGTCGGGAGCGAAGATCGTTTCCAGGTCGATCGCGCCCACCTCGTCGGCTCCGAGCCTGACAGGGAGGGTCCCCTCGAAGCGCTCGTGCTCGGGCTCGCTCCCGAACCGCCACACGTCAACGGCGTTCTCGTCTGCGTCCACGATCCAATACTCGCGAACTCCGTGACGTTCGTAGAGCCGGAGCTTGATGGTGCGGTCGCGGCCGGCCGTCGAGGGTGAGAGGATCTCCGCGACGAGGTCCGGGGCACCCGCGATGCCTGCCTCCGCGATTATCTCGCGCCTCGGCCGGGACACAAAAACGATGTCCGGTTGGACGCCTTCCCCGGTGGCCGGGAACTCGACTCCGTACGGCGCGATGAAGACTTCGCCCAGGCCGGGTCGTTCCAGAATCCGGTCGAGGGCATACAGCAGCCGCTTGCTGACCCGCTGGTGGCGCGTGGTCGGGGCGGGGGTCACGTAGAGATCGCCCTCGATCGCCTCGTAGCGATTTCCGTCGTCCGGCATCTGCTGGACGTCCTGCCAGGTGATCGAGGGAAGCGGCATGGTCGGCACATCATAGCTCCGGGCGGGAGTCGTCTCCAAATCCAACCCCACGGTCGCCCGGACCCTCAACCGGCTCTCAACTCGCTCTTGCGGTCCCCCTCAGGTCATGCCCCTGCAAGGACCAGCAACTACCCGCCGATCTCTACACCCGCAAGCAGAGAAACGGCGGACAGCTTTGTGTACTCCTCGTCGGCTTCGGTGAACGGAGTAAGTCCCTCGTACACCTGCACGCCCAGAGTAAGGGTCATGGTCTCGGACACGTCGAAGAACGCTCCCAACCCTGCTACGATCCCCATGTCCACTTTCTTGTAATCCAGCTCCTGATCCTCAAGATCTGCGCAGCTTTCGGATCTGGACACGGCGCCCAGACCAAAACTGACGTCGCACCCGACCCGGAACCCGAGGTACGGCCCGACCTCGGCCGCCAGACCCACCGACCCGGATGTCGACGCATGAACCAGGCCGGAGAGCTGAAGGTGGGATGAGTTGACCTCGAACAAGGCGATGCCGTCCGACAGGCCGAAGCCGCGGCTGGCGTAGGAAAGACCGGGACGCAGGCTCGCTCCTCCCGAGAACGGGATGGCCGTTTCGACCATTACCTGGGGTCCCGGAGATCGGTTGTAATCGTCCGGCGGCAGATGGCCATGCAGGCCGCCGCGGATCGCGATCTGGGCCGTAAGCGCCGAGGGTAGCAACAGAAGGGTGAGACAAGTTGACATCAGCTTGCATCGCATGAAAACACTCCTTTGGTTGACTGATCTGCGCACCTCGCCGAACGCACGCGGTGCCGTTGCGGCGTGACTCAGTCGACTCGATCTGACGCCGTTTGCCCCTCGCTTCGGGCGCGGCGGCTCCTACCTGCGGGGAGGCTCAATGTTCGCGCACCCCCCGTACTCCGCGATCTTGGCGTCCATCCGTTCCCAGAAGCGCATGGCCTCGAGTTCGGCTACGGTCCAATATCTGCCTATGCCGAGGCTTCCGGGGCGGTAGACGTTGCTCGATTCATTGGACAGTCCTTGAGCTCGATCGCGGCACCGTGTCCGGAGCAACGACGGCGGGAGGTATTCGACGGTGAGTTCCGTCGTTCTCCTGCCGACGTTGTTCCGGTTCTCCTCGCTGGAGTTCGACGTGTTGAACCACTCCCGGAACGTCGCCTCCGGGATCGGAAGCTCGCTCGTCGGATACGTCTCGGGAAACGGCGGCCAGTGCTGAGTCGTACTACCGTAGGGGTCGTCTCCGTGACTCAGGTACAGCCCCTCGGAAGGAAAGGAAGGGATGGCGTGTCCGACCCAATAGATGTACTCGACTGGGATATTGACCGCCCTCAGCATATGGATCAGGAACCAGTTCGTGCCGTGGCAGCCCGCCGTGTATGCCCTCGGCTCGCCGTCGATCCCCGCCGTCTCTCCGACCGCCAGCATGCGCGCGAGCGGGACGCCGCCCCGGTACCCCCATAGCTTCTCGACGTTGCCGGTCGAGAATCCTCCGTGATAGTGAACCAGGTGGTACCGGACCCATTCGATCGTTCGGATGATGGTCTCGTATCGGCTGCCCCCGACGAGACTCTCGGCCGTCATGAAGTCCCGGATGATCTCGGGAGGCGCGGGCAGGGCACGCGTGATCGCCGAGTATCCGGTCACGCCGGCAACGGGACCGTAGTGCGTGTAGAAGCCGCCCTGGCTGTAGATCCAGTGGTCGCGTTGTCCCCGGATGTAGCTGCTCAGGAGCAGTTCCAGTTCGCGCTCCGAGAGGTCGTGCAGAGACCACGGAAGGGCGCCGGTCATCTCCAGAATGAGCGAGTGCGCGATATTGGCCGCGTACAGGTCTTCGGCATCCTCCCTGGACAGGACCGTGGTGGCGAGGTCACCGTCGGCGAGGTGCTCCGCGGCCTGATTGACCATCACGTCCGGGAGTCCCGTCCCCTCGCCGAGCAACTGGCCGACGGCAAGCACGAGCTTGTCCTTCAACGTCTGCGGCCACTCGGCATGCGGCCTCGTTTGATTGTCCGTGTCGAGCCACAGCATGGCGTCCGCGATGCGGGGGTTGTGTTCCAGGAATCGGGCGACCCGGGCGACAGCCACCGTCGCTTCGCCGAATACAGACCGCGCCGTGGCCGTGATCGTGGCCCTCCCGTCGTCCAATGCCGTGACGAGGCCCGCTGCATCAACCCGGGCCACCTGCTTGTCGCTGGAATCCCAGACGAACTCCATCCCCGCCACCGGATGACCGTTGGCGTCGACCGCCTGCGCCGAGAGACGCACGGTATCGGCCTCCACGAACGCTGTTGCACCGGGTGACACCACGACCGCGCTCGCCTCCTGGGCCACAGTCACCTCCGCCGTGCCGGAGTAGTCGCGCGCCTCCGCCGTGATTGTCGCCGTCCCTTCGGCGACCGCCTCGACCAGGCCATTGTCGTCGACGCGAGCCACGGCGACGTCGCTTGACGACCAGGCTATGTCGAGACCGACTACGCCGTGACCGTTCGCGTCCGTGGCTTCGGCCACCAGGCGCAACGCGTCCCCCAAAGCCACCAGCGTAGCCGCCGCCGGGGATACGGCGACCGCACGCACCTCCTGGGCCACGGTCACCTCCGCGGTCCCCGAGGCCGAGCCCGCCCTCGCCGTGATCGTGGCGGTGCCGTTCCCCGCCGCCGTGACCTGCCCGGAGGCGTCCACCGTCGCGACCGACCCGTCGCTGCTCATCCACGCGACTGCGCCCCCCGCCAACCCCTGCCCGTTCTGGTCGCGCACCTCGGCAGTAAACCGGGCCGTCTCGCCGAGGGCGGTGAACGTGGCTGAACCG
>VXQX01000034.1:11136-53412 GCA_009838765.1 Gemmatimonadales bacterium
GATGTGCGATCCGTGAGCGACAATATCCTGCTTATTGGCGATATTTCGGGGACATATACCGAGACCGCGCTCGTTTCAGATGTAGGCGGCGCGCGTCTAGAGGTCGGAAGCGAACACGGTTGCGAGGTCGATCACGCCTACTTCCTCGGTGCCGAGCCTGACGGGGAGGGTCTCTGTGAAGCGCTCGGGCTCACTTCCGAACCTCCACACGTCGACGGCGTTCTCGTCGGGGTCGACGATCCAGTACTCTCTCACGCCCTGACGCTCGTAGAGGCGGAGCTTGAGGCCGCGATCGCGCGCTGCGGTAGTCGGTGAGAGGATTTCGACCACGAGGTCGGGCGCCCCGACGATCCCGGCCTCCCCGATGATCCCCCGACGCTCGTTGGACACGAACATGAAGTCCGGCTGAACGCCCTCGCCCGTCGCCGGGAACTCGACCCCGACGGGCGCCCAGAACAGCTCGCCGCATTCCGGCCTGTGGAGGAGGGGTTTGAGGGCTTCGTAGAGCGCCCTCGTGAGGCGATGGTGACGGATCGACGGGGCGGGGGTCATGTAGATGTCGCCCTCGATCGCCTCGTAGCGATTGCCGTCGTCCGGCATCTGCTGGACGTCCTGCCAGGTGATCGAGGGAAGCTGCATGGTCGACACATCATAGCTCCGGGCGGGAGTCGTCTCCAAGTCCGACTCCACCATGCCGAGCGCCATCAACCCGCCTTCAACGCCTCCCGCCGTGCGGGGCCGTTGGGTCTTGTCAGCCGGGGTTTCTCGGCGCACCGTGCTTGCCCGGCACATTCCCGGCAGCCGTCCCACTCAACCCGGCGAGGCACACCATGCGCGTCCGATCCTTCTGCGCGTTCTTCGCGCTTCTCATCCTCTCGCTTCCGGCCGTCGCTCCGCTGGCGGCGCAGGCGGCTCCCGATCCGGCCGCCTACGAGACGCTCCGGTGGCGGAACATCGGTCCCGAGGGGAATCGCTTCAGCGCGGCGGCGGGGATTCCCGGCCAGCCGTACACCTACTACGTGGGCGCGGCCTCGGGCGGGATCTACAAGACGACGGACGGCGGCGTGAACTGGGACGAGATGTTCGACGACCAGCCGGTGCAGTCGATCGGGTCGCTCGCCGTCTCTCCCACGGACCCCAACATCGTCTGGACGGGGACGGGAGAGGGGAAGATCCGGAGCCACGTCTCCATCGGTCAGGGCGTCTACAAGTCCACCGACGCGGGAGAGACCTGGACCCTCATGGGGCTCGAGCCCACGGGACGGGTTCCGCGCCTCGTCATCCATCCGACGAACCCGGACATCGTCTACGTGTGCGCGCTGGGCCACGCCTACGGACCGCAGCCGGAACGCGGCGTCTACCGCACCACCGACGGCGGGGAGAGCTGGGAGCACGTCCTTTTCATCGACGAGGACACGGGGTGCTCGGACATCGCGATGGACCCGACGAACCCGCGCGTCCTCTTCGCGGGCACCTGGCAGCTCGAGATCCACACCTGGGGGCGGACGAGCGGCGGTCCGGGCGGGGGCCTGCACGTGTCGCGCGACGGCGGGGACACATGGGAGAAGCTGAACGGGCCGGACAACACGATCGGCCTGCCGAAGAAGCCGGTCGGCAAGGTCGCCGTGGCGATCGCCGCCTCGAACACGCAGCGGGTGTACGCGATGCTCGAGACGGGGGACGGGATCCCGTGGGACGGCCAGCCCACCGAGGACGGCCAGTTGTGGCGCTCCGAGGACGGCGGCCGCACGTGGGCGCTCATCACCCGCAACCGCAACGCGATGGGGCGGCCGCACTACTACTCGCGCGTCGTCATCTCGCCGGATGACGAGGACGAGGCCTACTTCCTCACCGCCTCGTTCACGGTGTCGACGGACGGGGGACGGACGCTGGACGTGATCCCGCGGGCGCAGGCGCCGGGAGGCGACCACCACGACATGTGGATCGATCCCACGAACCCGGACCGCATGATCGTGGCGCACGACCAGGGGCTCTCGATCTCGATCAACCGCACGAAGACGTGGTTCCGTCAGCGGCTCACGAACGCGCAGATGTACCACGTGACGGTGGACAACGCGGTCCCCTACAACGTGCTCGGGAACAAGCAGGATGAGCCGACGTATCGCGGCCCCAGCAACAGCCGGATCCTCGGCGTCCGGCGGATCAACCACATCCCGCGCGGCATGTGGCACCACGTCGGGGGCGGCGAGAGCGGCTTCGCCACCCCGGATCCGACCGACCCCAACGTCGTGTGGTCCTCGGCCTCGGGGTCGGGAATGGTGGGCGGGATCGTCGTCCGCTACGAGGAGGAGCGCCGCCAGTACCGGCCCGTCGAGGTGTGGCCGGAGCAGAGCCGCGGGCCGGCGTCCGGAGTCCGCTACCGCTTCATCTGGGACGCGCCGGTCCACATCTCCCCGCACGACAACGAGACGGTCTACGTGGGGAGCCAGCACGTCCACCGCACGCGGAACCGCGGGCAGAGCTGGGAGGTCATCAGCCCGGACCTGACGCTGAACGACCGGAGCCGAATGGGGCTCTCGGGCGGGCTCACGGGCGACAACATCGGCGTCGAGTACGCGGGCACCGTGTTCGGGATCGCGGAGTCGCCCATCGAGGCGGGCCTCATCTGGGCGGGGACGAACGACGGCAAGCTCCACATCACGCGGGACAACGGGGCGAACTGGACGGACGTGACGGGCAACGTCGCCGGGCTGCCGGAGTGGATCGCCGTGCGCAGCATCGCGCCCTCCCGCTACGACGCGGGCACGGCCTACATCGCGGCAGACGGCCACCAGGTGAACATCCGCGACCCGCACGTCTACCGGACGCGCGACTTCGGCGCCTCGTGGGAGAAGATCACCGACGGGATCCCGCCCAGCATGCTGAGCTACACGAAGATCATCGTCGAGGATCCGGTGCGGCGGGGGATGCTCTACGTGGGAACGGAGAACGCGATCTACGTCTCCTTCAACGACGGGGACGACTGGCAGCCGCTGCAGAACAACCTGCCGGCGGCGCCCGTGTCGGGGATCGTCGTCCAGGAGCACTTCAACGATCTCGTGGTGGGCACGTACGGGCGCGGGTTCTGGATCTTCGACGACCTGTCGCCGATCCAGCAGATGACGCCGGAGGTGATGGCCTCGGCCTCGCACCTGTTCGCGCCGCGCGATGCGTACCGCTTCCGGCCCATCACGCCGCCCTCGATCCCGTACGACGATCCCACGATCGGCGAGGATCCGCAGTACGGCGCCTCGCTCAACTACTGGCTCGCGGCGGAGGCTTCGGAGGCGCCGACGATCGAGATCCTGGACGGGTCGGGGACGGTCGTGCGCACGCTGGAGGGGCCGAACCGGGCGGGCGTGAGCCGGATCCACTGGGACCTCCGGGATGAACCCAACGAGCCGATCCGGATGCTCACGTCGCCCAGGTACGCCGAACATATCGAGGTCGGCGACGAGGGGAGGCCGGCGCCCGGCGGACAGCAGATCTCGATTCTCATGCCGCCGGGGCAGTACACGGTGCGCCTCTCGGTGGACGGGGCGACGCACGAGCAGTCGCTGACGGTCCTCAAGGACCCGCATTCGGCGGGAACCGAGGCGGACATCGCCGAGCAGCTCGCCTTCATCCGCGAAGTGCGGGAGGACGTGGTGCGGGCTGGTGATGCGGTGCACCGGGTGGAGGCGATGCGGGTGCAGCTGAGGACGCTGGCGCGGTTCGCGGAGGATGAGGATCTCTCCGCGTCGGTCGAGGACCTGCGGCAGAAGCTGATCGACCTGCAGGAGACGATGGTCGACCTGCGGCTCACGGGGCAGGGGCAGGACGGCGTCCGCTTCGAGGCGCGGCTCCTCCAGAAGCTCGGCTACCTGGTCGGTGCGCTCTCGATCGCGGACTTCCGGCCCACGGACCAGGAGATGGAGGTGAAGGTGATCCTCCACGATGCGCTGGAGGCACACCTGGCCGAGCTGGAGGAGCTGGTGCGGACGGACGTCGCGGCGCTCAACGAGACGCTGCGCGGCCTCGGCATGCTCATCATCACCGACGACGCGTTCTGACCGGGCGCCTGGGGTCGCGCGGCGCCCGGGACGTTCCCGCGGGAACGTCTTTCGGACCCGGCGCGGCGGCGGATCGGGCAAGAGTGCGCCGTTGACGAGAAGGGGATCGCCATGATCGATCGACGAGGCTTCATCGGAGCCAGCGTTGCCGGAGGACTCGGCGCGGTGGCCGCGGCCTCGGGCTGCGCGCCAGAAGGCGGATCGGACGAGCCCGTCGCCGGCGACGCGAGCGGCGCGACGGCGGTGCCGCCCTTCGAGCTGGATGAGGTCACGGTCGACGAGCTCCAGGCGAGCATGGCGTCGGGCGAGCGCACGGCCCGCTCGATCGCCGAGTTGTACCTGGCGCGCATCGAAACCCTCGACGGGCAAGGTCCCGAGCTGCGCTCGATCATCGAGACGAACCCCGACGCGCTCGCGATCGCGGACGAACTCGACGCCGAGCGCGCGGCGGGGAACGTGCGCGGCCCGCTGCACGGCATCCCTGTCGCGCTCAAGGACAACATCGACACGCACGACCGGATGACGACGACGGCCGGGTCGCTGGCGCTGGAGGGGTCCATCCCGCCGCAGGACTCGTTCGTGGCCGCCCGGCTGCGCGAGGCCGGGGCCGTGATCCTCGCCAAAGCCAATCTGAGCGAGTGGGCCTACTTCCGCGGAATCAGGGCGACCTCCGGCTGGAGCGCGCGCGGCGGCCAGTGCCGGAACCCCTACGCGCTCGACCGGAACCCCTGCGGTTCGAGTTCCGGCTCCGGCGTCGCGGCGTCGGCGAACCTGTGCGCGCTCACGGTGGGGACGGAGACGGGCGGTTCCATCATGTGCCCCTCATCGAGCAATGGCATCGTGGGAATCAAGCCCACCGTCGGGCTTTGGAGCCGGGCCGGCGTCATCCCCATCTCCCATTCACAGGACACAGCGGGACCCATGTGCCGGACGGTCCGCGACGCGGCTGCGCTTCTCGGTGCCTGCACCGGCGTGGACCCGCGAGATCCCGCCACCGCCGCGAGCGAAGGCCGCGCCAACGTCGACTACACGCAGTTCCTCGACCCGGCCGGGCTGCAGGGTGCCCGGATCGGGGTCGTGCGCAGCTTCCCCGGCTTCGACCCGCGCGTGCTCGAGCTGTTCGACGAGGCCGTCGAGGCGATGCGGGCCGAGGGCGCGGTCATCATCGACCCCGCCAACATGGACGCCGCGGCGTGGAACGACCCTCTCTCGCTCGTGCTGCTCGAATACGAGTTCAAGGCCGACCTCAACGCCTATCTCGCCGGGCTGGGTCCGGACGCCCCGGTGAGGAGCCTCGCCGAGGTCATCGAGTTCAACGAGCGGAACGCCGACCTGGAGATGCCGCATTTCGGCCAGGAACGTTTGATCGCGTCCCAGGCGAGGGGCCCGCTCACGGACCCCGAATACCTGAATGCCGTCGCCACCATCCAGCGTGCGAACCGGGAGGATGGGATCGACCGCCTGGCGCGGGAGCACGATCTGGATGCGATCGTCGCGCCGACGCGCGACCTGCCGTGGCCGACCGACCACATCAAGGGCGACCGGCTCGATGGCGGATCGTCGGCCGCGCCCGCCGCGATCGCCGGTTACCCGGACATCACCGTGCCGATGGGGTTCGTGCGTGGGCTACCGACAGGAGTCTCCTTCTTCGGCCCCGCGTGGACGGAACCCACGCTTCTGCGGATCGCCTACGCCTACGAGCAGGCCACGAAGGCGCGCCGCGGCCCGACGTTCGCCCCAACCCTCGGCTGATCCCGGCCCGAGGTTGCGCCGGGTGCCTGCCCGAGTGTCAGCCGCCGCGGACGAGGGCAATGCTGCCGTTCACGGTGCTCACCTCGATTTCCGGTCCGCCGCCGCCGATCTCGCCGGATGCGGACTTGGGTCCCCACCGCCCGCGGATGGTGAGGGGAAAATCCGTGTCGATGGCGCCGTTGACCGTCCGGATTTCGACATCGGCATCGGTGCCGCTCGGGAGCACGAGCCGGATGCCTCCGTTCACCGTCTTGAAACGAAGGTCATCGGAGACTTCGCCGCCGAGCCGCGCCTCGATCTCCCCGTTGACGGTCTCCGCGGACACCGGGCCGCTGCCTTCCACCGCGATCCCGCCGTTCACGGTCCGCGCCTCCACGTCATCGGCGATCCCCCGCGCCTCGATCTCCCCGTTTACCGTTCGGGCCTCGAGTTCGACGCCCGCTGGAACCTCGACCGTGAAGTGCACCTGCACGTCGTTGTTGTTGACGCTCATGCGGTAGTCGTCGCCCCGGCCGCACCGGTTCGGGTCGCGCCCGCGCCTCGTCGGGTAGACGGCGCAGATGAGGACGCCGCGCGAATCCTCGACGACCTCGATGCGGACCGAATCCGGGTCGTCGTCGTCCCACTGCTTCCTGGCCCGCACCCGGACCTCGCTGCCGCTCGCCGCGCTCGCCGTGACGGAGCCGTTCACGCCCCGGATCGTGACCGCGTCTCCGCGAACCACGGACCCCTGCCATTCGAAGTCCTGGGCCCGCGCCTCCGCCGCCCCCAGGCACACCAGCCATGCCGCCGCCGCGGCGAATCCTCGCGCTGTATTCCGCATCATGCTGCTCCCGTTCTCGTGGGGTTCGTAGCTGTCTCGTGGGTACTGGCCGTCTCGTGGGTACTGGCCGTCTCGTGGGTACTGGCTATCTCGTGGGTTCCTGGCCATCGAGGTCGGGGGTGCGTTCTCCCGGCCGGACGAGGAGGATGTCCCCGTCGAACGATTTCAGCGTCACGGCGGCCGAGCCGTCGCCGACCGTAAACTCTCCTCCCCGCACGCTGCCTCCCTGGAACTGGACGGGGAAGGAGGGGTCGAGTTCTCCGTCGAAGGTGGACACGGAGATGCGCGCGCCGGCGTTCTCGGGGACGGCGAACGTCACATCGCCGTCGTGGGTGCTGAGCGAGTAGCTGCCGTCGCCGTGAAGGGCGCCGTCGTACCAGACGTCGCCGTCCACCGTGGCGACGGAGATGGCGCGCGTGTCGGCGTTCGTGACGATGATGTCCGCGTCGATGCCGCTGATGCTCATGCCTCCCGCCACCTGATCGAGCCACACGTCGCCGTCCGTCACGCTGACCGTCGCGGATCCCGTGTTCGACGCCGTCACGGAGCCGTCCAGCGTGGCGACGCTGACGCTGGCGGCGCCGTCGATCTCCACATCTCCATCGGCTGTTCTCACGGTCACCGCGCCGCGGACGATGCCGGCGACCGTAACGTCGCCCTCGTGCCCGACCACGCTCACGTCGACATCCTCGGGAAGCCACACCAGGAGGTCCGCGCCGTCGCCGCTCGGGCTCGAGCCGAGCCGAATCGCGCCGCCGGAGGACTGCACGAGAACCCGGCCGTCATCGTCGTCGAGCACGACCCGCGCCTCGCGGCTGGCCGCGCCCATCACGCGGATATCTCCCTCGCGGTGTTCGATCTCGATGCGCGCGCCCTCGGGAACGATGAACGTGGTGTCGCGCGCGCCGGGGTTCGTCGCTACGAAGAAGGCCAGGGCCAACGTCGCCGGGGCCATCAGTCCGTCGCCGCGAGTTGTACGGCCTGGACAAGGAAATCCGACTTGCGTCGCATCGTGTTCTCCATGTGTTGTTGGATGTAGGGGTCATCGGGCAGTTCGAGCAGCGCCGCGCGCGCGTCCTCGATGGCCCGGTCGATCGTCACGAGTGCGCGGCGGATGCGCGCCACGGTCTCCGGTGGCAGCGGCCGCTCCGAATCGAACAGCACGCGCTCGAGTTCGGCGATGAGGCGGGCGTATTCCTCGGCGCTCGATCCTCCGTCGTCCAGCGTCGAGGTGTTTCGCACGGCCGGCGGCAGGAGCGACGGAGCCCCGATTCCCGGGAGCGCGCTCACCGTGCCGGGATTTCCGTCAACGTTGTCCCGCGCCACGGCCGTCCACACGAGGGCCCCGGAGAGCCACGCCAGCGCGATGCCGGCCGCGAGTTGCGGCGCGAAACGCGCCATGAGGCCGGCGGGCGGCCTGCGCCGGATCGGCGCGTCGGAGGCTTCGGGCGCCACGCCCGCGAGCCCGGCGGGCCGGGCACCGATCCGCGCCGCGATGCCGGGCCACAGATCCTCTGCCGGTTCGCGCGGCCCGAGGCTCGCGGCCCGGTCCACCACGGCCTCGAGTTCGGCGAGCGTCCGGGCGGAGTCCTCGCACCCCTCCAGGTGCCGTTCGATCAGAACCTCCTCCTCGACGCCGAGGTTGCCGTCGAGGTACTCCGAAAGACGGTCCCGAAAGCGATCCTTCCGCTGGTCTCGATCTGTCATCGGCTCAACTACCTCTCCAGGTGTCGTCTCAGGATCATCCGTGCCCGGTGCAGCTGGGACTTGGACGTGCCGGCCGTGATGTCCAACTGCTCGGCGATCTCGCGGTGCTTGTAGCCCTCGACGTCGTGCAGGACGAAGACCTCGCGCGCCCCATCCGGGAGTCGCTCGAGCGCGACCTCGAAGTCGAGGCGGATCTCGATGCTGTCCCGCCGCGCCCGGGCCGCCGCCAGCGGAATCTCGTTCGCCATCTCCCGTTCCCGTTGCAGCTTCAGCGCTCGCAGCCGGCTGCACATGAGGTTCACCGCCAAGCGGTACAGCCATGAACTGAAGGCCGATTCGCCGCGGAACGTCCCGAGCTTTTGCCACGCCCGGACGAAGACATCCTGCGTGAGTTCGTCCGCTCGTTCGCTCCCGGCCATTCGGCACGCGAGCCCGTAGACCCGCGACACGTGGGCGCGGTAGATGCGCTCGAACGCATCGGCATCCCCGAACGTCGCCGCCCGCACGTCCGCCTCGACGCCGGCGGAGAGCTGTCCCTCCACCCGCGCGCCCGGCCCGTGCTCCCGGAGTTTGCCGTTCGGTTCGATCACGTCCTGGTCCGCGTTCCCGTTTCGATCTTGAGACGCGCCCTGCGCCCGGAAGGTTGGAGCCGTTCCAGCCGAAGCGAAATGACGCCGGCGAGGATGAGCGTGGCGCCGAGCCACTGTCCGGCCGAGAGGCGGTCGCCGAGCACGGCGGCGGCGAGCGCGAGCGTCACGGCGGGCTCCATGGTGGCGGCGGTCGCCGCGCGGCCCGGGCCGATCCACTGGATCCCGATGAGGAACGCCGTGATCGGGATGGCGGTCGAGAAGAGGCCGATCGCGCCCAGGAGGAGCAGCGGGGCGGGCGCGAGCGGTACGCCGATGCCCCCCGTGGCCAGCCCCGCTGCCGAGATGGCGATGGCGGTGGCCGTCAGCGCCGTGGCCGTCGCGGAGATGGGAGGCAGCCCGGCGAAGACGCCGTGGCTCCGCACGATCCACGACGCGAGGAACACGACGGCGAGCAAGACGAGTCCCACGCCCAGCGGGTCGCCCCCTCCCAGGCCCGTGCCGACGGTCAGCGCGCAACCGGCGGTCGTGAGCGCCAGGGCGGCGATGCGGCGCGGGGTCAGCCGTTCGCCGACCCAGAGCCGTGCCAGGAGCACGGTCATCGCCGGATAGCTGAACAGGACGAGCGTCGCGACCGAGGCCGGCAGGCGGTCGAGCCCGAGCATGTAGCACACGGAGTTGAGTGCGTACAGCAGACCGAGAAGGACGAGGCCGGTCCGTCGTCCGCGCGGGGGCCGGGGCCGCCCGGTGGCGACCACGAAGATCCACAGCAACCCGCTCCCGAGCAGGAAGCGCCAGGCCAGCAGCGGCAGCACTTCGACGCCCTCCGCGAGCGCGAGCTTGGCGAAGATCGGCAGGGCCCCATACCCGAGCGAGGCCAGGAATACGACGAGGAGACCCCGAGTGATCCTGCGCATGAGCGAATCTCGCTTCGCCAACCGCGAGTCGCCACTTTCAGGGCCCGGGCGACCCCCCGTACGGACCACGGGACCGCGCCCGGTACGGCTCAGGAGGGAAGGGAGGCATAGCATGGCGATTTCGAAGCCTTCGGGCGCTGCGGTCGCCGTCCTCGTCGGGTGCGCGGCGGTGGCCTGTTCGGTGTGGGTGGAGACGCCCGGCGACACGCCGGCCGTCTCGGAGGGCGCGGGCGGCGAAGCTCCGGGACCGCTCGACCTGGCGGGCTACGACCTCGTCGACCTCAGCCACGCCTTCGGCGATGAGACGGTCTACTGGCCGACGGACACCGCCGGGTTCGCGCTGCGGGAACTGGCCTTCGGCGAGACCGAGGGCGGCTACTTCTACTCCGCCTACTCCCTGGCGACGGCCGAACACGGCGGCACCCACATCGATGCCCCCATCCATTTCCTCGAGGGAGGGCCCGACGTCGCGGCGATCCCGCTCGGGCGGCTCATCGGCCCGGCGGTCGTGATCGACGTGACCGCCCAGGCGGCGGAGAACGCCGACTACCGGCTGACCGTGGCCGATGTGGAAGCGCACGAGGCGGAGCACGGTCCGATCGAGCCGGGGAGCCTCATCCTCCTTCGCACTGGATGGAGCGCGCGCTGGCCGGACGCCCTCTCGTACCTCGGCGACGACACGCCCGGCGATGCTTCGCAACTCCACTTCCCGAGCTACGGCGAGGCCGCCGCGCGCCTCCTCGTCGAGGAGCGAGGGGCCGCGGCCCTCGGAGCCGACGTGGCTTCCATCGACTACGGGCCCTCGACCGATTTCGTCGTACATCAGATCGTCGCCGCGGCGAATGCGCCGGGTCTCGAGAATCTCACCAACCTCGACCGCCTGCCTGCCCGTGGCGCGACCGTCATCGCCCTCCCGATGAAGATCTCGGGCGGATCGGGCGCTCCCCTGCGCGCGGTCGCGCTCGTGCCGCGTTCGAATTGATCGCCCGCTCTTTCCGGCCGCGCGCGGTCGCCCGACATTGCGCGCGATGGCTCGACATCGCCCGCGAAACCCGTAGAGGAGGCCCCTAGATGCCCGGGAAGCACGCGATAATGCCCAGGAAGCACGCGTTCGCGTTCGCCGTCCGCACCCTCGCCCTGTGCGTGTCCGGCGCGATGGTCGCCCTGGCGCCGCTCGCGGCCCAGTCGGGCCGCATGGCGGCGCCCTCGCGTGGCGGCATGGTCGTGAGCAGCCACTACCTCGGCTCGGAAGCGGGCCAGGAGATCCTCGACAGGGGCGGTAATGCGGTCGATGCCGCCGTCGCCACGGCCTTTGCCCTCGCTGTGACCCTGCCCTCGGCCGGCAACGTAGGCGGCGGCGGGTTCCTCGTGTATCACGGGGCGGACGGGGAAGTGACGACGTTCAACTTCCGCGAGAAGGCAGCGCTCGCGGCGACGGAGCGCATGTACCTGGGCCAGGACGGCGAAGTCCGGGACAACTCCAACCACATCGGCCTGCTCGCCGTCGGCGTGCCCGGCACCGTAGCCGGGATGTGGAAGGCACACCAGCGTCTGGGTCGACTGCCCTGGGCGGATCTCCTCGAGCCCGCGATCCGGCTGGCCGAGGACGGCATGCCCTCCACGTGGGCGATGCAGAACTGGCTCCGCTCCCTGCCTGGCCGGGCCGGACCGCTCTATGACGCGACCCGCGCGGCGTTCCTCAAGGACGGCGTCCGCATGTACGAGCCGGGGGAGACCTTCCGACAGCCGGACCTCGCCGAGACGCTGCGCCGCATCCAGAGCGACGGGCACGACGGCTTCTACCGCGGCACGACGGCGAAGCTGCTCGCCGATTTCATGGCCGAGCACGGCGGGCTGATCACGGAGGAGGACCTGGCGCGCTACGAGGCGGACGAGCTGACGCCGATCCACGGCACGTACCGGGGCTACGACGTCTACTCGATGCCGCCGCCCAGTTCCGGCGGGACCGGACTCGTGGAGATGCTCAACATCCTCGAGGGGTACGACCTGGCGGATATCGGACACAACTCGGCGCTCTACCTGCACCTGCTCACGGAATCGATGCGGCGCTCCTACGCGGACAGGGCGCTCCATCTCGGGGACCCGAAGTTCAATTCCGACATGCCGATCGACCGTCTGACCTCCAAGGAATACGCCGGTCGCCTGCGCGCCGGCATCGACATGGAGAGGGCTTCCAGGAGCGATTCGGCGGCCTTCAACGGGGCCTTCCTCCAGGCGAGCGAGGAGACGACCCACTACTCCGTGGTGGACGCTGAGGGGAACGCGGTCGCGGTCACGTACACGCTCGAGTTCGGCTACGGGTCCAGCATCGTCGTCCCCGGCGCGGGTTTTCTGCTGAACAACGAACTCGGCGACTTCAACGCGGTCCCGGGCCGCACCAATTCACGCGGCACGATCGGGACGCCGCCCAATCTCGTAGCGCCCGAGAAGCAGCCGCTGTCCAGCATGACGCCGACGATCGTCGCGCGTGACGGCCGGCCGGTGCTCGCGATCGGGAGCCCCGGGGGACGGACGATCATCAACACCACGCTGCAGGTGGTACTGAACGTCATCGACCACGGGATGACCGGGTCGCAGTTCGGTCGGGCCATCGAGTCGCCTCGCATTCACCACCAATGGCTTCCCGACGTGACCTCGTTCGAGGAGTGGGGCTTCTCGCCCGACACCAAGCGCCTCTACGAAGGCATGGGGCACGCGACGCGGACCCGCGGGGGGCAGGGGCAGGCGATGGGCATCTACATCGACTGGGACACCGGACTCCGCTGGGGCGCCTCCGACAGCCGCGCCTTCGACGGCGGCGCCCGCGGAAACTAGCGGACTCTAGCGCGGAGCCGCGCGGCGTGCGGCGGGCCTGAACTTCCGCCGGTAGCGCCGGGTCCAGATGACGATCGCCGGGACGCCGATCGCCGTTGGGAGCAGCCACGGCACGAGGGCCAGCGGCCCCGCGATCTCGTAGTCCCACAGGCGCGGCGCGCCGAAGACGGCGAACGCAGTGTGGAACGCGATGCCACCCGCCAGCATCGACGCCATGTGGCTGTAAAACCAGCCCATCCGTTCGAGCCCGGGGTTGCGCATGAGCCGCAGCATACGCGAGCCCGTCAGCAAACCGATCGGACTCAACCCCAGCAGGATCGGCGAGACGCTGGACCACAGCCCCAGCGCGAACGCGATGACGGTGACGCTCCCCGCGATCGAGGCCCAGGCGAGGGCTTCGTGGAACGGCGTCCGCAGCGTTTCCGGCACCCGTCTCGTGGCCACGACCCGCATCGCCTGGCGCACCGCCGCGAACGTCGTCACGCCCAGGTAGCCGAGAAACAGCGGGAGGCCGTAGAGGTCGGGCCGCTCCGCCACGCCGATCCCCTGACTCAGTTGGGACGCGAACCGTCCCGCCGCCAGCACGACTGCCGACAGCGTCACGACGTAGGCGCACCAGGTGTAGACGAGCCCGGCCCGCACGTGCGCCCGGCCGCCCTTGCGCGCGAACACCGGAATCCAGAACGCCACGAGGCCGACGAAGCCGGCCGCCACGTGTATCCGGAGGAGCGCGTCGAGCGGGGAGATCATGGCGCCGGTTCGCTGGGGGCGAGCCGCCGGTCGATCGCCGCCAGCGTCAGGTCGCACCAGGTCACCTTCGCACCGATGGAATCGATGCCCATGCGCAGCGTCGCGAAGCGGTGAAACCCGTCGTCGCTGTAGCGGTCCGGCTGGTCGCCGTGGACAGCGAAGATCTTCCCTTCGATCGTCCGCAGCTCCGCGAGCCGGCTCGCCAGGTGGTCGCGCAGGTCCATCATGAAGGCGCGCGTCTCGCGGAGGTCGTCGGCCGCGCTCATGAAGTAGAGCTGCGCGAGGTAGGCGAACCGCTCCGCGCCGACCACCGGTCCGCCGCGCACCCAGCGGCGCAGTTCCGCCCGTCCCTCCCCGGTCAACGTGTAGACGCGGCGGTCCGGCCCCTTCGGGGACGGTTCGAGCCGGCTTCGGAGCAGCTCCCGTTCTTCGAGACGCTTGAGGGTGGGGTAGATCTGGCTGAGTTCGGCCGACCAGAAGTGCGCGACGGTCTCGTTGAAGGCGTCCTTGAGGTCGTACCCGCTCGCGGGCTGTTGCAGCAGGCCGAGAAGGATGTGTTCGAGGCTCATGGGGCCGTCCAGGCACGCTATATAAGGAAGGATATACTTACTATATAAACTCCGTCATACCGAGTCAACACTGCCCGTCGAAGCACGAATGATCCTCCCGCGAGGGGTGTACCAGACCGTGCGGTCGCGCCGCGAGGTGGGACGGGCGCGACCGCGCGCTTATCTTGCGGTGAACGCAAGCAAACACCGTCCGCGCGGCCTCACCGTCCGCGGGCACTGTCTTCGGTTTTGGGAGGACGAGAATGGCCCAGTCAGTGAAATCGCTTCGCATCGGCTCGGTAGCCGCCGTCGCCGGGATCCTCTTCGTACTCATCCTGTTCGTGTTCGGCTTCAACCGCGTCGACGAGTACGAAGTGGCCGTCAAGCGGAACCCGGTCACCGGCGCCGTGGCGCCCCGCCCCTACACGCAGGGGCTGTACCACAGCGTACTGCGCTCGTGGACGAACTATCCGCTGCGTGAAGTCCAGTACCCGCTCGGCGGACAGGCGGAGCGCCTGGACGCTCTCACGTCGGACCAGCTCCAGATCGCCGTCGACGCGGCCTATCGCTACCGAATCAACCCGGACAGCGCCGTGCACCTCTACCTCACGGTCGGGAACGAGAATGCCGTCGCCTCGTTCGTCTACAATACGTATCGCTCCGCCATCCGGGACGCGATCGCGGAGATCGAGGCTTCGGACATCCTCTCCACCAACCGGACGGGCATCTCCGGCCGCATCGAGGCCCTCATGACGGACCGCCTCAATCCGCGCGGCCTCGAGATCACCGATTTCTTCGTGCGGGAGGTTGTGCCGCCGGAGACGATTCGCGAGGCGATCGAGGCAAAGCTGTCGCGCGAGCAGCAAGTACAGTCCGAGGAGTACCAGACCCAGGTCGTCGTCGAGCAGGCGAACCAGCAGCGCGCGGAGGCCGAGGGGATCCGGGATGCGCAGGACATCATCGCGGAGAGCCTCGCCGGCATTTCGGGCCAGCGCTACCTGTACTGGCGCTACCTGGAGATGCTCGGGCGGATCGGCGAGGGGAGCAACAACATGGTCATCGCTCCGACCGAGGGGGGCATCCCCCTCTTCTTCGCCCCGGACCGCTAGCCCGGACCGCAGCCCGGTTCCGGCCGCGGGCTGCTGGAGTCGGGCAACCGACGGCCCTCCCCGGAGTGTCGGACCCTTCAGGAAACGAAGGCCGAATGAGGCTGTAGTTCACCGATCCGGGGGATGGGTCCCGAGGGAGGATACATGAAGAACTGGAGAGATTCGCTCGCCGTAGGGCTTGCGGCGGCGCTGGTGGCCGGGCTTGGCGCGGTTCCGGCGCCGGCCACGGCCCAGGAGGAGGGTGAGGACGAGCGGCGCGAACAGGTCCGCGTGGCCTTTTCAGGGGGTGGCGGATACCTCGGCGTGCAGATCCTCGATGTCGACGGCGAGCGCGCCTCGGAACTAGGGATGTCGCGCCCGCACGGTGTCTACATCGACGGCGTCATGGACGGCGAACCGGCGTCGGAGGCCGGCATCGAGGAGGGGGACGTGGTCGTGGCCTGGTACGGCGAGCGCGTCGAGAGCGTGGCGGGACTTCGGCGGCTTCTGAGCGAGACCCCGCCCGGACGCGTCGTGGATCTCACCGTGCTGCGCGACGGGGCCGAACGCGACGTGACCGTCGAACTCGCCGAGCGCAGGGGCTTCTTCTCGGGAACCGGCGGCTTGACGTTCATGTCCCCGCAGATCGACCTGTCGCGCCGCGTGGCTGAAGCTTCGCGGGAAGGCGTGCGCGCCGCGCAGCTCGCCGAGCGGGCGCGCGAACTGGAGGTGCGGGTCCGGGAGGCTCAGGAACGCGCCGCCGATGGAGCGAATCGCGTCTTCTACCTTTCTGGGCGGCCGCGGCTCGGCGCGAGCACGCAGAGCCTCGGCGACCAGCTCGCGGAGTACTTCGGCGTGGAGGGCGGCGTCCTCGTAACCTCCGTGCATGAGGACACGCCCGCGGCGGATGGCGGCCTGCGGGCGGGCGACGTGATCGTCGGGCTTGGCGACGAGGACGTCGACGACCCCGGCGACCTGCGCCGGGCACTCGCGGATCTCGAGGCGGGAGAGGTGTCGCTCCGCATCGTCCGCGACGGCGCGGAGCAGACGCTCACCGTCGAGTTGGAGGACGAGCGTCCGTTCAGGTGGCGGCGCGGCCTGGACGGCTAGCGCCGCCGTTGCCGCCGTACATGTCGAACAGGCCCAGTTGGGGCCCGACCCTCGGCGGCCGGAAGTGTTCGGCCGACAGGTCGTAGTCGCGCGGCTCGATCCCGTGCTTCGCACGCGCGAGTGAGAAGAGCCGCTCGACCTGTTCGGCGAACGGGCCGCGACCCCGCATCCGTTCACCGAAGGTCGACGCATAGAGGCTCCCGCCTCTCAGCGCCCGCATGCGGTTGAGCACCTTCTGCGCCCGGTCCGGGCAGTTGCGTCGCAGCCAATCCTCGAACAGGGCCGCGACCCCGAACGGAAGGCGAAGCATGATGTAGGTCGCCCGCCCCGCCCCCGCCTTCGCCGCCGCCTCCAGGATGGCCGGGATCTCATGGTCCGTGAGTCCGGGAATCACGGGCGCCACGTTCACGCCCACCGGGATGCCCGCATCCGCCAGCCGCGCGATGGCGTCTAGCCGCCGCTCGGGGGTCGAGGCTCGCGGCTCCATCTTTCGCTGCAGCGAGCGGTCCAGCGTCGTGATGGAGAGCTGGACCCGCACGGCGTCGTAGCGCGCGAGTTCACCCAGCAGGTCGAGGTCCCGCGTCACCCGGTGGTGCTTGGTCACGATGCCGACCGGGTTCCGGGCTTCGGCCAGCACCTCGAGGCAGCGGCGCGTGATCCCGAGGCGGCGCTCCACCGGCTGATACGGGTCCGTCACTCCGCTCAGCACGAGCACCTGCGGCTTCCAGCGGGGCGAGGCCAGTTCGCTTCTGAGCAGCGCCGGGGCTTCCGGCTTCGCCAGAATCCGGCTCTCGAAGTCGAGTCCCGCGGAGAGCCCGAGGTACTCGTGCGTGGGTCGCGCGTAGCAGTAGGAACACCCGGTCTCGCACCCGCGGTAGGGGTTCAGGCTGGCGTCGAAACCGAGGTCGGGGCTGTGGTTGTACGAGATGATCGAGCGGGACCGGTCCTCGAGAATCTCCGTCCCCGGATCCGGATCGGACGCGAGCGTCCAGGCTTCCCGCTCGACCTCGAGAGGAAGGAAGCGGTTCGACGGGTTGTGCGCGCTTCCGCGGCCCCGGATCGAGCGTCGCGGCTCCGTAACCCCGACCATTGCCTCCCGTTCGATGTATTTCGGCGTTTATTCGGTTTTCGGGGCCATAATGGCGAACGTACGATCAAGGGGTCAAGTCCGGCAGGCGCGTGGGTCCCGCGATCCGCGATCCTGTCCGCCGCTAGAAGCTGATGCCGAGTCGGAGTGTCAGGGCGTCGTGCCGCGGCTCTCCATCGCCGCGGAGTACCTGCGACCCGATGGCGACATCGGACTCCATCAGCGAACCGATCCCGAAACCGTAGCGCACCTCGGGCCAGAGCCTGAAACCGACATCAAGTTCGAGGCCGACGCCGAATTCCGCGCGGACCGGGCGTGCCGTAAGGAGATCGTCCACGCCCGAAAACGTGCTGGACGGGAAGGTGAGGACGGGGCCGCCAAGCACGTAGGGCTGAACGGCCGGCAGGGGGAGGCGAAGGCGGAAGTCGAGCGGAATTTCCAACATGTCGATATCGAACCGGACCCGTTCGTCCCCGGCCATCGCGACGAGTTCCGGCATGCGATGGTAGATGAGGGCCGGTCGGACGGAGAAGGTCGCGAGATTCAGGTTCAGGAACACCCCGACGTGATACCCATCGGTGATGTCCGTGAGATCGAACCCGTTCTCGGGCAGGAACTCGGCGAGCGTATCGCGATTGTAGCCCGCGAGGATGCCGATCTGGGCCTCGGCTTCGGCCGGAAGGGCGCAGACGAGACCCAGCGCGAGGCTGGCTCCCCACCTTCGAACGGTGCGTCCTCTCCCCATCGCGTCGGCCTGCTCTCACCTCGTTTGTGGAGATCCGGGAGCACCCGGGAGCCCGGCGGACTCCACCAAAACGTACCCGCCCGAGCCAGGGTGGGATAGCCGGGAAGGCGACCCCCGGCGAGTCCTGTGCGCCGTCGATGACGCGCCGCTATGATGACCCGAACCGCACACAGCGAGGCCAGGGCACCATGACTCGACATCGCGAAGCTCCGTCCCTTTTCGTTCCACCGTTTCTTCTTCTGGCCCTTGCGGCCTGCGCGACCGACGCCGGGGATTCGGCGGAAACGGGTGGCGCGGCGGCCGCGGATCCACCGGTGGGGGTGGCCCAACTCGTCCTTAGCAACGGGAAGATCGCCACCCTGGCGGGCGAGGGCGGGGAGGTGGTGAGCGCGCTCGCGTCCAGGGATGGGCGCATCGTCGCCCTTGGGGCGGACGACGACGTATCCGGATGGATCGGGGAGGGCACCGAAGTGATCGACCTCGAGGGTCGACTCGCGATCCCGGGGTTCATAGAAGGCCATGGTCACTTCATGGGTCTGGGGAACGCGCGCATGATCCTCGACCTGACGACCGCCGACAGCTGGGATGACATCGTCAGCCTGGTGGGAGAGGCGGCGGCGGGCGCGGAACCGGGCGCCTGGATCAGCGGCAGGGGATGGCACCAGGAGAAGTGGAGCGAGCCGCCGGATCCGATGGTCGAGGGGCAGCCGGTCCACGACGGCCTCAGCGCGGTGAGCCCCGCCAATCCGGTCATTCTGACGCATGCGAGCGGGCACGCTTCGTTCGTGAACGCGAGGGCGCTCGAGTTGGCCGGGATCGACGCCGACACGCCCAACCCCCCGGGCGGCGAGATCGTCCATGACGCGGAGGGGCAACCCACTGGCGTGCTGAGAGAGACCGCGCAGCGCCTGGCGCGGGCGGCGTTTGCCGAGGAGGAGGCGAACCGCTCCGAGGCCGAGCGCGAGGCGCGGGCCCGCGAGCAGGTGCGGCTCGCGAACGAGGAGCTGCTTAGGAAGGGAGTCACGAGCTTTCAGGACGCGGGTTCCGGCTTCGGGACGGTGGACCTGCTCAGGACGCTCGCGGACGAGGGCGCGCTGCCCGTGCGGCTCTACGTGATGCTGCAGGGCGGGATGGAGACGCTCGAGGGGCGACTGGACGACTACTACATGGTGGGCTATGGGGATGATCGGCTCACCGTGCGGTCGATCAAGCAAGTCGCGGATGGGGCGCTCGGATCGCATGGCGCCTGGCTGCTCGAGCCCTACTCGGACATGCCGGCCTCCATCGGACTGCCGACGACGCCGCCGGAGGAGATCGAGCGCATCGCGCGACTCGCGATCGAGCGGGGCTACCAGGTCAATACGCATGCGATCGGCGACCGCGCGAACCGCGAGGTGCTCGACCTGTACGGGCGCACCTTTGCCGACCACGCGGAGATGAGTGACCTGCGCTGGCGGATCGAGCACGCGCAGCACGTCAATCCGGCGGATATTCCGCGCTTTGCCGAGCTGGGGGTCATCGCTTCCATGCAGGGCGTCCACGCCTGCTCCGACGGTCCCTGGATCATCCTCCGGCTCGGGCCGGGCCGGGCGCGCTCGGGCGCCTACGTGTGGCGGGACTTCATGCGGGCCGGCGTCGTCGTGACGAACGGTACGGATGTCCCGGTCGAGGACGCGGACCCCCTGGCGAGCTTCCACTGTACCGTCACCCGCGTGATCGAGGGTGGCGAGACCTTCTTCGAGGAGCAGGCGATGACGCGCGAGGAGGCGCTGCGTTCCTATACGTGGGCCAACGCGTACGCCGCGTTCGAGGAAGACCTCAAGGGGACGCTGGAAGTCGGGAAGCTGGCGGACATCACCGTCCTGTCCCGGGACATCCTCACGATTCCCGCGGACGAGATCCTGGAGACCGTGGTGGACTACACGATCATCGGCGGTCGCACGGAATACAGCCGGGGGAGTTGAGCAGCCCGTGCGGTGGGCCGGAAGGGCGTCAGCCGGCTAGCGGCCGCCCTCGAACTTCTGCAGATCCTCGAGCAGATCGAGCAGCTTCTCGAGCCGCTCCTTGATCTTCTCCCGGTCGAGGTTGGCATCGACGTCCAACCGGACCTCCGCTTCATCCAGCGCAGATCCCGCGCCAGCGGCCTTGAGGGAAAACGTCTCCCCGTGTCGCGCGGCGCGCAGTCTGACGTCTCCAGCGGACGATCCGGCCGGTGCCTCCACAGACCGGTCGATCCAGAGTCCCCCGGGTTGCCCCGACGACGGACTTCGAGCGACGAGGCGCATCGCGTCGAGCCCCTCCACGCGCGCGACCCGCGCACCGGCCACATTGGATCTCGCGTCCACCCGGATCGTGATATGGCCGTTGTCGATGACGGCTTCGGCGTCCCGTTCGGCGACCCGTACTGCGGACCCGACGCGCACGTGCCGGCCGTGGGCGGGCTCGTGTCCGAGGCGGTCCAGCCACGCCCCGATGGCGCGCTCGATGCCTCCGTTGATCCGCCCGGCCGTGTGTGCGGTCCGGCGCAACTGCTCGGCGGCGAATCCGGGGGCGCGGAGCGAGCCCGGCGGATCCGCCCGTTCGACGAACTCCGCGATCCCCTCCAGAGTCGCCGTACTCGCCTTCGCCGGCCCGGGCATGCTCGTGAGGTGGGAAAGGGCGGCCCAGACACAGATGGCAGCGGCCCAGAGGGTGAAGGCGGCGGCGACTCTTCGAATGAACATCACGTCGGCTCCAGGGGGGAAGGTCGAGTGTCCGCGATCTTCTAACGTACGCTCAAGCGCGGGGTCAGGTTCCAACCCCTGGCAGCCCATGGTAAAACCCCGCGTCAGCGCCGCTCGAACGCAGGGCTCTTGCCACGGGCTGCCAGGACCGGGTCCGGATCCGAAAGGTTGTCCGCCGCCGCCGGCGGCCCATGGCTACGGTGGGGGGGGCTCGGCGGGCCCGAGGAGCAGCGTGCCGGTCACGCGGGTCGGCCGGAGCGCCCCGTCGCTGTCGCGGAGCCGCAGCAGCGTGACCTGGATGCGAGCCGTCACGCCGGCCCGGGAGACGTCGAGTCTCAGGGAGTCCGGCGGCAGTTGTACCCTTCCGGGCGCCGTCGTCGTCCCGGAGCGCCCGGCGCGCGCAACGAGTTCGGCGAAGGACACCGTGGCCAGTGCGTCCCCGCCGAGCCGGATCGTCGTGCCGAGGCTGTCCGCGTCGGCCTCGAAGGTGAGGGAGTCGCCCTCGAACGGGTAGCGCCCCCCGAGGAGGTT
Source organism: Gemmatimonadales bacterium (assembly GCA_009838765.1). GTDB lineage: Bacteria > Gemmatimonadota > Gemmatimonadetes > Palauibacterales > Palauibacteraceae > Palauibacter > Palauibacter ramosifaciens. The sequence goes on from VXQX01000034.1 coordinate 32,392, forward strand.
CCGCTCGAACACGGCCTCGTCGAAGCCCGACACGGCGATGGCGGCGTTCCGCCCCCCCGGCGCCGAGATGTCGACGTACCCGAAGGGATCCGCGAGCAGCCCCTCGGAGGGCGCGAGCCCGAAGTGGTCCGCGATGAGCGTTGCCCGGCGTCCGGCTTCCGCAATCCTCGGCGAAGCCGACATTCCGTCGCCGACGGTATCCACCGCCGCCACGCCGCCCTCGAACCACTCATCGATGGCGGAGGTCCCGTGCCACGAAATCAGGTAGAGCAGGACGTCGTTGATCTGCTGCCAGTCCTCGGGCGGGATCTCGGCCGCAGCCGGTGAGATGCGGCCATCCGCCAGGACTCCGTGCGTCGCAAGCAGGTCATCGAGCCGGCCCACCTGGCTCCGTTCGGCTACGGCGTAGGCGGACCAGGGGCCGACGAAGGTGACGGCGCCGATGACGACCAGCGTCAGGGGAATCCCCTTGATCTCGCGCGACCGCGTCACTGTGTAGAAGACGGCGGCGCCCGCAAGCCAGACCCCGAGAAGGAGCAGGAGATACCGGCGCTCGGTGATCCCGTACTGTTCGATGCGCTGCCCGATGGCGAGCAGGAGCATCACGATGGACGGGATGATGAGAATCCAGAAGATGCGGGCATACGTGTCGATCCAGGCGTGGTCTTCCCGTCCGCGCCGGGGATGCACGAGGAGGAGCGACAGGATGCCGAAGGCGGCGAGGGCGGAGACGAGGAGGCCGATCCACCCGCTGGGCCACGTCGTCGTGATCACGACGCGTCCGAGGTAGGCGGTGAGGATGATCAGGTATACGGCGACGAGCGGGAGGAGCACGTACTGGGCGAACACGCGCAGGCCCGCCGGATAGTCGCCGCGGCGTTCCAGTTGCTCGAAATCGTCCGGCACGCCCGCGAGCACGAACCACGTCTGGAAGACGAAGCCGAGGAAGAAGAAGAGCCGGCCGTAGTTCTCATCGGCGATGTCGATGTTGAAGAGATTCTCGATGCCGAACAGGGCGATGGAGAGTCCGCCGAAGAGGACGCCCGTGTAGATCGCCCCGAGGCCGAAGCGGAAGAAGAGCGTACGGTTGAAGTGCCAGAAACCGTTGGGCTCGCGGACGCCGAGGTAGGCGATGAAGGCGACGAGCAGATGCAGGGTCGCGGTCAGATGAGAATGGCGGAGACCGGCGATGTTCTCACCCCAGTTCGGCCACTGCCAGTAGTAGAGGGCGAGCACGGCCAGGCCGAGTCCGCGCAGCGCCCAGTGCCGCGGCAGCGGGAGGTTCCAGCGCTCCGCGAACAGGGTGAGCCCGGTAAGCAGCGGCAGACCGAGACTGGCGGTGGCGACGAGGCGCAGCTCGAGCGCCGTTTCTGCGTTGATCGCCCGCATCGCGGCGATGGCGGCGACGACGGCGCAGGTCAGGACGACGGGGAACCGCCGCGCCGTCACCCACGCGGCCGCCGCGAGCCGCTCGACCGAGGGGAGCTTCACACCCGGGCCCTCACCGTCACGAGCCGCTCGGCGGCCTGTTCGAGCAACGCCTCCGTCTTGCAGAAGGCGAACCGCACGAGCTTGCGCCCATCCTCGGGGTTGTGGAAGAAGCTGGATCCGGGGACGGGAGCCACGCCGACCGTGCGCGTGAGCCAGAACGCGAATTCGTCGTCCGGAAGGTCGGAGAGGTCCGAGAAGTCCGCGAGGACGTAGTACGCGCCCTCCGGCTTGCGGCAGCGGAACCCGGCCTCGACGAGCGCGGGATAGAAGAGGTCCCGTTTCGCGCCGTACACGTCCGCGAGCCCTTCATAGTAGGACGGCGGGAGCATCTCGAGGCCGGTGGCCACGCCTTCCTGCAGGGGCGCCGCGGCGCCCACGGTGAGGAAGTCGTGGACCTTCCGGATGGCGTCGGACAACTCCGGGTGCGCCACGATCGTCCCCATGCGCCAGCCCGTGACCGCGAACGTCTTCGAGGCGGCGCTGATCGTGATCGTCCGATCCCGCATGCCGGGGAGCGTCGCCAGCGGAATGTGCCGCGCGCCATCGTAGAGGATGTGCTCGTACACCTCGTCGGTGATCGCGTAGGCGTCGAACTCCTGGCACAGGATCGCGATCCTCTCGAGTTCGTCGCGGGTGAACACGCGGCCCGTGGGGTTGTTCGGCGTGTTCACGATGATCGCGCGCGTCCGGTGACTGAACGCCGCCCGCAGGCGGTCGAAGTCGATCTGCCACTCCGCGGTCAGCGGCACGAACACGGGGGTCGCGTCGCAGAGCGTGGTGTCCGGTCCGTAGTTCTCGTAGAAGGGCTCGAAGACGATGACTTCCTCGCCCGGGTCCACGACCGCGAGGAGCACCGCCATCATCGCCTCGGTCGCCCCGCACGTGATCGTGAGGTGCGCTTCCGGATCGACGTCGAGCCCGTACCAGTCGCGGTAGCTCGCGGCGAGCGCGTCGCGGTACCGTTTCGCGCCCCACGTGATCGCGTACTGGTTCACGTCGTCGTAGATCGCGCGCGCGGCGCCGATCTTCAGCGTGTCGGGCGACTCGAAGTCGGGGAAGCCCTGCGAGAGGTTGATGGCCCCGTGCTCGTTCGAGAGCCGGGTCATCATCCGAATCACGGATTCCGTGAAGCCGTGCGTGCGACGGGCGGTATGAATCTTCATCGCCCCGAATCTGGCCTCTCGCCCGGAAGCGTGCCACCGGTGCCGGAGGCGTCTTCCTCCTCCGCCTCCCCGCCGTCGCCCGGCTCGACATCCGGGCGGCGGAAGCCGGCCCGGGCGAGCCGCGGCTCCACGAGCTCCGCCTGCCCGCGCAGCCAGCCGAACCAGACCACGTCGCCGGGCTTCAGCGTCGTTCCGCTCGACACCGGCTGTTCGCGCTTGCCGCGGCGATGCACGAGGGCGAGGGCGGGAAACCGGCGGTCGGCCAGCGCCTCGATCTGCGAGATGCGCAGGCCGGCGAGCCCCCCGAAGTGGAGAGGTTCGATCTCCACGCGGTCCCGCCGGAACTCGTGCGCCCAGCGCTCGTGGTCGAGCCCGAGCCCGAACAGCACGGAGGCGCCGCTCTCGTCGACCTGCTCGGGTACGACGCCGGGAGTGAGCGGATCGATGGCGACGATGCGGCTCACGCCCGGGCAGCTTTCCTCGACCCGTTTGGCGATGAGCAGGTTCACGCCTTCGTTCGGCGTAAGGGCGACGAGGGCGCGGCGCGATTCGACCCCCGCCTTCAGCAGCGCGCGCGGCTCGTTCGCGTTGCCGAGCACGACGCGGAAGCCGTCGCTCTCCGCCGCGCCCGCCTCCGTCGGGTTCGTGTCGATGAGAACGATGGGTGCATCCCCGCCCCGGGCGGCGCGCAGGGTCCGGGCGAGGGCGCGTCCGACGGGGTTGGCCCCGACGACGGCGAATCCGTGGTTGGACGGTTTCCGCACGCCCAGCAGGCGCGCCACGAGCCCGCCCGTTCCGCCGAGGACGACGACGGTGACGGCGATAACGAGGAAGACCATCGCCCGCAGCTGGCTGCCTTCCGCTTCCATCCCGCTGTGCGCGAGTTCCGCCGCGAACAGCGAGGAGACGGCGAAGGCGACGATCCCGCGCGGAGCCAGCCAGGCCAGAAACGCCTGCTCGTGGCGGCTGAGGCCGGCGCCCCGGGTGCAGAGGAGAACGCAGAGCGGGCGGACGACGGCGACGAGGACGATCACGGTTACGATCCCGCCCGCGCCCAGCGCCCATACGTCGCCGAGATCCACTGCCGCCGACAGGAGGACGAAGAGGAGTCCCACGAGCAGAAACGTGAGCTGCTCCTTGAACTCCACGAGCTCGCGCGCGTGCCGGGGTCCCATGTTGCCGACGACGAGGCCGGCGATGGCGACCGTCATGATCCCGCTCTCGGGCAGGATGGCGTGTGAACCCTGGTAGAGTGCGAGCACGCATGCGAGCGTGAAGACGTTCCGGAGATCGGAGGGGACCGCGCGCCGCATCCTCAGCAGTCCGCCGATGATGAACCCTCCCGCCACGCCGATGACGGAGCCGAGGCCCAGGCGCGTGACGAGGCCGAGGAAGCCGGCCCCCACGTCCCCCGCCGTCGACGAGAGCGCCAACTCGAACGCGACGACCGCGAGGATCGCGCCGACGGGATCGATGAGCACGCCTTCCGCCTCGAGGATCGTCCGCAGGTTGTTTCGCAGGCGGATCCGCCGCGTGAGCGGGTTGATCACCGTCGGACCCGTGACCGAGACGAGCGCCCCGAACAACAGGGCGATGCGGAGGCTCCAGCCCATCGCGAGCATGGCGGTGACGGCGGCCCCGGCGATCGTGACCAGCGCGCCGAGCGTGATCAGCCGTCGGATCGTCAGCGCCTCGCGCCGCAGCCGGTCGAGGTTGAGTTGCAGCGCGCCCTCGAAGAGGATCACCGCGACCGCCAGCCCGACGATGGGATTGAGGCCATCGCCCAGCGTGTCGGGCCGCACGATGTTCGCGAACTCGGGTCCGAGGAGAATGCCGGCGGCAAGCAGGACGAGGATGCCGGGAATGCGCGCGTGCCGAGCCAGCGACTGCGCAACGACGCCCGCGGTGATGGCGAGAGCGAAGGTGAGCGCCGGATCCTGGAGGTTCACGACGCGGCGGCTCGCTCCATCGCGAGGAGGAAGTCCGTGAAGCCCTCGTCGTAATCGGAGAGGCCGTTCTGCCCCGTGAGTTTCATGCGGGCGTTGTAGGCATTCTTCATCATCGGACCCACGACGCCGCTGACCGGACCCTCCGCCGGGTGGCGCACGGCGAACGCGTCCTTCAGCTCCTCCCGGAGTCCGAGGTCGGCGAGGAGGCCGTTGTACGCGGCGGCGTCCCGCTCCGCCAGCACCCAGAGGTGGCGGTCCAGGCGCTCGCAGTGCGCCGACTGCTCGAGCACGGGTTCACCCGAACGCACGAGGGCGAGATAGCCGAGCACCTGCGCCTCGACTTCCTTCAGATATCCCTTGCGGTGGCAGAACTCGTGCGCGATCACATGGGGCTCGAAGATGCCTGTGCTCCGGAAGATCGCGACGTCTCCCGTCAGCGGATCGGCCGCCCCGAGCGCGAAGGGGAAGACGATCTGCGCGAGCATGAACTCCCGGACCTGCGAACTCGTCTCCAGCCGCTGGCCGGTGAGTTCCGCCAGGTAATCGGTTAGGCAGAGATCGACCTGTTTCGCCAGTTCCTTCCGCGGCGTATCCATCGGCACGTAGCTTGCGTTCAGCCGCTCCACGAGCCCTTCGACATCGCCTCTCCGTTCCTCCTCCGACGCCGGGGGCGGAGAGAGCGGGTCGAAGCCGAACGCAGCCTCGAAATCCACGCGGCGGGCGTCGGCCCGAACCGCCCAGTCGATGAGCGCGCTGCCTGCGTATACGCCGAGGGCCGCCGCCTGCACCGCCCGTCCGGCCGGGCTCAGGCCGAAGAGAATCCGGGCCGCGACGGGGGCCGCGAGCAGCAGGTCGGACGGCGCGACCGGGAGGTACGTCGCCAGGTTGGGGATGCGGAGTCTTTCCATGGGTCCTCGTACGCGGGTCGGTAGACGAAAGTTCGGGATCGACGGGCCGGGTGCAACCGTCCGGGCCCTCGCGGCGTCCCACTCCTGTCGAAGGACGGGAGGATGATGAAACGGATGAGGGGAATGAGAAACGAATGAGAAACGGAGGGGTGTACATGCGTCGAAGCGGGCCGGGATCGTCGGTCGTCATGTTCGGAGTTGCCGTGTTCGCGGTCGCCCTGTGCGGGACGCCGCTCGCCGCTCAGGAGGTCAAGGTCGGGGGCCAGGTCACCTTCGGCGACGACGCGGACTTCGGCATCGGCCCGCGCGCGCAGATGTCGCTGCCCTGGATCGCCCCGGGGATCCGGATTGCCGGTTCCTTCGACTACTTCTTCCCCGACTCGGGTCTCGGCGACCCCGGCGGCGACTTCGACTACCGCGAGCTCAACCTCAACGTGCTTGGGGATCTCTCGTTCCGCGACGTGACGAACCTCGTTCCGTACGTCGGCGGCGGGCTGAACGTGGCCTGGCAGTCGGTCCCGGCGGACGGAGGGGAGGATATCGACGAGCGGCTCTTCGGGATGAACCTCGTCGCGGGCTTCCGGTTCCCGCTCGCCGGGTTCACGCCCTTCGTCGAGGCGAGGTACGAGCTCGAGGGAGGACAGCAACTCCTCGTCGCCGGCGGCATCCTGCTACCCTAGAATCGTAAGCCGCCGCCGGCGCTGAAGGCCCACCTCGATCTTTCGCTGTCGCCGATCCCTCCGCCGAAGCGGTACCCGACATTGAGGTTGGTCACCTGCGCGAAGGAAGAGAGCGGGGACCCTCCGAACACGGTGATCCCGACGTTCCCGCCCAACCTCCGGTCCTGGTCCGGATACCAGGCGCCTCCATAGTCGACGAACGCGCCCACGCCGAGCCCGAACAGGTTGTAGAAGTTGTCCACCAGGTAGGAGCGATGTTCCAGCGTTGCACGCATCGTGCGAGTCCCGACGAAGGCGTGCGGACCCCAGAGGCGCGGCAATACCTGGAAGCCGATGTCGTGCTCGGAGCCTGGGCGGGGCCTTTCCTGAATCCCCGCGGATGCTTGCAGGAACGTCGTATTCCGCTCCGTCTCCCGGACCGCCGCGGTTCCCGTGCCGAAGACATAGCCGGAGTCGAGCCCGGCCGAGTTGAAGAGGCCGCCGCCGTCGAGCGCTCCCTTGAGAATCGCCGGGCCCGCCCGCCTTCCGGACGACAGACGAAGGCGCGTGCCGATGCCGGTCGACCTGTATCCCAGCCGCTCGTGCGCGAGCTTGACGGACACCCACACGCGGTCGCTGAGATCCTGGTCTTCCTCGGAAAAGCCGTTGAAGCGCTCCACGCGTTCGAAGCGGGCGCGCCGCCACTCGGCGTACACGCCGATGAGTCCGTACACCGAGTCCGGCACCGTGGCGTCGAGGCTGTCGAGGTCGACGCCCGGATGTTCGATCCGCAGGTGCTCTTCGTGCCGGACTTCGAGCGTGGCCCCGATCCGCACGAACTCCCGTGGATTCGCGACCGGCGCGATCGCCCCGGTCAGGCGGTGGATCTGGGCTCGCCGCCGCCATTCGATCGTCTCGAGGTCGTCCGGGCTGTGCCGCACGTACTGCGGGATCCGTCCACGGAAGTCCCGCCCCTCGTACCAGAACGCCGAGCGGTCGGAGAGAGCGCGGAAAGGACTCGAGAGGTACCACGCGAGGACGTCACGGTCCGACAGGTTCAGCCACGTCGCGTTGGCCGCGAGCCGGGTGGAGGCCAGTCGATTCGATGTCAGCCGGAGGTCCATCCCGTCGCGGTCGGTCTCGCGGACGTACCACACCCGCATCGCGTTGCCGCTGCCTGCGAGGTTGATCTCGGTGACTCCGAAGGTGCCGGTCAGCGTGCCGTCCGCCGCGAGTCGTCCCGTGAAGCGGGGCTGAAGGCTCCACGCGTCGCGCGTTCTCACGCTCAGGGCGAGCTTCCCGTCGACGCGGGTCGAATCGACCCGAACCCGGCGAAAGAGGCCGAGGCGGCGGAGGTTTCGTTCGCTCTCGGCGGCCAGGAGCGAGTCGTAGGGCGTACCCGGCCCCAGGAGAAGCTCGCGGCGGATGACCCAGGGCTGCGTCGTCCCGTGCAGTCCGTTGCCGAGCCGGTAGATGATGTTTCCGGCGGCAGCGTCCTCCGGGAACACGTCCTGCCGACTGATGACGACGGTGTCGATGATCGTGACCGCGCCGGTGCCCGTTCCCCCGTCGGGAGGGGATGCCTGCGCGTGCGCCTCGGACGCGGCGACAATGCCCAGAAGAAGCAGGGTGCGGGCGACGTTCTTGCCCCGGAACAGGGCTCGGCGGGTCCCCCGGATCAGGGGCGCCGTGGACCGAATCATGGGGCGGGAAGGTACGGTTCCGCGCGGCTCACGGCCACCGGACATCGTCGCGCCTCGCGAGCCCCGGCTCTTCGCGGAAAGGGGCCGCGATTTCACCCAGGGTGATCCCGAGGTGAGGATGCCGGAAACCCGGCGCCACATCCGCGAGGGGCACGGCCAGATGCGCCCTCGTCGGGATCTCCGGGTCCGGGAGTTGCAACCCGTCCCCGTCGACGATCTCACCCTGCACGGCGGCGATGTCGATGTCGATGGTGCGGGGGGCGTTGGGGTCCGCGGTCCGGACGCGTCCGAGGCGGCGCTCCAGCGGCCGGATGACGTCGAACTTCAGTTCTCCCGGGGAGAGGTCGGTCGTGATGCGCACGGCCGCGTTCAGGAAGCGGGGCATCCCGGGGTTCCCGACGGGCTCCGCCTCGTAGATGGGCGAGGCCCCCTCGATGCCCAGCAGTTCGTCGAGCGCCTCGAGGGCCGCGACGATGTTGCGTTCGGGATCGATGTTCGAGCCCAGCGTGAGGAGGATGGCGCGGGGAGAGCTGCTCACGCGTAGTCCGCCGCCGTCCGTTCGATCTCGACCCCCACCGAGCGCGCGTAGCGCAGCGCGCCGGGCTTCTCCACGCGGACCTTCGCCCGCGCCGCGCCGAAGTCGACGATCGCGATCCGCGCGATCTGGTGCGCAAGGGCCTCCACGAGATACGGCTCGGCGGTTTCGACGTGCCCGATAATGCGCTTCGTCAGCGTCCGATAGTTCAGCACATCCGCGACCTCGTCGGATTCGCCCGCGGCCCGGGCGTCCACGGAGAGGGACAGGTTGATCACGATGTCCTGCTTCTTCTCGCGTTCCCAGTCGTTGACCCCGATGATCCCCCGGATGAGGAGGTCGCGGATGAGGACCGTATCCGACGCCATCAGCGCGCCCCTCCCGTCATCAGATGTTCGCCGCCATCCACATGGATCGTCGCTCCCGTCACATAGTCGTTCTCGGCCAGGAACCGCGCCGCGTGCGCCACGTACTCCGGATCGCCCGTCCGCCCGAGCGGGATCCTGCGGCCCTTCTCCCGCCAGACCGGGTTCTCTGCCGTCTCCCCGGGAGGCGGAAGAATCGGGCCGGGGACGATCGCGTTCGCGCGCGTCTCCGCGCCCAGTTCGCGGGCCGCCAGCGCCGTCAGATGCAGGAGTCCGGCCTTGCTGACCCCGTGCGGCGCAAACCCCTTCCAGGCGGCGAGCGCCGACAGGTCCAACATGTTGATTATGACGCCGGGCGCCCGAGGTTCCCCCAGGCTCCCGCGCCGCTCGGGCACGGCGCGCATTCGGACGGCGGCCCGCTGCGTCATGAGGAAGGGAGCCCGCAGGTTGAGCGCATGTGCGGCGTCCCACTCGGCGACCGTCGTCTCGGCGAACGGAGTGCGCTCGAAGCTCGCGGCGGAGTTCACGAGGATGTCGAGGCGCCCGAACGCCGCGTCGAACGCCTCGAACAGGTCGTCGATCTGCTCCGGGTGCGAGAGGTCCGCCGCGGCCGTCGCGGCGCGGCGCCCCAGGGCCCGCACGTCGTTCGCCGTGCGGTCGGCCGCCTCCGCCGAACTCCGGTAGTGGACGAAGACATCGCACCCGGCCTCGGCCAGACCCAGCGACAGCGCGCGGCCCAGCCGGCGCGCACCCCCCGTCACGAGCGCGACGGCGCCCTCGAGTCTCACGGCATCTCTCCGTTCACGAGCGTCTCCTGCGGCCCGGGAGCCTCCGGGCGGGTACTCCTGCTGATCCCGCGGCCCCGCGCCGGCGAAGCCGGGAATGTACAAGGTTCGAGAACGGATGGGGCGTTGCATGCGGAGGCGCCGCGCGCCCCATTGCGGCAGCAGCCGCAGCGGGCGCGGGAATGTAACCCGGAGGAGGCGCGTGAAAGCGATCTGGTACGAGCGGACGGGCCCCGCGCCGGACGTGCTCCGGTTCGGGCATCAGGACGCGCCCGTGCCGGCCGCCGGAGAAGTCCGGGTGCGGCTGGCCGCCTCGGGGGTGAATCCGTCGGACACCAAGCGGCGGGCCGGCTGGATCGGCCTGTCGATGCCTCACCCTCGCATCGTACCGCACTCCGACGGGGCGGGGACGATCGATGCGGTGGGGCCGGAGGTGGATCGGGCTCGTCTCGGCGAACGCGTGTGGCTGTGGAACGCCCAGGGCGGCGGCCGTCCGTTCGGGACGGCGGCGGAGTACACGGCGGTACCGGCGTCGCAGGCCGTGCCGTTGCCGGATGGCGCATCCTTCGCCGACGGAGCGGGCCTCGGAGTGCCGGGCTGCACCGCGCACTACGCCGTGTACGGGGACGGGCCGGTGGGCGGCAAGAGAATCCTCGTGCAGGGAGGCGCCGGGGCCGTAGGCCACCTGGCGGTGCAGCTGGCCACGCTGGGCGGCGCCGAAGTGATCACCACGGTGAGCGGCGCCGCCAAGGCGGAGGTGGCGCGGGGCGGCGGCGCGAGGCACGCGATCGACTACCGGCGGGAGGATGTCGCCGGCCGGGTGCTGGACCTCACCGATGGGGAGGGCGTGGACCGGATCATCGAGGTGGACCTCGCCGCAAACCTCGAGACGGATGTCGCAGTCCTGCGGGAGAACGGCACGATCGCGTCGTACTCGTCAACCTCCCGCCCGGAACTGCCGCTCGCCTACTATCCGCTCGCCTTCAAGGACCTGCGCATCCATTTTCTGCAGGGCTACCTGCTGCCCGCCGCCGCCCGCCGCGCCGCGGTCCGGGACCTCACGACCTGGCTCGCGGCCGGACAACTCGACGTGCGGATCGCCGCCACCTTCCCCCTCGCGGAGACGGCGTCCGCCCACGAGGCCCTCGAGTCCGGCCGCGCGGACGGGAAGATCCTCGTCGAGACCCGGCGGCGCCCGGCGACAGCCCCGCGATGAGAGCGGTCTGCTACTGCACCCGTTCGAAGCGCAGGTCCCAGACGCGTCCCTGGCTCAGGCTCGCCTGCGTGACCCGGCCGGCCTCGTCGCGCCGGAAGATGAACGTGCTGCCTCCCTGCCTGAACGCATCGGGATAGACCGGCGTCAGCGAGGGTCCATCCCCATACCGGTCCTTCAGCACGAGCCCGCCGTCTTCGACCTCGACCCAGTACGTCACTTCCGCCTCGTCGCTGTGGTACGCGCCCACGTAGGCGGCCAGGTCCGACGCGGTGGGCTCGAAGCCTTCGACAGGTTCGATCCGCACATCGTCCGCGACCGGCGTGTCCATGGTCGCCCCGGGCCTGCCTCCGTCGCCGCCGCCGGCGTCGAAGACGATGGACACGCCCGCCGGGGAGGCGAACTCGGTCTCGCTCATGGCCGCGAGCGACATCCCGCCCGGTCCCATGCCCAGGCGGAGCGAGGCGCCGTCCGCCGTCAGCTCCATGAACTGGCCCGTGCGGGTGTCGCGGTATCCGCCGGCGAACACGGCGACGCGGGCCGGATCGACGTCCGCCCCCGCCGGATCCTCCGACGCCTCCTCCTCGACGGCGTCGGCGAGGTAGAGTTCGGCCACCGCGCGGGCGAGCCCGCCGGGGTTGGCCTCGCCGACGTTGCACATCACCGACACCGCGAGCCCGTGGTCGGGGAAGCGGGTGAGGAAGCCCCGGTACGCGGCAGTGCCCCCGGAGTGCTGGACCTCGCGCACGCCCTTGTATTCGCCGACGAAGAGCCCGCCCGCGTAGCTGATCTGCCGCCCGGAGTCGAGCATGCCCTGCTCGTGCATGAGTCGGATGAACTCGGGCCCGCCGACCTCGCCGGTGTCGAGGTTGCGGGTGAACCTGAGAAGGTCGCCGACGGTCGTGAGCAGACCGCCGTTTCCGTGCACGTTTTCGAACGGCATCAGCATGTGCCATTCGCCGTCGTCGCCGCGCCGGTATCCGATCGAGCGCTCCTCGACGATCTCCGTGAAATCGTCCCGCCACTGCGTTTTCGTCATGCCGAGCGGGCGGAAGATCCGCTCCTGCGAGAACTCGTCGAACGTCTGTCCGGTTACCCTCTCCACGAGCATCGCCTGGAGGTTGTATCCGGTGTTCGTGTACGAGTAGTAGCGGCCCGGCTCGTAGTTGAGGGAGCGCTGGCGGCTCGCGATGTCGAGCGCGTGCTTGTGCGTGTGGATCCGGCTCGTCCGCGCCCAGCCATGGATGCCGGCGACCGACCCCCAGTCGCGGAGCCCGCTCGTGTGATGGATGAGCATCCGCACCGTGATGGGCTCGCCATAATCGGGCATCTCCGGGAAGTACTCCCGGATGTCGTCGTCGAGGTCGATGCCTCCATCCAGCGCGAGCAGGATCGTGGCCGCCGCGGTGAACTGTTTCGAGACCGAGCCCGGCTCGAACACCGTCTCGGGCGTGTTCGGCAGGTCCCACTCGAGGTTCGCCATGCCGTACGCGCGGGCCATGACCTGCTGCCCATCCCGCGACACCGCGAAGGCGCACCCAGGGCCGTCCGAAGCGCTGTAGTTCGCGAAGACCGCGTCGAGCGCCGCGAGTTCGACCGCGTCCCCGGCCGAGTCTCCCGGGTTCGCGTCCGCGCAGGCGAGGCCCGCCGCGAGGGGAAGGATGAGGGGCCAGAGTCGTGTCTTCATCGTCTTCCTCCTGACAGAATGGCGGCACCCGCCGTCTCTTCGTCGGCCGAAGTCGTCTGCGCGGCCGAAAGCGCAATGTCGGTGTCCGCACCCGCCCCGTCGAGATGCCGCGAACGAGTCCCGTCCCGGGGGGGAGACGGGTTTGGCGGCCCGCAACGATCTATTGCACCCGCTCGAAGCGGAGATCCCAGACCCGCCCCTCGCTCAGACTTGCCTGCGTGACCCGTCCCGTCGCATCCCGGCGGAAGATGATCGTGCCGAACTCTCGCCCGAACGCGTCGGGATACAGGGGATCGAGAGCCGCGCCGTCCCCGTACCGGTCCCGGAACACGAGACGCCCGTCCTCGACTTCGAACCGGTATGTCACCTCGGCTTCTTCGCTGTGGTAGGCTCCGACGTAATCCGCCAGGTCGGCCGAGGTCGGTTCGAACGCGCCGACGGGCTCGATCCGCACGCCATCCGCCGCGGGCATGTTCAGGATGCCGGCGGGTCGTTCGCCTGCGCTCGCGGGACCCTCGAATGCGATGGACACGCCCGTGGCCGAGGCAAAACCGGTCTCGCTCATGGCCGCGAGCGGCGGCCCGCCGGGTCCTCCGCTCATGAGCAGAGACGAACCGTCCGCGGTCAGCTCCAGATACTGTCCCGTTCGCGTGTCCCGGTATCCGCCGGCGAAGGCGGCGACGTCCGCGGGATCGACATCCACCCCTGTCGCTTCGACCCCGGGTTCCTCGGTCATGGCGTCCGCGAGGTAGAGTTCCGCCACCTGGCGGGCGAGTCCGCCGGGGTTGGCCTCGGCCACGTTGCACATCAGCGACACCGCGACCCCGTGATCCGGAAAGCGTGTGAGAAAACCGCGGTACCCGGCCGTCGAACCGCCGTGCGACACCTCGCGCACACCCTTGTATTCGCTCACGCGAAGCCCGCCCGCATAGCCGGTCTTCCACCCCGAGTCGAGCGTGCCCTCCTCGTGCATGAGACGGACGAATTCCGGCCCGCCGACCTCGCCCGTATCGAGATTGTGCGTGAAGCGGAGGAGGTCCCCCACAGTCGTGAGCAAACCGCCGTTGCCGTGGACGTTCTCGAACGGCATCAGCATGTGCCATTCGCCGTCCTCTCCGTGCCGGTAACCGACGGAGCGCTCGTCCACGATCTCGGTGAAATCGTCCCGCCACTGCGTCCTCGTCATCCCGAGGGGGCGAAAGATCCGCTCCTGCGAGAACTCGTCGAAGGTCTGTCCCGTCACCCGCTCGACGAGCATCGCCTGGAGGTTGTATCCGGTATTCGTGTACGAGTAGTAGCGACCCGGCTCGTAGTTCAGGGCGCGCTGACGACTCGCGATGTCGAGCGCGTGCTTGTGCGAGTGGACCCGGCTCCAGCGCGGCCAGCCCTGAATGGCGGCGACCGACCCCCAGTCGCGAAGACCGCTCGTATGGTGGATCAGCATCCGCACGGTGACGGCTTCGCCGTAGTCGGGCATCTCCGGAAAGTACGCCCGGATGTCGTCATCGAGATCGATCCGTCCATCCAGGGCGAGCAGAATCGTGGCCGCGGCGGTGAACTGTTTCGAGACGGAGCCGGGCTCGAACACTGTCTCCGGCGTGTTCGGGACGTGCCACTCCAGATCGGCCATCCCGTACGCGCGCGACATGACCTGCTGCCCATCCCGCGAGACCGCGAAAGCGCAGCCGGGGCCGTCCAAAGCGCTGTGGTCCGCGAAGACCGCGTCGAGCGCCGCCAGCTCCACGCTCCCCGAGGACGAATCATCCCGACTCGCGTCCGCGCAGGCGAGACCTGCGGCAAGGGGAAGGAGGAGGGTCCGGAGTCGTGTCTTCATCGTTTTCCTCCTGACTGGATTCCGAAACGCGATCTCATGTCGCTATTCCGTCGGCGCCGCGGCGAGAATGCGCGCGGGATCGAGGGCGCGTCCGCCGCGCACGACCGTCCGGATGCGCCTCGTGTTGCGGATGTCCTCGAGAGGGTCCGCTTCGAGAAGCACAAGATCGGCCTCGAGCCCGGCCTCGACGGCGCCGCGGTTCTCATCCTCCTTCAGAATCCGCGCGTTCTCGAGCGTCGCGGCGGACAGGACTTCTCGTGCCGGCATGCCGGCTTCGACGAGAAACTCCATCTCGTGGTGCAGCGAGGCGCCCGGCGCGACCTGCGGCTCCGGCGCGTCGGTCCCGACGAGCAACTGCACGCCGGCTTCACGCAGCATGCCGGTGAGACGCAGGTACTTCTCCCACGTCCCCTCGCGCACGGAGACGGGCGCCGCGCCCCAGTCCAGGCTTCGGCGCTGCCGATCCCTGTCCCAGAACGCCTTGAGTCGGGCCGGCATGGCGTCGTGGTCGGGGTGTCCGTAGACCTCGGGGAGGTCCATGAACAGGAGCGTGCCCCAGAAGACCATGAGCGTCGGGTCGACGTGCGCGCCGTGCTCGGCGATGACGTCGATGAGGCGGCGCGCCTCGTCCGAATCAAGGTTGATCGAATGGCGGTCGTCGGGGTCGTCGAGGAGGAAGTTGGACACCGTGTAGATGTGCTCGACGCAGTCGAGCCCGTCGCGGACGGCGTCGGCCGTGTGATAGTCGAGCAGGTGTCCGCTCACGACGAGACCGTGTTCGTGGCCGACCTCGATCACGCGGCGCCCGACCTCGCGCGTGACGCCGACATACAGCTTGAGCGTCTTTACGCCCCACGCCGCCATGTCCGCCACGAAGGGTTCCACGTCGGCGGGAGTCGCCAGGTACCAGCCGACGTCGGGATGCCAGGGCGGATTGCCGTCGATGAGGAAGCTGCACCGGAACACGTTGGGAGAAATCTCCGGGTGGTCGTCGGCGTAGCGCTCGATCAGGCGCTGGGCCGGAACGTTGTCTCCCGTGCTCCGGATCGAGGTCACCCCGTGTCCGAGGTAGAAAGGCAGGACCTCGTCGCCGGTCATGTACGACTGGTAGAGGATGTGGGTGACGTGAACGTGTGCGTCGATGAGTCCGGGGAGGACGAAGAGGCCGGCCCCGTCGATGCGCGCCGCGCCCGCGGCGGCGTCGGAGTCGGCGTTCAGCTCGGCCGCGGGGGCGACGGCTTCGATGCGGCCGGCCCGGACGAGGACGCTCGTGTCCGGGCGCATGGCGCCGGCCCTGACGTCGAAGACGCGGGCCCCGTCGATAAGCAGCGGGGGAGCCGGCGCCTCCGCGTCGGGGTTGCCGGTCGCTGGCGCCCGTTCCGCGTGCCGGCCCTCCGCGCCGCAGCCGAGGGCGAGCCCGGCGCCGGTGAGCGCGGCGCCCCGCACGAAGTCGCGGCGGTCGATGGAGGCCACGGGCGGCTACGCGGAGACGAAGCGGTACGGGAGGATCATTCCTGAGGATCGTCCGCGGCCCGCGGCGGCGTCAAGCAGTGCCCGGCAGTCCGGGCGGAGTTGATGGCGCGTTGCGATCGCGGCGATAGGTTGTGGTCATGCCCGCGCCTTCCGCCCGCCTCATCGTCTCCCCGGCCGCCGCCGTGCGCTTAGACGCCGCGCGAAAATGGCTTGGAGGGCAACCCTCCGCGGAGGGCGTGACGATCATCGGCGACAGCCTGTCCGGTCCGCACGAACTGCTTCTGCGCGGGGCGCGGACGGCCGGGGCCGCCATGGGCTGGCGCCGCACCACGCTTCCCCTCCTGGCCCGCGATGTCGCGCTCTCGCGGCTCGCTGCCGACGGAAGGGCGATCGGGGATCCCGCGGCCCGCGACGCCGTCGTGGCGCGGGCGCTGGCGGGACTCGATCCGCAAAAACTCGGCCGACTGGCGGCGGTGTCGGACACGCCCGGCTTCGTTCGCGCCGTCGGAGGGGCCGTGGACGCCCTGCGGATGGCGGGCGCCGCGCCGTCCGGAGTCGCTCCGGTCGATGCGGACCTTGCCGCGCTCTACGAAGCGGTCGCCGCCGAATGGGGGGCGGCGGGGCTGGCGGATCGAGCCGGCGTGTTCGAGGCCGCGCGGTCGGCGCTCCGCGATCCGGCCGCCCGGCAGGGCATCGTGGACGACCGGTTCCTGATTCTGGACACCCGGATCTGGACGGAACTGGAGGGACGGTTTGTCGCGGCCCTCATCGAGCGCGGCTGCGACCTGCTCGCGACCGTGCCCGAGGGGGATGACCTCACGGTGCAGGCGCTCGAAGAGGCGGGTGCACGTCTCTGCGCGCCGCCCCGGACGGATGGAGTCCCCGTGGCGGCGATCCAGCGGCTTCACGCGCACCTCTTCGGCCGGCCGCCGTCCGAATCCGCCGCTGACGATGCCGTGACCGTGTTCTCCGCTCCCGGCGAGGGGCGGGAGGCCGTGGAGATCGCCCGGCGGCTCACTTCCCTCGCCGAGGCCGGAACGCCCTTCGACCGGTGTGCGATCCTGCTCCGGCAGCCCGAAGACTATCGGCCGTACCTGGAGGAAGCTCTCAATCGCGCGGGAATCCGCCCCTGGTTCGCGCGCGGCGTCCGGCGTCCGGATCCGGCGGGCCGGGCCTTCCTGGCCCTTCTCCGCTGCCGGGCCGAAGACGGCTCGGCGCTTCGCTTTTCGGAGTACGTCTCGATCGGCGAGGTGCCGGGTGACGGGGAGGATCCGGAACGGGTGCCGCGACGCTGGGAGCAACTGCTCGTCGACGCGGCCGTTGTCGGCGGCCTGGAGCGCTGGGAGCGGCGACTCGATGGTCTCGCCGCGGAGCTCGAGTTCAGGCGCGACGCGCTCGAAGCGGAGGGCGGCGAAGACCCGCGTCTCGCGCGGATCGATGGGATGCGCGCCAATCTCGCCTCCCTCCGGGCATATGCGCTGCCGTTGCTGGCGGAGCTGTCCGAACTGCCCGCGGAAGCCCGCTGGGAGCGCTGGCTGGCCGCCTTGAACGCCCTCGCCGTCCGTTCGCTTCGGCGGCCCGACAACGTGCTCGCGGTGCTGTCCGATCTCGCGCCGATGGGGCCTCTGGGCCCGGTCGAGTTGGACGAAGTCCTGCGCGTGCTCACGCCGCGACTCCTGGAAGTTCCCGAGCCGCCGCCCCCGAACCGCTACGGCCGCGTGTTCGTCGGGCCTATCGACACGGCACGGGGGCTCGTCTTCGATGTGGTGTTCGTCCCCGGCATGGCCGAGCGCGTATTCCCTCCCAAGATCGGAGAAGACCCCATCCTGCTGGATGAGATGCGCCGGCGGCTGGCTCCCGGCCGTCTCGCAACGAACCGCGAGCGCGTTCTGCGGGAGCGGCTCGCCTTCAGACTCGCGGTCGGCGCGGCGCGGAAGCAGGTCGTCCTCTCCTACCCGCGCATCGACGCCATGAAGACCCGGCCGCGAGTCCCCTCCTTCTACACGCTCGAGGCGATTCATGCGACGGAAGGCCGACTGCCCGGCTTCGAGGAACTCGCGCAGCGGGCGGAGGAAGTCTCCGATGCGCGGATCGGCTGGCCGGCGCCGAAATCCCGGGCGCAGGCGATCGACGAAGCCGAGTACGACCTCGCGGTGCTCGATGAACTCGACCGGCACGAGCTTCGCGGAGAACGCGCGGTGAAGGCCGCGGGTCATCTCCTCCACTCGAACCCTCACCTCGCGCGTGCCCTTCGCTTCCGCGCCTACCGCTGGGAGGTGCCGCGCTGGACATGGGCGGACGGGCTCGTGCAGCTCTCGGAGCGGGCCGCGGGAGCACTGGCGGAGCAGTCGCCCGGCGCGCGTCCCTACTCGGCGACGGCGCTGCAGCACTTCGCGGCCTGCCCTTACCGCTTCTATCTCCAGGCGATTCAGGGCCTGCGGCCGCGCGAGGCCCCGGTCGGGATCGAGGCGCTCGACCCGCTGCAGCGCGGTTCGCTCGTGCACCAGGTCCAGTTCGAACTCCTGACCCGGCTTCAGGCCGAGAGCACGGAGGACCGGCCGCTCCTCCCCGTGGGGCCGGAGAACGCCGCGCGGGTATCCGAACTCCTCGAAGAGGTGCTCGACAAGGTGGCGGGGGACTTCCGCGACCGGCTCGTGCCGGCGATCGATCGGGTCTGGGACGACGGCATCGAAAAGATCCGGCAAGACCTGCGGGAGTGGCTGCACCGCGAGCGCGACAGCGGGTCGCCCTTCGAGCCGTGGCGCTTCGAACTCTCCTTCGGGCTGCCCCGGGATCCCAACCGCGACGCCCATTCCGTGGGGGAGCCCGTCGACCTGGATGTCGGACTGAAGCTCCGCGGCGCCATCGACCTGATCGAACGGACCCCGGCCGGCGTCCTGCGGGTCACGGACCACAAGACGGGCCGGCACCGGGCAAAGGCGGGAGCGACGATACAGGGCGGCGAACTCCTGCAGCCGGTCCTCTACGCGCTCGCCGCACAGAAGCTGTTCCCGGAGCAGCGCGTGGAATCGGGCCGGCTCTACTACTGCACGGCGGATGGCGAGTTCCGGGACCACGTGGTGCCGCTCGACGACCGTGCGCGCCAGGCGGCCGGGCTCCTGAGCGAGATCGTGACCGAAGCCTTCGAGGCCGGAAGCTTCCCGGCGCTCCCGCGGGAGGACGCATGCCGCTGGTGCGACTACCGGCAAGTCTGCGGGCCCGACGAGGAACTCCGTACCCGGCGCAAGCCTCCGCGGGTCGATTTGCGGCGCCTGAGGGAGTACCCGTGACCCGGCCCGGCGGACTCGCCGACCAGGAGGCCCGCGACGCGATCCGGCACGATCTCGACGACACGCTCTTCGTCGAGGCGGCGGCGGGGACGGGGAAGACGACGGCGCTCACGGACCGGATCGTCGAGGTGCTGAGACGCGGTCTCGGCACGCTGGAGGACATCGTCGCCGTCACCTTCACCGAGAAGGCGGCCGGCGAAATGAAGCTCCGGCTGCGGGCGGCGATCGAGGAGGCCCGGCAGGACGAGGAAGACGGGGGCGCCCGTGACCGTCTCTCTCGCGCGCTGGGCCACCTGGAACTCGCGCACATCGGCACGATCCACGGCTTCTGCGCCGACCTGTTGCGCGAGCGGCCGATCGAGGCCGGCGTCGATCCGGCGTTCCGGGTCGCCGCGGAGGACGAAGCCGGACGTCTCCTCGATGGCGCCTTCGAGGGCTGGTTCGAGGGGGCGTTGGCGGACCCCGGTCCCGGCGTGAGGCGCGCGTTGCGCCGTCACTATCGACGGAATTCGGGCGGTCCGCGCGCGGCACTGCGGGCGGCAGCCGGCAGTCTCGTGGACCAGCGCGACTTCGACGCCCCGTGGTCCAGGCCCGAGTGGGACCGGGAGGCCGAACTCGACCGCGCGCTCGACCTTCTGCGGGAACTCGCCGCCTTCGCCCCGCTGGCCTCCCGTCCGGACGACTTTCTCACGAAGAACCTGCGCCACATCGAACGCGGCGTACGCGAGATCGAACGGCGGGAGCGGACCCGCGGGCGCGATCATGACTACCTGGAGGCCTGGTTGCGGTCCTTCGTGGG
The DNA here is from genome assembly GCA_009838765.1 of Gemmatimonadales bacterium. Taxonomy (GTDB): domain Bacteria; phylum Gemmatimonadota; class Gemmatimonadetes; order Palauibacterales; family Palauibacteraceae; genus Palauibacter; species Palauibacter ramosifaciens. Next base: position 52,246 of record VXQX01000034.1, read on the forward strand.
CGCGCGCTGGCGCGGCTGGTTCTGGCGCGGGTTCCGCTCGCGGGATTTCGGCGGCGGACTCGCGAAGGCCGATGTCCTCGCGCGCCGCGACGCGGTCCGCCGGGAGGTCGAGGAGATCCTGCAGACGGCGGACGCGGACCTGGCGGCGCACCTCCGGGACGAACTCTGGCCCGTGACGGAGCGGTACGAGAGGGCCAAACGGCGCGATGGTTGCCTCGATTTCGTGGACCTCCTGCTCCGGGCGCGGGACCTTCTGCGTGAAGGGGCGGAGATCAGGGCGCACTACCGGCAGCGCTTCACGCGTTTCTTCGTCGACGAATTCCAGGACACCGATCCGCTGCAGGTCGAGATCCTCCTGCTCCTGTGCGGCGGGGACCCGGAGGAGACGCGACCGGAGCGCATCGTGCCCGCGAGCGGCAAGCTCTTCGTCGTCGGCGACCCGAAGCAGTCGATCTACCGCTTCCGCCGTGCGGACGTGATGCTGTACGAGAGGACCAAGCGTCGCCTGGAGGACGCGAATGCCCGCGTGCTGCACCTGTCCACGAGCTTCCGGTCGCAGCCGCGCCTGCAGGCCGCGGTGAACGGGGCGTTCGAGGCCCGCATGACGGCGAGCGAGGACGGCAGCCAGGCCGCCTACGTGCCGCTCGCGCCCTTCCGCGCGGACACCGGGAGCCAGCCCGCGGTCATCGCCCTGCCGGTCCCGAAGCCATACGGACGCTTCGGAAAAGTCCGGGGGATCGAGATCGAGGAATCCCTCCCCGCCGCGGTTGGAGAGATGGTGCGCTGGCTGGTGCGCGAGTCGGGATGGGTCGTGACGGAACGGGAGTGCCCTGAGGATCCGGTCCCGGTCGAGGCCCGCCACATCTGTCTCCTCTTCCGCCGCTTTCAGAAGTGGGGAGAGGATGTGACGCGCCCCTACGTGCGTGCGCTCGAGGCCCGCGCCATCCCCCACGTGCTGGTCGGTGGCCGCTCGTACCACGATCGCGAGGAGGTGCTTGCCGTCCGGAATGCGCTCACGGCCATCGAGTGGCCCGACGACCGGCTCGCGGTCTACGCCGCCCTCCGGGGTCCGCTCTTCTCGCTCGGCGACCGCGCCCTGTTCGAGTTCGGCGTCGACGTGGGTCCGCTGCATCCGCTAGCCGGGTGGGGGTCGGACGGGGGGCGGAT
>VXQX01000095.1 GCA_009838765.1 Gemmatimonadales bacterium
GCGAACAAGGCTTCGCACATGGAGACGCTCGTCTTCGACACGACGGATCCGACCTTCTCGGGCACTGGGCCCAGCGGCACCGTGCTCGGCGGGCAAATGGCGGGCATCGATGTCTCCGGCGTGCTCAAGGATGCCACGGCCGGCTTGAAGAGCTACACCCTGTCGGTTCGCAACAATGCGACGGACGCCGCCCGGTCCGACTTCTTCTGCGAGGCGGCCGACCCCGCTCTTGCCGAAGACCGGTGGGAGGACGTGGAGGTCATGGGCTCGAAAGCCACGTCGATCGACATCGACCGCACGCTGAGCGTGGGCCGGCCGGAAGGCGCCGGCGCTACGGCGGACGAAAGACTGTGCGTGCTGCTCACGGCCACGGATGCGGCCGGCAGCGGAAACAGCAAGGACTTCTCCGTCGCCACGTTCGAGGTCGACTGGTCCGCCGTTGCCGCGGTGGTAGTCGACGCCAGTTCAATCACGGACGCGATCGCCGAGGCAGGCACAGCGACGTTCACGGTTGCGCTCAGCCAGCGGCCGACCGATACGGTCACGGTGGCTGTGGGCGGCGCCGGAAACGGCCTCACGGTCGACATGGAGTCGCTCACGTTCGCGCCGGATAACGCCACGTCGCCGCAGACGGTCACGATCACCTCCGCGGCCGACGAAAACATCGTGAACGAGAGCGGTACGTTCACGACGACGGCGTCCGGCGGCGGGTACGACGGTGTCAAGGGCGATCCCGTGAAGGTGTCGGTGAACGATCCCGACGTCATGCTGGAGATCGACGACACGTCGGTCACCGAAGGCACGGTGGACACGGTCACGATCACCGTCACGCGCTCCGACACCGTCGGTGTCGACGCTATTTCGGTGAACTACGCCGGCGGGACGGCCACGAGCACCGATGCTTCCGAGTTTACCGTCGCCGAGGGTACGGCCGGCGAGGGCACGGCTACGATCACGATTCCGAGCGGGATGTCGTCCCATAGCCTCAAGGTTGCCATCACCGCGGTGCAGGGTGAAGGCAGCGGGACGGACGACGACGACGACGACTCGATCACCGTGACGCTGACCAGTGTTCCGGACAGCGGCGATGCGTTCCCGACGGGTGGTGTTACCATCACCATTGTCGACGACGACAAGACGTAGGCTGAGCCTCGCCGCTGACGCGGCGGAAATCAGCCGGCAGGAGGGAAGGGCCCCGCGAGCGATCGCGGGGCCCTCTTCTTTTGCGGGACAGCGGTTCGGTTCGAGACTGCGCGTGGCCCACCGCTGGACCTGGGATTCTTCCCTTACGATCGCGCTCGCTGTCGTGACTGCGGACCTCACTCTCGTGTGGAAGCAGACCGAGGCCCGACCCGCCAGCACCGGACTCCCTCGTGCGGAAGACGGGAGCCGTCGACAGCCTTTGTGTGGCCAGGCGACCTTGGGCATGGACAGGCGCTCCTTTGACGATCCGTTGATCTCATCTGCGATTTTGGTGACGTAGCTCGAATCGCTAGTTTGAGATCAACGGATCGTTGAACGGAGCCGTCCATGCCCGAGCCGAAGGCGCACACATCCCAAACCGGACCGGATGTCGGCCGGACGCGCGCTGACGACCGCCGGTCCCGCGCGCGCGTTCAACCATCGGGAGCCACCGACGGGATCACGATCACGCGCTGGAGCCTCGGACTCTCCCTTACGATGGCGCTCACCGTCGTGACGGCCGCCTTCACCCTCGTGTGGAGCCAGACCGAGAGGCTCGGCGAGACGCAGATGCAGCTCGTCGCCGGCGTCGCCGGTCTGGTTGAGCGGACGGGCGGGCTGGAGACGCGCGTAGGCGGGCTGGAGACGCGCGTAGGCGGCGTGGAGACCCGCGTAGGCGGCTTGGAGACGCGGGTGGCGGGCCTCGAGTCGGAGGTGCGCGATCTGCGCGAGGATGTACGCGAAGAGATCGGCGGTCTACGCGAAGAGATCCGCGAACTCGCCGATCTCATCCGCGCGCGGGAGCTGTCCGGCCCGCCAGCTCAGTAGACTGGCGCTCAGCGGGGCGGGATCACGCGCACGACGCGGCCGTTCTCGTCAACGACCCGTATCGGGATGCGCAGGATGTCGTCGCCCAGACGGAGCATCCGGCCGGCCTCGGCCAGGGGGAGGCGCCCGGGCGCGCGGTCCGGCAGGATCACGGAGAACGGGTCGGCGAAGCCCCCGCTGACCGTGTAGCCGAGGTCGGCCAAAGCCTGGATCGTGATCGCGCTGACGGCGGAGCCCGTGTGGGCGCTGATGCTGGGCGCCATGAGTTCGCCGGCGAACATCGAGTAGCGCCAGTGCCCATCCGGTCCGGGGTCCACGTTCTGAACCGGCACCTTGCCCCCGGTGTAGCTCGCGCCGCCGGCGGCGTCGAACGCGGCGACGGCGTTCGGGCCGGGGAAGTGCGTGTCGACGGTCACGGTACCCGCAGTGCCTTCGGAAGGGTTCGTCACGTTCCAGATGGTCCCGAACCCGAGGACATGGGCGACCTCGTGCAGAACGAGACTCTGCATGGCGGCCGCGGACAGCCGGGGGAGGTCGTCCGAATCGAGGACGACCCGGCCGACGCTGGGGAGGAAGGACCCCGAGCGCACGTAGCAGGGGCCCGCGTAGCCCAGGGTTCCACCCTCGCCATCGATAGAAGTGACGGCGAAGAAGATCAGCAGGTCGTCCACCAGGCCGACCGGTTCCGTGGTGGTGAGGCTGCCACACGTGATCTGGCGGTCGAAACGGACGGCGCTCAACTCGGTATTCGCGAGGATACCCTCCCAGGTGGACGCGGCCTGCCGGATCGCCGCGCGCGTCGACGCCGATACGGAGGAGTGCCAGCCGAAGGCGACGTCGAACCCGGACGGAGGCGGAACGTAAGGCGTGACCGTGACGCCGAAGGACGCCTCCGCGGAGAGGCCGTGGACGTCCGCGGCGCGCACGGTCACGCGCGCCGCGCCCGACCGATTGGCCTCGATCCGAACCGTGGTTCCCGATGTGGTGAGGCTGACCCGCGTCTCATCCGACGAGGACGCGACGAACGCGATGGGATCGCCGTCCGGGTCGGAGAAGTAGCGCGAGAGGACCAGGGGGCGTGACTCCCCCACGGTAAGGGTCAGGTCGGGCAGCGCGGTCGTGAGCCTCGGGGCGCGGTTCGGCACGACCACATCGAAATTATGCGAGGCCGACAGGCCCCCGGGGTCGGTCGCCGTGACCGTGATCGTCGCCGTGCCACGCGCCCGCGCCGTCACCGTCACCACGCCCTCCGCCGAAGCCGCCCTCGCCACGGCGGTGTCGGAGGACGCGGCTCGGAAGGTCAGGGCATCCCCGTCCGGATCGGAGAAGGCCGAGGCAACGTCCACGTCCGCCTCCGTCCCCACTTCCAGCTCCAGATCGGCAAGCTCGCCGGCGGGTGCCGGGGCGCTGTTGGGGACCGTGACGTCGAAGTCCAGCGACGCCTCGAGCCCGGCCGGATCCGCCGCCGTCGCCGTGATCGTCGCCGTGCCGCGCGCCCGTGCCGTCACCTTCACGACGCCCGCCGCCACCGCCACGGTCGCCACAGCGCTATCCGATGACACGGCGCGGAAGGTCAGGGTGTCACCGTCCGGATCGGCGAAGGCCGCGGAGACGTCCACGTCGGCCTCCGTACCCAGCTTCAGCTCCAGATCGGCAAGCTCGCCGGCGGGTGCCGGACCGCTGTTGGGGACCGTGACGTCGAAGTCCAGCGACGCTTCGAGCCCGGCCGGGTCCGCCGCCGTCGCCGTGATTGTCGCTGTCCCGCGGGCCCGCGCCGTCACCGTCACCGCGCCGCCCGCCGCGGCTGCCGTCGCCACGGCGGTGTCGGACGACACGGCGCGGAAAGTCAGGGTATCTCCGTCCGGATCGGTGAAGACCAGGGACACGTCCACGTCCGTCTCCGTGCCCAGCTTCAGCTCGAGATCGGGAAGTTCGCCGGCGGGCGCCGGGCCGCTGTTGCGGACCGTGACCTCGAAATCCAGTGACGCCTCGAGCCCGCCCGGGTCCGCCGCCGTCGCCGTGATCGTCGCCGCGCCACGCGCCAGCGCCACCACGCTTACCATGCTCCCGGCCACCGACGCCGACGCCACGGCGGGACTCGACGACGCGGCGCGCCAGGTGAGCGCATCCCCGTCCGGATCCCGGAAGTGCGCACCGAGTTCGATCTCGACGGTGTCTCCGAGCGCTATGTCCCGGTCAGGTATCGCCTGCGTCGCGACGGGGGGACGGTTGGGCGTGGATGGCCCCGGGCCGGGCCCCGTGCCCGAATCCGAGCAAGCGGCGAACCATGCGCCGGCCGATACGAGAACGGCGGCGGCGACTGTCCGTCTGGGAGACCACGGATAATCTCTCCGCGCCAACGATGAGACCCGCATCCCCTATCGCTACACGACTTTCGGCGCTACGGCAAGCACCATCTCCCACAAAGAAAGGGCCCCGCGATCGCTCGCGGGGCCCTTCCCTCCTGCTGGCTGGCTTTGCCGCGTCAGCGGCGAGGCTCAGCTTACGTCTTGTCGTCGTCGACAATGGTGATCGTGATCCCATCGGCCGGGAAGTGGTCGCCGCTGTCGCCAGCACCGGAGATGGTCACGGTGATACTGTCGTCATTGGCATCGCCGGCCTCCTGCAACGCCGTGACCGTGACCGTAATCGAAGCGGACATCTCTCCTGACGGAATCGTGAGAGTCTGCGTATTGCTTGCGGTAGCGGTGCCGAGTTGGACCGTGAACTCGCTGTCGTCCGACGGCGTGTTCGCTGTCGTACCGGCAAAGGTCACCGTGAGGTTCTCGGCGCTGACCGTGTCGCCCCGTGTGGCGGTGATGGTGACTTGCGCATTGGTGCCCTCCGTGATCGACACGGGATCGTCGCCGAGGTCGAACTCGACATCCGGATCGTTCACCGTGACGCTCGCGGTCGTGGCCGTTACGCCATCGTAGCCGCCACCGGAGGCGGTCAGCGTGAACGTTCCCGACTCCCACGCGAGGTTCTCATCGGCCTCGGAAGTGACCGTGATCTCCTGAGCGGTAGTGTAGTCGGCCGCCGTGAACGTCAGCGACGTGGCTGTTGCAGCCGCCGTCGGCGCCGCCTTCAGGCCCGCCGCGCCCCCGGTGATCGCCACCGTGACGTCAGCCGTTGGCCGCTGGCTCAGCGCGACGCTGAACGTGTTGGTGCCGGCCTCGGCGATCGTGTCCGCCGTGGCGTCGCCCAGAGTCCCGGTGAGACTGATTACGGCCTGGGCCGTCCAGGTAACGGAGAACGTGCCGAGGGAAAAGTCCTTGCTGATGCCGCCAACGGTCGCATCCGTCGCCTGGAGCAACACGCAGAACGATTCCGCCGTCGTTACCGCAGCGCCTCCCGCGGGTCGCTTGAGGGTCAGGGTGCGATCGATGTCGATGCTCTTCGCGCCCTTACCCATCACTTCAACGTCCTTCCACCGAGTTTCGCCGACCACGGGATCCGCAGCCTCGCAGAAGAACGGAGACAGGCTTGCACTGTTCGGATCGGAGTTGTCGCGGATCGACAGCGTGTACTCCTTGATGCCGGCCGTCGCGTCCTTCAGCACGCCGGACACGTCAACGCCGAGGGTCGCCCCGCCTTCCATCGCACCGCTGGGCCCGCTGCCCGAGAAGGTCGGAGCCGTCGTGTCGTACATGAGGTCCACCGCGGTCGAAGCCTTGTTCGG
>VXQX01000039.1 GCA_009838765.1 Gemmatimonadales bacterium
CGTCCGTTGGGGCCCCCGGCGGATGTCGGAAGCGGCACGAGCACGGCCGGCCGGCCCGCGGCGCACAACTCGGCCAGTGACATCGCGCCCGATCGGCACAGCGCAAGCGTCACCCCACCCAACTGCCGTCCCAGGTCGTCGATGTAGGGCACGACGCGCACGCGGTCCGCGAAGGGAAGCTCCGCCGTGCGCGCGGAGATTTCGGCCGCGTGGGCCGGTCCGGCGATCCACACGACCGAGACGCCGTCCGGCCACGCCGCGGCATGCCGCGCCGCCCATTCCAGGTCTCGCAGAAAGGCGCGGTTGAGGCCGAGCGCACCCTGGCTCCCGCCGAAGACGAGGAGGTTCCGGCCCCGCGGCCAATCGAAGCGGGCCGGAGCCGAGCCCCCCGCACCGTCGGGGCCCGACCCGCCATCCGACCCGGGCGCCACGGGATTTCCCAGCGCGCTCAGGCGCGTGCGGCCCCCGACCCGGAGCCGGGCCTCGGCCTCCGGGTACCCGAGATGGATCTGATCGACGCCCGGCGCGAAAAGGCGTGTCACGAGCCCGGGAGCGGCGTTCTGTTCCTGAATCACCGCAGGAACTCCGTGCAGCCGGGCGCCCGCAAGCGCGGGTCCGGCCACGTATCCCCCCGTGCCCACGACGAGCCGCGGGTCAAAATCCCGGAACGCGCGCCGTACGCCGGCAATGACGGTCGGAGCCGACGCGAACAGCCGCCAGTTTCGCCATGGCCGCTGCCGGTACAGCGGTTGAAGCGGCAACAGCCGGAACTCGAACCCCGCGTCGGGCAGCACGCGCGCCTCCAGGCCCCGCCGGCCGCCCAGGAACACGCATTCGACTTCGGGGGCCAGCCGACCGAAGGCGGCGGCCAGGTTCAGGGCGGGATACAGGTGGCCGCCCGTGCCGCCTCCCGCGAGCAGGATACGAGGCGACGCCATGCGTCAGCATCTCCGCCGCGAAGCCACGTTGAGCAGGATGCCCGTAACGCCGAGCGCGACGACGAGCCCCGTGCCGCCGGAACTGATGAAGGGGAGGCTCACCCCCGTCGTGGGCAGCAGGCCCATCGTGATGCCGATGTGGCCGAACGCTCCGACGGCGACGATCGCCGTGAGCCCGATCGCGATCAGGCGCCCGAACAGGTCCGGGGCGGACTTCGCGATCCGCAGTCCGAGGTGCGTCCACGCCAGGAAGAGGAGGAGCATCGTCACGGCGCCGACGAACCCCCACTCCTCCGCGATGATCGGATAGATGAAATCGTTCTGCGCTTCGGGCAGGTAGTGGAGTTTCTGCGTGCTTTCGCCATAGCCCGCGCCCAGGATCCCGCCCGAGCCGATCGCGATCTGCGCCTGCTGCAACTGGTATCCGGCGCCGGAGGTGTCCGCCTCCGGATTGAGAAACGCCAGGATCCGCGTGAGCTGGTAGCTGTTCGATTGCACGAGCCGCCACACGCCCGCGCCGATGGGCAGCGCGAGGAGGAGGAAATGCCGGATGCGCATCCCCGCGGCGAAGAGCACGGTCGCCGCCAGCGCGGCTGTGATCAGCGTCGCCGATAGGTGCGGCTCGGCGGCGATGAGGACGAGCAGCGGGCCGAGGACAAGGAGGAACGGCAGCACTCCGCCCAGGAAGCTGCCGAAGTTCCGCTGCTTGCGCACGGCGAGCGCGGCCGTCCAGAGGACGACCGCAACCTTCGCGAGTTCGGAGGGCTGAAAGGTCGCGGGCCCGAGGATCAGCCAGCGGCGGGATCCGTTCCGGACGGGCGCGATGTCCGTCGTGAAGGGGAGAATCATGACGACGAGAAGTACCCCCACCACCCCGAGGATCGGCCACGCATACCGGCGGTAGGTGCGATAGTCGATGAAGGCGGCCACGATCAACGCCACGAGACCGACGGCGGCGCGGGCCAATTGGCTCATGAGCACGTGGTTCCCGGGCAGGCCGCTCTGCTGCGCCGCGAAGGAACTCGCGGAATAGACGGAGACGAGCCCGAACACGACGAGGACCAGCGTGACCCCGATGAGCGCATTTCGCACCCACGCCGGCGAGCCGGCGAACTCCTGAACGCGCGGGATTTCCCGCGAGATGGCGTGGTCCGTCACGTCGCCCGCTCCGAGTCCGCGCCTTCGTACGATTCCCGGACGCACCGCTCGAACGTCCGGCCGCGCTTCCGGTAATCCGGGAACATGTCGTAGCTGGAGCAGGCCGGGGAGAAGAGGACGACATCGCCTGGATGGGCGGCCTCGCGCGCCAGACGCACGAGTTGCGGAAACCCGCGGGCGACCTCGACCGGCGCCACATCGCCCAGTTCCCGGACGATCTGCGGCGCCGCCTCTCCGAACGCGATCAGGGCCCGCGCGTTCGCGCCCAGTGCGGGCGCGAGCGACCGGTAGGACTCACCCTTGTGCCGGCCTCCGAGGAGGGCCACGAGCGGCCGGTCGAACGCGTTGAGGGCGACGCGGGTCGCGGAGACGTTCGTCCCCTTGGAATCGTTGATCCACAGGACGCCCGCGAACTCGCCTACCCTCTGGAGGCGATGCGGGAGCCCCTGGAAGGAGGCGAGCCCGGCTCCGATCGCCGCGGCCTCGCATCCGGCGAGCGCCGCCCCGAGACCCGCCAGGAGCGCGTTCATGACATTGTGGACGCCGACGAGTTGGAGTTCGGCGGCCGCGATCCACGGTTGCCGCGCTCCCCCGGCCTCGAGACGCTGGACCAGCTTCCCGGCATCATCCAGCCATGCGCCCGGCTCGCTTTGCGGCTCGATGGAAGCGAGGTAGCGGCGGCCGGCGGCCGGTTCCGCCATGGCGAGCACGGCGTCGTCATCTCCGTTCAGGACCCAACGGCTGTCCTCATCGGCGTTCGCGAACAGCCGCGCCTTGTCCTCGTAGTAGCGTTCGAGACTCGAATACCAGTCGAGGTGGTCCGCGGCGAGGTTCACGAGGACCCCGATCTCGGGCCGGAACGCCCGGAGATCGGCGAGCTGAAAGGAACTCAGTTCGACCACGAGCCAGTCCGGCTGCCGTTTCATCAGCGGAATCTCGGAGAGCGGGCGGCCGATGTTCCCCGCGGTGAGCGCGTCCACGCCGGCCTGCTGCAGCAGGTGCCCGCAGAGCGCCGTCGTCGTCGTCTTGCCGTTCGTGCCCGTGATGCCGATGACCCGCGAGCGGAGGTGGCGATAGGCGACTTCGATTTCGGCCACGGTGGGCACTCCGGCTTCCGCTACGGTCCGCCGAATCTCGGCGGTCGGCGAGATTCCGGGGCTCGTCACGACGAGGTCGGCGTTCAGGATCCGCTCCACGTCGTGTCGTCCCACCTCTGCGTCGATGCCTTCGGCGGCAAGGGCTTCCACGGCCTCGCGCTGCCGCGGACCCTCGAAAGCGTCGCTCGCGTACACCTCCGCTCCGAGCGCATGCAGGAGCCGCGCGGCGGCCGTCCCGGACACCCCGAGTCCGAGGACGGCCACGGGCTCGCCGGGCCCGAAGAGCGGAGCGCGACGGTCGTCGGACATCAGCGGATCTTGAGGGTCGCCAGGCCGACGAGCGCGCAGATGACGCCGACGATGTAGAAGCGCGTGACGACCTGCGTCTCGGGCCAGCCAAGTTTCTCGAAGTGGTGATGGAGCGGGGCCATGCGCAGGAGCCGGCGGCCCTCGCCCCACCGCCGGCGGCTGAACTTGAACCATCCGGTCTGGAGGATCACCGACAGGCCTTCGAGGACGAACACGCCCCCGACGATGACGAGGAGGAATTCCGACTTGAGCAGCACGGCGACCGCGCCGATCGCGCCTCCGAGCGCCAGCGCCCCGGTGTCGCCCATGATGACCTGCGCCGGATGGGCGTTGAACCAGAGGAAGCCGATCGCCGCCCCCGCCAGCGCGGCGCAGAACACCGACAGTTCCCCGGCCCCGTTCAGGTACAGGACACCGAGGTAGGCCGACGTGTCCACCCGGCCGATCGCGTAGGCGAAGGCGCCGAAGGTGAGGGCGGCGATCGCCGCGAGTCCCGTGGCCAGCCCGTCGAGACCATCCGTCAGGTTCACGGTGTTCGCGCTTCCCGCCACGACTATGGCGACGAACAGCGGAAAGATGGCCGGAGTGAGAACGACGGTCAGGTCCTTGAAGAACGGGAGCATGGTCTGAGTCGCCCCGTAGGAGGAGAGGGGCTGCCAGAGGAGGAACCCGCCGAGCGCCAGACCGAGAACGAACTGCCAGATCAGTTTGTACCGCGCGATCAGGCCGCGCGGGTGGCGGCGAACGATCTTCAGATAGTCGTCCATGAAGCCGATGGCGCCCATCCAGGCGGTGACGACGAGGGCGACCCACACGTACGTGTTGTCCAGGCGTGCCCAGAGGAGGGTGGGCAGGAGACAGGCGGTGAGGATGATGATGCCGCCCATGGTCGGTGTGCCCGCCTTCACGAGGTGCGTCGCCGGCCCGTCGGCTCGCACGACCTGGCCGATGCCGTGCTTCCTGAGTCTGCGGATCACCCCGGGCCCGATGATGAACGCGGTGAGGAGGGCGGTCACCATGGCGCCGGCCGCGCGGAACGAAATGTACTGGAACACGTTGAACAGGATATGCTGGTCCGCCAACGGGAAGAGGAAGCGGTAGAGCATCAGGCGCCCCCTCCGAAACGGGCTTCCAGTGCCTCGATGACCCGCTCGAGCCGGGCGCCGCGCGAACCCTTTACGAGCACGACCTCATCTCCTTCCAGGGCGTCCGCGAACGGGCGCACGGCCGCTTCGGGGTCCTCCGCCCTGATCAGCGAGTGACCGTGCATGCCGTCGAACGGCGCGTCAAAGAAGAGGCCCGTGGCGGCGATGACATCGAACCCCGCCGCGCGCATCTCGGCGCCGATCTCGCGGTGCGCCCTGGCCTCCTGCGCGCCGAGTTCGAGCATCGAACCCGCGAAAACGGCGCGGCGGCGGCCGGGGAGCAGATTGCGGGTCTGGGCGATCGCTGCCCGGAACGAGTCCGGGTTGGCGTTGTAGCAGTCGGCCAGCACCGTCAGGCGCCCGATCCGGCGCAGCGCGCCGCGCAGGCCGAGCGGCTCGTAGCGCGCCAGCCCGCGGGCGGCCGCGTCGGACGGCACCTCCAGCGATTCGGCCAGCGCCGCCGCGATCAGCGCGTCCCGCAGGTGATGCTCGCCGCCCACGCCCAGCGCGACGCGAGTTCCGCAGCGGCGGAACTCGATCCGGTCCGCTTCGACCGTGTACGCCTCCGGTGCGAAGCCGGCCCCCGGCCCGAAGCCGGCCACGATCGCGTCGGGCCGGTGCGCCCGGGCGGCCTCCGCGAGAATAACGGGTTCCTCCCCCACGACGAGCGCGCCGCGGCCCGAGGCGCCGCGCGCCAGAGCCATCTTTTCTCGCAACACGCCATCCACATCGCCGAAACACTCGAGGTGCGCAGAACCCACGGTCGTGATGACGACGTGATCCGGCCGCGCGATCTGCGCCAGTCGGGCGATCTCGCCCGGCTCGCTCGCGCCCACCTCGAGGACCCAGGCATCCGCATCGGGAGGAGCGCGCAGGATTGTGAGCGGGAGCCCTACCTGGCTGTTGTAGTTTCCCTCGGTACGGTATACGCGGCGGGATTCGGAGAGGGCGCAGGCGATCATCTCCTTCACGGTCGTCTTGCCCGAACTGCCCGTGATCGCCACGACGGTGGCGCTGGATTCGCGCCGCGCCCGGGCCGCGAGATCACCGAGCGCCGTCAGGGGATCGGCAACCGGAAAGTACTCCATCGCCAGCGCCGGGTCCTCCCGTCCGGCGCGGACGATCGCGCCCGGCGCGCCACGGGCCGCCGCCTGCGGAAGGAAATCGGCGGCATCGTGCCGCGCCCCGGCGAGCGCCACGAACAACTCCCCGCGCTTCAGCGTCCTCGAATCGCACGATACCCCTGTGTACGCGCCCTCTCCGACGCCGTCCGTCCCGCCGGCGCCGCCGGCGTCCGGGCCGAGCGCTGCCCGAATCCAGTCCGAGCGCAACGCCGGGGCCTGCGTCGCCGCCGTCACGCCGTCCCTCCGGCGACTCCGGACGCGCCGGGAAGCGCGGGGAGGAGATCCTCCACGATCCGGCGCTCGTCGAACGGCAGCCGCTCTCCGCCGATGACCTGGTACGTCTCGTGCCCCTTGCCGAGCAGCGCGACCGCGTCGGCCGGCCCGGCCTCGGCGAGTCCCCGCGCGATCGCCGCCCGTCGGTCGACGACGATCTCGTAGCTGTCCGGCGGGAGCCCGACGACCATCTGCCGGCAGATCTCCGACGGGTCTTCCGACCGGGGATTGTCGCTCGTAACGATGGCCACATCCGCCAGGCGTGCCAGGATGCTCCCCATCTGCGGCCGCTTGCCGGGGTCCCGGTCGCCGCCGCAGCCGAGGAGGGCGATGACCCGGCCCGGCACGATGGCCCGCAGCGAGGACAGCGCCCGCTCGCACGAATCCGGGTTGTGCGCGAAGTCGCGGATCACGAGAACCGGCTCTCTCGATAGCACCTCCATGCGCCCGGGCACCGACGGTGCCGATGAGAGTCGTGCGGCGATCCGTTCGAGCGGCATGCCGAGGCCCCAGGCGATTGCCGCGGCTGCGAGGGCGTTTCGCACGTTGAAATCGGCGGGAAGCGGAAGCGACACGGCGGCGGCCTCGCTCGGCGTCCGCAGCGTGAATCGCGCCCCCCCAGCGTGCAGGACGAGTCGATCCGGCCAGACGTCGGCCGTCGACTCGAAGCCGTAGCGGAGCGTCGTGGCTTTCGGCGGCGCGATCTCCTTCCAGGCCGGTTCGTCGTCGTTCACTGCGCAGACGCCACCCGGCGCGAGCAGGTCGAGCAGGCGCAGCTTGGCCTCCCGATACGCTTCCAGGTCCGGGTGGTATTCGAGGTGCTCGCGGCTGAAACTCGTGAAGCCCACGGCATCGAACGAGCAACCATCGGCCCGGCGCTGGTCGAGCGCGTGCGACGAAACCTCGAGCACGGCCGCCTCGGCGCCGCTCGCCCGCAGGGCGGCCAGTTCGAGGGCCAGATCGATCGGATCGGGTGTCGTCAGCCCCGGTGCCCCGATCCTGCCGTCGATGGATACGGTGCCCAGGGTGCCCAACGCCGCGGCGGGGCCCGCATCGTTCAGGATCCAGCGCGTGAGCCAGGCGGTGGTCGACTTTCCGTTGGTTCCCGTGACGCCGATCAGGCGGAGCGCGCCGCCCGGGTCGCCGGCGAAGAGTGCGGCGAGATGGGACACGGCCGCCCGAGCATCGCGAACGACCAGTTGCGGCAGATCGACATCGGCGACGCGCTCGACCACGGCGGCACCGGCCCCGGCGCGGTGCGCGGCTTCGATGAACGCATGACCATCGACCCGCGTCCCCGGCATCGCGCAGAAGAGGTCGCCGGCGCCGACCCGGCGGGAGTCCGAACGCAATGCGAAAAACTCCGCGGGAGGAACCCCTCTCCACCGCGGCTCGAGGCCCGCTTCGTCGAGCCTGTGCTCGACCTGTCGATTCGTCGTTGTCTGCTGCGGCAAAGTCCGGTGATTAACCTCCCTCCCATCTTGTATTCCCGAGACTCGCCTTCGTTTCGTTCTTCCATCTCGGTTCAGCGCGAGACGCCCTCGGCTATCTCCGCACGCGCTATCTCAGCACGACGGTCGCACCCCGGAGCAATTCGCTCCCGGGCGCCGGGCTCTGTCCCGCGACGCTCCCCTGCCCGCGCCATTCCACGCGGAGGCCGAGCGCGTGCAGGCGCGCGACGGCCGACCGCGCGGACAGCCCCGCCAGGTCGGGCAGCGCGACGACGCCTCGCGCGCTCGCGGCGGTCGCGTTGGCCGTGCCGGTCGCGCCCCTTCCGCTGGAGGCGAAGATGACGGCTCCTTCCGGCGGGCCGGCCTCCGAGCCGCCGGACCACGGCCGCGGACGGGCGTCGGCGACGACCAGCCGTGGATCCACCTGCACGCCGTCGGCCGCGAGCGCCGCCCGGAGGGTCGCCTGGCTCGTGGGCGCCGCGATCGCACCACCGTAGTAGACGCCTCCCTTCGGGTCCTCGATTCGCGTGAGGATGACGATCCGCGGATCATCCGCCGGCGCGAAGCCGACGAAGGAGGCGCGGTAGCGCCCAGGCGCGTAGCGGCCGTTCACGGCGAGTCGGGCCGTGCCGGTCTTTCCGGCCACCGCGAACTGCGCCATGCCTGCGAGCGTTCCGGTACCCTCCCGTACGACCTCCTCCAGCACTCCACGAACCGCCGCCGCCACATCCTCGGATATGACGCGCCGCACGGGACTCGGTTCGAAGCGCTGCACCACGCGCCCGAACGGGTCCCGTATTTCCCGAACGAGGCGCGGGCGCATCAGCACGCCGCCGTTCGCGATGGCGCCGTAGGCGATGGCGAGCTGCAGGGATGTGGCGGAGATCTCGTACCCGATCGCGTGCGAAGCAGCGCTCAGCGAGGTCCACGACTCCGGCCGGCTCAGGCGCCCGGGCGATTCGGACAGGTGCCCCAGCTGCGTCCGCATGCCGAAACCGAAATCCCGCAGGTAGCGGTGCTGCACCGCGGGCGTCAGGCGGGCGGACAGTTTCGCGGCCCCCACGTTGCTCGATTTGGAGATGATCCCGCGTACACTCAGCGTATCGTAGCCGTGGACGTCGGAGATCACTCTCGAGCCCATCCGCAGCCTGCCGTCCTCCACATCCACGATCTCGTCCAGATCGGCGACACCCTCGCTGAGGAGGGACGCGAGAAGGAACGGCTTCAGCGTGGAGCCGGGTTCATACGGATCGCTGAGGCCCGAGATCCGGTCGACCGCCCCTTCGGTGCGTTCACTCGCCAGCGCGAGGATTTCGCCGGTACGTGGGTCGAGGAGGACGATGTCGCCGCCGTCCGCCCCCGTCGTCGCGATCGCGCGCGCAAGTTCGTTCTCGGCGATCCGCTGCAGTTCGGCGTCGAGCGTGAGCACGACGTCGTGTCCGGGCACCGCCTCGATGACCTGTCCCCCCGGTGGACGGTACGCGTTGCGGTGGCCGTCGAGCCGAACCTCCGCACGGCCGGGTTCGCCGACCAGCCAGGCGTCCAGATCGGCTTCGAGGCCCGTCCCGCCCCGGCCGTCGGTCCCCACGGCGCCGATGAGGCGGCGGCCCATGCTGCGAGGGTATTCTCTCGCGGACCGGCTCTCGAAGTAGATGCCCCGTCCGATGGTCCGTTGCAGCCGAACACGCTCCTCGTCGCTCACGTCGCTGGCGACGAGAGACCAACCGCCCGCGGCCGCGGCTACGGCGCTACGGCGCTCCGCTGCGACGGGCACGACCGAGGCGACGGCCTCCACGGCCTCGGCCCGGTCGACGCGCAGTTCGCCCACGGCGAGGAAAACCTGGTATCGCGTGTCCGGCGCCGCGAGGACGCGGCCACGGCGATCCAGAATCCGCCCTCGCACCGCGGGCAAGGGCTCCCACTCCTCGCTCTGCGCGACCTGCCTCGCGCGATGCGCCTCGCTCTCCACGATCTGGAGGTCGCCCAGGCGCACGGCATACGCCAACGCTACGAGGGTGAACGCGACGCCCAGCGTACGATGCCGGATGCGATGCGTGCGTGCGAGCGCCGCCTCCCGCGCGTCGCCCGCAAAGCCCTCGAGCTGCGTCGTGCTGTGAATGCCGAAACGCGTCACCCGTCCCCTCCCCTGCCGGAGACTCCCATCTCCTCTTCATCCGGCGAGTAGCCGGCGTCGACCTGCAGAAGTTGTTCTTCGCCGGCCCTCTGCAGCCCGAGCGCCTCCGCCGCGCGTTCTATCCGCGCGGGCGCCGCGAGCGAGTCGACTCGCGTCCGCGCCGCGTCGATCCGGTCCGTGACGACCCGATCCTCTGCTTCAAGTCCTCGAAGCTCGGCCATCAACCGCCGCCCTTCCTCACCCCGGCGGACCACGCTCACCAACGAAGCCGCCAGCGCGAGGACGGCCGCCGCGGCCATCATCCACCGCACCAGCGTTCTGCGACGGACCCTCCGTACGTTCCCGCTCCATTCGTTCATGCGCCGCTCGCCCGCTCGTCCGTCCCACGCTTCTCCCACACCCGGAGTCGCGCGCTGCGCGCCCGCGGATTCCGGACCACCTCGCCGGCCGAGGGGCGCAGGGGCCGTCGCGTCAGTGTCCGCCCCAGCGACGTTCCCCGACACCGGCACTCCGGGAGACCCGGAGGACAGCGGCAGTCGGCGGACCAGCTTCGGAACGCATCCTTCACCAGCCGGTCCTCGAGCGAGTGATACGAGAGCACCGCCAACCGCCCGCCCGGAGCGAGCCGGCCGCGTATCCCTTCGAGCCCCTCGCTCAGCGCAGCCAACTCGTCGTTGACCGCGATCCTCAGAGCCTGGAACAGCCTGGCTTTCCGCTTCTCCTGCGCCGAACGACCCAGCACGGCCGACAAGGCGGCCACGAGGTCGTCGCTCATGCTGAAGGGCCGGATCTTCCTCCGCCGCACCACCTCACGTGAGAGCGTCCGCCACCTACGCTCTTCCCCATCACGGAAGACCCGGCCCAACTCGCGTTCGTCCGCCCGATTCAACCACTCGGCCGCGGACCTAGTCTCGCGCGCCCCTTCGTCCATCCGCATACGCAACGGCGTGCCCGGGCGGAACGAAAAACCGCGCTGCTGCGTGTCGATCTGGTGCGACGAGACGCCCAGGTCCATCAGGGCTCCCGCCAGATCGTCCATCTCGGCGGCGAACTCCGGACGAGCCACGTCCCTGAAGTTCGCCTGTATCAGCTTCACCCGTTCGTCCGCCGAGGCGAGCCTCCGCTTCGCGGCCTCGATCGCCTCCGCATCCTGGTCGATCCCGATCACGCGCACGGCCGACCCAGCCTCCAGCAGCCGGATCGCATGCCCCGCACCGCCGACCGTCGCATCCAGGAAAACGCCTCCGCACTCCGGGCGAAGCCACCGCAGCACCTCATCCGGCATGACCGGCGTGTGCCGAAACGTCTCCTCTGTCACTCCGTCGGCTTCCTCAACTCCCCCCACCGTGCGGCGATCGGAAAGACCGTCAGGCGAATACCGTTTCCATCAGTCGATCGAAGTCCTCGTCCGTCGCACTCGTCACGCTCTCGAACGTCTCCGGATTCCATATCTGAACGTGGTTGATCGCACCCACGACCAGAGCCTCGCTTCCAAGCGCGACCGCCGTTCTCATCCTCTCCGGTATCAGGATCCTTCCCTGCGCGTCCGGCGAGAGCTGAACGGCGTCCGCCGTGACGCGAAGCACCTGGGGGCGAAAGCGCGGTTCCCGTCTCGACATCTCCCGGAGTTCGTCCTGCACGTCTGCCCAGGCCTCCTCGGGATAGAGCGAGAGCGCGTCGGGTTGCGTCTGGAGGAGGACGAACGGATCCCGCTCCCGGCCCCTTCGAAAGGGCGCCGGCAGGCTGACCCGACCCTGAGAGTCGAGTTGATGTCGATACCTCCCCAGAAAGCCTGGCAAATCGTGCCTTCGACATTCTTCGAGGGTGTCCCTCCCAGAACGACCCGTTTCCACCCACCGGAATCCACCTTATACGCCCATGAGATGGGTGTCAACCCCTTTTCTCCCCTTTTCATACCATCATGGAGTGAAAAAAACGCCCGGTCCGCAGCAAAGCGAGCCGGGCGCAAGGGCCCTGAAGGCGCGCCCGATGACGGGCACCACCGGGCTATGACCGATCGCAGGACGCTTCGATGATCTGCTCCTGGCGGTACAGTTGGATATCGGTGTTGTCGCGGATCTGTTGTTGGCTGCCCGCCTGGTAGCTGCCCGCCTGCCCGAGATGTGGGCCGACACGCTGGTAGGCGTTGAGGGCGCTTCGCGCCGGCGCACAGGCCTCATCGTCCTGGTTGCGGGCATCGTACGCGTTGCCACGCAGGAAGTGTCCGAACCCCAGGAAGAAGTGGTATTCCTCGGACCTGCTCGGATCCTGAACGATCTCCGAGGCGACCGTGAACAGATTCAGCGCCTTGTCCACTTCGCCTACGTTGATCGAGGCCGGATCGGCCTGCGCCCTGAACGGAGCCTCGAAGTGATTCGTATAGGCCAGGCTGAAAATCGCCTGGGCGATCTGATTCGGATCCGCCCCGTCCGCCACGGCGGCGCGGAAATCCGCGATCCCACCCTCGGTATCGCCGGTCTGCAGCTTGAGCGCCGCCAGCCGCTGCCGTCCGTTTGGCACAGCCGGGTTGTACGCCAGCGCCTGCTCGAGCTCCGCCACGCCCATCTCCGGATTCTCCATCCGGTCGTAGATCGTTGCGCGAGAAGAGTGGACCTGGGCGAGCAACTCCTCGCGGGACATCTCGGCTTCGCCGCTGCCGTCGGAACTCGAAATCGCCTCGAGCGCCTGATCCGAGAAGGCGAGCGCGTCGTCGTACTCCTCGAGGAGCATGTACGCGTTCGTCGCGTTGGAGAGCGTCGAGGGGTTCACGGCGTCGCCCTGCAGATCGACGAGCTTGCCCGACGCATCGACGGCGACCCGGATCATGGCGGGGTCGGTGACCGCCCCGTCGGTCTGCCCGGCCTGCAGGGACGCGGCCGTCAGGTACTCGAGCAGGCCGATGTTGTCAGGGGCGCGCTCCACGCCGTCCTGGAGGAGTTGCACCGTCTCGGTCCAGCGCTCGGCCTGCGTGAGCTCATAGGCGATCCGCAGCCGCGTGTCCACGTCGTCCGGCCGGAATTCGAGATACCGCTGGTAGTAACGCAGCGACGCGGCGCCGTCGCCCAGCTGCGCGTACGTGAACGCGAGGGACTCCAGGGCGTCGTTGTCCGACGGGTTGTTGTCGACGACGCGCTGCAGGTCAATGGCGGCGTCGCCCCATGCCTCGTTGAGCATGTGCGCGCGGCCGCGCAGATAGACCGCCCGGTCGCTGTCAGGATTGAGCGCCAGGGCCGCGTTGCAGTTCGAGATCGCGCTCATGGCTTGTTCCTGGGCGAGGTAGTCGCCGCAGAACGCGAGCGAGCGGAGGTATTCGACGCCCTGCCCGAGCTGGCCCATGATCTGGGTGCCCGCCTCCTCGTGGGAGTCGTCGTCCGCGACCGTGAAGGCCTCCATCGGGAGCTGGTCCCCGCTGGTGGGCTCGAGGAAGTTGACGTCGACCTCAACTCCTCCGGCGACCGCGACCGCCGTCCCGACCATGACGAGGGCGGCGTTCATCTGCATCCCCAACTGCTGCCACTCGATGCGGCTCATCGTTCGCTCATCGAGATCGAAATCGTCGATCAGGTCGCGGGCATCGTCGCGTTCGATGGCCATGTAACCGGGGAAGATCTCGAGCCCGTCGCGGATTTCCTCGGCGATACGCTCGCCGAAACGGCGGTCGACCGGCTCGGTCACCGCGACGGGGGCGACGAGGATCAGGAGGTCGCTCGTTTGCGCGTCGAGCGCCCGAGGGGCCGCCTGAAGGGAGAGGGCGGCGGCCCCGGCCGCCACCCACGGGAGAATGTTCCGCGTGCTTCTCATCGAATACCTCGGACCGTTCGTGCAACAGACGGCGCACGGATCACAGGGCCGTGCGACTCACCAACACCGATATCACTTCGAAACCAAGGGGTTCAAGGTCGATTAATGCAAGCCGCCGCCGTGCGCAAGTCGCGCCCCGCCGATCAGCGCGCCAGCTTCTCACGCACACATCCCGTGAAACGGTTGAACATAACGTTCGAGACCGATTGAATCACGCCTCCGCGCCCGAACGACGCCAGCCGTCCCGTCAGCGCGATGGACTGCGACACCCATATCCGGGTCCCTCCTCCGCCCCCCTCCTCTTCTACAGACCGGAGCTGGCTCAACATCGTCATTCTCACGTTGCCGCTGCCCCGTCGATCCCGCCCCTCCCCCGTCATCTTCATGTGATGGCGCCGCGCGTCGAGTTCGTCGAAGCGTATCTCGCCCAGGAAGCGCGTCCCGATGGGGCCGAGCTTGAGCCCGATCTCGCCCCGGTACGTACGCTCGTCGACCGCTTCGATGAGCGTCGCGCCGGGCAGGCATTCGACGATGCGCTCCGGATCCGTCAGGAAGCTCCAGACCTCGTCCACGGTCTGCGGGACATCGAAACTCTTTTCTATCTCGATCGCCATCTTCGGTCCTCGGGGGTCTGCGGCCGGGGAGCGGAGCCGAACGGGGACGGGTCACCGTTTCGCGGGCCTCGCCGGGCGCCGTCTCCGGGGGAGCGGTTATATTGCCGGGAGCGGCCCTACCGCGGATCGGCTTCCAGCGGAAGCTGAGATGGCCGCGTCGCACCCGCAACCGGGAGGTCGCCGCCTTGCAACCCCGAATCGCGAAGATCATCGAGGAGCTCGAAGCGGCGGGCTACATCGCCGACCGGGGGATCGCGACGGCGGTCCATCTCGGTCTGGCGATGGAGAAGCCGCTCCTCGTCGAGGGGGCCGCCGGCGTCGGCAAGACGGAGATCGCCAAGGCGGTCGCCACGTGGCTCGAAGCGGAACTCATCCGCCTCCAGTGCTACGAGGGGCTCGATCTTCCCACGGCCCTCTACGAATGGAACTACCAGAAGCAGCTCCTCCACATCCGCCTGCAGGACCGCAGCGGCGACGCCGAGGCGGTGCAACGCACGATCTTCGGGCCGGACTTCCTTCTCGAGCGGCCGCTCCTGCGCGCGATTCGCTGCGAGGCGCGCCCCGTCCTTCTCATCGACGAGGTGGACCGGGCGGACGAGGAGTTCGAGGCGTTCCTGCTCGAACTGCTGTCGGACTTTCAGGTCTCGATCCCGGAACTGGGCACGGTCGAGGCCCGGACGCGGCCGGTCGTCGTGCTCACTTCGAACGGGACCCGCGAGTTGTCGGACGCGCTGCGGCGGCGTTGCCTCTACCTGTGGATCGACTATCCGGACGCGGCGCGGGAGGTCGAGATCCTGCGGCGGCGGCGTCCGGATATCGCCGCCTCCCGGGCCCGGGAGGCCGTGCAGCTTGCCCAGCGGCTGCGGCGCGAGCGGCTCGCGAAGCCCCCCGGCGTCGCGGAGACGCTGGACTTCGCCGCGGCCCTCGAACACCTGGGGCCGGGCCCGCTGTGCCCGGCGACCGCGCGCGACGCGATCGGGGCGCTCGTGAAGGATCCGAACGACCTGACGGGCCTCACGGAGGAGCGGCTGGGCGAACTGCTCGCCTCGTCGGGGGACGGGGGGAGTTGACGCCCGAGCGCATCGTCGACCTGGGCCGCAGGTTGCGCGGCGAAGGCATGGCCTGCGCGCTTTCCGAGTCCACGACGGCCGTCGCCGCGCTCCCGCATCTCGATACGGGCGATGTGGAGGACGTGCGGGCGGGGCTCCGCGCGGCGTTCTGCTCCAGCGCCGCGGACCTCGAGATCTTCGAGCGCTGCTTCCCCGCGTGGTGGCGCGGAGGGCGGCCGTCGTCCGCCGTCGAGGATCTTCTGGCGAAGGCGGCGTCGGGCCGCGGCGATCGGCCGGCGGCCGGCGCGCCTTCAGGACCGGATGGGCTCGCAGCGGCCCGCCGGGATTTCGGGGAGCAGGCGGCCGACGAGCAGGACTCCCGGGAGCGCCCGATCGGCGCCGTGTACAGCGCCGCCCACTCGCTCGCACGGCGCTCCTTCGGCTCGATCGGCGACGAGGAACTGCGCGAAGTCGACGCCTGGCTCGAGCGGCTGATGGTGCGGCTGTCCACGCGACGCAGCCGCCGACTGGAGCCCGGCGGCCGGCACGGGCCGATCGACGTGCGGAGGACGCTGCGGTCGCTCGTCGCGCACGGGGGCGAACTCGTCCGCCTGGCGCGGCGGCGGCGACGACACGTACCGCCGCAACTCGTCGTCCTGTGCGACGTGAGCGGCTCGATGGAGCGCTACAGCCGCTTCCTGCTGCGCTTCCTCCTGGGGTGCGGGCGCGCGCGAGACATCCAGACCTTCGCGTTCAGCACGCGTCTCACGCACCTCACGCCCTGGCTGGCCGGCGAAGAGATCGATCCCGCGCTGGACCGCCTGCGGGCCCGCGGCTGGTCGAGCGGGACGCGGATCGGCGAGTGCCTGGAGACGTTCGTGACCCGGCACGGCCAACGGATGCTCGGCCGACAGACGCTCGTCATTATCCTCTCCGACGGACTCGACCAGGGCGAAGTCGAACCTCTCCGGCGCGCCATGGGCTGGATTCAGCGGCGCGCGCGCCGCGTGATCTGGCTCAATCCCCTGCTTGAGAGCTCGCGCTACGCGCCCGAAGCCCGGGGCATGCGCACCGCGCTCCCGTACGTGGACTACTTCCAGTCGGGGCACAGCCTCGAAGCGCTGAGGACGCTGCCAAGGTTGCTCAGACTGTAACTGAGAAGGAAGGGACGGCGTTGGAAGGCGTCGCGAGCGGGACCCGGTCGGCGCCGGGTCCCGCCAAGCTGTCTTTCTAGACTCGAACGCGATCCTTGAGTCCTTTGCCCGCCTTGAACGTGGGGACGTTCATGGCCGCGATCTGAATCGACTCGCCGGTCTGCGGGTTCCGGCCCATGCGCGCCTTGCGGTGCCGGGTCCCGAACGTGCCGAAGCCGGTGACCGTGAAGTCGCGGCCGGCGTCAAGCTCGACTGCAATGATCCCC
This sequence comes from Gemmatimonadales bacterium, assembly GCA_009838765.1. Classification (GTDB taxonomy): domain Bacteria; phylum Gemmatimonadota; class Gemmatimonadetes; order Palauibacterales; family Palauibacteraceae; genus Palauibacter; species Palauibacter ramosifaciens. The sequence continues at coordinate 16,514 of VXQX01000039.1, forward strand.
TTGCCGGGATCCGTCGAGAAAATGCAGTCGATCACATCCCGCGCGCTCGCTTTGCTCAGGCCGGCCTGCGAGGCGAGCTTCGCCGCGAAATCGTCTTTGGTCATCCTGGGTTCTCCCTGTTGAAAGTAAGCTCCGACGAGCGATCCGGGCGCATAATTCGCGCACCATCGCCGGATTGCAAGTGTGGCGCGCGATTTCGCGCGCTGAAGGGTCCGGCTAGTGGGCGTCGGCCGAGAAGACTTTCCGCGTCATCGTGACGCCCACGAGCTTGAAGACCACGTTCCCGATCCGGCCGAGCAGCATCGTAGGCAGGGCCGCGGGCACGACGAGTCCCCACACGGTGCTCATGAACCCGCTCTCTCCGCCCACACCGCCGAGGGCCAGCCGCAGCACCGTGAAGATGCCGAGAAAAACGACGAAGTTGAGCAGGAGCCCCAGCGCCTGGCGGCCGGCCGAGCCGGTCTCCGCGTCGTAGATGCCGCCGAAGAAGACGGCAGCCACAAGCCAGAAGATGCAGGTTGCGAAGAGCCAGTCCATCAATGGTGCCTCCGTGTCGGGAATGCGGATCGGATCGGGGATGGAGGAACATACATGGCCTCCGGCGATCCTCGAAAGTAGCTTGCCTCCGCGGCTTCCAACGCTCCCCGGGGAGGGTCACATGAAAGCGCCTTCACTTACGCTCGGGATCGAAGAAGAATACCAGGTCGTCCATCCGGAGACCGGCGAACTCACGTCGTTCATCACCGAGATTCTCGAAGGGGATGAGGAGACGCGCGGCCAGATCCATCCGGAGCTTCACCAGGCCTGCGTGGAGACGGCCAGCGAGGTCTGCCGGGATGTGGCGGAGGCGCGCGAGGAGGTGGTGCGCATGCGCCGCCTCGTGAGCGGCACGGTCGCCGAGAAGGGACTCGCCATCGTGGCCGCGGGGACGCATCCGTTCTCGACTTGGGAGCAACAGGACATCACGCCGCTCGACCGCTATGTCGGACTGCGGGAAGACCTGCAGCAGGTTGCAGAACGGAACCTGATCTTCGGCACCCACATCCATGTGGGAATCGAGGACCGTGACTTCATGGTCGACGCGATGAACGTCTCGCGGTACTTCCTCCCCCACCTGCTCGCGCTCTCGACGAGTTCGCCGTTCTGGGAGGGGTCGAAGACGGGGTTGCACTCCTACCGCAGCATCATATGGCGTAATTTTCCGCGCACCGGCATCCCGATGAGTTTCGGAAGCTGGAACGAGTACGAGCACTTCATCGAGACGATGGTCCGCTCGAACACGATCGCGGATTCGAGCAAGATCTGGTGGGACGTCCGTCCCAATCACAAGTTCCCGACGCTCGAATTCCGCGTGTGCGACATGTGCACGCGCGTCGAGGAGGTCGTGTGCATCGCCGCCATCTTCCAGGGGATCGTGGCGAAGCTGTGGAAGCTGCGGCGGGACAACCTCACCTTCCGCCAGTACCCCGAGGTCCTGCTCGCCGAGAACAAGTGGCGCGCGGCCAGGTACGGGCTGACCGGAAAGCTCATCGACTTCGGACGGCAGAGCGAGCACCCGGCGTCGGATCTGATCATCGAGATCCTCGAGTGGTTCCTCGACGACGTGGTCGACGAACTCGGCACCCGCGCGGAGGTGGAATACGCGCTCCGGATCCTCCGGGAAGGGTCGAGTTCGCAGCGGCAGATCGCCGTCTACGAAGAGACCGGCGATGTCCGGGCCGTGGTCCGGCACCTCATCGCGGAGACGCTCGAGGGCGTGTAGCAGTCCGTGGCGTCCAGCGCTACATCATGCCGAGGTCCCGCGCCGTTCGGTCGATGCCCGCGCGGGCCTTCGTCACGAGTTCGTCGATCTCGTCGCGCGTTATGGTGAGCGGCGGACTCGTGCATACGACATCGCGCATGGCGCGGAACACAACGCCCTCGTCGTAGAGGTGCTCGTGGCAGAGGGCTCCCACCTCGCCCATGGGCTCGAACAGTTGCCGGGTCGCCTTGTCCTTCGAGAGTTCGACGCTGGCCACGAGTCCGACGCCCCGCACCTCGCCCACGAGCGGATGATCGTTCAACTCCCGCAACCGCGCCTGGAAGTAGGGTCCGGTGTCCTCTCTCACCCGATCGACGACGCCCTCCTCCTTCATGAGCCGGAGGTTCTCCAGGGCCACGGCCGCGGCGACGGGGTGGCCCGAATAGGTGTACCCGTGGGGGATCACTCCTCCTTCGGCCAGAACGTCGAACACCGCGTCGGTCATGAGCACGGCGGACATCGGGAGGTAGCCGGAGGTGAGCCCCTTGGCGATCGTCATCAGGTCGGGCTCGATCCCGAACTTCTGAACGCCGAACCACTCCCCGGTGCGGCCGAAGCCGGTGATGACCTCGTCGCAGACGATGAGCACGTCGTTCTCGCGGCAGATGCGCTGGATCTCGGGCCAGTAGTTGTCCGGCGGCACGATGACGCCTCCGGCGCCGATGACGGGCTCGCCGATGAACGCCGCCACGCGGTCCGCGCCGAGTTCCGCGATCTTCTCCTCCAGCGCCCGCGCCGCCCGTGCGCCGGTCTCCTCCGGGGTCTCGCCGGGCGCTCCCATGGCGAACCAGTAGGGGGGCATGACGTGCTCGAAGCCGGGCAACGGCAAGTCGCCCACCGCGTGCATGGCCTCGAAACCGCCCAGGCTGGCGGCGGCCATCGTGCTGCCGTGATACGCGTAGGTCCGGCTGATGAACGTCTTCTTTTTGGGCTTTCCGCGGAGGTCCCAGTACCGGCGCACGAGGCGGACGATGGTGTCGTTCGCCTCGGAACCGGAACTTGAGAAGAAGGTGTGCGCGATCGCGCCGGGCGTGAGCTCGGCGAGCACGCGCGACAGTTCGATCGTGGCCGGGGGCGCAGATCGGAAGAACGTGTTGTAGTAGGGGAGCTCGACCATCTGGTCGTACGCCGCCCTCGCGAGTTCCTCGCGCCCGTAGCCGAGGTTCACGCACCACAGACCGCCCATGCCGTCGAGGATGCGCCGGCCATCGGAGTCGATGAGGTGGCGGCCCTCCGCGCCCACGATCACGCGCGTCCCCTTCTCGGCCACGACCCGGGGGTCGATGAAGGGGTGGACGTGATGGCGTCGGTCGAGATCCTGCCATTGGGCCGTTGCGGTTCCGGCGGGGGTCGCGGTGGCAGGGTCCGTCGTGGCGGGGTCCGTCGTGGCGGGGTTCGTCGTGGCGGTCACGCGGCGCCTCCTGGCGTAGTGTCGCGCTACACTGGTTGGTTTTTCGGCGCGGACAACATATCAGCCGACGGTGCGTCCACGAGCCTGAGCGCCGCGTGGAGGAGGACATTCGCGCCCGCTTCCGCCTGGGCGGGCGTGATGTTCTCCGCCTCGTTGTGACTGATCCCGCCTTCGCAGGGGACGAAGATCATCCCTGTCGGCGCGACGTCGTTCGTGTGCACGGAGTCATGGCCGGCACCGGCCAAGATCGGCATCGAGGAATAGCCGCAGAGATCCGCCGCCGCGCCGACGGCGTCGATACACCGGCCGGAAAACCGTACCGGAGGAGAGCGCCAGACGTCGTCGAGCCGCCATGATGCGCCCGATTCGAGACACGCGTGGGACGCCTCCTCGCGGAGCGCGCGCTCCATCTCGTCCAGGGTCGAATCGTCCGGGTGACGGAGGTCCACGCTGACCGTCACGCGCCCGGGCACGGTGTTCCGGGAGGCCGGCTCGGCTGCCAGGACCCCGAACGTCAGGCGTCCATGCGGCGCGAAGTCGCGTTCGATGCGGCGATACGCGTCGACGAGAAACCGCCCGAGCGCCGCCACCGGATCCGTCCGCCGCGACATCGGCGTCGATCCGGCGTGCGCTTCCTCGCCCACGATCGCCAGGTCGAACCAGCGGGCGCCCTGCACCCCGGTCACCACGCCGATCTCGCATCCGTGCTCCTCGAGAATCGGACCCTGCTCGATATGCAACTCGAGCGCGGCGGCGATCGACCGGCCCCCGACGGGGAGCGCGCCGCGATAACCGATGCGGTCGATGGCGTCGGACACCGTCACCCCGTCTCCATCCCCGGCGCCGAGGGCGTCGGCGAGCTCGAAACGGCCCGAGAACACACCCGAGCCCATCATGGCGGGCGGGAAACGGGCGCCTTCCTCGTTCGTCCAGTTCGCCACTTCGATCGGACGCGCCGTCCGCACCCCGTGCTCCTCGAGCGTTTCCACGACCTCCAGCGCCGCGACAACGCCGAGCGGCCCGTCGAACCGGCCCCCCGTGGGCTGGCTGTCGAGGTGGCTCCCGAGGACGAGAGGGGGTCGCCCGTCGTCCTCGGCGCCCCCCGTTCCTTCCCGGCGGGCGAACATGTTGCCGATCCCGTCGACCGACACCGTGAGCCCCAGCGCCTCGGCCCACGCGCCGAAGAGATCGCGTGCGCGGCGGTCCTCGTCGCTGAGAGCGAGGCGGTGGACGCCGCCGGCGGGCGTCGCTCCGATGCGCGCCATCTCCTCGAGGCGTCCCCACAGCCGGGCACCGTTCACCCGGAGTTCCGAAACCGGGGTCACGGTCCGGAATCCGCCCATGCATGTCCCATCGAGCCTCTTATGGGCTTCAATGGGCGGGGGGCGGCGTGCCGGTGAGGACGGCCGTGACGAGGAGGAGAAGGCCCGCCGCGCTCAACTCGACGATGACGGTGGGTGGGAGACGGGGCGGATCTCCTGCGTCCGCGACCCGGCCGGGCGCGCGCCGCCAGTTGTAGGCGCCGCAACCCACGATGGCAAGGAGGACGAAGAGTTTCAGAGTCAACGTCCGCCCGTAGGGTTCGGTCCAGAGCGCCGAGACCGTCCCGAGGTGGAGCCACGCGGCGAAGAGTCCGGTGACGGCGATGATCGCCGCCGAGCCCAGCGCGAGCGGCGAGAAGGCCGAGATCCAGTCGACGATGCGGCGCCGCGAGATCGGGACGCCCCGGCGTCGCCCCAGAACCAGGACCCCCGCCATCACGGCCAGCGTGCCCAGCCACGCGCCTCCCGCCACCATGTGGAAGATATCGGCCGTAATCGCCGGCGTGACAAAGTGTTCGGCGCCGGCCGCGTGCCCCGCCAACGCCGGCGTGTACGCGAGGAGGGCCACCCCCGCCATGGCCGCGATCCAGCCGAATTCCGCCCGCGCCCCCCGCGCCGCGGCGAGCGCGAAGGCCAGCCCGGAGACAACGACCGCCGCGACCTGTCCGAGCCACGCCCGGCCCCACGACGTCCCGGTCACGAGCAGGCGAAGCTCCGCCCCCAGGGGTTCGAACGGATCGCGAAAGATGCTCGCCTCCGCCGCGAGGCGACCCAGCGTGCCCGCGCCGGCGAGGAGTACCGCCAAGCCGCCAATCCGCGCGGCCAGCCTCTCGGGCGTCACGCCGGCGGCTCCATCCTCCTCCGGCTCGAACCCCGGAAAGCGCCGGAGGATGACCAGCTTGAAGGCCACCGTCCCCACCGCGACGAGGAGGCCCGCGAACAACGCCCAGCGCGAGAGCGTGCCGATCAGAAACCACATGTCCATCCCGCCGCCGCCTCCGGGCTGCCCGCGTTCAGCTGATCACCACCCGCCTCCAGTTCGTAATGATCTTCGGCGCGTCCTCCAGGAGGTCGTTGAGGTCGGCGATCACGCCGTTCACGATGCCGGAAAGCTCCTCGGCCCGCTGAGCGGCGCCGGCTTCGATCTCCGTCAGCACCTCCATCTGCCCGACCGTCGGTCGCGCCTGCGGGCCCGAGACCGCGCGGGAGATGTTGCGAAGCTGCTCGATGAGGCGCGGCCAATCGCGGTAGCCCATCGATCCCGGCGGACGCCGCACTTCGCTCGACACCGCCGTCAGCTGACTCTGAGCATCGTCGGCGACGGCTTTCACCTGTTCTTCGTTGGACAGGTTCTTGCCTTCGATGGACTCGAGGAGTCCGTCGATCTGTCCGTCCAGGTCGTTGATCGTGCCCATCATCCGATTGAGTTGCGTCTCGAGGTCGCGTGCGCGCATGGCCGCGGTGAAGCGCTCGTCGTACACGGCCTGCGAAGCCGCCACGTTCGGGTCGCCGCGGAGCTGGAAGCCCTTCGACAGCTCCGTGCCGCCCACGTCGATCGTCGCCGTGTAGGTGCCCGGGACGGCGGGCGGGCCCGACGGGCCGAAGAAGAAGAACCCTCCACCCGGAGGACCCTGTCCCGGAATCGGTTCCGCACCGGCCCAGCGGAGGTCCCAGACCGCGCGGTTGACGCCCGGCGTGACGTCGCGGTGCTCGAACTCGCGCACGAGGGTGCCGTTGCGGTCCGTGATGCGTACGTCGACCGAGTTGCCCGCCGCCTCGGCGGCGTCCTCCGAGAGATGGAAGTGGATCCACGCGCCGGGGGCGGGGTTCTCCCCCGCAAAGCGGCTCTGGCCGAAGTTGCTGGTGCGGCCCCACATCTCCCACTCCGTCGCCGTGCGGATGTCGAAGAGATGGGCGTCCCGGCCGATGGCCTCGGTCAGCTCGACCATGGGCTGGATGTCGTCGAGGATGAACGCGCCGCGCCCGTGCGTGCCGATGACGAGGTCGTTGTACTGGCGCTGGATCTTCACGCCCCGCACCGACACGCGCGGCAGGTTGCCGCGGATGTCCACCCACGTGTCGCCACGGTCCCAGGACGCGAAGATGCCGCGCTCCATGCCGACGAAGAGCAGATCCGGGTTCGAGGGGTGCTGCCGCACGACCTTCACGTAGTCGTCCTGCGGGAGCCCGGCGGAGATGTCGCGCCACGTCTGCCCGTAGTCGCGCGTCTCGTACAGGTGGGGGGTGAAGTCGTCGAGGCGGTGGTTGTCGACGGCCATGTACGCGGTGCCGGCATCCGTGGGTGACGCCTCGATGTTGCCGATCCAGGTCTCGGCGGGCAGACCGGGCACGCGGTCGCGGACGTTCGTCCACGTCGCGCCGTCGTCGCGCGTGATCTGCACGTTGCCGTCGTCGGTGCCGACCCAGATCACGCCCGGCTCGAACTCGTCCTCGGCGATGGTGAGGATCGTCGTGTGAAATTCCGCCGCGGTGTTGTCGAGGTAGATCTCGCCGCCCGAATCGAGCTGCTTCTCCGGGTCGTCGGTGGTGAGGTCGGGACTGATCACGTCCCACGAGTGGCCGTAGTCGTTGCTGCGGAAAACGACGTTGCCGCCCCAGTACACCGTCGCCGGGTCGTGCGGCGAGATGACGATCGGCGCGTCCCAGTTGAAACGGTACCTCGCCTGGTACATGCCCTGCCCCACCGAGCCGATCATGAGCGGCCACGGCTCGATCGACCGCATCTGCCCCGAGTTCGTGTCCGTGATGCGGAAGTAGCCGCCCTGCGCGTTCGAGTAGATCAGGTTCGGCTGACCCGGGACCGGCACGGTGTAGAAGCCGTCGCCGCCGGAGACGGTGTAGAAATAGCCGGGCAGGATGCCACGGCGGTCGTTGAGCCGGCTCGGCCCGCACCAGTTGCCGTTGTCCTGCAGCCCGCCGCACACGTAGTACGGGTCGCGGTCGTCGACGAAGATGTGGTAGTACTGCGCGAGGCTGAAGTTGCGGAAGATGTGGAAGTTGGCACCTCCGTCGTACGACACCTGCATGCCGCCGTCCGAGCCCGAGAGGATCCGCTCACCGTCTTCCGGGTCGATCCAGTACGCCTGGTGGTCGCCATGCACGTCGTTGGCGATGCGCTCGAAGGTCCGGCCCCCGTCGGTCGATTTCGACAGTCCGCCCGAGAGCGTGTACAGCGTCTCGTGGTCGGACGGGTCGACGTAGACGTCGGAGTAGTAGAAGGGCCGGAAGTTGAGCTGATTCCTGTTGTCGTTGACCATCTCCCAGGTCTCGCCGTGGTCGTCGGACATGAAGAGCGTGCCGGCGGTGGGGTATTCGGTGATCAGGTACACGATGTTCGGACGCGACTGCGCCACGCTGATGCCGATGCGGGCCATGGGCTCGTCCGGCGTGGTCGTGATCTCCTTCCACGAGATGCCGCCGTCGCGCGAGACGTAAAGCGCCGTCTCCCTGCCCCCGTCGTCGAAACGCCACGGCAGACGGCGGAAGGTCCACATGCCGGCGTAGACGTTGCGGGGGTTCGTCAAGTCGATGTCGATGTCCGAGCACCCGGTGTCCTCGTCGATGAACAGCACGTGGTCCCACGTCTGGCCGCCGTCGGTCGTGCGGAAGACGCCGCGCTCCCGGTTGGGGCCCCATTCGTGGCCCATCGCGCAGACCAGGGCGACATCGGGGTCGCGCGGGTCGACGACGATGCGCTTGATGCGTTCGCTGTCGTCGAGGCCGAGGTGGGTCCAGGTGGCGCCGCCGTCGGTCGAACGGTACACGCCGTCGCCGTACGAGACCGAGTTGCGCGGGTCGCCCTCGCCGGAGCCGAGCCAGACGACGTTGTGGTCGGAGGGAGCAAGCGTCAGCGCCCCGACCGAGTAGGTGTTCTCGTCGTCCCACTGATGCTCGAAGGTCACGCCGCCGTTGGTCGTCTTCCAGACGCCTCCGTTGGCCGCTCCGACCCAGAAGGTCCGCGGATCGCCCGGTACGCCGATGATGGCAGACACCCGTCCGCCCATGTTCACGGGACCGATGTGCCGCCACTCGATGTCGCCCAGCGCAGCCGAGATGGCCGCAGGGCTTTGGGCCCGGGCCGGTGTGGCGGCGAGAAGAGCGAAGAGTGCGAGGGCGAGCGGGAATGCGCTGCGCGGTAAGTTCATGAGGTTCTCCCGGGATGGTTGGTGGAGGGCGGAGCGCCCTCCAGATCGCGCAAGTTCAATGGGCGAAGAGGGATTCGAACCCCCGACCTCCTGCTTGTAAGGCAGGCGCTCTGAACCGGCTGAGCTATTCGCCCCGAATCGTGGCCATCCGCGCGGCGTTGCGGCGGGGCCTCCCCGGGCCGATTCCCGCTGGCCGAGCCGGCGCTAGCTGAGCCGACGCCAGCCGAGGATCAGGCCGGCGGGCAGGAACACCACATAGCCCAGGATGAGCAGGAGCGGCGCGGCCGTCACGGACCCCCGGTCGAGCAGCACGTACCCGGCGGCGATCGACGTGAGGCCGAGCGCGAAGGCCACGTAGTTGGCCACTCCGAACTGGAGGCCCCGGGCGGGGGCGTCCCCGCTCCTCCGGTCGCGTCTTCCCTGGTTCATGCGGGGACGCTAGACCTCCCTCCGACATGCGTCAACCATTGCCGGGGCGCGTCCGCGGCACGCCGAGAGCGCCTCACGAGGTCGCCCGGGCCCATTCCGCGGCCTCCAGGAGCGGCGAGGGCAGCGGCGAGGCGAAGGACAGCGCCTCGCCGGTCCCTGGGTGTTCGAACGCGAGGTGCGCGGCGTGCAGGAAGAGGCGCCCGGCCCGGCGCCTGAGCGCCTCGGCCCAGCGGCCGCCCGCGCCGCCGAACCCCCGTTCCCAGTCCGGCCCGTAGATGGGATCCCCGACGACCGGGTGTCCCAGCGATCCCAGGTGCACGCGAATCTGGTGCGTCCTCCCCGTGGCGAGCCGCACGGCGAGCAGTTCCGCGGCGTTCCAGCGTTCCAGGCGCTTGAAGTGCGTGACGGCGGGCCGGCCGGCCTCGCGCACGGCCATCCGTTTCCGCTCGCGGGGATCGCGCCCGATCGGCCGGTCCACGGTGAAGCGCTCCTCGTCGAGGTGTCCCCAGGCCGCGGCGACGTACCCGCGTTCGACCTCGCGGCGGCGGAGGGCCGCGGACAACGCCCGGTGCGCCTCGTCCCGCCGGGCGACGAGCATGAGCCCGCTCGTGTCCTTGTCCAGCCGGTGCACGATCCCGGGCCGGCGGTCACCCCCGATGCTCGACAGGCTGCCGAGATGAAACAGGAGGGCGTTCACCAGCGTGCCTTCCGGGTGGCCCGGGGCGGGGTGAACGACGAGACCTGCCGGTTTCTCGATCACCGCGAGGTCATCGTCCGCGTATCGGATCTCCACCGGGATGTCTTCGGGTTCCAGCCGGGTGGAAGCCGGGGGCGGCAGTTCGATCTCGATCCGGTCGCCCGGCCGCGGCCGATACCGCTTCTGCACCATCCGCCCGCCGACGGTCACCCGGCCGCCGGAGATGAGTTGCGCCACGCGTGCCCGGCTCAGGGACAGGCGTTCGGCCAACAGGCGGTCGAGTCGGTCGAGGGCCGCGTCCTCGCCAATCTCGATGAGTCGCCGCTCGCCCGCACCCTCGGCGTCGGATTCGGGCGGACTCACTTCACTCGGGGGTCGCCTCCGCCGCCGCGGCCGCCATCTCCCTCTCGCGCCGGCCCTCGAGCCAGAACGAGATGAGCAACAGCACCGCTCCGACTGTCACGGCGGAATCCGCGATGTTGAAGATGGGAAAACGGTGCGTACCTATGCCGAAGTCGAGGAAGTCCACGACCCCTGCTTCCAGCCGGATTCGATCCCAGATGTTGCCGAGCGCGCCGGCGGAGACGAGCGAGATGGCGAGGACGCGCAGCCGGTCGGAGGACGGCGTGCCGCGGTAGAGGACGCCGAGCACGCCGAGCGCGATCAGGGAGAGGATGAGAAAGAAGATCCGGGAATGTTCGCCGATGTTGATGCCGAACGCGGCTCCGCGGTTGTGCGTATAGGTGAAGCGGAAAAAGTCGCCGATCACCGGCGTGCGCTCGTACAGCTCGAACGTGTTCATGACCCACGCCTTGGTCGCGATGTCCAGCGCGAGGATGACGACGATCGGAACGAGCGTAAGCCAGAGACGGGCGGCGAGATCGCCGTTGCCCGGCAACCCCGACGACTCCAGGTCAGCCACCGGTCTCTTCCTTCTCCTTGCACCGGATGCAGAGCCGCGCGTGAGGGAGCGCATCGAGCCGCTCGAAGCTGATCTCTTCGCCGCAGTGCTCGCACCTTCCGAACCGCTCCGGGTTCCGATAGAGCCGCCTCAGGGCCTCGTCGATGTGGTAGAGCAGCCGACCCTCCTTGCTCGCAAACAGGAACGCCTTCTCGCGCTCCATGGCGTCCGTCCCCTGATCCGCCATATGGAAGCTGTAGGCGGCCAGGTCGCTGTCCGCGCCCTGAAGTGAGCTCGTGAACTCGTCGTCGTACTGGCCGAGTTCCCGCGTGGCGCGCGCCCGGGCGTCCAGCAGCCTCTTTTCGATGTGTTTGCGTTGTTCGGCGTTCATCCTTCTCGGGCGCGTTCGCCGACGACGCCGATTCCGATGCGGACCTCGACATCGTCGATCTTCACCACAGCTGTATTCGGGCCTCCCCGCGGGACCGGCCCGGTCCGTACCTCAACGGCCAGCGTCTCGCCGGCGATGTAGTCCGCATGTGCCGACACGGCCCGTTCCAGATCCCGCGGCCCCGCCACCCCGAGACGAATGCGGTCGGCAACCTCGAGCCCCGCATCGCGCCGCAGCCGCTGGACGCGGTTCACGACCTCCCGTGCATAACCCTCGTCGCGCAGCGCATCATCGATATCGGTGTCCACGGCCGCGAGGTAACCGCCTCCAGTCGCCACGGCGAGATCGGTGACCGTCTCCTCCTGAATCACCAGATCTTCGGGCGTCACCCGAGTCCGTTCGCCCCCGATCTCGACATCGAGCGCCTCCCCGTCCCTGAGCCTCCTCAGCGCCGGCGCGCCCAGGTTCTCGATCCCGGCCGCGACCGCCGGCGTGCGCGCGCCGTGTTTCGGACCCAGCGCCCCGAATCGCGGCTTCGCGTACAGCCGGGTAAGATCTTCGCTGTCCCCCAGCGACACAACCTTTTTCACGTTGAGTTCTTCCATCGCAAGCGCCGCCATGGGGCCCGCGAGCGCCCGCCCCTCCGGCAGCACGGCGTGCAGCGTGCGCAGCGGCTGCCGAATCCGGACCCCCGCCTTTTCCCGCGCGGCGCGGCCCAGCGCCACCAGCCGCCGAACGTCTTCCATCGCCTGTTCGAGGCCGGGCGCCGAATGCCCCTCCGGTTCCGGAAAAGCCGCCAGGTGGACGGATGTTTCGTCGGTGAGCGCCCGATACAGCCAATCGGACATGAACGGGGCGTACGGGGCGAGCAGCCGCGCGGTCGTGGCGAGACATTCGTGAAGCGTCGCGAACGCGTCGGCGCTCGCCGCCGCAGCCCCCGGTTGCGTCGCCCAGAAGCGGTCGCGGCTGCGGCGCACGTACCAGTTCGATACGTCGTCGAGCACGAATTCCTGGATCGCGCGCGCGCCGGCCGTGAGGTCGAACGAGTCCAGCGCTTCTCCCACGAGCCGCACGACCCGGTCGAGGCGGGCGAGCACCCAGCGGTCGAGGTCGCTTCGGTCGGACGCGGGGGCCGCCGCGGACGCGGTGTGGGACCACCCCTCTTCGTTCGCGTAGAGGGCAAAGAAGCGATACGTGTGACGGAGCGTGGCGAACAGCTTGCGGTCGGTCTCGCGCAGCGCCGACGGATCCCACCGCTTCGGCACCCACGGGTTGGAACCGGAGAGGAAGTAGAAGCGGGTGACGTCGGCCCCGTAGGTGTCGAGCGCGTCGCGCGGGTCCACGGCGTTGCCCCGCGACTTCGACATCTTCCGCCCCTTCGCGTCGAGCACCTGGTCGTTGACGACGACCGCCCGGAACGGCGCGCGGTCGAACAGGATCGTCGAGAGTGCGAGGAGCGAGTAGAACCAGCCGCGCGTCTGGTCGACGCCCTCGGCGATGTAGTCGGCCGGGAAGTAGCGCTCGAAGGTGTCCCGGTTCTCGAACGGATAGTGCCACTGGGCGTAGGGCATGGAGCCGGAGTCGAACCACGCGTCGGCGACTTCCGGCACGCGCCGCATCGTGCCGCCGCACGCATCGACCCCGCATGGCCACTCGTACCCGTCGATCCCCGGCCGATGCGGATCGAAGTCCTCGGGTAGGCCGCCGACGCGGCGGCCCAGTTCCGCGAAGGAACCGAGCACCTCCCGGTCCCCGCAGTCCTCGGAGCAGAGCCAGATGGGAAGGGGGGTTCCCCAGTACCGTTCGCGTGAGAGCGCCCAGTCGATGTTGTTCTGCAGCCACTCGCCCATGCGGCCGGATCCCGTCTCGGGCGGATGCCAGTCGATGGACGCGTTATGCTCGAGTAGGCGGGACTTCACGGCGGTCGTCCGGATGTACCAGGAATCGCGCGCCATGTAGAGGAGCGCGCTGTCGCAGCGCCAGCAGTGCGGATAGCTGTGTTCGTACATCTCGCGCGTGTACAGCTGGTCGTGCGCGACGGCCCAGTCGCGGAGCGCGCGTTCGGTCTCACGGTCCTTCACGTGCATTCCGGCGATGCCGCCCGGCACGGTGTCGAGGAATCGCCCGTCCCCGCCGACCGTGTGCTGCATCGGCAGCCCCGCGGCCTCGCCCAGCCGAAAGTCGTCTTCTCCATACATCACCGCGGTGTGGACGACGCCCGTCCCTTCGTCGACTGTGACGAAGTCCGCCTCGAGCACCGTCCACGCGGCGTCGGAGCCGGCCCCGTCCACGGCGCCCGGGAAGAGGGGGCGATAGCTCCGCCCCGCGAGTTCGTCCGCGCGCATTTCCCCGACGATCTCGTACGGGTGCCGCAGCACCTCGGGGATGCGGTCGCGGGCGAGGACGAGCACCTCCCCCGGCACGGCGCCGCCGGGGCCATCGTGCTCCCGCACGGGGGCCGTGGCGCCGTCCGCGCCCTCGGCCAGGACGCGTACGCGGGCATAGGGGATGTCGGCCCCCACCGCGAGACCCAGGTTGCCCGGAAGTGTCCACGGGGTCGTGGTCCAGCTCAGGATACGCGCGCCGTCCGGGTCGTCCACGAGGTGGAACTTGATGTAGACCGCGGGCTCCGTGACGTCCCGGTAGCCCTGAGCGACCTCGTGGCTCGAGAGCCCCGTGCCGCAGCGGGGACACGTCGGGATGACGCGGTATCCTCGGTACAGCAGGCCCCGCTTCTCGATCTCCGAGAGCGCCCACCAGCCCGACTCGATGAACTCCGGCGAGTACGTGACGTAGGGTTCGCCGTAGTCCAGCCAGTAGCCGATGTCCCGGGACAGCCGTTCCCAGGCGTCCTGGTAGCGGAACACGTTGTTCCGGCACATGTCGTTGAACTTTCGGATCCCGTAGCGCTCGATGTCCGGCTTGCCGGAGATGCCGAGCGAACGCTCGACTTCGAGTTCCACCGGCAGCCCGTGGGTGTCCCAGCCCGCCTTCCGCGGCACGTGGTAACCGGACATGGTACGGTACCGCGCCACCGCGTCCTTGATCGTGCGGGCGAGGATGTGATGGACGCCGGGAGCGGCGTTCGCGGTCGGCGGCCCCTCGTAGAATACGAAGTCAGCCGCATCCGCCCGGGCCGCGAGGCTGCGCTCGAAGGTCTTCTCTTCCTCCCAGCACCCGAGGACTTCGGTTTCGAGTCCGCGTACGGACTCCGGTATAGGCCGGTAGGCCATGGAGGTACTCCGTCTGGGGATTCCTTGACGGCCGACGCAGTCGTCGGAACGGGGGGCGTGCGCAGTCGGGCGCTGCGGTCAGGTCGACGCGGCGCCCGAACCGCCGACGTCGACCCGGCTAATCGATGGAGGCGGGGGGGCGCCGTCCCCGGCCGGATCGCGAGCCCCGTCCCGGGGTGGCTCGACCGGATCGGCGTCTCCGCTCATTCCTCGCAGCCGATCGATGAACTGATCGAGATCGCTCGATCCATCGCCGAACCGTTCGTCCTCGAAGTCGAGGTATTCCTCGAAACGCTCGAACAGCTTTCGCAGGGAGGCGAGGAAGCGGCCCCGCGTCGCCTTCAGGTCTTCGATCTTGTCGTGGCAGAGGCGGACGGCTCGCTCCGCATCGGCGAGCACGGCGCCCGCGCGCATCTCGGCCTCGCGGACCCGAACCGCCGCATCGCGCTCGGACTGCAGGCGGGCCTCTTCGCGCAACTCCTGTGCGGCCAGAAGCGCTTCGTTGAGGGCCCGCTCGCGGGCCCTGTAGCTCTCCAGCTGGTGTTTCTGCTGCTCGATCCGGTCGCTGAGCACGACGTGCTCGCGCACGTAGCGTTCGAGGCAATCCGCCACGACCGACAGGAACGCATCGACCTGCTGCGCGTCGTACCCGCGCACGGAACGCCTGAAATCGTCCTTCTTCTTGCGGACATCGAGCGGTGTCAGATCGATCATCTTTCCCCCAATAGCACCGTACCGAGCCGCACCCGCGTGCTCCCCTCCTCGATCGCGATCTCGTAGTCGTTGCTCATTCCCATCGAGAGCTCCCGGCCCTCGAAATCCGGAATCTCCGCCCGGCAGCGCTCCAGCATCCGCGCGGCGCCACGAAACGCGGGCCGGACCACGGCTTCGTCCGCTGTAAAGGGCGCCATTGTCATCAGTCCGTCCACGCGCAGACCGGGCAGTTCGCAGATCTCGGCCACGGCGTCGAGCGCCACATCCGGGCTCAGGCCCGCCTTCGCGCCCTCTCCCGACGTGTTCACCTGCACGAGCACCTCGACCGGGGCGCACTGCTCTTCCGCGACGATCCGGCTCAGCGTGCCCGCGAGCCGCACGCTGTCCACGGACTCCACGACATCGAACAGCCGAACCGCGCGTCGCGCCTTGTTGCGCTGCAGCCGGCCGATCAGGTGCCACGCGACACCGGGCGTCGGTCCCAACTCCGACCGCTTGGCCTCGGCCTCCGGTACCCGGTTCTCGCCGATCCGGCGCACGCCCAGGGCCTTCACGATCTCGATTCCCCGGGCGGCATGTCCCTTCGTCACGGGAAGGATCTCGACATCGCTCGCGCGCCGTCCGGCCCGCCTCGCCGCCGCCTCGATGCGCTCGGTAACCCTGGCCAGCCGGGCTTCGACCTGATCTTTCGTCACGCGGCACAGTCTACGAACGCGCGCGCGGCGATGCGAGCCACGAGCCGGGGGTTCGGCAACGCCCATGGACCGAAAAAAAAGCGCCCGGCGTCGCGCTTTGCGTCGCCGGGCGCCACCCCCCATGTCCGGCGGGCAGCCGGACCTTTCACAGGTTCTAGATCACCTGGAACGTCACCCACTGGGAGACCCAGACCGCCGTGACCTTGTCGCGGTTCTTCGCGGGCGTGAATCTCATCTGCTGCACGACCTTCCCCGCGGCCTCGTCGAGCAGGCCGTTCCCGGATGAGGTCTTCACCTCGAAGTTCTCGACGGCTCCGCCTTCGGTCACGTAGAGCCAGAGTTCGACGCGACCGCCGATGCCGGCGTCCTTCAGCGTACGCGGGTATTCCCGCTCCAGAATCTGTCGGATCTCACCCTGGTTCAGCAGCACGGGAGGCGTATCGTACACGATGAACGACGGCCGGTCCGCCGGGCTCCCGGTCTCGGGAGGTGGAGGCAGGGCGTTATCCGTCGTGAAGGATTCGAAGGTCGTTTCCGCGATCGTGATGTCCTCGGCGATGTCGACCGAAGCGACCCGCGGCGTGGCCGGACGGGCGATCTGTTCCGGCGGCGGCGGGATCTTCACTTCGGGCGGTAGCGCCACCGCCTCGATTTCATCGGCCACCACGCCGAGATCCGCGGCCTCGAACGGGCGTACGAGGACGAACAGCCCGAAGTGGACCGTGACGGCAACCATGAGGCCGATCTGCGTCCAGTTGGTGCTCGCTTGCTTGAACTGATCGTTCGCGGTGAGCCGAATGCCGGTCTCTTCCATCTTTCCCTCCCGGTCTCCAGAAACCCGTCGTGTGTCTGCTAGCGCCGAGCCCGCATTGCGCGCTGCTCGAGCCGCGTGGCGAAGGTGACGCGAACCGCGCCGGACGCCTGCAGTTCTTCCGTAATCGTATTGATCTGCTGATAGGGCACCTCGGAGTCGCCGCGAATAGCGACCACGAGTTCACGGTTCTCCGCGTAGATGGGCCGGACGGTTTCCGAGATGTCCTCGAATGCCGTCAGCACATCGTTGATCCAGACCGAACCGTCGCGCTGCACCCAGAGATGGAGGATGTTCTGCCGCTTCTCGTCGATCTTCTCGGTGGCTTCGGCGGTCGTCCACTCGATCTGCCGGTTCCGGTCCTTCCGGAAGACGGTCGTGACCATGAAGAAGATGAGAAGGAGGAACGCGATGTCGGCCATGGATGAGGTGGGGATCGACCCGTCCGACCCGGACTTTTTCTTGAAGCCGCTGTCCTTGATGGCCATCTAGTTCTCCATCTCCTGTAGCGAGATTCGCTCGGCGCCCGCCAGCTTCACCTCATCGAGCACGTTCACCATGTGACGGTAGGGGGCGTTGGGGTGGGTCTGAATGGCGGCGATCAGGTTCTCGTTGCCCGCCAGTTCCGTGCGCAGGATGTTCGCCACCTGCGTGTGCGCCACGACCTGTTCCTGCTCGCTCTCGCCCCGGCGCACGATGACGCGGCCGTCCGGCTGCACGATGAAGAAGATCAGGTTCCGCCCCGACACGTCCTGCTCCTCGGACTGCTCCGGGAGCACGATCGGAAGTCCCCGTTCCTCGTTGAACACGGTCGTCGTGAGGAAGAAGACCAGGAGGAGGAACGCGATGTCCGCCATCGAAGAGGTCGGGATCTCGTCCGACACCTTCTGCTTGCGCTTCATGATCGCCATTGTGGACTTCTTTCTCCGTTTGCTTTCCGGGGTACGACCCGGGCCCGCCCGCTACGCGCGCCGGTCCTCGAGGTCCCAGATAAGCCCGAGCACCTCCTGCGCCCCTTCCTCCATGTCGAGGATGAGACGATCGATCCGGGTGACGAAAAAGTTGTAGCCGATGTTGACGGGGATCGCGATCGAGAGTCCGGTGGCGGTCGTGATGAGCGCCACCTTGATGCCGCCGGCGACGAGTCCCGGCTCCACCTGTCCGGCGATCTCGATGGCCTGGAAGGCGAGGATCATCCCGATCACGGTGCCGAGGAAGCCCAGCATGGGGGCGACGTTGGCGATCGTGCCCAGGACGGTCAGGCCGCGTTCGAGGAAATCGAGTTCGATCACGCCCGTCGTCGCGATCGCCTTCTGAATGTCCTTCCCATCGGATTGGGCCTCGCTGCCGCGGTCGCGGAGCCGGCGCAGACCGGCGAGGAGGATCGCGGCGACGGGCCCCCGCGTCTCTTCCGCCGTCGTGATCGCTTCACCGAGGCGACCGCTCACCCCGAGGTCCTCGATCTCGTTCAGCAGTTTCCTGGAGTCGCGGTGGGCAATCCAGAGGGTCCACGCCTTGGCCAGCATCACGCCGATCGCGATCAGCGAGCAGAGGACGAGAGGGTACATCATGAACCCGCCATCGGTGAACAGCGTCAGCAACTCGTACTGATTGCCCATATCGCCTGCCCGTGAGGGATTTGTCGCCCGGTCTCGGCCTGATCGTAACTCGCAAAGTCTAGGGGACGGACGGAGCCTCGTCAAACCGCTTGGGCCCGTCCGACCGATCCGCCGACTCTCCGGCAGGATCGGCGCCGGGGCGGCTCAGTTCGGGCGCCGGGACGTCGGCGGCCAGGTGGTCGCGGAGCTGCTGTGACGAGAGGTTGCGGCGGAGGACTCCGCGGCGGGCGAGAGAAATCTGGCTCGTCTCCTCGGACACGACCACGACGTACGCGTCGGTCTCCTCCGAGAGGCCGAGCGTCGCCCGGTGCCGCGTCCCCAGCGTCCGGTCGCTGAGGGGATACTGCGTAAGCGGCAGGTGGACCCCGGCGGCCACGATCTGCCCGTCGCGCACGATGACCGCCCCATCGTGGAGGGGCGACTTCGGTGTGAACAGTGACACGAGCAGGCTGGACGATACGTCGGCCCGGAGACGCGTCCCCGTCTTCTCGATGTACTCTTCGAGGGAGAGTTCGCGTTCGATCGCGATGATCGCCCCCGTCCGGGTGCGGGAGAGTTCGGCGGCTGCTTTCGCGATCTCGTCGGCGACCGCCTCGCTACGCTCCTGCAGCCGGGTCAGCGCGCTCAGTACGCGGCTGCGACCGATCCGCGCGAGCGCGTTCCTCAGCTCCGGGTGAAAGACGACGATGAGCGCGAACGCGCCGTACGTGAAGGCCTGCGAGAGGATCGACCGGATGAGGTCGAGGCTGAGCCAGCCCGCCGCGGCGTACACCGCTACGAGGAGGACGAGGCCGAACAGCATCTGGAACGCCCGGGTGCCCGACCAGAGGATGAGCACCCGGTAGATGAGGACCGCGACGACGGTGATCTCGAAGACGTCCAGGAGATCGATCTGAAGCAGGCCCACGTAACTCCAGAAGGCGCCCATCAGCCGGCGTCTCCAGCCGCGCGCGGGCGGATGACCGTACGGGCGCCGCGAACGTCGCCGGCGCGGCGCGCATCGATCGCGCGCTCGACAGCGAGCGCCTGGCGCACCTCACGAACATCGTGCACACGGAGCACGTCGGCGCCGTGCCGCGCCGCGGCCAGAGACGCGGCCACGGAGGCCGTGACACGCTCGGCCGGGCCCACATCGAGCAGCGCCCCGAGAAAGGACTTGCGCGACGGGCCGACCCACACCGGCGCTCCGAGCGACGCGACCTCATCGAGCCGGGCCAGCAGTTCGAAGTTCCCGTCGACGGACTTGCCGAAACCAAGCCCCGGATCGACTGCGATCTGTCCCGGTTCGCACCCCGCATCGAGCGCCGCCCGCCGCGCGTCGGCGAGGGCGCCACGGACCTCCGCCGCGACATCGCCGTAGGCGGTGTCGAGTTGCATCGTTCGGGGCGTGCCCCGCATGTGCATGAGCACGAGCCCGACGCCCGTCCGGGCCGCGAGCCTTGCCAGCCCCGGACCGGCGCGCAGGGCCGTTACGTCGTTGATCGCCGCGGCGCCCGCGTCCACCGCCCGCTCCGCCACCTCGAGTTTGTGCGTGTCCACGGAGATGGGGATCGGGAGATCGCACAGTCCGCGGAGCACGGGTTCGAGCCGGGCCCATTCCTCGTCCGCCGACACCGGATCGGCGCCGGGACGAGTGGACTCGGCCCCGATATCGAGGATCGCCGCTCCCTCTTCCGCGATCCGTCGGCCGCGGGCGATCGCCTCCCGAGGTTGCTCGAACCGGCCCCCATCCGAGAACGAATCCGGCGTGACGTTCAGGATCCCCGCGATCACGGGCGATTCGAGCGGGATCTCCCGGTCGCCAGCCCGCCAGGTGCGCGCCGGCCCCGCCGTGGAGAGCCCCATCCGCGGACGCCGGGGTCTTGCCATGGGCCGCTAGGCGGGGGCCGGGGCGGGCTCGCCCCCCGCACCCTCGAGCGGACGCTCGCGCTGCGGCGCCGGCTCGAGGGCCGCTGGCCGCGGCTCCCGCGGGGCGGGTTCCGGAGCCGGGGCCGGCAACTCCCGGCCCTCCTCGAGCAGCTTGATGTCTTCCGAATCGAGCGTTTCCCGCTCCAGCAGCGCCTCCGCGATCGCTTCGAGAAGCGCCTGATGTTCGTCGAGCACGACCCGCGTGGCGGCGTACGACTCATCCAGGATGCGCTTGATCTCGCCATCCACGAGTTCGGCCGTCTTCTCGCTGACCTCGCGGCGCTGGGAGAGGTCCCGGCCCAGGAAGACCTCCTGCTCCCGGTCCCCTACGGACATCGCCCCCACGGCCGGCGACATCCCGAACTGCGTGACCATGCGGCGCGCGAGATCCGTCGCGCGCTCGATGTCGTTGCCCGCGCCGGTCGTGATCTTGCCGTCGCCGAACATCATTTCTTCGGCCACACGCCCGCCGAAGAGCATCTTGAGCTGGCCCTCGAGCCACTCCTTCGTGTAGTTGTGGCGATCCTCCTCGGGAAGCGAGGCCGTGATCCCGAGGGCCCGCCCGCGCGGGACGATCGTCACCTTGTGGAGGGGATCCAGCCCCGGTACGCGGAGGGCGACCACGGCATGCCCTGCCTCGTGATAGGCCGTGACGCGGCGCTCTTCCTCGGAGATCACCATGCTCCGGCGCTCGGTGCCGAGCATGACCTTGTCCTTGGCCCGCTCGAACTCCTCCATGTAGACGCGATCCTTGTCGGCCCGCGCCGCGATGAGCGCGGCCTCGTTCACGACGTTCTCGATATCCGCGCCCGAGAGCCCGGGGGTCCCCTTCGCCAGCACCGCGAGGTCGACATCGTCGGCGAGCGGGATGTCCTGCGTATGCACCTGGAAGATCCCCTCGCGCCCCTTGATATCGGGATTGTCGACCACGATCTGGCGATCGAAGCGACCGGGGCGCAGGAGCGCGGGATCGAGCACGTCAGGCCGGTTCGTGGCCGCGAGGAGAATCACTCCCTCGTTCGATTCGAACCCGTCCATCTCCACGAGCAACTGGTTCAGGGTCTGTTCGCGCTCGTCGTGCCCGCCCCCGAGGCCGGCCCCCCGGTGGCGTCCGACCGCATCGATCTCGTCGATGAAGATGATGCAGGGCGCCTGCGCCTTTCCCTGTTCGAAGAGGTCGCGAACGCGGGAGGCCCCCACGCCGACGAACATCTCCACGAAGTCGGAGCCCGACATGGAGAAGAACGGTCGGCCGGCCTCACCGGCGACGGCCCTCGCGAGGAGCGTCTTTCCGGTGCCCGGCGGGCCGACGAGCAGCGCGCCCTTCGGCAGGCGCCCGCCCAGCCGCGAGAACTTCCTCGGATCCTTGAGGAACTCGATGATCTCCTGCAATTCATCTTTTGCTTCATCGCATCCCGCAACGTCGGCAAAGGTGATCTTCGGCGTGTCCCCGCTCAGGAGTCGGGCCTTCGACTTCCCGAAACTGAACGCCCGCGATCCTCCGGCCTGCATCTGCCGGATGACGAAGAGCCAGAGCCCGATGATGAAGATCCAGGGAAGGATCGAGATGAATACGTTCAGCCAGTTGCTGCGCGCGGGCAGCGTCTCGATCGTGATGTCGGCCTCGAGCAGTTCGCTCATGAGGGCGTCGCCGATCTCCCGCGTCGGCAGCAGAAGATGGAAGTTCGCAATCTCCGCTTCTTCAACGGCGATCGCGCTCCGGAGGCTGCCCTCCACCTCTCCGGTGCCGAGGCGCACCTGGATCGACTCGATGTTCCGCTGCTCGATCTGCTCCCGGAACTGCGTATAACTCAGCGTCTCCCGGCCCTCCCTGGCGCCTCCCATGAACTGGAGAAGGGCGACGGGGATCAGAATCAACAGGGCCCAGAACGACGCCGTCCTGAGCCATCGGTGCATGCGCCCCGAGGGATCGCTGCCGTCCGGCCGCTGCGGCTGTTCTTGTCTCATTTTGATCTATTCCGACCTGTTCAAGCTCCGATGTCTCGCCTGCGGCCGTCTCGCGTACGGCTCACGTACGGGGACACGCGATAAACGGAAGGTGACGAAAATCCTCCCCATGATCCAATCCATACCCCACAAGGAACTCATTTGGTGCATCGAAGCCAACCCACCTCGGCTCCCAGTTCAGATCCGGCGCGATGCGCTTGTGGAGGAGCGCGCAGATCTCGAGAGAAGCGGGACCTCGCTCGGCGATCCCGCCGCACAACTGGTTCAGCGTGGTGCCGCTGTCGACGATGTCCTCGACGATGATGATGTGTCGGCCGGCCATCGGGGCCCTCGGGTCGTAGAGCAGTTCCACGTGGCCCGAGCTCTTCGTGCCCTTGCCGTAGCTGGACGCGACGAGGAAGTCGACCTGCAGCGGACGCCGGATCTGGCGGACCAGATCGCCGAGGAACACGAACGACCCCTTGAGCAGTCCGAGCAGCAGGATGTCGGCGTCCGGCGGGTAGGCGGCGGCGATCTCCGCTCCCATGCGGGCGACGCGCGCCGCGATCTCCGACGCGGAGTAGACGATGCGGCCGAGCGGCTCGCCCCCCGTGTACTCGGTGAACTCACGTTCCGCGGCGGTCATCGTGCCGGTGTCGGCGCTCTGTGAATCCAATGGCGAACCACGCTCCTCCGGGGTCGGCCGGTTCCACCGCCGCACTGGAGTGTCCGGCCACCCACAGCACTCTCCGGTCGGCGTCCACTACGACCGGCACGCCTGAACGATCCGAGGCCGGCACGCGGCGCTCCATCAGCAGCTTCGCGACTTTTCGCGTTCCGGCCCGTGTGCGGATCCGGTCTCCGGGTTGCGGCCCCCGTACGCGGATCGGGAACCGGATGCCGCCGACAGGGAGCGCGGTCGCCCAGCGTTCCGTACCCTCCAGAGCGCCCCAGCGCAGCTCGTAGCCGCGCCCGCCAAGGCGGATCGGCTCCCGCCCCCCCCGCCGCGCCCGCGTCCGGTCGATATCGAACTCGCGGTTGGGCGGCGCCTCGCGCACGCGCCGGACATGAATTCGATCGAACTCCCGCTCGACCCGCAGACCCGCCGCGATGTCCACTCCGTGCCCGCTCTTCGCCGTGTCGATGAAGGCTGCGCCCGCGCGGGTTCCGCGACGGGACACCAGGAAACCCATGTCCCTGGCGATCTGCCGCAACATGCGCCCGCGAGCCGCCCGATCATACCCCAGCAGTACGGACCGGGCAATTTGCGCCCTGCCGGCGCTTTCCCCGTATCCCGCGGCGGAGAGCAGCCGCCGAACGGCCGCTTCCAGCCCGCCATCGGCGACGGCGGCAGCCGTTCCGAGTCCCGCCAGCCGTCGGCGGATGGATGGATCCCGATCGTCCAGCGCCGGGAGCAGTCCGTAACGCACCCGCGAGCGCCGGTAACGGGGATTCCGATTCTCGGGGTCCCTCACCCACTCGCGTTCCGCGGCCCGCAGGTAGCCTCTCAGTTCTTCGCGCGAGAAGCCGAGCAGCGGACGCACGAAGGCCCCACGGCGAGCGGGTATGCCGGCCAGTCCGCGAAAGCCGGGGCCGCGCAGCAGGTGCAGCAGCACCGTCTCCACCTGGTCATCGCGCTGGTGCGCGAGGGCGACGCGATCCGCCCCGGCCCGACACCGCGCCTCGGCAAGGAACGCGTATCTGGCCGCCCGCCACGCCGCCGGGCCGCCCGCGAGTCCGGTCGCCCGGCCCACGTCGCACGGGATTTCGGCCCGGCGGCAGAGTTCCGCGGCCCTGGCGGCCCAGGCGGCGCTTTCCGGCTGGAGTCCGTGGTCGAAGTGGGCCGCGCTCAGATCTAGCGGCCAGGAATCGGCCAGCGCGCGGAGGAGATGAAGGAGCGCGAGCGAGTCCGACCCGCCGGAGAACGCCACGACGACGCGCGAGCCTCGCGGCAGAAGCTCTGGAGCCGCCCGGAGCGCGCCCCGCAGGCGCGCCTCCACGCCGGCGCCCGCGACCGGCGGGGCGGCGGCGCCGGGCGTCAGGGTTCTCCTTGCGGGGGGCGGTCGCGCCACGCCGCCGGGCCGCGGCGGAAGTCGAGTGCGTCGGCTACGGCGACGCCGAACTTCGGCCGCGCCGGTAACTCTCCGAACGCGATCTCCGATGGAGAGTCGGCAGAGGGGTCCGGGGAGGCGGTCGCGGATCGGCGTAGCTTGCGCCCGTGCTCCCAGATGCGATCCCGCCCGACCACGTACGCCCGCAGGGCCCCGGCGATGTCCTTCGATCCGCTCATACCTCCAGCACCTCCGCTTCCCTGCGCGTCAGCATCGCGTCGATCTTCTTCACGTAGTCGTCGGTCTGCGTCTGAACCTCGGCCATCGTGCGGCGGCAGACGTCCTCGCCGACCTCCCCGTCCCGCTGCATTTTCAGAAGCCGGTCGCGCGCTTCATGCCTCGCGTGCCGGATCGACACACGCCCCTCCTCCGCCATCCGGTGGAGGACCTTGACGAGCTCCAGCCGGCGCTCCTGGGTCAGCGGCGGGATGGGCACCCGGACGACCGCACCGTCCACGGAAGGGTTGAGCCCCAGGTCGCCGCTCTGGATCGCGCGCGCGACATCGCGGGCGATGTTCGGATCGTAAGGCTGCACCAGGAGCATCGTCGGCTCAGGGGCGCTGACGTTCGCCACCTGCCGCAACTGAACGATCGAGCCGTACGCCTCGACCCTCACGCCGTCGAGGATCGCCGTCGTCGCCTTTCCCGTACGCACCGTGGCGAATTCCCGCGCGATCGCCTCGATCGCGCTTTCCATCGCCAGGACCGCATTCTCCAGCGTCTCCTCCGGCACCGTCCCCTCCGATCTTCCCGAATCCTTCGGAACCCGGACAGCTACGCGACGAGGGTCCCGATCCTCTCGCCCCGCAACGCTGCCAGGATTGCACCGGGCCGCTCGATGTTCAAGACGACGATGGGCAGCGCGTTCTCCTTGCACAGGGAGATCGCCGCAGCGTCCATGACGCGGAGTTCACGGGTCATCACCTCGAGATAGCCGATCTCGTCGATGAGCGAGGCCTCCGGGTCGGTCTCCGGATCCGCCGTGTACACGCCGTCGACCCGCGTCGCCTTCATGATCACGTCGGCTTCCATCTCGATCGCCCGGAGTACGGCCGCCGTATCGGTGGAAAAATACGGATTCCCCGTACCTCCCGCGAAAATCACGACCCGTTGCTTCTCGAGATGGCGCAGCGCACGACGCCGGATGTAGGGTTCCGCGAGTTCCTCCATGCGGATGGCGGACATGACCCGCGTCTCCACGCCGGACTGTTCGAGCATGTCCTGAAGCGCCATCGCGTTGATCACGGTCGCGAGCATGCCCATGTAGTCCGCGCTCACCCGGTCCATTCCGCGCGCGCTGGCTACCGTGCCGCGCATGATGTTCCCGCCGCCCACGACGAGCCCGAGGCTCACGCCGCTCTCGTGGACGCGACGGATTTCGTGCGTGAGTTCATCGATGACGGGCGGGTCGATGCCGAACCCCCGGTTCCCGGCGAGCGATTCGCCGGAGAGCTTCACGAGGGCGCGGCCATACTTCAGGTCGCCCGCGCCCCCGGGAATCCGGTCGGCGGAACTCAGCCGCCCACCTCGAAGCGGACGAACCGCCGAACCGCCAGATCCTGTCCCGCCTCGCGCAGGACGTCCCTCACCTTCAGGTCGGGATCGCGCACGTAGGCCTGCCACAGAAGCGCGTTCTCCTCGTAGAACTTGCGCATGCGGCCCTCCACGATCTTCTCGGTGATCGAGGCCGGCTTGCCCTGTTCCAGCGCCTGCTCGGTCAGCAGCTTGCGCTCGCGTTCGACCTCCTCCTGCGGAATGTCGTCCGGCGACACGCCCCGGGGGTTGGTGGCCGCGGCGTGCATCGCGATCCCGCGGGCCGCCTCGAGCGCCGCGTCGCCCGAGGCCGAGACCTCCAACAGCACGCCGATGCGATTCCCGAAGTGGACATAGGACGCGAAGGCTCCATGAGCACCAAGGTCATAGCGCACGGCGCGTCCCACCTGGACGTTCTCTCCGACCTGGACCCGAAGTTCGTTGAGGCGGCCCTCGATCGCGCCTCCTCCCTCGAGTTGAAGCAGCGCGTCGCCCCGCACGGTCTCCCCGTCCGGCACCGGGAGGTCGAACAGCCGCTCCGCGAGGTGCCGCGAGAAATCCTCGAACGCCTCGCTGCGAGCGACGAAGTCCGTCTCGCTCAGCACCTCGACCATCGAGGCGGACTCGTCACGCACCTCGATGCGGATCGTCCCCTCCGACACCGTGCGCGCCTCGCGCTTCGCCGCCTTCGCCGCGCCCGCCTTCCTGAGCAGGTCGATGGCCCGCTCCGTATCCCCCTCCGATTCGATGAGCGCGCGCTTGCAGTCCATCATCCCGGCGCCCGTCCGGTCGCGGAGAGCCTTCACCGCCCCGGCCGTGATCTGCGTCATGGTCTCCATGTCTCCTTCCCAAAAAAAAGGGCCACCGAAGTGGCCCCTTGCGGTCACTTCTCTTCCGACTCCACCTCTCCGACAACTGCCGCTTCGGCATCCTCCGATCCGGCATCCGCCGCGGGCTCCGGGTTGTCGGCCACCGCGGGCTCCGGCTTGTCGGCCGCCGCGGGCTCCGACTTGTCGGCCGCTTCGGCCTTCGCATCGCTCTCGGCCGGCTCGGCTCCCTCGTCGGCGCTCTCTATCACGGCCGGATGGTGCAACCGCTGCGCGATGACCTCGGGACGCGGCTTTCTTCTCGGCCTCCGGCGACGCGAACTGCCGGCGGCGTCGGCGACCCCGCCGGCGTCGCTCGAATACGTGTACGCCTGCGACTCGGCCTCTTCCCGTCCCGCCTCCGGAATCTCGCGTCGCGACGTCTCCACGACATCCGCGATCGAGCGCGTGATCAGGGAAACGGAGCGAATCGCGTCATCGTTGCCCGCGATGGCGATGGTCAGGAGGTCGGGATCCGCATTCGTGTCCGCGATCGCGACGACCGGAATGCCGAGGCGGTTCGCCTCGCGCACCGCGATGTCCTCGCGGGTCGAATCCACCACGAACACGAGCCCCGGCAGCCGGGTCATCTCCTTGATGCCGGACAGATAGCGGTCGAGCTTCTCGCGCTCCCGCTCGAGGAGCAGCCGCTCCTTCTTCGTGTAGAACTCGAACGCCCCTTCCTCGACGCCCCGCTCGAGTTCCTTCAGGCGCGCGATGTTCTTCTTGATCGTCTGGAAGTTGGTGAGCATCCCGCCGAGCCAGCGTTCCGTGACGTAGAAGGAACCGCACCGCTCGGCCTCCCCCCGCACGACGCGAGCGAGTTGGGACTTGGTGCACACGAAGAGCACGGACTTGCCCTCGACGATGGTCTGGCGCACGAGTTCGTGCGCCCGCTCGAGCTCCCGCTGCGTCTTCTTGAGATCGATGAGGTAGATCCCGCCGCACTCGGCAAAGATGTATTTTCGCATCTTCGGATTCCAGCGATGTGTCTGGTGCCCGAAGTGTACGCCCGCCTTCAACAGGTCCTGCAGCTCGACGCCCATGCGTTCGGCTATCCGCCTTCCGCTATCGTTTGGAGAACTGGAAGCGCTTGCGCGCCTTGGGACGACCCGGCTTCTTCCGCTCGACGATGCGGGGATCGCGGGTCAGCATGCCGTGAGACCGCAAGGTCCGGCGGCGGTCTTCATCCATCGCGAGGAGGGCGCGCGCGATGCCCAGGCGCGTGGCCTCCGCCTGGCCGGTGATTCCCCCACCGCGCACCCGGACGGCGATGTCGTACGACGTCCGCGTTCCGGTGACATCGAGGGGCGCCGCGACGAGCGAACGGTGCCGCGGGATCGTGAAATACTCCTCGAACGCTCGACCATTCACGTTTACGATGCCCACGCCACGCTTCATCGTGATGCGGGACACCGACTTTTTCCGACGTCCGACTGACTGGACCTGTTCCGTTTCCGCCAACTCTCGTCTCCCTGGCAGTCCCTGTGCGCGCTGTCGCTATTGCGTGATCGTGTCGAAGGGGCGGGGGTGCTGAGGCGCGTGCGGATGCTCCGGCCCCGCGTAAACCCGCAACTTTCCGAGCATCTGCCGGCCGAGCGTGTTCTTCGGCAGCATGCCCTTCACGGCCAGCTTGATCACCCGGTCGGGGTGTCGGTCGAGCATGCGCCGGAAGGGGATGAAGCGCTCTCCGCCCATGTAGCCCGAATGTCGAAAGTATTCCTTCTGATCCGCTTTGTTCCCGGTCAGCCGCACGCGCTCCGCGTTCACCACGACGACGTAGTCGCCGGTGTCGAGGTGCGTGCTGTAGATCGGCTTGTGCTTTCCGCGAAGGACGGTCGCGATCCGCGTCGCGAGACGGCCGAGAACCTGATCCGCGGCGTCGACCACATACCAGTCCCGTTCGATCTCCCCCGCCTTCACCGAGTACGTCTTCATTCGTTCTGCCCACCTCAAAAAAACCGCCCGGCGGGACGGATGCCGAGCGCGTGAAAACGATAGCCCGTGAAGCTATTCAGCGCCTCGCGTGAAGTCAATCGCCAACGAAGGCGCAGCGTCGCGAACGGGACGGGAGGGCGACAGGGCTCCGCGCGAGGCGCTTCCGGCCCCGGGCGCGCCGTCGTTGACGAAGCGAACGAGACCGGACCGTTCGGCTCCTGCGCGCAGCCGCGAAAGTCCCCGCGCCTTGAGTTGGCGCGTCCGCTCGCACGACACGTCGAGGGCCGCCGAGATCTCGGCCGGCGTCTGCGGCCTCTCGTAACCCAGACCGAAGTAGCGGCGCACGACCTCCGATTCGAGCGGCGGCAGGTCGGCCAGACTCGCCTCGATCGCGTCCTGCATCCGTTCGCGAATCACTCCGGCCCCGGGCTCGGGCGCCTGTTCGTCGGGCAGGAGTTCCTCGAAGGTGCAGGTGCCCCCCGGGGCCAGCTCGTCGAGGGAAAAGCGATGCGCGGCGGGTCCGCCGGGGAGCCGTTGATCGCCGTGATCGGCAATCGCCTGCGTCATGGCCCGCCGCACCCAGTAGTGCGCGTAGCTGATGAAACGGACGCCGCGCTCCGGATCGAAGCGGTCTGCGGCGCGCACGAGCCCCAGATTCCCCTCGTTCACGAGGTCGGCCAGCGGGACGCCGCGACCGCGGTAGCCACGCGCGACGGACACGACGAAGCGGAGATTCGCGTTGACGAGCCGTACGCGCGCCGCCTGGTCGCCGGCCCGGCTCCGCCGCGCCAGTTCCACTTCGGCTTCCGCGTCGAGAAGGGCTTCGCGACCGATGTCCGCGAGGTAGCGTTCGAATATGCGGACCATTCCGGCGCGACCTCAGTCGACGCCGCGCAGAATCCGGCCCCAGCGGATCTCGGTGAGCCAGGCCCAGGGGCCCTCCGGCTCGCGAGCGTACGAATAGTACACCAGGAAGGGTCTCCCCCGGATCGCATCCCGGGGCACGAAGCCCCAGTAGCGGGAATCTTCCGAGTTCGACCGGTTGTCGCCCATGACGAAGTAGCTGTCGTCCGGGACGACGAGCGGTCCCCAGTTGTTCCTCGTCGTGACGGCGCCGGTGCGGCGTGCGCCGTCGGTCAGGAACGGGCGCTGCCACGCGAACTTCGGGCTCGGTGCGTCGGGGAAGTTCGACGCGGCCTTCACGTAGGGTTCCTCGAACGGAACCTCGTTCACGAAGAGCCTCGCCCGCCGCATGCGCAGCGTGTCTCCCGGCATCCCGACGATCCGCTTCACGTAGTTCGTGCGCGGGGGCTGTTCGGCGGACTCGGGCGGCTCGAACACGATGACGTCGCCGCGCGCGGGCTCGCCGAACGCGGGGAGTTCCAGGTCGGTACCGGGGATCTCGGCCCCGTACACCATCTTGTTGACGAGGAGAAAATCGCCGATCAGGAGCGTGTTCTCCATGGAGGCGGTCGGGATCTGGAAGGCCTCGACGACGAAGGTCCGGATGAAGAGAAACAGGATGAGGGCGACGAAAATCGACTTCGTCCACTCCCACATCCACCGGCCGACGGATGCGTCGCGACCGCGCCGCGCCCGGACCGTGGGCGCGCGAAACCTGCGGACGGTGCTCTCGGTCGGTCGTGTTTCCATCCCATCCTCCCTGTTTTCCACTACCCGGCGATTGGCCTTCACCCACACCAGGATGTACGGGGGGCCTCAACGGCGTCTCACCTTCCGGCTCACCAGTCGACGTCGATTTGCGCGCGCTGCAGCGTGCCGCTGTAATCGACGTACGCCACCTTCGTTTCCGTGTAGAATTCGTAGACTTCCCAGCCCCCTTCACGGTGTCCGTTGCCCGTGTTTTTGACACCGCCGAAGGGGAGGTGCGCCTCCGCGCCGATGGTGGGCGCGTTCACGTAGGTGATCCCGTTGTCGAGTTCCTCCACGGCGCGGAAGGAGGCGGTCACATCCCGCGTGTAGATCGACGACGAGAGCCCGTATGGAACTTCGTTGTTGATATCGAAGGCTTCCTCGATCGTGTCGAAGCGGAGCACGGAGAGCACCGGCCCGAAAATCTCCTCGCGCGCGGCCCGGTGCGTCCGGTCGACACCCGCGAGGACCGTCGGCTCGAAGAACCAGCCATCGGCGAGGCCGCTCTCCGCCGGCCGTCCGCCTCCCGTCGCCACCGTCGCCCCCTCCTCGCGGGCGATCGCGATGTAGCGTTCGCACTTCTCGCGGGCGGTCTCGTGGATGAGCGGACCCACATCGACGCCGGCCTCCTGCCCGTCGCCGAGCCGGAGGGAGCGCGCTTCGTAGCAGAGCCTCTCCACGAACTCGTCGTGGACCTCGCTCTGCACGAGGAGTCGGCTCGTCGCCGTGCAGCGCTGTCCCGTCGTGCCGAAGGCGCCCCACAGCACGCCCTCGAGGGCGAGGTCGAGATCCGCGTCCGCCATGACGATCTGCGCGTTCTTGCCGCCCATCTCGAGGGAGAGGCGCTTGTGCATGCGCCCGGCGACCTCGCCGATCCGGCTGCCCGTCTCGGTGGATCCTGTGAAGGAGAGGCCGGGGACGCCGGGGTGTTCGACGATGGCGCGCCCGATCGTCTCGCCGCGGCCGTGCAGCAACTGCACGCACTCCGGCGGCAGGCCGGCCTCGAGCAGGATCTCCACGAACCGATGGGCGCTGTGGGGCACGTCCTCCGAGGGCTTGTAGATGATGCTGTTCCCGCAGAGCAGCGCGGGGAAGATCTTCCAGCTCGGGACCGCCACCGGAAAGTTGAAGGGAGTGATGATCCCGAACACGCCGATGGGGCGCCGGAACGACATCGCCCACTTGCTCCTCAGTTCCGAGGGCGCCGTGCGTCCGAAGAGGCGCCGGCCTTCGACCGCAGCGTAGTAGGCCGTATCGATGGCCTCCTGCACGTCGCCGCGCGTTTCGTCGAGCACTTTCCCCATCTCGCGCGTGGCCGCGCGCGCCAGGTCCTCCTTGTGCCGCGTCAGCAGGTCTCCCGCCTCCTTCAGTACCAGGCCCCGCTCCGGGGCCGGCGTCCTCGACCAGCGCTCGAAGCCGCGCTGCGCCGACGCCACGGCCGCGTCCAGCTCCGCCGCGCCGGTATCCGGGAAGAGGCCGATGAGGTCCGAAGTGCGCGCCGGATTCCGGTTCTCGATGTATTCGCCGGTGGCGGGCGCGGTCCACTCGCCCGCGATGTAGTTGAGGAACTTCTCAGCCATTGTCGGAGGAACTCCGCTCGTGGATTAGCGATTCATGAGGAGGATGACCTCCTCGTTTTCCACCCGGACCTCGACGACGGTCTCGGGGATGTCGAAGAGCACGGTTCGTCCGTCCGCACGCAACCCCAGTTGCTGCACGGCCATGCCGATCATCATCGGAGGCACCGGGAGGACGCCGGCCTGGAGACTCACGACGTGGAGGCGTCCCTCGCCTCGCTCGCCCACCTGCGGCAGCACCTCTCCCGCGACCCGGGCGGAATCGCCGAGCGTCCTCGCCAGGCTTCCCGCCACGTCCGCGTCGATCGGGAGTCGCGTGAAGTCGAGCATGATGGTGAAGGCGACGGTCGAGTCGCGCAGTTCGACGGCGGGCTCTCCGACGCCGGCAGGCAGGCGGGGGACCAGCTCGTAGCGAACGTAGCTCTGGACGTCGGTCTCTGTGAACCGCGTCTCCGCCGCCCCGCCGCCCGCCGCCAACTCCTGCAGCGCCGTGTCCACCTGAGCCGCCGCTTCGGGACCGAATTCGGCCGTGGACTCCGCGACGACGATTTCGTCCGCACCCGCGTTCGCGAGCCACGCTTCGATGTCTCCGCGGAAGATCCAGCCCACCATCAGCAGAATCAGCAGGAGGATGAGAAAGCCGAGAGCCTTGAAGAGCTTCCGGAAGATACCCATGTCGACCGCCTCCGACCGGAATCGGGGAAAAGGAGAAAGCTAGTGCCCTTCGCGCCGGGCGTCATCGGCGTCGCCAGCCAGCCGGCAGGCGGCGACCTCGGTGTGCCGTGCGCCGCGCGGGAGAAGTTCGCTCCGCATCAGTGACACGCAGCGAACGGCCACCGTGGCCTCGAAGCGGACACGCGCGATGGCGCCCGCCAATCCTACGGGCGGCGGGGGGCGGCGGATTCGTCCCACCGTCACATGCGGGCGGAAGGGACGCGGGTCGGGGGCCACGCCGGCGCGGACCACGGCCCCCTCCACGGCGCGTTGCAGCGCGAGGAGGGCGGGTGCTTCCTCGACGCCGACCCAGAGGACGCGCGCACGCCGGTAAGAGGGGAAGACGCCGGCGGCGCGCAGCCGGATCGGAAAGGTCGGGAGTTCCGCGGTGGCGGCGGCGATCTCCCGCGCGAGCGGCGTCTCGAGGCCGCGGTCGACCTCCCCGATGAAGCGCAGGGTGAGGTGCAGTTGCTCCGCGCGTACCGGCCGCACCCCCTCCAGCGCCCGCAGTTCCCGGCCCGCGCGCCTGAGGTCCGCGCGGATCGCGGCCGGGAGGAGGACGGCCGCGAAGAGCCTCGACCGAACGTCGGGGGAGACATATCCTGCGCCTGCCATGATCCTCCTCATCGACAACTACGACTCGTTCGCCTTCAACCTCGCTCGGTATCTGGAGGAACTTGGGGAGACCGTGCGGGTGCGGCGCAACGATGACGTCGATCCGGGAACGCTGAGGAACGAAGATCTGTCTCACATCGTCATCTCGCCCGGTCCCTGCACGCCCGCCGAAGCCGGAGCTTCCGTCGAGACGATCCGGACGGTGGGCGCGGAGATCCCGATTCTCGGCGTCTGTCTCGGACACCAGTGTATCGCCGCGGCAACCGGGGGACGCGTCGTCCGGGCCGCGCGGCCGATGCACGGCCGCCTTTCGGCGATCCGGCACGGAGGGCGCAGGCTCTTCGCGGGCCTCCCCTCCCCGCTCGAGGTCACGCGCTACCATTCGCTGGTGGTGGATCCCGGCGAGCCGGGCGCCGGTCTCCGGATCATCGCCCGCACGGACGAGGGCGAAGTCATGGCCCTCGAACACGAGTCGTGGCCCCTGTGGGGCGTGCAGTTCCATCCGGAAGCCGTGCTCACGTCCGGCGGCCGCCGCCTGCTCCGGAACTTCCTCGCGCTCGGAAGGGGGGACGTCCCCGCCCCCGAGCCCGCGGAAGCCGGCCGCTGCCCCGAACTCCCGGCCGACGCAGTGCCCTAAGTTGTCCTGATTCGGAGATAGAGCGACACAGGGCGCATCCCCCTGGGGGTGCTGTATCCTGTGGTTCGAAGTCTGACCAAGGATTTCAGAACCACAGGAGCAGCACCATGACCCAGGAGGACATGCTTCACCGGTATCGCTTGGGGACGATGGCGCTGGCCGAGCGATTGGGCAACGTGCGGCAGGCGTGCCAGGTCTTGGGGATCCACCCTTTGACGTACTACAGGTGGCGCCGGGACTTTGAGCGGTACGGGTCGGAGGCGCTTCGGCCTCGGGAGCGACGGCACCCGCGGATGCCGAACGCGACGCCGGCTTTGGTGGAGCAGCGGGTGTTGGCGTTGTCGCTGGCGCACCCGGGGTTCGGCCCGAAGCGGGTGTCGGCGGAGCTGAAGCGGGCGAAGTGGGGCGGCTACGCGATCTCTCCGAGCGGGGTGTACCGGGTGCTCAGGCGTCACGGGCTGACACGCGGGCGAAGCGGCGGGGCCTGGTGGCCGGCTACGCGGCGGCCGGAGAAGTGGAGAGGCGTCCGGCGCCGAGGGCGGGTCGTCTGGAGGTGGACGGGCCCAGTGAGCTGGTGCAGATGGACTGTTTCCGGGTCGGCAGGCTCAGGGGCACGCAGGGGGTGGTGTGGCAGTACACGGCGATCGACGTGGGGAGCGCGTATACGTGGGCGGAGCTCCACGTGGCGCCGCACAACCCGGCGGCCCGCTACGCCTCCGACCTGCCACGGCGGGTGGCCGGCGACCTGAAGCGGTTCGGCTGGGAGCTGGGGGCGGTGCTGACCGACAACGGGAACGAGTTCCGGGCGCGGGCGTTCCGGGCTACGGTCGCGAGCCTCGGCGCGGAGCACCGCTTCATCCGCCGCGGACGGCCCCAGACCAACGGCTGCGTGGAGCGGGTACACGGCACGATCCTCGAGGAGTGTCGGAAGCCCGCCCTCGCCCAGTACCTCGTACCTGGCTTCCTGGGTCTCCGCCGCGATCTGGAGAGGTATCTTCGCTACTACAACGAGGACCGCGCCCGCACCGGGCGCTGGACTCGCGGACGGACAC
Organism: Gemmatimonadales bacterium; assembly: GCA_009838765.1. Taxonomy (GTDB): domain Bacteria; phylum Gemmatimonadota; class Gemmatimonadetes; order Palauibacterales; family Palauibacteraceae; genus Palauibacter; species Palauibacter ramosifaciens. The sequence goes on from VXQX01000039.1 coordinate 51,255, forward strand.
CGATGGAGGTTATCGGTGCCAACAAGATGTGGTCTGGGCGGTGAAGCTGTCGCACCGACTCCGGATCAGGACATGCTAGCAGGCCGTGGCGAAACGGCCCCTCGGGGCGCTGAATATCATGTTGGCAAAATGGCGGCGAATAGTCCGGCGGCCGCGGCTGGAGTGGCGTGCGGACGATATCCGGGCCGGGGGCGGCCGCCGGACGGCCGGGAACGCGCGACCGGAGCCAGTAAGGGGTCGAAAACGCGCCTGCGAGGGCTCGGGCCCGGAGCGTGGACACACTTCGGCCCTGCAGGCCCCTCGGCGTCCCGCCAGCCGAACCGGCTCCGCATCAGAAGTCCCAGGTTGAATCCGGCCCTGTGCGCTTCAGGATGTTCTCGGGCCCCCGTAGGTGCGTCCGTCGAATGCCGGCGGTGGTGAGCATGTGGGTGAAGGTCCGCTCCAGCTTCTCCCCGGGCCCGCTGAAGCCGCCTGCCGCACTCACCCCGGATCCGGCGGCGGTTCGCATAGGTCGCTGCTGCTCCGCGCGGTCCCGCCTCCAACTCCGACGCCCTCGGTTCGGCACGCTCGCGCAGCCGCGCACCCCGCGCCCGGCCAGTTCCTTCATCGTCGACGACCGCCATGTGCTCAGGCCGCTCGCCTACCGGCCCTACCACTCGCTCGCGCTGCCCGCCGGACAGGAGCCCGAGAAGGCTCGCCGGCTCTCCTCGGTGCCACGGGTCACCATCGAACGGCGTCCCTTGGCCGAGTACGACCGTCTCGCTGCGGGGGTCTCATGACGTCCGCCAAGCGGCCAGGCCGCCGCGACCGGATCCGCGCCCAGCTCGCCGACGTCAAGCTTCCCGGCGCGCTCGAAGCCCTCGCTCGAAGCCCTCGACCCCATCCTCTCCTGCGTCGATGGTGGCCGCGTCAGCGCCGCCGAGGCGATCGAAAAGCGCCTCGCCGCCCAAATCGACCTGCGCAACGACCGCAGACTCCAATCCGCCATGCGCGCCTCGCGGCGGCTGGCGGCAAGATCTCGGCCGACTTCGAGTTCAGCTTCCAGCCCTCCATCAAACGCGAGCAGATCGACGCCCCGCACGAACTCTCCTTCCTCGACCGCAAGGAGAGCGTGGTTTTCCTCGGACTCCCGCCCAGCTCGCCATCTCGCTCGCCGTCGCCACCGCCGAGCACGGAAGGCGCGTCTATTGCGGCGCGCTGGCCGACCTCATCACCTCCCCCGAGGAGGCACAGGCCGCAGACCGACTCCAGCAACGGCTCAAGGTTCACACACACCCGACGCTGCTCATCGTTGACGAGATCGGGTACGTCCCCATCTCCCGCACCAGAGCCACCTTCTGGTCGGCCATCGTTGCGCACCAACGTCCTGGTGTTCGCCCGAAGCCGGCTGAAGCTCAAACCGGCGTAACGCCGGCCTCCTCCGGTGGACCGCGCCCGCCCGGTGCGCGAGAGCCGGGTGGGCGCGTCTCCGTGGGGGTCAAGAGAACCGAGCCTTGGGGGCGCGAAACCGTCTTCGGTGACAGCTCCGGAGCGCTCGGACCGGCGGAATCCGGGGGCGAAGCCTCGCGGAACGTCCCCGCGAAGCGGCATTCATGGACGAGCACTAGATAGGTTCCCGCAATCGTTTGCCCTCCTCGGTCGGGCGTTCGACGCGTCACCCAAGCCCGCACCCACGGTCCGTCAAGACGACATCTCGCGGCCGCTCAGGCATCGCCACCTGAGCGGCCACGTCGTCTATCTTGGCCTCGTTCCCGATGGATCCAATCTGTCAAAAACCAACCCTCTACACACCAGACCCTAGGGCCTCGTGTGCTGGCCGCTTCTTTCTCTCTCGTTTACGGCTGCGCTTACGTGTTCGAAGGCCGGTATATTATACAAATCTCCGAGCCCCCGAGGCCGTACTAGGTCTGGTATGGCGGCTTGTGCGTGAAAAA
>VXQX01000058.1 GCA_009838765.1 Gemmatimonadales bacterium
CAGTCTGCCTGGCTTGCACGGTCTCCCCTTCTCTGCGCCCCCGCCCGCGCCGGCCATCGGCCACCCCCTCCGCCGGGCGGTCCCGGGGCCCGGGGCGGCGGCTCGGGCGCGCGGTCCTCCGGATGGGTGCCGTCGCGCGGCCGAGCGCCAGCCGCCATGCCCGGATCCGCCGCACGTCGCCGTAATCCGCCGCGCTCCCGCCTCCGCGCCGGGCCCGGTGGAGTGCCCAGGCGCGCGCGATCGCGACCCGGGAGCCGTCGCCGAGGACGGCCTCTCCGACCGCCGCGTCGCCGAGCGCCGAGCGCAGCGCGCGCACCAGGCCCCGGCCGGGGACAGCTCCGGCGGGCAGCGCGAGGTGGAAGGGCGACGCCGGGAAGGCGTCGAGCGCCGACTCTCCCGGGGATCCGAGGCGCATGCGGCCGTCGCGCCCGAGCCGTTCGGCCAGCCGTTCCGGGCCCTCGCCCGACGCGGGCGCGCGGATCCAGACCGCCAGGTCGCGCTCCGCGCCGGCGAGCAGCGCCTCCACCGTCCGGGCCACGCGCCGGGCGGGCGCCCCGCGGGCCTCGACGGCGACCACGTGCCGCGGCACGGCAAAGCCCCGCGTGCCCGCGCGGGGCCGGAACCCGGGGTCGGCGACGAGTTCGGCGAGCTTCGCCGCCTGGAGGTCCTGGTCGCGTTCCTTCGTCTCGCGGCCCTCCGCCCAGCGGCCCTGGTGCCAGCCGAAGGCTTCGCGCGCGGGCACCAGCAGCCCGCCCCGGCACCACGCCCGGTAGCCCAGTTCCGTGTCCTCGCCGCCGTAGCGGGCGAACGACTCGTCGAACCCGCCGATCTCCTCGAAGAACGCACGCGACACGCCGAAGTTGTGCCCGGTGAGCGCCCGGAAGAGATCGTCGTGGCGCGTGGTCAGGTCCGCCGTGCGCGCCATGTGCCGCTCGATCCACGGCGCGTCGCGCGGGCGCCCGGCGAGCAGATCGGTGACCGATCCCGGCCGGTCGCGGACCGCCGCCGCGTCGATCCCGCGCGCGGAGACGAACGCGCAGAACCCGAGCGTCACGGCGTCGGAGACGGCGTGGTGCCAGCGCGCGTGCGCGGCGACGAGCCCGGCCTCCGGGATCACGTCCCCGTCGAGGAAGACCAGGATGCCGTGCCGGGCGGCGCCCGCCCCGGCGTTGCGCGCCCGCGCGAGCCCGAAGCCGCGCCGCTCCCGGCGCACGACGCGCACCGGCAGCGCCGGCGGGCGCGGCACGGCGAGCGGGGGCGAGGAGCCGTCGTCGACCACCACGACCTCCAGCAGCCCCTCGGGGTAGCTCTGCCGCTCGAGCCCGGCCAGCGCGAGCGCGAGCTTCCCGGGCGCGTCGCGGCAGGGGACGACGACGGTCACCGGCAGGCCGGGCGCGAACGCCGCCTCGGACGGAAGCTCGACCCGCGGCCATTCGTTGTGCGGCACGCCGGCCGGCGCCGGGCGGGCGCGGACCGGGTCGGCGGACGCCGGCGGACGGGGCCCGCTTCGACGGCCTCCGCCCGCGCGCCCGCGCACCGGCCGGAGCGTCCGCCACACGCAGGCGGCGAGCAGCTTCAGGTCCAGCCACGGGCTCATGCGCCGGATGTAGAGCCTGTCGTAGCGCAGCTTGCGGCGCGGGTGCAGGGAGGGGCCGCCGCGCGACTGCGCGAGTCCCGCGATGCCGGGACGCACGGCGAGCCGCTCGGCGAAAGCCGGCACCGCGCGCGCGATCTCCTCGGCCAGCTCCGGCCGCTCGGGGCGCGGCCCCACGAGGCTCATCTCGCCCCTCGCCACGTTGACGACCTGCGGCAACTCGTCGAGGTGGAAGCGGCGCAGCACGCGCCCGACCGCCGTGGTGCGCTCGCGCCGCCAGACCGCCCAATGCGGGCCGATGCGCCGCTCGTCGTACTCGGTCATGGTGCGGAACTTGAGAATCCGGAACGTCCGGCCGCCGCGCCCGAGCCGCGGCTGCGCGTAGATCGCCGGTCCGCCGTCCTCGAGCCGGATCGCGAGCGCGACGGCGAACGCGAGGAGGATCCAGAGCGGGGCGAACGGGAGCAGCGCCGCGAGAAGCAGCCCGATGTCGAACGGGCGCTTGTAGCCTTCGCCGCCGCGCGCCCCCTCCCGCCGCCGAGGCCCTGCGTGGACGCTCACCGGGCGGCGTCCGGCGCGGCCGCCGGCCACTCGACGTCGGCCGTACACTGGCCGGGATACCGGCACGCCTTGATGCGGTAGCGCGCCGGGCCGCCCGCGCCGGCCGCGGGCGCCACCCAGGTCGTGCGCGCGGGATCGTAGGCGTGCAGCACGAACCGCCGCCGGCCGTCCGCGCGCGACTGCGAGAGGGCCACGTATCCGGCGTCCTCGGGCCAGCGCCAGCCGAGCTCGAGGCGCCCGTCGTCGAGGCGCCGGGAGACCAGCGAGTCGGGCGGAAGCAGGGGCCCGGGGAACACCGCCCGCGCCGGGGCCAGCTCCCGCGCCCGCTCCGCGTGCCGCGCCGCGGCGTCGCCGAAGGCCGCGTCCGTCGCCGCGGCCGCCCGGTACAGCCGCGCCAGGCTGGCGCGGAACCGCCACTCGCCGGGCTCGGCGCGCGCCGCCCGCTCCCCCTCGCGCCCCACCCATTCGAGCAGCGCGAGCGCGCGCGGCCCGTCCTCGGCCCGGATCCTGGGCCAGTGCAGGGCGAGTTCGTTGAACAGCCACCACCGCCAGGTGTTGGCCATCGGGGGGAAGGCGTCGATCCCGCGGCCCATGTTGTCTCGCCACGACCACGGCTCGAACGGCACGTGGTCGAGATCGGCGGCCCGGCGCATCGCCCCGTGCGCGGCCGCCCCGCCCGCCGCCGCCGCGAGCGCCGCCGCCGCGAGCGCGATCCGCGCCGCCCGCCGGCCGGGCAGCGCCGCCCACCGCGAGGCGAGCGCCCCGGGGAGGCGCGGTCCCCGCCGGCGGCCGCCGGCCGCGGCCTCCGGCCCGGCCGCGAAGCAGAGGAGCACCGTGACCTGGAGCGACCCGGTGGGCGTGTCGAACAGGAACTGGCTCTGGACCAGGACCCCCGCGAGCGCGGCGCCGGCCAAGACCGCGAGCGCCCGGTCGGGCCCGGGCGTCCGCCGCGCCGCCCGCCAGAGAGCCGCGAACGCGATCCACCAGAGCGCCAGATAGGCCGCGAGACCGGCCGCCCCCGTGGTCGCGGCGACCTCGATGAGCTTGCCGTGCGCCTGGTCGTGCGGCTCGGCCCACGCGCCGTAGCCGGACGCGAAGCGCCCGAACACCACCACGAAGTTCTCCGGTCCCCAGCCGAGCACCGGACGCCGGGCGAACCCCTCGATCCCGGTCTCCCAGGCGGCGAGCCGGCTCTGGACGCCCGGCCGCTGGAGGTGCGTCGTGGCCACGTACCGCGCCACCGGATCCTCGACCCGGCCCGCCCGGGCGCGGTCGGGATGGAAGAACCGCACCCCCGCCCCGGCGCCCAGAACGGCGAGCAGGGCGAGCACGGCCAGGGCGGCCCGGCGCGCGCGCCCGGCGCCGAGGACCGCGTACGCGCCCGCGGCGAAGCCCGTGCCGGCCGCGAGCCCGGCCAGCCCGCCGACGGAGCCCGCCAGCGAGAGCCCCCAGAAGTGAAGCGCGGCCGCCGCCGCCCAGGGCACCCCGCGCGTCCAGTGCGGCCGCGTCCTCGGCGCCTCCCGCCGCGCCGCATCGGGGGCCCCGGGAGCCGGCATGCCCGCACGCAGCGCCAGTCCCAGCGCAACCATCAGGTTCGGGAGCAGGTACACGGCCAGGAACGTCGGATTGCCGAAGGTTCCGCCCATGCGCGGCAGGTGCGCCTCGGGCATGCCGCCGTAGAAGGGTAGCTCGAAGCCGTGCCGCCGCGCGGCGACGAGCAGTACCATCGCCGCCGCCGCGGCCGCGTTGAGGCCGAGCAGCGCCCGCCACGCCCGGCCCGTGCGCAGCATCGAGACGAGCACGACGGCGAGCGCCGTCCAGTGCGCCGCGTCCAGCACGCCGCCCATGCGCTCGTAGCTCGACCAGACGCTCTTCTGCACACTCGCCCCGAACAGCGCCGCCAGGAGCGAGACCGCGACGCCGGCGCCGAGCGCGACGAGGAGCCAGGAACGGGGCGGACGGAACTCGGCGCGCCGAAGCGCCAGCAGCGCCCACAGCGCGAAGACCGCCTCGATCAGCCAGCGCGACCAGAGCGCCTTGCCCAGCGTGAACGGGAAGATCGTGCCGGGGGTAACGATGAAGGGCGTGGCGAGCAGGAGCGCGATGCCGGCGAGCACGGCCCACCGCAGCAGCGCATCCGGCCCAGGTCCGCCGCGCGTCAGCGCGGCCCCCGGCCGGCCACAGCGGGCGGCCCCGCGAAGAACCCGGCCGCCCAGGCGAGGTGGATGGTCGCCGCCACCGCCGGCGCCAGCATCGCCTCCGCTCGCCGCCGCCCCAGCCCCAGCGCGCCCGCCGACGCGGCCAGCAGCAGCGCGTAGCCGGCCGGAAAGACCGCCGCGGCGCGGAGCATCGGTCCCGCCGCCGGCGCGAGCGCGGGAAAGGAACCCGCCGCGAGCACGGCTCCGCAGACGGCGAGCAGGGCCGAGGCCGCGAGCGCCGCGAGCAGCAGCGGCGGGGCCGCCTGCCGGAGCCTGAGCGAGCGCGGGTGGCGCCGGAGCACCGCCCGCTTCCAGCGCCCGTAGTCGAAGTACTGGCGCGCGAGCGCTCCGAGACTCCCGCGCGGACGGTAGGCGACCGACAGGGCGGGGTCGAACCACACCGTGCCGCCGAGCGCGCGCAGGCGGCAGTTCAGCTCGTAGTCCTCGCTCCGGAGCAGCGCCTCGTCCCAGCCCCCCGCCGCTTCGAGCGCCGCGCGGCGGAAGACGCCGAGGAAGACCGTCTCGACCGGGCCCTCCCGGCCGCCCACCCGGTAGCGGGCGCCGCCCGCGCCCAGGGGCGTGTTCGTCACGAGCGCCACGGCGCGCTCGAAGCGGGTCGTGCCGGCGGCGTGCTGGCGCCCGCCCACGTTGACCGCCCCGCTGCGTTCGAGCGTCGCGACCGCGCGGGCCAGGTAGCCGCTCGGCCAGGCGGCGCGGGCGTCGAGGCGCGCGACGACCGCGTGCCGCGCGGCCGCGAGCGCCAGGTTCAGGCCGGCCGAGATCCCGCCCCGGGGGTTCGGCACCACGCGCACGCCGGGGAAGCGCCGGCGCACGAGTTCGCGCGTGGCCGCCGTCTCCGAGCCGTCGGCGACGATCGCCTCGACCGCGCCCCCGTAGTCCTGGGCAAGGACCGAGTCGAGCGCCGCCGCGAGCGTCGCCTCCGCGTCCCGGGCCGGCACGACGACCGAGACGCCCGGCAGCCCGGCCGTGGCGGGATGTTGCCCGCGCGGGGAGATTCCCCCGACGGTCGTACCCGGACACACGCGAGCGCGGTCGCCGGGCCCACGCGCAGAGAGGAACACCGTGCACCGACCCCGAGACATGCGGAGCGCCCGGCGTGGCGCGGCCGCGTCCCCGCGCCCCGGCGGCCCCGCGCCATGACCGGCGACCCGCACGACGCGGCGCGCCTCGTCGGACTCGCGCTGCGCGCCGCCCGCGCCTGCGGCCTGCTCCCCATCCGGCCGGACGTTGCGCTCGGGGCCGCCGCCGGCCTCCGCACCGCCGTCCGGCGCCGCGCGCTGGACGCGCCGCTCCTCCGGCTGAGCCGGCGGCTCGCCGCCTCGCCCACCCCCGAACACGCCGCCGCCGCAGCCGCGCTCGCCGAGGCCGTGGACGCCGCCGACTACCGCGCCGCGCTCGCGCTCGCGAGGACCGCGGGCCGGCGCGCCGACCTGGGGGCCGAGAAGATCCTGTCGCGGCGCCACCGGTTCCTGTGGCTCTGCGTCCCCAAGGTGGCCTCGCGGAGCATCATCGCGGCGCTGCGCGCCGCCGATCCCGGCGCGCGGCTCATCCGCCGCCGCAGCCTCGACGAGATCCTCGCCCGCCACCCCGAGGCGCGCGGGTACTTCCGCTTCGCCTTCCTCCGCCACCCGGTCGAGCGCGCGCGCTCCTGCCACGCCGACAAGCACGCGCTCGCGCGCACCGACGCGGCGGCCCGCCGCTGGTTCGTCGAGCCCTATCACGGACTCTCGCTCGGAATGACCTTCGCCGAGTTCTGCCGCTGGCTCGACACGCCGTGGGGCTGCGACGCCTTCGCCGACCGCCACTGGCTCTCGCAGCACCGCCAGGTCCGCGACGGCGATGGCCGGCTGCCCGACTTCCTCGGCCGCTGGGAGACGCTCGATGCCGACTGGCGCGCCGTCTGCGGGCGCCTCGGCCTGCCGCACCGCGCGCTGCCGCGCCTCAACGTCCGCCCGGCCGGGACCGGCACGGAACCGCCGGACAACGCCGCGACCGCACTCCTGGGGGGGCGCTACGCAGCGGACTTCCGGCTCGGCGGCTACGACGGCACGGGTCCCCGCGGCGGGCGGCGGCTCGCGCCATGAGCCGCGACGCCCGCCGGGCCGGCGCCGCGCCGGCCTTTCCCCTGTCCGGCGCATCCGCGCCGGCGAGATTCCGAAACACCGCAGTACGCCCATGCCTGAGCATAACGGGCGGACGATGCGAACGGGTATATACACTTCCGCCGAATTGTAGGGTACAGGCGGCGGGTCAGTCCCCCCGAACGGGATCCATGCTCCGGTCGCCCGGCGGCGCGGGCGCGGCCGCGCGCGCGCCGGGGACGGCGCCAGCGATCCTGTCGATCCCTTCGGCGATGAGCGACTCGTCGATGACGGAGTATCCCAGCCGGACGTGGTTGCGGTTGCTGCGTTCGTCGGAGAAGGTGAACCCGCCGGTCTCGAAGAACACGCCGTCGGGCTCGACCAGGTCGTGCAGAACCGCCGCGTCCACGTCCTCGGGCAGTTCGAGCCAGATGATCGCGCCGCCGTACTCCGGCTTGACGGCGCCGCCGGGGAAGTGCCGTTCGAGCGCCTCGTGCATCACGTCGCAGCGCCGGCTGTAGATGGCCGTCAGCTTGGCCACGAAGCGGTCGAAGTACCCCCGCTGGAGGAAGAGGGCCACGCTGCGCTGGTTGTTGACCGGCGGGTGCCTCAGCATGTAGTGCCGCAGCGCCCTCGCCTCCCGGATGAACTCCCGGTCGGCGACCAGGTAGCCCAGCCGCAATCCCTGCAACAGCGACTTCGACAGGCCGCCCACGTAGATGACGTTCCCCCACCGGTCCAGGCTCTTGAGCGCCCTCGGGGGCGTCTTGTTGAAGCTGATCTCGGCCTCGTAGTCGTCCTCGATCACGAACTGGCCGCGCTTCGTCGTGAGTTCCAGCAGCCTGGTCTTGCGCGCCAGCGGCATCGTGACCGTGGTCGGGAACTGGTGGCTCGGCGTCACGAACAGGCACTTGCAGCGCTTCAGCCGCTCCGACAGCACCAGCCCCCAGCGGTCGACGGGAAGCCGCCGCACGTTGATCCCCTCGATCCTCGCCATGTTCACCACGTCCGGGTACCCGGGATCCTCGACGCCCAGCGTCTCGCCCGGCGCCAGCAGGAGCCGCATGGCGATGTAGAGCGCCTGCTGGCCGCCCACCGTCACGAGGATCTCGTCGGGCCGCGCGACGATCCCGCGCCTGGCCAGCACGCGCTGGATCAGCTGCTCGATCAGCATCTGGTCGTCGGTCTCGGAGAAGTCCGTCGCGCAGTTGCCGACCCCGACCACGCCCACCGCGTCCCGCACGCATTCGCGCCACTGCGCGACCGGGAAGAGCGAAGGATCGATCAGCCCGCACGCGAAGGGGTATCGATACCGCACCAGGCTGTCGGCGGGCTTGACGACGCGCTGGCGATCGAAGCTCCGGCCACGGAAGAACTTCGCGTAGTCCACCCGGGCCGACGGCGCCGCATCGTCCGCCAGGTCGGCGGACTCGAGCGCGTGTCCCGGATCGGCGAGCACGTCCGGGTTCACGAAGTAGCCCGAGCGGTCCCTCGACACCACGAACCCGTCTCTCATCAGCGCCTTGTAGACCATCACCACGGTCGTCACGCTGACCTTGATATCCGCCGCCAGCCGTCGGACCGACGGCAGCGGCTCATTGGGCGGGAACTGCCGGTTGACGATGGCGATCGCCATCTGGCGCCGGACCTGCATCTGAAGGCTCTCGGAAGCCCCCCGATCGATCTCGATCATGTTCTCGTACATCGCTCGATTCTCCTTCACCACCCGTCCAGGGGCTTGAGGCCGCGGCAACCGGCAACCCGTCGACACTGCGGGCGCACCCGCCGAAGCAGCCGATCTGTACCTACAGATCGCACGATCTGTAATGTACAGCCCCAGCGCAAGGCGGAGCGCCCCGAAGGCCTGCCGGACGAGGAGCGGCGGACGAGGGCCGGCCCGTGGGGAAGGTGGGCCGGGGCGGGCAGCAAGCCGCTTCCCGCGCCTACCGCGGCAGGACGCCGAGGATCACGCGCGAGGGATAATCGGCGGACCGGTACACGGTCTGCGTCGCGGCCCGGTAGTCTCCCGGTGACGCCGTATACGTGTCGACGAACGTCTGCGGGTTCCGGTCATAGGCGGGGAACCACGAACTCTGGACGTGGACCATCAGTCGGTGCCCGGCCTTGAAGGTGTGGAAGCGGTCGCGGAGGTCGATCTCGATCCGGGTCACTTCTCCCGGCGCCATCGGCTCCGGGTTCTCGAGGTCGTTCCGGAAGCGGCCGCGCATGATCTCGCCTGCAAGGTGCATCTGGTAGCCGCCCATGGGGACGTCGCAGTTCGCGCTGGGCGGGGCATCGTCGGGGTAGACGTCGATCAGCTTGACGATCCAGTCGGAGTCCGTCCCCGTCGTGGAGACGAAGATCTCGGCTCCGATCGGGCCCGCGATCGTGAGATCCTCCTCCAGCGGCTCCGACTGGTAGACGAGGACGTCGGGGCGCCCCGAGGCGAAACGCTGATCCTCCACCTTCCACAGGTGGCCCAGCGTCGTGCGCTCCTCGGCGGAGAACGGCACCGGGCTGGCCGGATCGCTCACGTACGTATCGGCTTGCGAGTCCGCGGCCGACTCGGCGGCCGAGTCCACGGCTGAAGCGGCGGAGTCCCCGGTCCGGGTCGGCGGCTCGAAGCTGAGCGTGCCGTCCGGTCCCAGGTACAGGCTCACCGGGGCGACGCCGGCCGGCGGCCAGGCGTCGTAGGCGCGCCATTCGTTCGTCCCCGTGAGGAAGACGTGCGCCTCGGTCGCGTCCCACGTCCCCTCGGCCTTCAGGTGGTATTCGAAGAAGGGGTACTGGAACTCGCGCTGGAAGTGGAGCGAGGTCCTGCTGTCGAAGGCGATGCAGCCGAGGAAGTCGCCGTCCATGCGCCGCCAGCCGCCGTGGAGCCAGGGGCCGACGACGAGCGTGTTCTCGAGGCCGGGGTTCTCCGCCTCGATGGTCCGGTAGATGGACATGGGGCCGTAGAAGTCCTCGGTGTCGAACCAGCCGGCCACGTTCAGCGTCGCAGGGCGGACGTCGTCCAGGTAGCGAAGGGCGTTCTGCCGCTGCCAGAACTCGTCGTAGTTGGGATGTTCGATGAAGTCGCGCCACGCCGGCACGTCGCCGTGGAAGTAGAGTTCGTCCACCGTGGCGGCGGACCCCGCGTTGAGGAAGAAGTCGTAGCCGGAGGTCGTGCCGTAGTCGAAGCGGGCGCCGCGCGTTTCAGTCGGGCCGTCGCGCCGGCGGGCGTTCCCGGACAGCCACGAGAAGGCGTACATGATCCGGAAGGCCCCGTTATGGTGCCAGTCGTCGCCGATGAACATGTCCGAGGGCGAGGCCTGCGGGGAGGCGGCCACGAGCGCGGGGTGGGCGTCCACCATTCCCATCACCGTCTGCCAGCCGGGGTAGGAGATCCCCCATTGTCCCACGCGCCCGTTGTGGTTGTCGACGTTCGCGAGCAGCCACTCGATCGTGTCCCGGTTGTCCGTGATCTCGTCGGTATCAGTGCGGCCGCGGGGTTCCGGCGCGGGGGCGCGGATGACCTCGAACTCCCCCTCCGACCGGAACTGCCCGCGCACATCCTGAAAGGCGAAGATGTACCCGGAAAGGTCGAACTCACGTGACGGCCCGAGTGGGTTCCGGTATTCGCCGGGCTCGTAGGGACCGACGGAATAGGGCGTCCGGAAGAGGAGGATGGGATATTCGCGCGAGCGGTCCCGCGGCTCGTATACGAGCGTGTACAGTTCGATCCCGTCCCGCATCGCGACCATGTACTCGGACTTGTCGTAATTCGCCGCGAGATAGTCGGCGTGCGCGGTGGCGACGGCTTCGGCGGTGGGCTGCGCGGTAGCGGTCGGCGGGGGAGGCGGCTCGTCCACGGCAGCCTCCGGCGGACCGCACGCGACGAGCCACAGGACAAGGCTCGGCAGCGCGAATCCCCGCCTCTCGAACTTCCGCGGCGCATGTAACGGCGCAAACCCGAATCGAGTGTCCGGTCGGTCCGATCGCGTCATGTCATTCTCCATCTCCTTCACGGGCCGTCTCACGGGCGGCCGAACCTGTTGTGGCCTCAGCGGCGGCGGCGCAGTTCGACCCAGTGCGTGAGCGCGTTGCCCAGGCGCACGTTGGGGAGCGTGATCGCGGTCATCGAGCCGTTGAGGAGGTCGCCTCGGAGCTTCAGTTCCAGCGACAGCACGTAGTCGGTGCGGTTCGCGTCCTCGGTGCCGATGTCGCCCCTGAAGCCGCCCCTCAGGTACTCGCCCTCGAAGCGTGCGTTGTTGAGCAGCGTCCACAGGTCGTCCCCGAGTTGGACGTGGACGCGTCCTCCATCGTCGATCGCGAGCGCCAGACGGTGCGGCCCGAGGTGCGTGTCCACCTCGCCGACCCACTCGCCGGCGAGATCCGGCATGGGCGTGAAGTCGAGCAGCGGCGCGGCGTCGTCCCCCGCCTCCTCGAGGATCCCTTCGCGGGCCAGGCGGTGCGGATCCGGCACCTCGGGTCGGGTCGGCTTCGGTACGGCGTCCGGGAACAGCGTGTGCCAGATGAGGCCGGAGATGTAGCCGGTGAGGGGCGTCGCGGAGTTGGAGAGGACGACGACGGCGGCGTTCTCCTCCGGAGCGATGGCGAGTTCCGTCCGGACGCCGCCCATCCCGCCACCATGGCGCTGGAGCCGCAGCCCGCCCGGGAGGTCCCGCAGCGACCAGCCGATCCCGTACGCGTCGGTGGGAGAGGTGTTCCGGACCGGCTGCCGCATCGCTTCGATGGAGGCGTCCGAGATGATCCTCCGCTGTTCGGAGAGATCGTGGCCGAGGTGGAACATCCCGAAGCGGACGAGGTCGTGCGCGCTGCTGAACACGGCGGAGCCGCCGGGGTGGTCGAAGTCGTAGAACGGGATCGGACTCTCGTCCGTCGCGTACCGCGTCGCCGTGAAATCCTCGAGTCCCGGGCCGATGCCGACCGACGTCCGGGTGAGGCCCAGCGGCCGGAATACTTCGTCGCGCATGAAATCCGAGTACGACTGCCCCGAAACGCGCTCGATGATGTAGTCGAGGATGCCGTAGCCGAGGTTCGAGTAGTTCCAGCGTTCGTCCGGTGCCGTCACGAGGTTGGCGTAGCGCCGGATCGTCTCGTCCATGTGGGGCCGGCGGTACGGCTCATCCTCGTAGAAGAACTGGTAGTGGAGAGGGAGTCCCGCCGTGTGGCTCGCCACTCGCCGCACCGTGGCCCGGGCCGCGTCCCAGGCCCGTCCATCGATCTGTGCCGGGCCGAGGAAGTCGTTGGCCGGCGCATCGAGGTCGACGAGGGCCCGTTCCACGAGGACCATGAGCCCCGTCGCCGTGATCGGTTTCGAGATCGAGGCGAGCGAGTACATCGTGTGTTCCGTGGCCGGGATCCGCCGCTCCCGGTCCGCCCACCCGAACCCCTCCTCCCACACGACCTCCCCGTCCCGCGCGACGGCGACGGCCATCGAGGGCTGGTCCCAGGCCACGAGCGCGCGCCGGATCTCGTCACGGACGGATGAAAAGTCGGGAGCGGCCTGCCCGCGCACATCGGCCGCGGCGAGGGACACGACGGCGAGCGGGATGCCCAGCCGCAGGAGGCCGCGACGCGTGACGGTGGCCCTCATCTTCTCTCCTTCCGGAAGGGGGTGACCCCGGACGGTGAAGCGGGACGCGGGCGGGCGTCAATGGGGCCCGGGCGCGGCCGCGGCGGGCGGGCTCATTGACCATTGGACGAAGGGGCGTCCATGATGCGTCCATCGCGGAGCCGGGCCGGGCGTTTCCGCGGCGCGGCGGACCCTCGACACCGGAAGGGACGAACCATGTCCGAGATGGATCGGCGCACTTTCCTGCAGGCAGGCGCGGCGGCCGGCGCCCTGCTCTCCCTCGGCGGCTGCGCGCCCCGGGACGACGCCCCCGGCTCCGGAGTCGGAGGATCGGGGGACGAGACCTCGGCGGCGGGCATCCCGGACTTCGCGCTCGAGGAGATCACGATCGACGAGGTCCACGCGGGGATGCGGTCGGGCGAGTACACCTGCCGGTCGATCACGGAGATGTACCTCGAGCGGATCGAGGCGTTGAACCGGCAGGGACCGCGGCTGTTCGCAGTGCTCGAAACGAATCCGGACGCACTCGAAATCGCCGACGAACTCGACCGAGAATTTCAGGCCTCCGGGCCGCGCGGACCGCTGCACGGGATCCCGCTCCTGCTCAAGGACAACGTCGATACGGCGGACGGGATGACGACGACGGCCGGATCCACGGCCCTTCTCGGATCCATCGCGCCGCGGGATTCGTTCGTGGCGGCGGGGCTTCGCTCGGCCGGGGCGCTGCTGCTCGGGAAGGCGAACATGAGCGAGTGGGCGGGCTGGAAGTCGTTCGAGTTCGGGGCTTCGGGCTGGAGCGGCCGCGGGTGGGACGGCGGACGGGGCGGCTTCTGCCGGAACCCGTACGCCCTCGACCGCACCCCGGGCGGGTCAAGTTCCGGGTCCGGGTCGGCGGCCGCGGCCAACCTCGCGGTCGCGACGATCGGCTCCGAGACCGACGGCTCGATCGTCGGCCCTTCCTCGCGCAACTGCCTCGTCGGCATCAAGCCCACGATCGGCCTGCACAGCCGGGGCGGCGTGATCCCCATCGCCCACAGCCAGGACAGCACCGGCCCCATGGCCCGCACCGTGCGCGACGCCGCGATCATGCTCGGCACCATGGTCGGCGTCGACCCCCGCGACCCGCTGACCGCCGCGAGCGCGGGCAACTTCCTGACCGATTACACGGGCGCGCTCGACCCGGCCGGCCTCGAAGGCGCCCGCGTCGGCGTCCTGCGCGAGTACGCCGGCTTCGACAGCCGCGTCGATGCCCTGTTCGAGGAGGCGCTCGACGCCATGCGGGCGGAGGGCGCGACCGTCGTCGACCCCGTCACGCTCCCGGAGGAACTCCGCTTCGGCAACGAGTACGAGATGGAGGTGTTGTACCACGAGTTCAAGGCGGATCTCAACGCCTATCTCGCCTCGCTGGGTCCGGGCGCGCCGATCAAGTCGCTGGCCGAACTCATCGAGTACAACGAGGCGAACCACGACCTCGAACTCGCCCTCTACGGACAGGAACTGCACGTGCGCTCGCAGGAACGCGGGCCGCTCACCGACCAGCGGTATCTCGACGCGCTGGCGGCGAGTCATCGGCTTTCCCGCGACGAGGGGATCGATCGGGCGCTGGACGAACACCGGCTGGACGCGCTCGTCGGGATCACGTCGGGGATCCCCGCGATGCAGGATCCGCTCGATGCCTCGGGCGGGGGCGGGGGCGGGTGCTCCACGCCGCCGGCGATGGCCGCCTACCCCAACATGTCCGTGCCCATGGGGCTCATCCGGGGACTTCCGGTCGGGATGTCGCTGTGCGGACGCGCGTGGAGCGAGGCGACGCTCATCCGGCTCGCGTACGCCTTCGAGCAGGCGACGAACGTCCGCCGGCCGCCGGCGTTCCAGGCGACCGTCCAGGTCTGAGCGTGCCCGCGATGCCAGGCGCGCCGGCGACCACCGGCCCCAGAGCGTGACGCTCACCGACTTCATCGACCGTCACTACCGCCACTTCAACGCTGCGGCGCTGCGGGCGGCCGCCGAGGCGTGGCGCGATCTGATCGATGGCGGAGGACAGATGCTCCTCACGCTGGCCGGCGCCATGAGCACGGCCGAACTCGGGCTCTCCCTGGCGGAGATGATCCGGGCCCGGAAGGTGCACGCGATCTGCGCCACCGGGGCAAACCTCGAGGAGGATCTGTTCAACCTCGTGGCGCACGACCGCTACGTCCGCGTCCCCGACTGGCGCGCGCTCACGGCCGAGCAGGAGAAGGACCTCGAGCGGCGCGGGCTGAACCGCGTCACCGACACCTGCATCCCCGAGACCGAGGCGTTCCGCGCCGTCGAGGCGCCGCTGCGCGAGCTGTGGCGAGCGGCCGACGCCATGGGCGAGCGCCGGCTCCCGCACGAGTACCTTTACGAGCTGATCCGCGACCGCACGCTCGCGGACCGCTACCGAATCGACCCGGCGGATTCCTGGCTCGTGGCGGCGGCGGAGGCCGATCTCCCCCTGTTCGTGCCGGGTTGGGAAGACTCCACGCTGGGCAACGTCTTCGTCGCGGAACAACTCGGCGGCGGACTCAGCCGCCCCGGGCCTGTCCTGGGCGGCACGGAATACATGGTGGCGCTCGCGGAGTGGTACGCGCGCACGAGCACCGGCCGAACGCTGGCCGAGGCGCCTGAAATCGAGGCCGACGCGGCTGCGGCGCCGACGGGGGTGGACACGCGTGCCGACTCCGGCGCGAAGCCGGTCGGCCTGTTCCAGATCGGAGGCGGGATCGCGGGCGACTTCCCCATCTGCGTCGTCCCCATGATCCGGCAGGATCTGCGCCGCTGGTGCCCCTACTGGGCGTACTTCTGTCAGATCAGCGACTCCACCACCAGCTACGGCTCCTACTCCGGCGCCGCCCCCAACGAGAAGATCACCTGGGGCAAGCTGGACGTGGACACGCCGAAGTTCGTCATCGAGTCCGACGCGACCATCGTCGCCCCGCTCGTATTCGGCTACGTCCTCGGCCTGTAGGCCGGCCGCGGCCTAGGGACTGTCGAGGAGCGCCTCCAGGTCCCAACCACCCAGAGCCTCGACGGTCGAGTGGTCCGTCCAGTCGAAGCGGAGCGGCGTGATCGTGACGAGGCCCTCGTTGTACGCCTCGGTGTCGCTCCCGGCCGGGATGGCCTCCGGAGGCACGAACACCGCACTGAACCACCGCTCTTCCTCGGCGTCATCGATCTCCTCGCCCGGATCCCCGGCCAACTCCTCGTGATCGATGAGAAAGTAGCTGCCGCCCATGGGCCGGGCCGCGATGCCGCGCGTCTCGGCCGCCGTCGCGGCCGGGAAGTTGAGCGAATAGACGATGCCGGTCTCGGGCCCCCGGCGCCGCAGTTCCGCGACGAAGCGGGCGACGATGCCGGCGGCGTGCTCGAACTCGCCCGGGCCCGAATCCTGCGAGGCCGCCACCGCCGGGATCCCCAGGTACGCCCCCATCATCGCGGCCCCCACCGTCCCGGACATGTGCGAGATCTCACCGACGTTGGCGCCGATGTTGATCCCGCTCACCACGAGGTCGAACCCGGATTCCGGCGCGAGCGCGCGGACCGCGAGGCGGACGGCGCTGGCCGGCGTGGCGTCGACGCAGTTCCCCACCGGCGTGGCCCGGACGCGGAACTCCTCGTCAAGGCTGATGCTCATGCTCGTCCCGCTCTGCTGGCTGCAGGGCGCCACGACCGTCACCTCGCCGACCTCCCCCAGCGCCGTCGCGAGCGCCTGGATGCCGGGCGAGTCGATGCCATCATCGTTCGTGACGAGGATGTGGTAGGGAGACGTGCCTTCCGGGTCGTCCGCGGGAGCCTCCGACACAGGCCCGCCGCCGCACGCGAGGGCACTGCTATACGTAATCACCGCCACCACCCACCCTGTCGTTCTACAAGCCTCCATGAGTAGCCCCCTCTCACCGTTGTTCCGCGTAATGCCGGATTTCTGCTTGGCATGATCAAGATCGCGAGAATAGCTCTCGTTACAGGCATTGAACATCTCTTGCTCGCCCTGCGTAGTATGGCCAGTATGCGGCGTGGCCCGATCCGTGAGGTCAAAACCCGAGTCCCCCCATAGCCTGGGCATCTCGCCACCGCCGATGCCTCCGCCGCCTCTTCCACCCCCCCACCGCCGCCGCCGGGAGAGTAGCGTCCGGCATCCCCGAGACTCGACCGTACAAGGAGCCGGGAGAGGAGCAACATGAAGACGGTCCTGAAGCTGGCGGCGCTCGTGGTCTTGCTGAACGTCGTGCGCTACACGGTGGGCGGGTGGATCGAGGGGTTCACCATCATGGAGCCGATGCATCGCCCGCTGCCGCTCTTCCCCGAGGCGTTCGACCAGGACTTCTCGTCCAGCGACTTCATGATCTCGCTGGGGTACAACTATGCGATGTGGTTCGTCGCCGCGGCCGTCTTCCACCTCCTGAACCCGGTGCTCAGGGGCTCGATCTGGGTCCGCAGTTTGAAGAGCTACCTGCTGATGGCCGCGTTCTTCTCTGCGCTGGCGGCCGTCTACATGAACCACTACGTGGCGGGGATCCGGCCGTTCTACTACTGGAGCATGGTGGACGCGCTCATCGTCTTCACCGTCGTAGCGCTCGCCAACGCTCTCCTTTATCCCCGGTTCTTCCGCGACCCGGCCTAGCGACCTGGCCTGGCGGCCCGCCGGATCGGCCGCATCAAAGCAGCTGGTTCGCGGCCAGGGCTCCGGCGTAAGCCAGCGCGAGCATGTAGCCGAACTGGGCCAGCGGCCATTTCCAGCCGGCCGTCTCGCGCCGCATCATGGCGACCGTGGACATGCACTGCAGCGCGAACACGAAGAAGACGAGCAGGGCGATGGCCCCCCCGAAGTCCAGGTCGCGCTGCAGCGCCGCCCGCAGTTCGAGGGACGTCTCGTCGCTGTCCTCGATGCCGTAGATGGTGCCGAGCGTGCCGACGATGACCTCGCGCGCGGCGAGGGAGGAGACGAGACCGACCCCGATCCTCCAGTCGAACCCGAGCGGTTCGATCGCCGGCTCGATCACCTGCCCCATCTGTCCGAGCGCGCTCTCCTCGACCGGTGGCGGGGCGCCGTCGACCCTTGGAAACTGTGCCAGAACCCAGAGGACGATGGTCACGGCGAGAATGATCTTCCCCACCCTCCGGATGAAGATCCTGCTCCTGTCGAGGAGGCGCAGGGCGACCGTCCGCAGCGCCGGAAGCCGGTACGGCGGCAGTTCCATCACAAACCCGGCGGGCTTCCCCCGCAGGAAGGTGCGCCGGAGCAGGAACGCGGTGCCGATGGCCGCGACGAGGCCCAGCGCGTAGAGGCCGAGCATCGTCGCCGCCCGCGTCCCGACGAACGGCCCCAGGAGGGGACGTTCCGGGATGAAGGCCGCAATCAGGAGGGCATAGACCGGCAGCCGCGCCGAGCAGGTCATGAACGGGGCGATGAACATCGTCGCCATCCGGTCACGCTCGTCCTCCACCGTGCGCGACGAGAGGATCGCCGGGACCGCGCACGCGTAGGCCGAGAGGAGCGGCAGGAACGCCCGTCCCTGCAGACCGACCCTCAGCATCGTGCGGTCGGCGATCACGGCCGCCCGCGCCATGTAGCCGGAGTCCTCCAGGAGGCCCAGGAAGAGGAAGAGGATAAGGATTTGGGGGAGAAACACGAGGACGGAGCCGACCCCCGCCCACACACCGTCGATGAGGAGGTCCCGGAACCAGCTCGCCGGCAGCCGCGCCGCCAGCCACTCGCCGGAGGAGGCGATGCCGAGTTCGACCCCGTCCATGATCGGCGTGGCCCACGTGAAGATGGCCTGGAACACAAGTGCGGCGAGGACGAGAAACACGGCCGGACCCGCGATCCGGTGCAGGAAGAGCGCGTCGAGACGCTGCGTGAGCTTCGGCGGGCCGGCCGAGCGATACTCCGCGGCGGCGAGCGCGTTCTGAACCACCTCGCGGCGGCGGGAGAGCGCGTCCATCGTCGGCAGCCCGGCGCGTCCGGTCCGGGAACGCGATCCCGGCCTGGCGCCGGTCTCGGATGTCGCCGAGCGCACGGCCACCCGATCCAGGAAGTCGGCGACCGCTTCGACGCCCCGCCCGGTGCGCGCGTCGGTCCGGACCACTTCCACGCCGAACGCGGCGGCGAGCGCCTCGTCGTCCAGCGTGCCATCCCCCGCCTCGAGTTCGTCCGCCATGTTGAGGACGAGGATCGTGGGACGTTCCCGTTCGAGGACGGGGCCGACGAGCATGAGCTGCGTCTCGAGCCGGACCGCGTCGACGATGAGCACGATGGCCTCGGGCTCCCGCAGCCCCTCGATCCGGCCTTCCAACACGTCGCGCGTGACGCGCTCATCGGGGGAACGGGCCGAGAAGCCGCTCACGCCCGGGAGGTCGACGATGTCCAGGTCGAGACCCGAGGCGAAGCGCGCCCGGCCGACGTGCTTCTCGACCGTGACGCCAGGATAGTTCGCAACCCTTTGTCGCAGTCCGGTCAGACGGTTGAAGAGCGTCGTCTTGCCCGAGTTGGGCGGACCGATGAGGGCTACGACGGGCGGCCCGACAGCGGGCGCGTCCGTACCGGCTCCGCGACCGGCGCGCGCTGGGGTCGCAACTGGGGGCATCTTGGGAAACTACCGATAACGATTATCGTTAGTTGAGACTGGTTCTCAACTGGAAGAGACGCTAGTATGTTGCGCTCCGACGGTCAAACCAGGGTGAGGGACAATCCCGGCGTGAAGAACGCGTGAAAAACGGAAGATCGAACGGTTCCCGTACGTCGCTAATGGACGTGCCGCTGCGGCGGGCGGTTGAACTCGAGCGCATCGACGCACCGAGCGACGAAGTCGAGCCGCTGCTCGAGCGCGGCATCCTGCCGGGCTGTAGGCTGCGGCGCGTTCGCAATTCCCCCACGGGAGATCCGATCATCTCCGTCGAGGGCACCCTCCTCGCGCTGCGCCGCGAATCCGCCGCGCAGCTCTTCGTGCGCGAGGTCTAAGAGCCTCGCCGCCCGCCGCCCGCAACGCCGACGCGGGTGTCGCCTGGAACCGCTAGGCGTACGGCATCACGGGCACCTTTCCGAGCAGGCGGGCGTAGACCGTGAGCGCGCCCCGGTGGTGCGCCGTGTGATCCACGATGCCGTTCACGATCGCCCCTCGGGGCTGGCCCTCCATGATCTGCGGATCTTCGATCGGCGCGTGGAGATCCTCGTCCGACGCGGACCCGATGACCTCGATCGCCCGACCGTAGGCCCGGTCGACCCACGCGACCGCGTCGGCCAGCGAAGTGACGGCCCGCGTCTCCTCTAGATGTCCCTGGAAGTCCATGTTCCAGCCGTCGCCGAACGCGCCGTCAACGAACCAGTCGACCGTACCGGCGGCGTGCGCCACGTGGCCGGCCACGGTAAAGACATCCGGGTTGGGCCCGAAACCCGAATCCTCCTCCGTGAACGTCTCCAGCGTCTTCTTGAACAGGCTCCTGGACATGGAAAGCTGTGCGGCCAGACCTTCGGCATAGGACATGGATGCTCCGTGGGGATTGGTGTTCGGTTTTTATTCGGCTCGCCGGATCATGCGCCCCGGCCGGAGCGTTGTCAAGTTGTCAAGCGTGAACAACCATGCGCGCCGCGACGGCGTCCCGAAACCGATGACGGCCCACACCGACAAGACCGACACCGACGCGACAACGCTCAGCCGCCGCGACTTTCTCGCCCGCGGCGGTGGCGCCCTGGTCTCGCTCTCCCTGGGCACCGGCTGCTCGGGCGACGGCATGGGTCCGGGCGACAGTTTGCCGCCATCGCCCACATCCGGAGATCGGGTCGACGTGATCGTGGTGGGCGCCGGTCTTTCCGGGCTGGTCGCCGCATACGAGCTGGTCCGGGCGGGGCACGATGTCCGGGTTCTGGAGGCAGGAAACGCCGCGGGGGGTCGAGTACAGACACTTCGCGAGCCCTTCGACGACGGACTCATCGCCGAATCCGGCCCGGCCCGCATACCGCCGGACCACGATCGAACGCTCGGCTACATCGATCACTTCGGGATCGAGACCTCTCCCTTCTACACGCAGGACGGTGAGTATCTCATCGTTCCCGAGCGGGGAGACCGCTACCGGGAGACGCCGGGCGTGTTCCTCGGCGAGGGGCGGGACACATGGCTCAAGATTCCGGCGGGGACCGACGCCTTGCCGATGGCCTTTGCCGAAGCGCTCGGAGACCGGGTGCGGTACGGCTCGCCGGTGACGAGGGTGGTCCGGGATGAGGCTGGCGTCGTGGCTACCTACGGAACCGGCGGCGGCG
Source organism: Gemmatimonadales bacterium (assembly GCA_009838765.1). Classification (GTDB taxonomy): domain Bacteria; phylum Gemmatimonadota; class Gemmatimonadetes; order Palauibacterales; family Palauibacteraceae; genus Palauibacter; species Palauibacter ramosifaciens. The sequence continues at coordinate 20,309 of VXQX01000058.1, forward strand.
CGGAGGAACTCAGGGGCGACCGCCTCATCTGCACCGTCCCCCTCCCCGTCATCGACAGGATCGCGTTCGACCCCATCCTCTCGGCTGCGAAGCGAGCGGCCTTCAGGGCCACATCCTACGAAGACGTCACTCGGGTCTACATCCAGTACGCGGAACGGAATTGGGAGGGTGACGGCCTGAACGGCTGGGGGTTGTCGTTTGTGGGCGGGTTCTCGGAAATATGGCATCCGACCTGGAATCAGCCGGGGCCTCGGGGAATCCTGATGTCCTACTTGTTCGGAGACATGGCGCGCGCGGTCGCGGCGATGGAGCCCGGCGCCATCGTACCCGATTTCATCGATCGCTTCGATGACCTGTTCGCTGGCTCCCGCGAGGTCGCGGAGCGCGGAACCCACTTCGCGTGGGAGGACCAGCCCTGGATCGGGGCCGCCTACGCCCGGCGCGATCCCCCGTTCGCGGAACGCCCGGAACTGGCAGCGCCCGAGGGCCCCCTTCACTTCGCCGGCGAGCACGCCTCGGGGGAGCGGGGGTGGATGCAGGGAGCCCTCCAGTCGGGCCTGCGAGCGGCTTCGGAGATCGATGCGACCGTGACGGGGGAGCGCGCCCGCACGACCGTGGCGATCTCGCGGCGGCGGATGGCGCACCGCATCGCGGGCGCTCTCCGCGCTCCGGAATGGCTGGAACCATGAACCGCCGAAACACTCCGGTCGGCGTGGGAGGTTGGCTCCTCGTTTACGTCTCTGGTTCCGTCCCCTTCCTGCTCGTTCATTCGGCAGGTCTGTCGGGATGGTTTCTCGACTATGCCCTCTGGCTGCTGGGCGCGATCTTCCTTCTCCTCGCGTCCCCGCTCGCCCTCATCCTCCTGAAGTCGCCACGAGCCCCGAGGTGGAACGTCGTCGCGCTGTGGGTCGTCGCCCTCGTGATCACGCTCCGCGCGGCCGCCGTCCCTTTCAATCTCGAGACCGAAGGGGCGGCGCAGAGGAGGAGCCCCGAGGAATGGGTGGCCGCAATCGCGACGCTCGCGGCCATCGTCGCCGGGTCCCTGGCGTGGGCGACAATCTGGACGGTTTACTTCCGGCGATCGCTCCGCGTGCGAAACACGTTCCGGCGGCCGGCAGCCGATACCTAGCTGTCCGTGGCCCCCGGGATGGTTCCCCTCAGGGAGCGGGTGGAGGTCGCGCAGATTCGAGGCGGATCGCGGGTGGGAGGCGCCACACGGTGATGACGGGGACGTCGAACTCGTCCGTGTCGATGAAGGCGACGAGGCCACTCGGGCCGAAGGCGGCCGGCATGTCGGGCAGCGCCGCCGTGCCAGCCTCCAGCGTGCCGAGGTAGCGGCCGTCCGGCGCGACCACGTCGATGGGGCCCGGTTCGTCCGAACCCGGCTCCGTGCTCCGCTGGACCCACAGCGCGCCGTCCCAAGTCGCGCGCAGGGCCGCGATGACCGGCACTTCCGGAAAGAACTGCATGTCCTCGACCGCCTCCAGCCGCAGCGACGTCATGTTGTCGATGAGCTCGAGGACCGCCTGGGGCGGCGCGTTCCCGCGCTGGGTGATCGTGCGATTGCTCTCGGCTTCGAGCCGCCGTTCGCGCTCCTCCCGTTCCATCTCCTCGGTCACGGCCAGCGGCCGGATGGGCCGGCGCAGGATGCGCGAGACCGCGCCCGACGGATCGGTGAGCTTCACGGCCCAGGCCGACGAGTCCGAGAATGCGATCCCGCCCGACGGCAGCGCGTCGAACAGGAGGTCCGGTTCGAATCCCCATTCCTCGCGGATCATGTCTTCGAGATCGCCGCTACGCGGGCCATCGTCCTCGACCGGTGCCCAGGCCTCCACGAGTACACGATCCTCGACATCCTCCGAGGACATGTCGATGCGCTGGATCGTGCGTCGGCTGCGCCCGATCAGCGTGCGAGCGCCCGTCCGCTCGGGTCGGAGGTTCGGGCGGCGCGCGATGGCGAATCCCATGCCCCCACCGCCCTCCCTGACCATGCGCTCGAACTCGCCGGCGGGACTGAAGACGTGGTATCCCGCGTGCATCATGTCCTCGACCAGGATCTGACCATCCTCCCACACCACGAGTTGGGTCGCGGCGCGGAACTCGCCGGGGCCGTCGCCGGCGCGGCCGAAGCTGTCCACGAGTCGGCCCGCCTGGTCCACCACGACGACGCGGGCGTTGGCCTCCCTTCGGGTCCCGTCCAGCAGGTAGAGGTTGCCCTCACCGTCGAACGCGATGCCGGAGATGGAGGTGAACTCCTCCCACCCGGCCGCCGCGGCGGCGGATCCGATGGCATACACCAACTCGAGGTCCGGCGAGACGGAACGATCCTCGCCGGGAAGGTCGACCATCTCCTGGGCGTGCAGGCCGGGGGCTCCGAGCGCTGCCCCCGGCACCGCCACCCCCCCGGCGGTGAACCCTGCAGCGACCCCCACGGCGAACCGCGCTCCACGGCTGGCGTTTCGTCGTGACACTCGCTTCATCTTGGCAACCCTCCACCGCGGGTTAGGTTTGTTCGAGTGTGGGCGCGGTGCCCGATCCCGTCTCAACCGGGCGATTCCGCGCCAACTACTATGGAGGTAGTAGACATGTCTTGCAAGCGCTCTTCCGGCACGATCTCCGGCCCGTCCACCCCTTTGGTCTCTCGCACCCCGCGGTTCCCTCTCGTCGCGTTCGCGGCCGCGCTCGCGTGGGCCGGCTGCGGAGGGGGAGACGCGCCATCCGATGAGCCCGCGGCGGCTGCCGGAGCCGCCGACGCCGGCGCGCCACCGCAGTTCGAGACGACCGAGGTCGCCGAGGGCGTGTACCAGTTCCGCTGGGGCGGACACAACGGCCTGTTCGCCCTGACCTCGGAGGGGGTCTTCGCCTTCGACCCGATCTCCGTCGAGGCGGCCGCCACCTACGCGGAGGAGATTCGCCGGGTCGCGCCGGGGGCCGAACTCGCGGCCATCGTCTACAGCCACAACCACGCGGACCACGCGACGGGCGCCGAGGTGTTGCGTGAAGCGTTCGGGGCGGACGTCCCCATCTACGCACACCGGAACGCGGAGGCGCCGCTCAGGGAGGCCGCGAACCCCGACCTTCCCCCTCCCACGGACACGTTCGACGAGACGATGACGCTCGCGGGCGGCGAGATCGAACTCCACTACCTCGGCCGCAACAACGGCGACGACATCGCGGTGGGCTTCGTGCCGGCGCACAGCCTCGCCTTCGCGGTGGACTTCGTAGCGCGCGACCGGTTCGGGTACCAGGACCTGTCCGGTTTCCACTTCCCCGACCAGTTCGACGCGATCGAGGGCCTGCTCGAGATCCCGTTCGAGACGATCGTGTTCGGGCATGGGCCTTCCGGAGATCGGGCCGCCGTCGAGCGGCAGCTCACCTACTACCGGGATCTGGACGCGGCCGTGCGGGCCGCCGTCGAGGCGGGGCTGAGCGAAGACGAGACGGCGGAGACCGTCCTCATGGAGGACTACAGCCACTGGGACCGCTACGACGACTGGCGCGAACTCAACGTGCGCGGCATGCACCGCAAGCTGCTGGCCGCCGGCGCGGGCGACCAAGAGGGCGAGGCCTCCTGAGCGACCTGACAGACGTTCCCGCGGGAACGTGTCGGAGACCGATGCGGACGGCAGCTACTCCGGCGGGGGAGGTCTACCGAGAGGAGCGGTGCTGGAACGGCGACCATCGCGGCGCGGGGTCGTGATCGGCCGTCATGCCGTCGCGTGTTCGACGCGGTCGCCGAGCGTGTCGGTGATCCAGCGATTCAGACTCTTCCCCTCGGCCGCCGCCGCGGCGGCGACGTTCGCGTGCAACTCTGACGGGATGCGCAGGTTGAACCTCCCCGAGTACCGGCGTCCCGGCTCGACGCCGTCCTCCTCGCACATCTCCAGAAACACCCTGAGCGATATCGCGCCCTCCTTCCGGAGACCTGAAACGTCCTGGGCGTAGAAGTCCGCACCCCCATTCAAGCCGACAAACTCGCCCCGGAACATCTCGATGTCGGGGTCGAATTGGATGACGGCCCGGTAGCCGCCGATCTCCATCGTGTTCCTCACGGCTCCACTCCGTTCTCCCTCAGCCAATTTCGAATGCTCGCCACGGCGCCCTTGTCCGTATCGGGCGAAGGATGCGGGCGGTGGAACACGCGCCGCTCGCCAAACAGCCTCACGCCAATGCGCGACCCCTCCCGCTCGCTGATTTCCGCGCCCAACTCGGCAAGCAGCGCCTCGATGTCCCGCCACGGTATGTTTGCGCTGACAGGATGGCGGAATAGCAAGACGAGTGTTCTTCGATGCTTGCGCTTCACAAGCCTATGGTATCGAATAATGGTACCATACGTCAACGACGGCACCGGGGGCGAGGAGGACATTGAAAGACCGCGTCTTCACGGCGTGCCAGTGGGTGCCCAGCCCGCTGGAGCGGACCTTCGCCTTCTTTTCCGACGCCCACAACCTGGAGCGGATCACGCCGCCTTTCGTGAAGTTCCGGATCGTGACGCCGCTGCCGATCGAGATGCGCGTGGGAACGCGAATCGACTATCGGCTACGGCTGCACGGCATCCCCATTCGGTGGCAGAGCGAGATCACGCGGTGGGATCCGCCGCACGGCTTTATCGACGAGCAGCGCCGCGGCCCCTATCGGAAGTGGGTCCACGAGCACCGCTTCCGCGAGGAGGACGGGGGCACCCGGGTGGAGGACCACGTCACCTACGCAGTCCCGGGCGGCGCGCTGATCGACCGATGGTTCGTACGCCCCGACGTCGAGCGCATCTTCGCATACCGCCACAGCACCATCTCGGAACTGCTGGGGACGTAGCGCGACGTTCCCGCGGGAACGCGCAGACGTGGCGCTGCGGGAACCGCCGTCAGTCGAGCACCATCACCGACCCTCGGAGACCCGAGGTCGTGCTGTCACGCCCGGCTCCGCAAGCCTACTATGAGCGCAACCGGACCCATCCGCGCGGGAGCTTGCACCATGTCGATCCGTCGCTTCGCCGCCCCCATCCTTGCACTCGCCACGCTGCTCGTACCGCCATCCGGTCTGGCTGCGCAGGAGGCCTACCGTACACCACCTCCGGACGTCGTCGACATCCTGGACGCTTCCCCGTTCCCCGAGGCGGTGATCAGTCCGACCGGTGACCGCATGATCCTCGCACACAGCGAGAGCATGCCCGGGATCGAGGATCTGGCCGCGCCGATGCTGCGGCTGGCCGGGCGCAGGATCAGTCCGGTCACCAACGGCATGCACGCCAGGCCGCCTTTCGTGCGTTTCTCGGTCGTCGATCTGGACGGCGGCGGCACGCGCGACGTCACCGGTGCCGAGGACGGCCTGGGACCACCGCTCTGGTCACCCGCCGGCGACGGCTTCGCCTTCACGCGAACGACCTCGGACGGCGTCGCCCTCTGGCTGGCCGACCCGGCAGCGGGCACCGCGCGAGCCCTTACGAACCCGTCGCTGAACGGCGCCCGCGGCGAACCCTGCGCCTGGATGCCCGACAGTCGTTCGCTGCTCTGCCACTTCATTCCCGATGGCCGCGGCGCCCCGCCCACCCCGGCGGCGATTCCCGTCGGCCCCATCACTCAGGAATCCGGCGGCGAGGCCGCCCCTTCCTGGACCTTCCAGGACCTGCTGGAAGACGCCCACGACGAGGCGCTCTTCGACTACTACCTCACGTCGCAGCCGGCCCTCGTCGACGCCGCCGCAGGAGCCACGCAACCCATCGGCGCCCCGGCGGTCTACGAATCCCTCGACCCTTCACCCGGCGGTGAGTACTACCTGTCCGTCCGCACGGTGCGCCCCTACTCGTACCTCGTGCCCGACTCCCGCTTCCCCAGGGAGGTGGAAGTCCTCGGCGGTGACGGCGCGCCCCTGCGCACGCTCGCCACGCTCCCGTTGGACGAGGGCGGCCCCGAGCACCTGGGCTTTCGCCGCGCCGGTCTCCGCCAGTTCTCCTGGCGCCCGGGCGTGCCCGCCACGCTGGCCTACGTGGAAGCCCTCGACGGCGGCAACCCCGCGCTCGACGTCCCCCACCGCGACCGGGTGCTGACCCTCGCGGCGCCCTTCGACGGCGAGGGCACCGAACTCGTCCGCACCGAGCACCGCCTGGGCTCGGGCGCTTTCGGCTTCGGCTACCCGGTCCTGTGGGGCGAGGACGGCGAGACCGCCCTGGTCTACGAATTCGACTGGCCGACACGGCGGTCCCGCGCCTGGGCCGTGCAGGCGTCCACTCCCGGCGTCGAGCCCACGCTCCTCTGGGACCGCAGCACGGACGACTGGTACGGCAATCCGGGCGACCCGGTCATGAAGCAGGACGGGGCCGGCAAGCGGGTCGTCCACATGGACGGCACGAGCATCTTTCTGGCGGGTCCGGGAGGATCTCCGGAAGGAGACCGGCCATTCCTGGACCGGCTGGATCTGACGGACGACGGGCGGCAGCGACTCTTCCACTCGGGCGCAGACAGCTACGAGACCGTGGTCGGTCTGGCGGACGCACGTGCCGGCCGGATCGTCATCCGGCGCGAGACGAGCGAGGAGCCGCCGAACTACCACCTCGTCACGACGGCAAACGACGAGCGCACGGCCCTGACTTCCTTCTCGAACCCCCAGCCCCAGCTCGCGGGGATCACCAAGAGCAAGATCTACTACGAGCGCGACGACGGCATCCCGCTATCGGGTGAGCTGTACCTGCCCGCCGACTACGAGCCCGGCCAGCGTCTCCCGGTCCTGGTATGGGCCTACCCGCGCGAGTTCGCCGACGAGGACGGCGCCGGTCAGGTCCGGGGCTCGGCCCACCGCTTCACGACCATCTCCGGCGCCTCGCACCTCCTGCTGCTCACCCAGGGGTTCGCGGTGCTCAACGACGCCGCGATGCCGATCGTGGGCGGCTTCGCTGCGAACGACACCTACGTGGAACAGCTGGTGGCCAACGGCAGGGCCGCGGTGGACAAGCTCGTCGAGATGGGCGTGGCCGACCGCGACCGGGTCGGGATCGCCGGCCACAGCTACGGAGCCTTCATGACCGCCAACATGCTGGCGCACTCCGACGACTTCACCGCCGGCATCGCGCGCAGCGGAGCCTTCAACCGGAGCCTCACGCCCTTCGGCTTCCAGTACGAGCGCCGCACCTTCTGGGAGGCGCCGGAGGTCTACTTCCGCATGTCGGCCTTCATGCACGCGGAGAAGATCAACGAACCGCTCCTCCTGACCCACGGCGTCATCGACAACAACTCCGGGACCTTCCCCGTCCAGTCCGAGCGCATGTACCACGCCGTGAAGGGCCTGGGAGGCACCGTCCGCCTGGTGATGTTGCCCCACGAAAGCCACGGCTACCGGGCCCGCGAATCGGTCCTGCACACCGTGTGGGAGATGTTCGACTGGATGCGCCGTCACGTGAAGGAGCGGCAGCCAGGCGCGCTGGTCCCCTGATGAAATGCGCCTCCCGGGATGCCACGCGTTCCCGAGACGTTCCCGCGGGAACGCACGGGAAGGGGGGCTGAGGGATGCGTTCTAGCCTCGCTCCTCTACAGCCACAGCGAGCGGATGGTCGGCGAGACGCCGATCGGTCGTGAGCAGCATCAGGCCCTGCCGCTGCGCCTGGACCAGGAGCAGTTCGTCAAACGGATCCCTGTGATCGAGGGGCGGCTCAAGCTCCTCCGCGGCATCGAGGATGGTCATGGGCAGGAACGTCACGTCCTGATCGTCCAGCAGCGCGAGCACATCCCGCGGTGAGAAGGGACTCTTGCGCTCGCCGGACGCGCGGCGGGCACGGTGCTTGAGCCGCATTTCCCAGATGGACACGGCGCTCACGTGGATGCGGGCGTCGCGGGCAGCGAGAAACCGGCGCTCGGACTCATGGAATCGCCCCGGCGCTTCCATGAAGTCGTAGAGATAGGACGTATCGAGGAGCACGCGCATCGTCGGCCGACTACTCGATATCGAGACCCAGCACCCGGCGGCTGAACGCCGGATCGTCGTATTCCGGGGGCCACCGCTCGCGGTCGCCCTCGATCCCGAGCCGACGGCGGGCTGCCTCCAGCTTCTCGAAATCGATCCCACCGCCGTGGTCACAGCGAACGAGTTCGACCGCCGGGCGACCGTGTTTCGTAATGATCACGCGCTCGCCGCTGCGGGCGGCGGCGACGAGTTCGGAGAGGCGGGCCTTCGCCTCACGTATTGCGAGTTCCATGGCGGATCGCTCCCGGCTGCGCTTCACGGACTCAGTATGCAGCATCACACTCTCCAATTTCAAGACCACATCGTGACCACAACGTCCCGGGACCAAGGTCCTTCGCCTTCGCTTCATTCACGCGCAGCTTCGGCGCGTCGCTCCGCGATGAACTCGTCGACAACGCTGTCGGACTCCTGCCGCCTCCACCTGGCGAAGTCTTGCCACTGGGCGAGGGCCGTGACTTCAGGTTCGTGGTCAAGCCGGGGTAGCGGCTCCAGCTTGAGGCTCACGCGCATACCGCAGGCGTGGGCGAGGGCCGCCAGGGTTCGCAACGTCATGTTGCGCGACCCGCCCAGGAGTTGCGTGACGTTGGGCCGGCTCGTACCCAAGGCGTCTGCGACCGCAGCGCGGGTGCGGCCCTGCTTCTCCATGGTTTCTGCGATTGCTTCCGTCGCCCAGAGGATCAACCGCTCCTCCTCGTACAACCTCCGAGCCTGCGGAGTTGCCGTCTGTCGCCCGACCCAGTTCTCGTTGCCCATCTCCTCATCTCCCGCTCCGATCGGTGGTAACTTATTTGTTAATATATCCTCAGCGGCGGCGACACTATGTTTGGGTCCGTTGTCGTCATGTCTCGCCGCCAAGCGGGAAGGACGTAAGGTTGTGCGACGCCCTCGGCGGTCTGTGTGCTGATCCTTGTGGACCGCCGTTCCGACTTCCGTAGTGTCGCGGCGGCGATCAACGCGGGATCAAACGGGAAACGCCGCGTCCAGAAGGCGTCACCCGGGCAGCGTCGATCGAATCAGGAAGGGTTCAGCTTTGATCACACTTGAGGGGAAGACCGCCATCGTCACGGGGGCGGCGAAGGGGATCGGCGCCGCGTGCGCGCTCGCGTTCGCCCGTCACGGGGCGGATGTCGTACTGGGGGACGTGCTGGAGGAGCGCTGCGCGGACACGGCCCGGCGCATCGCGGAGGAGACGGGGCGGGAGACGCTCGCGGTGCGCACCGACATGAGCGAGGAGAGCGACTGCGCGGCCCTGCTCGACGCCTGCACGGAACGCTTCGGCCGCTGCGACATCCTGCTCAACAACGCGGGGATCATCGCGGCGGGCTCGATTCTGGACGCCGAGGTCGAGGACTTCGACCGGGTGCTGGGCGTGAACCTGCGCGGGACCTTCCTCGTCTCCCGTCTCGTGGCGCGGGACATGGTCGCGCGCGGGGTGAAGGGGTCGATCATCCACATGTCCTCGACGAACGCGGTGGTGACGATTCCGAACCAGCTCGCCTACGCGGCCTCCAAGGGCGGGGTCATGCAACTCACGAAGGTGATGGCCATCGCGCTCGCGCCGCACGACATCCGGGTCAACGCGATCGGGCCGGGGACGATCGTCACCGACATCCTCGACTCGGTGATCGCCGACGAGGAAGCGCGGCGCACGATCCTCTCCCGCACGCCGCTGGGACGGTTCGGGGACCCCGCCGAGATCGGGACCGTGGCCGTCTTCCTCGCGAGCGACTACGCCTCGTACCTCACGGGGGAGACCATCTACCCTGACGGCGGACGGCTGGCGCTGAACTACACGGTTCCGTTGCGGGAAGACGGGTGATGGGCGCGTGAGCGGCAGGACGACAAGCGAGTCGGGCGGCGGATCCACCGGCGACGCCCGGCTAGCCATAGACATCGGCGGGACCTTCACGGATGTCGCGCTGGAGAGCGGCGGGCGCCTCGTCACAACGAAGGTGCTCACGACCGCCTCGGCGCCCGAACGGGGCGTCCTCGAGGGCGTGCACAAGGTGCTGGGGCTCGCGGACGTCCCACCTTCCGCCGTCCGGCTCGTCATCCACGGCACGACGCTGGCCACGAACGCGGTCATCGAGCGGCGGGGCGCGCGCACGGCCCTGATCGTCACGTCGGGGCACCGCGACGCGCTCGAGATGGCGCACGAGAACCGCTTCGAGCAGTACGATATCGGGGTCGACCGCCCTGCCCCGCTCGTCCCCCGCCGTCTCCGGCTCCCGGTGGAGGAGCGGGTCGACCACCGCGGTCGCGTCCTCGTCCCGCTGGAGGAGGACTCGGTGCGCGCGCTGCTCCCGACGCTGGAGGCGGAGGAGGTGGAGTCGGTCGCGGTCGGGCTCATTCACGGGTACGCGAACCCGGACCACGAGCGGCGGATCGGGGAGATCCTCGACGCGTGGCGGCCGGGGCTCCCGGTGACGCTCGCCTCGGACGTGTGCCCGGAGGTGCGGGAGTACGAGCGGCAGTCGACGGCGTGCGCGAACGCCTACGTCCAGCCGCTCATGGCCCGCTACCTGACGGGGCTCGCGGATTCGCTGCGCGAGTCCGGGCTCGCCTGTCCCTTCCTCCTCATGACTTCGGGCGGGGGCCTCACGACGCTGGAGACTGCGGTCGCCGCGCCCGTCCGCCTCGTCGAGTCCGGACCCGCCGGGGGCGCGATCCTCGCCAGCCACCTCGCGCGCGAGCTGGAACTGGGGGACGTCCTCTCCTTCGACATGGGCGGGACGACGGCGAAGCTGTGCGTCATCGACGGCGGGCAGCCGCTCCATTCCCGCACGTTCGAGGTCGCGCGCAGCTACCGCTTCAAGCAGGGGAGCGGACTGCCGGTGCGGATTCCCGTCATCGAGATGGTGGAGATCGGAGCCGGGGGCGGGTCGATCGCCGGAGTGGACGACCTGGAGCGGATCCAGGTGGGGCCCGCGAGCGCCGGGTCGGAGCCGGGGCCGGCGGCGTACGGACGGGGCGGAGACGAACCCACGGTGACCGACGCGGACGTCGTCCTGGGACGGATCGACCCGGAGTTCTTCGCGGGAGGCTCGATTCCCCTCGACAGAGGGCGGTCCGAAGCCGCGATCACGACTCGCGTAGGCGACGAACTGGGGCTCGACGCGAAGCTCGCCGCGCTCGGCATCAGCGAGATGGTGGACGAGAACATGTCCAACGCGGCGCGCACGCACGCCGTCGAGTGGGGGAAGGGCGTGGCCGGACGCACGCTCATCGCCTTCGGCGGCTCCGCCCCGATCCACGCCGCGCGACTCGCCGACAAGCTGGAGGTGGACCGCTTTCTGGTGCCCGCCAACGCGGGAGTGGGGTCGGCGGTGGGCTTCCTCCTCGCGCCGATCTCCTACGAGGTCGTGCGCAGCCGCTACATGCGCCTGTCCGGATTCGATCCCGCCGTCGTCCGCGCCGTGTTCGATGAGATGAGAGACGAGGCGGAAGCGGTGGTGTCGCGCGGAGCGCCGGGCGCCGCCATGACCGGGAAGGCGCGCGCCTACATGCGCTACGTCGGCCAGGGCCACGAGATCGGCGTCGACCTCCCGGAGGACCTCGAGGACGCGGCGGCCCTGCGCGAAGCGTTCGACCGCGGCTACGAGACGGTGTACGGACGCACGATCCCCGGACTGGACATCGAAGTCCTGAGCTGGACGCTCGTCGTGTCGGCGCCCGCGACGCGTGCCGCGGACGTTCCCGCGGGAACGTCTGGCGGGGGGCAAGGGGACCAGGCCGCCGCGGAGAAACCGGAGCCCGAGCGCTGGACCGAACTTGGGGACGGCCCCGGCGGGGAGTCCTCGGCGGCGGCCGTCCACACCCGCGCGGGGCTGGCCGGAGGTGCCCGTGTCGAGGGTCCGGCGCTGATCGCGGAGGACCAGACGACGACGGTCGTCCCCGAGGGCTGGGAGGCGCGGGTCGCGGCCGGCGGCCACCTCCTCGTCGAGCGGCGCGCGGCGGAAGCGGCCGACGCCGTGGCGGGCGGCGCTGCGGCGGGCACCGGCGCGCCAACCGGGATCGCCGCCCTCGAAGGGCAGATCATGTGGAGCCGGCTGCTGTCCGTGGTCGAGGAGCAGGCCCGGACGCTCGTCCGCACCGCGTTCTCGACGCCCGTGCGCGAGGCGGGCGATCTCTCCGCCGGCGTGTTCGACCTCACCGGACGCATGCTCGCGCAGGCCGTCACGGGCACGCCGGGCCACGTCAACGCCATGGCCGCCTCCGTCGGGTTCTTCCTCCGGGACTTCCCCGTGGAGACGCTGGGCGAGGACGATGTCCTCATCACGAACGATCCCTGGGAAGGCACGGGACACCTCAACGACTTCACCGTCGTCACGCCGACCTTCCTGGACGGGCGCCCCGTGGCGCTGTTCGCGGCCACGAGCCACATCGCCGATGTCGGGGGCCGCGGCTTCGGGGCGGACGCGAACCAGGTGTTCGAGGAGGGGATCCGCCTTCCCATCGGATACCTGATCCGCGGCGGACGGGTGGACGAGACGCTCATGCGGCTGGTACGGGCGAACGTGCGGGATCCGGACGTCGCCCAGGGCGACCTTTACTCGCTGGCCGCCTGCAACCGCACGGGGTGCGAGCGCCTGGTCGCAATGATGACGGAGTTCGGGATCGAGTCCCTGGAGCCGCTGGCGGAGACGATCATCTCCACTTCCCGGCGGGCGATGCGGGAGCGGATCGGGGCCCTCCGCCCGGGCACGTACCGGAACCGGATGAGGATCGACGGCTACGACGAGGACCTCGACCTCGTCTGCGCCCTCACGGTCCTGCCCGATGGGACGATCACGATCGACTGGGACGGCACCTCGCCGATGTCGTCGCGCGGCATCAACGTCCCCGTGACCTATACGCGCGCCTACAGTTCGTTCGGCGTCCGCTGTATCGTCGGCTCCGAGGTCCCGAACAACGCGGGGTCGCTGGCGGCGATCGACGTCTCCGCCCCGCCCGGCTCGCTGCTCAACGCGCCCCCTCCCGCCGCCGTTTCCGCGCGCCACGCGATCGGACAGATGCTGCCGGACGTCGTCCTCGGCTGCCTCGAACAGGCGCTGGAACCGGGAGCCGTCCCCGCGGAAGGCGCGTCGTGCCTCTGGAACCCCGTCATCATGGCCGGGCCGGGACTGACCGGCGCCCACCGGTACGGCGGCGAGGCGTTCGTCGTGAACCCTTTCCATGCCGGCGGCACGGGCGCCCGCCCGGGGAAGGACGGGCTCTCGGCGACGGCGTTTCCCTCCGGCGTCCGCAGCACCCCGATCGAGATCACCGAGACGGTTGCGCCGCTCATCTTCTGGCGGAAGGAGTATCTCCCCGACTCGGGCGGCCCCGGCGAGTTCCGGGGCGGGCTCGGCCAGGTGATGGAGATCTCGCACGCGGACGGCGAGGCGTTCGCCGTCTCCAAGATGTTCGAGCGGGTGCGCAACCCGGCGCGGGGACGCGACGGGGGCGGGGACGGCGCGGCGGGGCGAGTCCACGTGCCGGGCGTGGGCGAGTTCCGGCCCAAGGGCCGCGAGGTCGTCCCCCCCGGCCGGCGCATCGTGCTCGAGACGCCGGGGGGCGGCGGCCTGGGCGACCCGGCACGTCGCCCGACCGACCGAGTACGGGAAGACATCCTCGACGGCTATGTCTCTGCCGACCGGGCGACCGATTACGGGATGTCTTCACGGTGATCTGATGGTGGATCCGACCCGGAGCAGGTGGACGCTGGCGTGCATCGCGGCGGCGATGGCCGCGTGCGACGGCGGCACAATCTCGCCACCCAGACCTGCGCCGACGCCGGTGGCTACGGTCCGCGCCCCCGCGCCGGACGCATTCGAGGGCCTGGACGCGATCGTGCCCGTCCTTCTCGAGCCCCCGCCGGCCTCGCCCATCATCGTCCGCTACACGCTGAGCGCGGGCGGAGACCCGGCCACGGCAGACGCGGACACGGCAGACTACCGCGCCGATGGTTCGGTTTCCGTGCCCGCGGGGGTGGGGGTCGCGGAGGTCCGGATCGCAATCCGGGACGACGACGACATCGAGCCCGTGCGCGAAACGTTCCTCTTCAGCCTGGATGCGCCGGCGACGGATGCGGGATACCGACTGGGCGCAACCACGTCGACGCGGGTGACGATCGCGGAAGGCGTTTGCGACCGCACTCCGGAGATCCGGGACGCACTCGTCGCCCGGAGCCGGGCCGACCGCTGCTCAGCGGTGACCGCGGCGCACCTGGCGGTCACCTCGCTCAACCTCGCGGGCGTCGAGATACCCACGCTCAGGCCAGGCGATCTTTCCGGCCTGCACAACCTCCGATACCTGGACCTCTCCGGCGTCGGCTTCACCGCCTTCCCCGTGGGCGCGTTCATCGACCTCACGAACCTCGATATCCTGCGCCTGCGAAACAACGGTTTCGAGACGCTGCCCGCCGCCGCGTTCGCCGGGCTCGCGAGCCTGAAGACGCTGGATCTGGGCGGCAACGCGCTGACCACGCTGTCGGCCGAATCGTTTGCGGGACTCCCGGCCCTCGAGATGCTGGAGGTGCGTGCCAACGCGCTCGCCACGCTGCCGGCGGGTGCATTCGCGGAACTCCCGAGCCTGGAGCGGCTGCACCTGGGCGGCAACGACTTCGCAATCCTGGGCGACGGCGTGTTCGCCGGCTTGAGCGGCCTGAAGTGGCTTTACCTCGGCAACGGTCGCATCGGAACGCTCGAGGGAGGCACCTTCGGCGGACTCTCCGGGCTCGAGAGCCTGCTGCTTCAGGACAGCGGGATCGAGACGCTTCCCGCGAACGTGTTCGCGGGCCTTTCCAGCCTCCGGGAGCTGCGGCTGGACCGGAACGCGCTCGCGACGCTGCCGGAAGGTGCGTTCGCGGGCCTCTCCCGCCTGGAGTCGCTGCGTCTGTACGACAATCGGCTCGCCGAGCTTCCTGCGGGACTGCTCTCGGGATTCTCCGCGCTCCGTGTGCTTCGCCTGGACGGGAACCGCCTGGCGGCGCTGCCGGAGCGGATATTCGTCGGCCTGTCCAGCCTCGACACGCTGCTCCTGGCGGAGAACCCGGGGGCCCCGTTCGCCCTCGATCTCGAGCTCGCGCGAACGGACAATCCGGACCCCGCCGCCACGGGTCCAGCGCGGATCGCGCTCGGCGTGGCCGAGGGGGCGCCGTTCGCCATGACGGTTCCCCTCTCCGCCCGGGGTGGCACACTCTCGTCGGAGACGGCGGTCCTCGAAGCGGGGAGCGAACGAAGCGCGGAGATCGTCGTGACCGCGACCGGGGGCGGCCAGGACGAGGCCCAGGTGGTGGCGGGCCCGGCGCCCGCGGTGCCGGGAGGCGTGACGGGAATCGAGATCGGGCTGGAGGACCCGCTCGTCCTCTTCGGGGAGGGGACGAACGCTCCACCCGTGCCGGAGCGCGGAGTGGCGACGCAGCGCATGCAGTCGGGCGCCCACCCGACCACGTTCACCGCGTCGGATTACTTCCGGGATCCCGAGGGTGCCGCCCTGCGCATCTCGGGCGCCACGGCCGACGCTGCCGTGGTGACGGTGACCGCCGAAGACGGCGTCGTGACGCTGACGCCCGGCGCCGCGGGTTCCACGACCGTGACCCTCACGGCGACCGACCCGCCGGGCGCAACCGCGGAGCTTTCCTTCGCCGTGATCGTGCGAAAGGCGGCGTCACAGCCCTTCGACATCGATCTGATCCTGCTGGACGCGGTCACGGAGTCGCAGGCGGAGGCTCTGGCCGACGCGGTGCGCTTCTGGACGGCCATTCTGGCGGACACGGAACTGGAGGATGTCCCTCTCGGCCAGGACGCGGCGCCTGGCTGCTGGGACATCACGACGGACCAGCGAATCGGCACCGCTGACGACATCGTGATTGTGGCGTCCGTCCGGGAGATCGACGGCGAGGACGGCGTCCTGGCCCGGGCAGGCCCCTGCGTCGTTCGCGATGAGTCCCGCCTGCCCGCCGTCGGCGCCCTGGAACTCGACGCGACGGATCTGGCCCGGCTCGAGGAAGAGGGGAACCTCAAGGATGTAGAGGAGGTGATCCTGCACGAGATCGGCCATGTCCTGGGCATCGGAACGGTGTGGGTCGACCACGGCTTGCTGTGGAACCCGTCCGTTCAGAATACGGGAGCGGACACGCATTTCAGGGGCCCGCTGGCCATCGCCGCGTTCGACGAGCGGGGCGGAGCGAGCTACCACGATGGCGAGAAAGTGCCGGTCGAGAACACGTCGGAACCCGGGGCGGCGGATACACACTGGCGGGAATCCGTGCTGGGCCACGAGTTGATGACGCCCTTTCAGGCGGTCGGTGAACGCGATCTCCTGAGCCTCATCACAGTCCAGTCGCTGGCGGACCTCGGGTACGCGGTCAAGGTCGGGCTCGCCGAACCCTACCGGATTCCGGGATCCAGGGGGGGCGCCCGCGCCACGCCCGAACGCAGAATCCCGTATGGCCACGACATCCTCCGGGGGCCCATCAGAGTCGTGGACGGCGACGGACGCGTGGTCCGTGTCATCCCCATCCGTGTCATCCCCAAGTGACGGATTGCACGTTGCCAAGCCTCGCCGTTTCTTCCGGTATCGGATTGTCGAAGGACGGGAGAACGGAGCCGATGATCACCAGGAGACTCTCGCTGACCGTCGGGTGGCGCGCGGCAGTCGGATCGTGGATCGGCGCCGCGTTGATCGCGGGCTGCTCAGCGGGGGGCGGCGGCGACGTTCCGATGCCCGCCGAGATCATCGGGTTCGCGCCCGGCGAGGACTACAAGCTCGCGAACTACGGCGGGATCAAGGCGTACTTCGAGGCGCTTGCGGCTTCCACCGACCGCATGGCGCTCGAGCGGATCGGAGAGAGCACGCGCGGCGAACCCCTCTACCTCGCCGCGATCTCGTCGCCGTCCAACCTCCGGCGCCTCGGACGGATCAAGGAGATCACGCGAACGCTGGCCTATGCCCGCGACCCGGAGGCGGGGTACGGATCGGTCCTCGCCGAGGAGGAGGCGCGGGCGCTGGCGCGGGAGGGCGTCGCCATCGTGTGGATCGACGGCGGGCTGCATGCGACCGAGGTCGCGCACGGGCAGCTGATGCCCGAGATGGCGCACCACTTCGTGACGGACGAGTCCCCGGAGACCCGGCGCGTGCGGGACAACGCGGTCGTCCTCCTGATGCCGAACATGAACCCGGACGGTCTGAATATCGTCGCCGACTGGTATATGTCGAATGTGGGCGGCGAGTTCGAGATGGCGCGCGTCCCGGAGCTTTATCATCACTATGTCGGGCACGACAACAATCGCGACTGGTACATGCTGACGCAGGTCGAGACGCAGGCTGTGACGCGGCAACTGTATCACAACTGGTTCCCGCAGATCGTCTATAATCAGCATCAGTCGAGCCCCTTCCCCGGGCGCATCTGGATGCCGCCCTTCGAGAACCCCGTGAGCCCGCACCTCGATCCGCTCGTCGTGAGTTCCCTGAATCAGATGGGACATTCGATGCGGCGGCGCTTCGACGAGGAGGGGAAGCCGGGCGTCAACAGCGGCATCGTCTTCGACCTGTGGTGGAACGGTTCCATGAGAGGCGGACCCGACTATCACAACATGCTCGGGTTCCTGACGGAGACGGCCGGGGCGGGATACGCGACGCCCCGCTGCTACGACGAGGACGAGATCCCGGACACGTTCGGCGCGCGCGCCGGGAACCTGCCCGCGAAGACGCCGTCGACGAACTACAACAACCCGTGGCTCGGCGGCTGCTGGCACCTGCGCGACGCCATGGACTACATGATGACGGCGGCGAAGGCCGTGGCGGACATGGGCGCGAAGCTCAAGGAAGAATACCTCTTCAACCACTACCGCATGGGCCGGCGCCAGATCGAGCGCGGCAACGCGGCCGAGGGCGGTCCGTTCGCCTACGTGCTCGACCCGCGGGCTTCGCACGATCCGGGCGCCGTCGTCGAGTTCATGGACCTGATGTCGCAGTCCGGGATCGAATTCCTGCGCGCGTCGGAGCCGTTCCCGGTGGCGGGGCCGGAGGGAGATCTCGCCTTCCCCGCCGGGTCGTACGTGATTCCGCCCCAGGCCTTCCGGCCTTACGTCGTGGACCTCATGGAGCCCAAGGAATACCCCGACCGGCGCCAGTATCCCGGCGGACCGCCGGAGCCGCCGTACGACATGACGGGGTACGAACTACGCTTCCAGATGGGACTGGAGGCGGTGAACGTGTACGAGCCGTTCGACATGCCGGCGGGCGAGTGGGGCGAGGCCTCGACCGACATCGGCGAGGTGCGCGGCGAGGGGGCCGCCGGCTTCGCGGTGCACGGCAACGCCAACGCGATCTACCGCGCGCTGTCCGCCCCGGACCGCTTGCGCACCGTGCATACGCTCGCGACGCCGAACGGCGACATCCCGGCCGGGTCGTACTGGCTGCCCGACCTGTCCGCCGACGAGGCCCGCGCGCTCGCCGCCGACCACGGACTCACGCTCACCGGGGTCTCCTCCCCACCCGCCCCCGGCGCCGCCGTCGAGGCACGGTCCCCGCGCGTGGCGATCTACCGCTCGTGGCAGGCCCCGATGCCGGAGGGCTGGACGCGCTGGGTGCTGGACGAGTACGGCTTCGAGTGGGAGAACGTGTGGGACGCGGACGTGCGGAGCGGCGACCTCTCGCGCTTCGACGTCATCCTGCTCCCCTCGCAGGCCGCGGGCGGGATCGCGAGCGGGAACCTGCCGGGCACCATGCCGGACGAGTACACAGGCGGCCTCGGCGAAGCGGGCGCCGCCGCCCTCCGCGCCTTCGTCGAGGGCGGGGGCTGGCTCGTCGCCTCCGACCAGGCGGTGGACTACGCGATCGAGACCTTCGGCCTCCCCTTCCGGAACCGGGCGCGGGGGCTCTCCTCGCGGGAGTTCTTCATTCCGGGATCCGTGATCCGACTCGACGTCGACCCCTCGCACCCGCTGGGCTACGGGATGGACGAGAAGGCGATGGCTCTCTTTTCCCGCAGCCAGGTGCTGGAGCGGACGGGCGGCGCGGCGGGGGGCGCCGGCGCTGCGGGCAACATTGGCCGGATCTCGACCCCGGTGTGCTATGCCGACCGGGACTTCCTCGTGAGCGGCTGGACGCTGGGCGGCGAGGAGGTGCTCGCCGGCTACCCGGCTGCCGCGCAGGTCGGCGTCGGCGCGGGCCAGGTCGTGCTGTTCGCCTTCCGGCCTCACTTCCGCGGGCAGCCCCGCAACACGTTCAAGCTCCTGTTCAACGCGCTCGCCGCCGCCGCAACGGAGGGACTCCCCACGAGCTCCGGGCTGAACTGCCGCTAGAACCCGGCGGGCCGCCGGCCGCCGTTGCCGAGCCGTCGCCGCGCGGGTTAGCGTCAAACGCGCGGAGCCGTTCGGGGGTTGAAAACGTGGGGGAAGACGCGGGGAAGGCGTGGAGTCTGCGCTCGCGAGGAGGTCTCGACTTGAAGCTGACCGTACTCACCGCCGCCGTGGTGCTTTTTGCCGGATTCGACGGACCCGGCGCGAACAGGGCCGCGGCCCAGGAGCAGCGCGCCACGGAACGAGACGCCGCCGCGAGCGAGCGGTGGCGCAGGTGGCGGGACTACAACCGCTACCCCGGCCCGATCCCGACGCCGGAAGAGTGGGAACCCCCCGCGGGCCCGATCCGGATCGGGCTCCAGGCCGGTCACTGGCGCGCCGCCGAAGCCCCGAATGAACTCCGCCGTATCCGCTACAACGGCACGCGGTGGCGGGAAACCGCCGAGTGGGAGGCGAACCTCGTCATCGCCCGGCTGGCGGCCGAGGAACTCGAGGCACTGGGTTACGAAGTCGACATCCTCCCCGCCGTCGTGCCCCCCGGCTACCGGGCGCACCTCTTCATCTCGATCCACGCGGACGGGAGCGACAGCCCCTCCGCGTCGGGATACCGTGTCGCCTCCCCGCGGCGCGACGCCACGGGCCGCGCCGACGATGCGGCGCGCGTGCTGCGCGAGGCATACGGCGCCGCGACCGGCCTGAGGCAACTGCCGGTCTCGACCCGCCGCATGCAGAACTACTACGCCTTCAACTACCGCCGGTACGAGCACGCCCTCCACCCGATGACGATCGCCCTGATCATCGAAACCGGGTTCATGACCAGCGCACGGGATCGCGAAATCATCCTCGGGGCGCCGGAGAGGGCCGCGCGCGGGATCGTCGAAGGGATCAAGGCGTTTCCGATTACCGCGCTGCCGGCCGCGCCGACCACGGGCCGAGAGGACGGTCGCCGAGAGGACGGCTGACCGGTCGGCCCACGCCGTGGGTCACCCTCCGGCCCAAACTCCGAAGCCGGCCAGGGCCGACAGGTTGCGCGCCATGGCGCCGGGCATCCTCGTCCTCGATCCATCTTTCCATCGTCCGCCGACCCACGACAGATTCACGCGCAATGAACCGCGAACGCAGATACGGGGAAGACGAAATTCGGCAGGTCTTCGCGCGCGCCGCCGAGGCGGCCGAGGAGGAGCGCGCCAACCTGCCGTCTCGCGTGGACGGCGGACTGACGCTCGGCGAACTCCAGGCCGTGGGTCTCGAGGTCGGGCTCCCCCCCGAGCGCGTCGCGGCGGCCGCTGCCGAACTCGATGCGCCCCCGCGCCGCGTGCCGCGGCGAAAGCTGCTGGGCGTTCCGATTTCCGCCGGCCGGATCGTCGATCTCCCCCGGGAGCTGACGGATCGCGAGTGGCATTTTCTTGTCACTGAGCTACGGGCCACGTTCGACGCGAAGGGCGAGGTCAAGGCCGAAGGCGGGATCCGCGAATGGAGCAACGGGAACCTCCACGCGGTCCTCGAGCAGACCGAGGCGGGCCACCGACTCCGGCTGGGTACGCGCAAGGGCGACGCGCTCGAAACCACCTTCGTCGGCGCCATGTTTTCCGTCATGGCGGTGATCGTCGCCTTCATCATGGTCGCGGACGGCAGGGAGGGCGCGGCGCTGTTGGTCCCTGCGCTGATGGGGCTCGGCGGGGGTGGCGTGCTGGTCGCCAATGCCCTCCGGCTGCCCCGCTGGGCGGGCGAGCGCGAGCGACAGATGGAACACGTTGCGGCCTGGGCGCAGAACCTGCTCTCGGCCGCTCCAACAGGCGCGGAGGAGGTGTAGCATGCGGAGAGTCCTCGTCGCTGTGGCGATCGGGCTGTTGGCGGTGCCGGCCGGAGTCCTCGGGCAGGGTGGGCTCGAAGTGACCGTGCGGGACGCCGACACGGGGGCGGGTCTGCCGAGGGCGCAGGTCGCGCTGCCGGGACTCGGCTACGGCGGGATCACGGATGTCGAGGGCCGCTTCCGCATGCCGGACCTCCCATCCGGCCCCGTCGCGGTCGAAGTGCGGCTTCTCGGCTACGCGATCGCGCGGCGGGAAGCCACTGTCGTGGACGATTCCGTCGTCGTGCTCGAAATCCCTCTGACTCCCACCGTGATCTCCGTCGCCGGCCTCGTCGCCGTCGGCAGCCGGTCGAGACCCCGTACAGCCACGGAATCGATGGTCCCCATCGACGCGCTCGCGCCGGCGGAGTTGCTCGACCAGGGGGACACGGACATCGACGATCTTCTGCGAACGACGATCCCCTCCTACAACGTCAACCCGCAGGCCGTCGGAGACGCGGCGAGGATCATCCGGCCGGCGAACCTCCGCGGTCTGGCCCCCGACCACACGCTCGTGCTGGTGAACGGGAAGCGGCGGCACCGGGCGGCGGTCATCACGTGGATCGGCAACGGCGTCGCCGACGGCGCGCAGGGCCCGGACCTCTCGAGCATCCCGGCCATCGCCCTCCGCCAGGTGGAGGTGCTGCGGGACGGCGCTTCGGCCCAGTACGGATCCGACGCCATCGCGGGCGTCATGAACTTCCATCTCAAGGACGCCCGGTCGGGCGGCGCGCTCGAAGTGCGCGGGGGCGGCTTCGGCGACGGCGGCGGCGAAGGCTATACGATATCCGGGAACACGGGACTGCCCCTCGGCGCGACGGGCTTCGCGAACCTGAGCGCCGAGTTCGGGCGCTCGAACTCGAGCAGCCGCAGCGTGCAGCGGGCCGACGCCGCGCTCCTCGTCTCCCGCGGGAACACGCACGTCCGCGAGCCGGCCCAGATCTGGGGCGCACCGAAGATCGAGGATGACCTGAAGCTGTGGGGCAACTTCGGCTACTTCCTCGGCAGCGGCACCAAGGCCTACGCGCACGCGAACTACGCGAGCCAGCGCGTCACGGGGGGCTTCTTCTACCGCAACCCGAACACGCGGAGCGGCGTGTTCAGCCTCGACGGCGGCGAGACGCTCCTCATCGGCGACCTGCTCGACGCGCAGGACGGGGTCCTCGACGGTACCGCCGGCTGCCCCGTCGTGCGGGTCACCGATGGTCTGCCGGACCCGGGCGCACTCCAGCAGGTCCTCTCCGATCCGAACTGCTTCACCTTCCAGAAGCTGTTCCCGGGCGGTTTCACGCCGCAGTTCGGGGGAGACGTGGGCGACGCCTCGCTCGTCGCCGGCGTGGAGGGCCAGACCGGGCGCCTGCACTGGGACGTGAGCGGGAACTACGGCCGGAACGAAGTGGACTTCTTCATCTTCAACACGGTCAACGCTTCGCTGGGCCCGGCCACGCCCACGGAGTTCGATCCGGGACTCTACCGGCAGGTGGACATCAACCTGAGCGTCGACGCGGCGTACACCGTGAGCGACCTGCTCGACCTGGCGGCCGGGGTCGAATGGCGCGACGAGCACTTCACGGTCGGACTCGGCCAGGACGAATCGTGGACGCTGGGCCGCCTCGCGCCGCAGGGGTTCAGCGCGGGTTCCAACGGCTTTCCCGGCTTCAGCCCCATCGCGGCCGGCGACTGGCACCGCACGAACACGGCCTTCTATGCGGACGCCGAGTTGAGGGACTACCGCGGCAGCCGCTGGACGCTCGGCGCGGCCCTCCGCTTCGAGGACTTCGAGGACTTCGGATCCACGCTGAACGGGAAGCTCGCGGGACGATACGCGCTCACCGACGGCCTCGCCCTGCGCGGCAGCCTGAGCACCGGCTTCCGCGCGCCCACGCCCGGCCAGCAGAACGCCTTCAACGTCTCCACCATCTTCGATCGAAACCTCGGGGACCTGGTGAACAGCGGGACGATCCCCTCCACCTCAAGAGTCGCGGAGCTCAAGGGCGGGGTGCCGCTCGACGCCGAGAAGTCCCGCAACCTCGCGGCCGGAGCGGTGCTGGAGCGCGGCGACTTCCTGCTCACGGCGGATTACTTCCGCGTCGCCCTGGCCGATCGCATCGCGCTCACGCAGCGCTTCAATCTCACGCCCGACGAACAGACGAGGCTCGTCGAAGAGGGCATCGTGAGCGCCCGCAACCTGCAGGAGTTCCGCTTCTTCACGAACGACTTCAGCACGCGCACGCAGGGTCTCGACGTCGTCGCCACGTACGCGCCCGCGACGCTCGCCGGCGGGACGGCGCTGAGCCTCGCCTTCAACCACACGCAGACGAAGGTCACGGAGTTCGATCCGACGAAGCTCGACGACACCCGCATCCGCCAACTCGAGGGGGGGCTTCCCGGCACGCGCTGGATTCTCACGGGAAAACACGCGCTCGGCCCGCTGAGCCTCCTGGGGCGCGTGAGCTACTACGCCGGCTGGTTCGATGCGCGGGACGATGTCTCGTATCCCGGCGCCCATCTCGTCGACCTCGAGGCCTCGTGGTCGATCGGCGACGCGCTCACCCTCACCGCCGGGGGCCAGAACGCGCTGAACCGGTATCCGGCGGAGAATCCCGGCGCCACGTTCTCCGGCAACCGCTACGGGCCGGGTTCCCCCTTCGGCTCGAACGGCGGTTTCTACTACGTCCGCCTCGCGTATCGCTGGGACTAGCGTCGGGAATGACCGGGGTGGGGGTCGAACCCACGACCTGCGGATTAAAAGTCCGTTGCTCTGCCAACTGAGCTACCCGGCCGGGAAGCCGGGCGGACCCGACGGGGGCGCCGCCCGGCGCGGCTCAAGCTAACACCGGCGCCGACGCCGTACACCTGTCGCGGTCAGCCCGGGGGACGCGGCAGTCCGCGGAGGATCCGAAGGCCGGAACTGTCGGCCGCCAGCTCCGCGGGGAGCCCGGCGGCGCCGTTGCGCAGGAGGCTCCGCACCTGCCCGGTGGCGCGGTCGATCACCATCATCGCCCGCGCGCCCGCCTCCCGGTCCACCGTGGTCACGCCCTCCGGCCCACTGAGTTCCAGCCGGTCCAGCGCCTCCGTCCACGCGGCGTCAAAGGGAATCGAGTAGGAAAACCCCTTGCTCCCATCCGAGATCTCGCCGGGCGTGAATCGGATCGAGAACAGCGTCTCCCCCTCGCCGTCGAGCCCCCGCACCCGGTAGTCGCCGGACGCTCCGGGGCGGCTCACTCTTCCCTCATACGCGAAGGCGGGTTCGAGCACGAGTTCGCCGTCGGCCCGGATCCCTCCCCAGAGCATGAGCACCGTCGACTCCTCCGGCTCATGCGACGGGTCCTGGCCCGCCGCGGGCGCCGCCGCCAGAGCCGCCGCCAGAGCCGCCGCCAGAGCCGCCGACACGACCGCCGCTGCAGTCGCGAGGAAGCCGGTCCGCGGCGCAACCCGCAGAGGTGCCGGCCGTGCGCTCACCTGGTCGCTCCTTCGTTGATCCTGCGTTGATCCTCCTCTCCATCATGCTGCCTGAACGCTCGACGTCAGGCAACGCTTCGCCCGGCCTGTCGCCCGCGCGCCGGCCGGCCCGGCGCTTGCGCCTGGCCTGACCCCTGCCCCAATGTACGGACACTGAAATATGATTTTCTGTTGTCAGTATTCATACCTCGAATCCCCGGAACTGGAACATGCGCATATCGGAGCGGGGGCAGATCACGATCCCCAAGAAGCTGAGAGACCGTTTCGGCATGAATCACAACGTCGAAGTCGAACTCGTTCCAACGGAAGGGGGCCTTCTCATTCGAAAGCGAACGGCCGCCGGGCACCCGGTGGACCGTGTGTACGGCATCCTGGGGACGGGCGGGAACACGGACGACTACCTCGAGGAGATTCGGGGTCGATGATCACGGCGGTGGATACGAGCGTCCTGCTCGACCTCTTCCTTCGGGACGAGCGTCACGGCCGCTCCTCGCGGGCATGGCTGGTGGAGGCCTATGACGCCGGCGCGATCATCGTCTCGCATGTCGTGTACGCCGAGTTGGCCCCCGCGTTCCCGAATCGCGAGGCGCTGGACCGGGCCCTGCGCGCGGTCAACGTCGTCGTGTCCCCGATCGATGCGGACATGGCCCACGAAGCGGGGCGCCGCTGGGGACGGTATCGCCAATCCGGAGGCGCCCGGGACCGCATCATCACGGACTTTCTGATCGGCGCCCACGCCGTCGCCGCCGCCGACCGCTTTCTCACCCGCGACCGTGGTTTTTTTGCCAGCTACTTCCCCGAACTCGAACGCGACGACTGAACCGCGTTCCCGCGGGAACGTCTGGTCCGGGGGCGATGCTACCGTGCGCGGCGCGAGATCCAGGCGCCGTAGAGGAGCGCGCGGTAGTAGCGCCAGGCGTCCTCGAATCCGGCCCCGGCCAGCAGTTCGAGGATCCGGGCCTCGGAAACCCAGTGGATGCCCTCGTCGATCCTGGCCCTGAACGCGGCCCGCTCCGCCGCTCCCATCCCCTGGGTCTCCCAGTACCGGCTCCACGCAGCGAAGAGTTCGTCGAAGCGGGGGCCGTTCCGGTCTCCGTGGAGTTCGAACAGGAGGAAGGGGGCGCCGGGCGAGAGGCGGCGGGCGATGTCGCGCAGGAGGGCCTGCTTCGCCCCGTCGTCCGGGAGGAAGTGCATGACGTTGAAGCAGGTGGCGGCGTCGAAGTCGTCCCCATCGAGGTCGGAGACGTGTCCGTGGACGAGACGGACGCCATCTCCCACGCCGGCCTCCTCCGTCCGGTGCCCGGCGATGTCGATCATCTGGCGCGACGGATCGACGCCGGTCAGCCGCCAGCCGGGTCGCGCCGTCTTGAAGGTGACCAGCTCGATGCCGGTTCCGGCGCCGACGACCAGCACCCGCGGACTCGGACCCACGCGCCCCCCGAGGAGCGCGAGCGCCTGCCGGAACGAGCTCCGGTAGCCGGGTATCACCGTGCGGGCGATGTACTCGTAATCGCCGCCGTAGTCTCCGTCGAAGTCGAATGGTGCCTCGTTCCCGAGTGTACTCATGGGCACAAGAAACCCCCGGCCCGGGATTCGTTCAAGTGTGACGTCGCGGCCGGGCGGGTGTGACGCCGCGGCGGGGGCGGGTGTGACGCCGCGCCTGCGCGGGGCGTGAACCCGACACGAGGTCGCAACTCGTAGAGAGAAGGGTCGCGGCTCGCATGGCAAGGGTCGCGGATGTGTTGAGATTCAGATTGCCGAAAGGCACGATGGTATAGATGAAAACGAAGAGATTGGCCGCCCGCGCTCTGTTCGCGGCGCTGGCCGCATTGCCCGTCCTCGCCGGTTGCGGAGCTGCCGGAACGGGGAGCGATCCGGCCGTGTCCGGCCGGCCGGCCGTCGCGATGGCGAGCGTCGGGCCGGAAGAGAAGATTCGCGGCGTCTCCTTCTCCGCCCCGCGGCGCGAGATGGCGCCGGATGCGCTCGTTCGCGCTTCGCTGACGGGGGCAAACTGGGTCGCCGTCGTCCCCTACGCCTTCGTGGACCCCGACCAGCCGCGCGTCGGATTCGACCGCGAACGCCAGTTCTGGGGCGAGAGGACCGAGGGCGCCGCGAAGACCATCGAGTACGCCAGGGAGAGCCGACTCTCTGTGCTCCTCAAGCCGCACCTCTGGGTTCGCGGACAGGGCTGGCCGGGCGAGTTCGAGCCCGACACGGAAGAGGACTGGGAGATGTTCCTCTCGGGATACCGGGAGTACATCCTCCGGTTCGCGCATGTCGCCGACTCGATGGACGTGGAGATGTTCAGCGTGGGGACGGAGGTCGATCTCGTGGCGCTCGCGCGGCCGGACTACTGGCGGTCGCTCATCGAGGAGGTGCGGGCGATCTACGGGGGCCGCCTCACCTACGCGGCGAACTGGGACAAGTACGCGCGGATCGAGTTCTGGGACGCACTCGACCTCGTGGGCGTGGACGCCTATTTCCCGCTCGCCGACGACGCCACGCCGGATGTGGAGACGCTGGTCGAGGCGTGGGAGCCGTGGAGCGAGGAGCTGCGCACGGTCGCGGTCGCCACGGGGAAGCCGATCCTGTTCGCCGAGTACGGGTACCGCAGCGTGGACGGAGCGGCGGGCCGCCAGTGGGAGTTGCCGGAGGGCCGTCGCGCGCGGGGCGTGCCGGCGAACTACGAGGCTCAGTCCGGGGCCTACGAGGCGCTCTTCCGCGTGTGGTGGGACCGTCCCTGGTTCGCGGGCGGTTTCGCCTGGAAATGGTACGCGGGCTCTCCGGCCGGAGAGTGGATCGCGACCGACTACTCGCCGCAGGGGAAGCCGGCGGAGACGGTCATGGCCACCTGGTACGGCGGCGACGCGAGCCCGGGCACACCGCCGGTGCTCACGCTTCCGGATCGGATCCGAGATCGCACGTCGGGTCCGGCGCCGGATTGAACTCCAGTTCGGTCTGCAGGATCCCCCGGAAGGTGATCCGGTGGTGCGGCGTCGGGCCGTGCCGGCGGATCGCGTCCATGTGCGCGCGGGTCCGGTATCCCTTGTTGGACGCCCAGCCGTAGAGCGGGTATCGCGCGTCGAGCCGCCGCATGAGGCGGTCGCGCGTGACCTTCGCGAGGATCGAGGCGCACGCGATGGAATGCGAGGCCCGGTCGCCGCCGACGATCGAGCGGTGCTCGCCGAGTTCCGGGACCGGGTTGCCGTCGACGAGCACGAGTTCCGCCGGAAGCGCGAGACGATCGAGCGCGCGGCGCATGGCGACGATGGTCGCGGCCCGGACGTTGAGGCGTTCGATCTCGCGGGTGGAGGCGGCGGCGATGCGCCAGGCGAGACTCTCCGCGCGGATGCGGCGGGCAAGTGCTTCGCGACGGGACGGGGAGACCTGCTTGCTGTCCGTACACCCCTCGAACCGCTGTCCCGGGTGGAGCGCGACGGCGCCCACCATCACGGGACCCGCCACCGGACCGAGCCCCGCCTCATCGATCCCGACCACGACGCGAAAGCCGGAAGCCCAGCCCTCTTCCTCGTAGTCGAGCGGCGCCGTGGCCGGCGCTCCCGGAGCGGGCGTCGCCGGTGTCAGTCTTCCTGATTCTTGTCGAGCCACCACTTTCGTTCCGGCACCCGAGCCCGCTTGCCGCGGCGGTTGCGAAGGTAGTAGAGCTTGGCCCGTCGGACATCGCCCCGCCGAACGACTTCGAGCCCCACGATCCACGGGGAGTGGAGGGGGAAGATCCGCTCGACGCCGACGCCGCCGGAGATCCGCCGCAGCGTGAAGGTCGCGTTGACCCCCGCCCCGCGGCGACCGATGCAGACGCCCTCGAACGGCTGCACGCGCTCCTTCTGCCCTTCCTTCACGCGTACGCGAACGCGCACCGTGTCCCCCGGCGCGAAGGCCGGAAGGTCCGTGCGCTTATATCCCTCCTCGATACCGGCGATTCTGGGATCCATCGTTCGTCTATCCTTGCTCGCTGCGTCTCCATGTGCGTTTGAGGCGGCGCATCCATCTGTGTCACGGGAGGGTTGCGGCGATGTGACGATGGGTACGGCCACAGCCCTTCAGTATATCAGTCGACCGCGTCGAGGTCGAGGAGGTCGGGACGGCGTCGTCGCGTCGCCGCGTCGGCCTGCGCGGCGCGCCAGCGTTCGATGCGGGCGTGATCACCCGACCGGAGCACGTCCGGCACCGGTCGGCCGCCGTGCTCGGCGGGCCGCGTGTAGGCGGGGGCGGAGAGGCGTCCCTCGTAGAACGAGTCGGAGGAGGCCGATTCGTGATCGCCGAGCGCCCCGGGGAGGAGGCGCACCACGGCGTCGATGACGACGAGCGCGGCCGGCTCGCCCCCGCTCAGGACGTAGTCGCCGATCGAGACCTCCTCGTCCACCCAGGCGTCGACGACCCGCTCGTCGATCCCCTTGTAGCGTCCGCACAAGAGCGTGAGGTCGGACTCAAGCGCGAAGCGCACCGCCGTCTCGTGGTCGAACGGCCGTCCGCGCGGGGAGAGCGAGATCACGCGCCCCGGGCGGTCCAGCGCGCTCAGCGCGGCCTCGAAGGGCCCGGGCTTCATCACCATCCCGCCGCCGCCTCCGAAGGGCTCGTCGTCGGTCGTCCGGTGGCGGTCCATCGCGTACGCGCGCACGTCGATGAGCCGGTAGTCGACGAGCCCCGCCTCGCGGGCGCGGCCCGGGATCGAGAGGCCGAGCGGGCCCTCGAGGTAGTCCGGGAAGATCGTGAGGACGTGGATTCGCATCGGACCGTTCCCGTGTTCGCGTCAGATGTCGAGCAGGCCGTCGGGGAGCTTCATGCGAACCTCGCCGGCCTCGAAGTCCAGTTCCAGGACGAGTTCCGCCTCGAACGGGATCAGCCGCTCGCGGCCATCCACATCGAGGGCGAGGAGCGGCGCGCCGGGCTGATCGTACACCTCCCGAATCACTCCGATCGTCCTGTCTCCCTCGCACACCGACATGCCGATCAGATCGTGCAGCAGATAGCCCCCGTCCGGTAGCTCCGGCAGCTCTTCGCGGGGGACCGCCAGGCGCGCGCCGCGGAGCCGCTCGGCCACGGTGCGGTCCGCCACCTCGCGAGCCTCGACGAGCCACCGCCCGCCGTGGAGCCGCGCGGTATCCAGCGTGAGCGCCCGGGGCGGGGGCGCGCCGCTCGCCCGCTGGTCCGCCCGCGCGGTCGCGTCCGTGCGCCCGCCCGTGCCCGCGCGCGCGTCGATGAGACGGAGCCGGCGACCCGCCCGGAAGAGCGCCTCGGCGTGGTCGGTTTCGGCTTCGAGCAGCAGCCCGCCGCGGATCCCGTGCGGCCGGGCGATGCGGGCCACGATCACGGGCGCGTCGGACATGTTGGAAGCGAGGCTAGTCGGCGTCGGCGTCGGCTTTCGCCTCGTCGCCGGCGTCGTCCGCTTCAGCCGTGTCTTCGGCCGCGTCACCGGGGGCATCGTCGGCGGAAGCGGTCGCCTCCGGCTCCGGCGCTGCCTCCGGCTCCGGCGCTGCCTCGGCCTGGGTCTCCGGCTCGGCCTCCGGCTCCGGCGCTGCCTCGGCCTCGGTCTCCGGCTCGGCTTCTGCGCTCGGCTTCGGACGCTGGGACGTGCCGCGCTGCCCCGGCGGCGGACCGATCTCGACGATCGCCGTCTCGAGCGACCCCGGATCCACGCCGTCGTGGAACTGCTTCCAGACGCCCGTCTTCCGCAGGAGCGAGCGCACCGTGTCCGTCGGCTGCGCGCCCTCGTTGAGCCAGTGCAGCGTGCGCGCGGCGTTGATCCGCACGAGCGACGGCTGCGTGCGCGGATTGTAGAGCCCGAGGCGCTCGATCGACGCCCCCGCCGTCCCTTCCCGCGAATCCGTCACGATGATGCGGAAGGAGGCCGCCTTCTTCGCCCCACGCCGCTTGAGTCTGATTGTCGTCGCCATGCAGTTCTCCGATTGTCTCCCTGATCTGCCCGGAATCGGCCGGGGTTCGGCCTAGCCCAGTCCTGTGCCCAGTCCTTTGCCCAGTCGACCGAGGTCTCCGGGACCTCCCGGCATCATCCGGGGCATGAGCTTGCCCATCTGCTTCATCATCTTCCGCATTTCGCGGAACTGCTTGAGGAGCCGGTTCACCTCGTGTACCGGCCGACCCGATCCCTTCGCGATCCGCGCCCGGCGCGACCCGTTGAGGATCTCCGGGCGCCTCCGTTCTTCCGGCGTCATCGAGAGGATGATCGCCTCCAGGTGTCTCACCCGCCTGGGGTCGACGTCCGCCTGATCCAGCATGCGTGCGTCGACGCCCGGCATCATCTTCAGCAACCCCTTCAGCGGTCCCATCTTCTGGATCTGCTGGATCGAGGTCAGGAAGTCCGCGAGATCGAACTCCCCCTTCCCCGCCAGCATCTTTTGCTGCAACCGCTCGGTCTCGCCGAGGTCGACCGTCTGCTGCGCGCGCTCCACGAGGCCGACGATGTCCCCCATCTGGAGGATCCGGCCGGCCATGCGCTCCGGGTCGAAGACCGTGAGGTCCTCGGGCCGCTCGCCCATTCCGACGAACCGGATCGGCACGCCGAGCACGCTGTAGATCGAGAGCGCCGCGCCCCCGCGGGCGTCCCCGTCCATCTTCGTGAGGACGATCCCCGTAAGTCCCACCGCGCCGTGGAATCCCTCGGCGATCCGCACCGCTTCCTGCCCGGTCATCCCGTCCGCCACGAGCAGAACCTGTTGCGGCTCCACGGCCGCCTTCACGCGGCGGAGTTCGTCCAGCAACTCCTCATCGGCCTGCAGCCGGCCGGCCATGTCGAGGAGCAGGTGCGTGACCCCGCTCCGCCTCGCCTCGTCCAGCGCGCCGCGGGCGAGTTCCGACATGTCCTCGCCGCTCGGTCGCGCCAGAAGCGGGACCCCGATCCGCGCCGCCAGCGCCTCCAACTGCTCGGGCGCCGCCGGACGGTACGGATCGCACGCTACGAGCGCGGGCCGCCGCCCGTCCTTCGCCAGGCGCCGCCCCAGCTTCGCCGCCGTCGTCGTCTTCCCCGACCCCTGCAGGCCGACGAGCATGACGACCGTGGGCGGAACCGACGCCTCCGACTCCTCCGGCGCCGCCTCTCCCAGCAAAGCGACGAGTTCGTCGTGGACGATCTTCACGATCTGATCGCCCGGACGGACGGACTTCAACACATCCTCGCCGAGCGCGCGCTCCTTCACCTTCGCGAGGAAGTCGCGCACGACCCGGAAGTTGACGTCCGCCTCGAGCAGGGCGCGCCGCACCTCGCGGAGCCCCTGATCCAGCATCTTTTCCGTGATGACACCGCGCTGGCGCAGTTTCTTCAGCGCACCGTCCAGCCGGTCACCCAGGCGTTCGAACATCCACCGTTCCAGGCATCAAAAAAACGCGATTGGAAGGTCTCCATTCGCGTCTCGAGAAGGCGCCGAACCGCCCGCACCCGATCCGTATTGAGCCGCGCAGTCTAGGGATTTTCGCGACGTCAGGCAACGAATCCGGGCAACGAATTCAGGCTGCGGCCCCCGTGGGCAGCGCGATCGTCTCGCGCCGGGCCGCGCCGACTCCGACGAAGCGGATGGGCGCGGCGCAGACTTCCTCGATCCTCGCGAGGTAGCGGCGGGCGGAGATCGGCAGGTCGCCGAAGGTCCTGCACCCGGTCGTGTCCGCGTTCCAGCCCGCCCAGCGCTCGTAGACCGGGCGCACGCGGGCGAGGTCCGCGACGGAGTCCGGGAACGACGCGGTCGGCACCCCGTCGAGTTCGTAGCCGGTCGAGAGCCGGATCGTCCCGAAGGTGTCGAGCACGTCCAGCTTCGTGACCGCGAGGCCGGTGAGGCCGTTCACGCCAGCCGCATAGCGGGCCACGCTGCCATCGAACCAGCCGGGCCGGCGGGGGCGGCCGGTGGTCGCACCGAACTCGCCGCCGAGCTGCCGCAGGCGTTCGGCCTCCGCCTCCGGGAGTTCCGTCGGCAGCGGGCCCTCACCCACGCGGGTGATGTAGGCCTTCACGACGCCAATCACCTCATCGATCAGAGTGGGCCCGATCCCGACCCCCGAGGCGGCGCCTCCCGCCGTCGTCGTGGACGAGGTCACGAAGGGATACGTCCCGTGGTCGATGTCGAGGAGCGCCCCCTGCGCCCCCTCGAGCAGGACCCGCCCGGGGGGAT
>VXQX01000011.1 GCA_009838765.1 Gemmatimonadales bacterium
ACGATTCGGACGTCGCGGAGCGACACCCGGACCGGGCTGCCCCCCCGACCCGCCGGCCGCTCCGGTACCGCATCGCCGAGCGTGCCGACCGCCGCGACCGGCGCCCCCGCCCCCATCGTCGCGACGCACGCCCCCCGCGCCGCCGTGCCGCTCGGCAGCCCGGCCGCCAAGCCGGCGAGGGCGGCCAGCGCGAACGAGAGGCCCACCGTGGCGCGCGCCGCGGCGGCGCCGGCTCGGCCGGGGCGAGGTCGGCCGCCGTCCCGCAGCACGGTACGGCCGACGATGACGCAGAGCAGTCCCGCCGCGATCGCCGCGGGAGCGTGCAGAGCGACGCCGTCGGCGGGGGCGAGCGCGAGCCCGGTCACATCCCCGGCGGCGAGCGCCAGGACCGTCAGAAGCAGGGGCGACAGGGAGCGGGACGTCGATCAGCCTCCGGGCGCAGGGTACAACCCTACGCTCGGAGAAGGCGTCAACCGTCCATCAAAGGAGGGGACTCGGCTCCGATCGTTCCGGCTCCGCCCCAGCCGGGGACACCACGTCAGCCGGAGGATTCGACGCGACCGGCGGCTCGTAGGCGAGACGTGCCGACGCCGCCCGGTCCGCCAGGCGCCGGGCCCGGCGCTCGGCCCTCCACGCAAGCAGGCTCGAGAGGCCCATCCCCCCGAGGATGCAGGCGAAGACGACGAGCGACAGCGGCGCGCGGATGCGGAGGAAGGGCAGTACGACGTTCACGAGTTCGTTCCCGTTCCGCACCGAGAACCAGAACGCCGCGAGGATGACGACGACGAAGGCGAGGAGCCGCGTCACGAAGCGCATCAGCACGGCTGCCCCATGAAGGTCGCGCCCGTCGTCCCCGTGAGCCGCACCTGCGCGTACGTGCCGATCCGGCAGGGGTCTCCGGGGAAGGCGACGACCTTGTTCTGCTCCGTCCTGCCGAGCACGTCCCCGGCCGAGCGCGCGGAGCGCTCGATCAGCACCTCGCGCCGCGAACCCACCTCGGACTCGTTGATCTCGCGCTGGATCGCGCGGTGCTCGCCGATCAGCCGTTCCAACCGCTCCGAACCCACCTCGTCCGGCACGAAATCCGGGGCCGGGAAGCGCGTGGCCGGCGTCCCTTCGCGCGGCGAGTACTTGTACAGATAGGCGTCGTCGAATCGCACGTCCCGCATCAGCTTCAGCGTAGCTTCGAAGTCCGCCCCCGTCTCTCCGGGGAAGCCGACGATCACATCCGTGGAGAGGGCGATGCCGGGAACCTCGCGGCGCGCGGCTTCGACTTTCCCGCGGAACCCCTCGCTGGTGTAGCGCCGCACCATGCGCTTGAGGATGCGGTCGGAGCCCGATTGCACGGGCAGGTGGAGCTGGCGGCAGACGGTCGACTCCTCCGCCATCACCTCCAGCAGTTCCGGCGTCACATCGTTGGGGTGGGGCGAGGTGAAACGGACCCGGCGGATGCCGTCCACGCGGCTCACGGCCCGCAGCAGCGCGGCGAAGCTCCAGTCTCCGGACTCGTACGAGTTCACGGTCTGTCCGAGGAGCACGACCTCGGTGAACCCTTCCTCCGCGGCGCCCCGGGTCTCGGCGAGGACCGCCTCGGGCGTCCGGTTTTTCTCGGATCCCCTGACAAAGGGGACGATGCAGAAGGTGCAGCGATGATCGCAGCCGCGCTGGACCGTGATCCACGCGCTTACGCCTTCCCGCCTCACGCTTTGCACGCCCTCGTAGTTCTCTTCCGCGTCGAGTCCGAGCAGCGTCTGCCCGCGTTCGATCGCGTTCGCGCGGATCGAACCGATGAGTTCCGGGAGGGCGCGGTAGGCATCCGGTCCGGCCACCAGGTCGACGCCCGCCGCCTCCTCGATGAGCCGCGGGCCCAGCCGCTGCGCCATGCACCCCGTCACCCCCAGCACAAGGCCGGCATGGCGCTTGCGGTAGCGCTGCAGCTCGCCGATCCGGCCGCGGACGCGCCGTTCCGCGTGCTCGCGAATCGCGCAGGTGTTCACGAGGATGACATCGGCGCGCTCGGGGGCGTCCACGCTCACGTAGCCTTCGTCGACGAGCAGCCCCTCCATCAACTCGGTGTCGTTGATGTTCATCTGACACCCATAGGTCTCGATGTAGACCCGCCCCCCGAGCGGGCGGGGCTCGCGGGGGCGATTCGCGCCGGGCGTCTTCAGCGTGACGAGCCTCGTCCTCTCCACAGGCGGCTCAACGCTGCCGGAGGGAGAACGAGAGGGTGACGCGCCGGAAGCTCTCCGCGAAGCCGGCCGCCACGACGTCGCCGCGCGATCCGCTCTCGAAGGCGAGGTCGAACACGGCCAGGCCCTCCTGGAACTCCCAGCCGAAGCCGCCGGTGAAGGCGGACTCTTCGAGGGCCTCGGCACCCCGACTGAAGGGGAGGCCCGTCCGCCGCCATCCGACCCGAAGCGGCAACCTCCCGCCGAGCAGGGAGAGCGCACCGTATTCGATCCCCCCGCCCAGCCAGACGACGTCGTGGGACCGGAACGGGGAGCCGGCCGTCGCGGCGCGCGATCCCACGGCCGACCACCCGGCCCGGCCGCCGCCGGCAGTGACGAGGAGTTGGTCCGTCACGCGCGCGCTGCCTCCGAGTTCGATCGAAGTCGGCAGATCGAACTCCGCCTCGGGTTCTTCCGCCGCTTCGGGGGTCGCGTAGAGCGTCCCTCCCGTGCCGAGTGACACCCCCGCCACGACGCGGTCTCCCAGCCGAATCGACCCGCCCGCCCTGAAGCGCCAGGCTCGCCATGAAAGCTCCCTCGCCCCCGCGATGCCGCCGAGCGTGGGAGCCCCCCCGACCGGATCGTCGAACTTCCGGAAGAACGACTGCCGGAGCGAGCCGGTCAGTCGCTGCGCCGAGATGCCGACGCCGAGGGGCCCGAGGCGACGCGCAAGCGACGCGTCGATCGTGCTGATCCCGCCGTTGTGCTCGCGCGTCTCCTCGTAGGGGACCGCGCCGTCGTGCAGCCGCAGCGTGTCCCGCAGGATGTTGGTCCAGTCCTGATCGAACTCTCCGCCGAAGGCCAGGCTGAAGGCCCAGTCGTTGTAGGGGGCGAGCGCGCGGATCGTGGTGAAACGCCCCCGTCCCGTGTCGAGCGGCGGGCCGTCACCCTCCAGGGTCACGCCCTCGCTGGCCAGCGACACGGAGAAGCCGGGTTCCGCGTGAAGGAGAAGGTCGGCCGGGTTCGTGAGGCTGAACGATCCGCCGAGCAGGCCGGAGCCCGATCCGCCGAGCGCGGCCGACCGGCCATCCACGGGCGCGACCGGATAGCCGAGCCCGACGGCCGTGAGCGGCGTCTGGGCCAAGAGGGCGGCGGGCGAAGCCGCCAGCGCCGCGAGCGCGAATCCGGCCCGGACCCAGCCCCGGTACCTTCCGATGGCCGGCATCACGGCACCGTGAAGTCGGGCGCCGAACTGAACACGATGCGGATCTGCGGCCGGAGCGCCGACGGCGATTCGGCGGAACCGAACTCCCAATAGCCCAGCGCCTGCGCATCCGGATCCGCCCGGAAGCCGAGCCGGATGCGCTTCAGCGAATCCCGGACGGCCCGCGCCATCAGGAACGTGATGTCGAGGCGCACAGGCTCGCCCTCGCGGAGCCTCTCGGGATCGAGCGTCGTCGTGGTCAGGTCCCCGCTCCCGATGGGCGTCTTTTCGCCGATCTCGAACGGGTCGCCGAGCAGGCTCACCTTGCGGGCTTCGATCGTGCGCTCCGCCGCCCACCGTTCGGGCGCGGTCAGCGGGTGCAGGATGACTTCGGCCTGGCTCACCGTCGCCCCCTCGAGTTCCGCTTCCCCGACGAGGCGCGGTGGCACGAACTCGAAGTAGATGCGCGAGGCGGGGAGACCGCCGAGGCGAAGCTCGGTGCCCGCAGGAGGCTGCGGCGGATCGAGAATGAAGGCGTGATCGTCCCAGAACTGGAACTGCGGCACCGGGAGGGTCCGCCCGACCAGGGTCGGATCGTACCGGAGGACCATCTGCGTAATCCGGAGGCTCGCGTCGGGGCCCTCCAGCACGATGGCGAGGCCGTTGCCTCCGTCCTCCCTCTGCCACGCCTTCATCAGCGAGTCTTCGGCCACGGTCGGCGTCATGACGAGCGTATCCGTGGCCGCCTCAAGCACCGCGGACGCGATTTCGACGCCGAGGCTGCCCCCGGGCTCCGTCCACGGGACCCCGGCAGCCGCCTCCTGCCATGTCGCGCGATGCGGCTCGAAACGCTCCCCCAGTTCGACGAGCTTCACGGTGATGGGAAAGTCCGTGAACTCGGAGCGGGCGGTGTCGAAGCGAAGCTCGAACGCCACCTCCTCGAACTTCGCGACCGGCAGCGTGTCGACGAACGTCCGGATCGTGTCCGGAACGTTGAAGCGCGCGAGCCCGCGACTCGACGCGTCCGCTCCGGCCGAAACGTACACGAACCGCGCGGTGGAGGGCCGGGCGAAGCCGGTCAGCGTCGTGTCCCTCCAGGTCGACAGCTCGGAGACGGAGATCGTGACGTCCCGCGTCTCCACGCCGGCACCCGGCGCCTTCTCGGAGCCCAGGGAGAGGGGGTCCTCGGCGCAGGCGCCCAGCAGTACCGGGAGGACCGTCGCGACGAGCGCCGCGAGTCTCCATCCGTTCACGGACCCGTCTCCACCGGCGCGGCCATCCGCTCGAGCGAGAAGTTCGCCGGCAGCAGGTCCCTTAACCGCCAGGCGGCGGACTCCCCGTTCGTTCCGATGCTCATGATCTCGAGTTCCCGGCCAAACTCGGCGAGCGCCTGGCGACACATGCCGCACGGCGGGGCCGGGACGGCGCCGCTCGTCACGATGGCGATGCGCGAGAATGCGCGCGCCCCCGAAACGACCGCATGCCCGAGCGCGACGCGTTCCGCGCACGTCCCGACGGGGTACGAGGCGTTCTCCACGTTGCACCCGGCAAAGATCCGCCCGTCGTCGGCCTCGAGCGCGGCGCCGACGAGGAAACGGGAATATGGAGCGTAAGCGCGCTCGCGGGCGATCCTCGCGCGGTCGGCGAGATCTTCCCACGAGAGCGGCGCTCCGGCTGTCCCTCGAGTCTCTGTCATCGGCTCCCATCCGCGGCGGCGCCCGGCCCGCCCACGTAGTGTCGGGGCAGGCGGCGCCCGATCGCCGTCAGCACTTCGTATTCGATCGTCCCGGCCGCCTTCGCGAAGTCCGCCAGCGCGACCTCCTCTCCTCCGTCGCGGCCGAGGAGCGTAGCCACGTCCGCAGCTTCGACACCCGGCGCGCCGGAAACGTCTACCGACGTCACGTCCATGCAGACACCGCCCCGGATCGGTACCCGGACGCCGCCGATGAGCGCCTGTCCCCGGTTCGACAGACGCCACGGCAGCCCGTCCGCGTACCCGATGCCCAAAGTGGCGAGACGTTCGGCGCGCTTCGTCGTGTAGGTGGCCCCGTAGCTGACGGTCGAGCCCGGCGCCAAGTCACGAACCTCCAGCACCCTAGCGCGTACCCGCGCCACACTCTCCGGGTCCGCCGGCGCGCCTGCGGCGCCCGCCCCCCCCCCCCCCCGGGGGGGATAAACAAAGGAGGGGGGCGGGCAATAATGAGTGGTGTATGTGGGGGGGGGGCGGGTTGTGATAAAAA
>VXQX01000037.1 GCA_009838765.1 Gemmatimonadales bacterium
TGATGAGGAGGCCGTGGCGCCCGTACTCGCCCAGCCCGGCCTTGATGGCGAGCGGAATGACCAGCGCCGAGTCGTTCATGCTGGCCACGGCGCGGTAGCCGAGGTTGACGATGTACTGCGCGATCGCCAGCAGCACGATCGTGTCCCTGGAGTAGGTGGCTCCGGTTGCGGTGCCGCTCAGGGCGGAGGGCGCCGTGCTCAGCAGTTCCCGGTCCATGGACTGCGCGATCACGATCACATTCCCGAGATCGGTGGAGATCTCCTGCGGTTTCTCGTGCTCGTTCTCGCGGCTGTAGGCGTGGCTGTACAGCCAGCGCTCATCGTTGCCCGTGATCCCCACCAGGTCGGCGCCCAGCGTCTTCGCGGCCTGCTTGATCTCGCGCGCCATCTCCCCGGGAGACTCCACCGGCAGCGTGTGGCCCGGGCCCTCGCGAATGCTGGTGTACGGGTCGAGAAATCCCTCGCGGCGGTCGTCGCCGTCGCGGAGTTCGGCAAAGATGTCCGTCACGTGCCAGGACGCGTTGCGCAGCGCGTAGTCGCGCTGGGTGAAGCCGTCGACGGACCGCCAGGTAAGCTTCGGCGTCCGGTACGTCTCGTAGAACATGTCCGAGCGGTGCGTGCGCACCTCCGGGTCCCAGAAGGAGCGGCAGAAGATGTCGTCCCTCTGTGAGAACCGCTGGAAGTCCTCCCGGATATCGAAGCCGGCTTCCCTGTCCCTGCCCGTGTCCCTGGCTCTGGCCCTGTCCGTGTCCATTCAGAGATCCCGGCAGCCGAATTCGATGCCCGTCTTCACGGCCTCGACCAGCTCGTCGATGTCCGCCCGGGTGACGATGAGGGGGGGCGCGATGGTCACCGTGTTGTTCAGGCCGGGGATGCTGCGGGTGGTCCTGCCCACCAGCACGCCCTCCCGGGCGACCCTGCCCACGACGGCCGCCATGACGTCTTCGCTCACGGGCGCCTTCGTCGCCTTGTCCTCCACCAGCTCCACGCCGGCGAACAGGCCCCGGCCGCGGACATCGCCGACGTGGTCGTGGTCGAGCAGCTCGCGCAGACGGTCCTGCAGGTAGGCCCCCGTCGCGCGGCTGTTCTCGATCAGCTCCTCGTCCTCGATGATGCGCAGATTCTCGAGCGCGGCCGCGAACCCGACGGTGCACCCGCCGTAGGTGCTGATGTCCCTGAAGTAGTGGAACTTGTCGCCCGGATCCGCCAGGAACCTGTCGAACACCTCGCCGCGCACCGCGGCCGCGGAGATCGGGGCGTAGGAGCTGGCCATGCCCTTGGCCATCGTCACGATGTCCGGGACGAAGTCGTAGTGCTCGAACCCGAACATCGTCCCCGTGCGCCCGAACCCGCACACGACCTCGTCGATGAT
Source organism: Gemmatimonadales bacterium (assembly GCA_009838765.1). GTDB lineage: Bacteria > Gemmatimonadota > Gemmatimonadetes > Palauibacterales > Palauibacteraceae > Palauibacter > Palauibacter ramosifaciens. Next base: position 1,373 of record VXQX01000037.1, read on the forward strand.
CAGTATGACGTCATGGTTGTCGCAGATCTCGCGGATGATCGGATAGTATTCCTCGACCGGAGGAATGACGCCCCCGCCCGCGGTAATGGGCTCGAGGATCACGGCCCCCACCGTGTCCGGCCCCTCCTCCTCGATCGCGTCGCCGAGGGCGCGCGCACATTCGATGTTGCAGTCCGGATACGTCTTGTCGAAGGGGCAGCGATAGCACATCGCGTGCGGAATCCCCGAAAACCCGTCCGGGAACGGCCCGTAGGCCTCCTTGCGCTCCTCCTGGCCGCTGGCGGCGAGGCAGGCGATGGTCGTGCCGTGATAGTCGCGGTCCCGGTACAGGACCTTCGACTTGCGGTTCCCGTTCAGGTGGGCGATCTGGCGCACCATCTTGATCGCCTTCTCGTTCGCCTCGGAGCCACTGTTGGCGAAGTAGAGGTGGTCGAGCCCGGGCAGCCACTCGGCCAGCGCGCTCGCATACTGGGCGGCAGGGACGGTGCCGACCACGCCCGCGTAGTACGGCAGGCGCGTCAACTGCTCGTAGACGACCCGCGCGATGCTCTCCCGCCCGTGGCCGACGTTGACGCACCAGACGCCGCCCGAGGTCCCGTCCAGGTACTCCTTCCCGTGGATGTCGCGGACCCGCGCGCCGCGGCCCTCCACGAACACCTGCGGATCCTGCGTCTCGAAGACGCTGTGCTGGAACAGGTGGTGCCAGAGGTGCTTCCGGTCCTTCTCGATGACGTCCTGGACGTCGTAGTCCGCCAGCAGCGCCTGTGTGTCGGACATCCGGTTCTCTTTCTCCTGGCGCACCGTCGCGGCCCGGCCAGCTCAGCCCGCTAGTTCAGGCTGAGATGTGCATATTTTTCGAGGTGACGGGTGGGCATGGCGAGCGCGTCCCGGCGGAACGGCTCGGCGAGCACGTTGGCGCCGCCCTCGACGACCGCGTTGATGACGCACGGCTCTCCGCTCGCCACCGCATCGCGCACCACGTCCTGCACATCCCGGTAGTCTTCGACCGTGTAACCCCTCGCGCCCATGGCCTCGGCCACCTTCGCGAAGTCCGGATTGGCGCGCAGGTCGGTGCCCACGAAGCGATGGCCGTAGAAGTCGATCTGGTTCTTCTTCTCGGCGCCCCATTCGTGGTTGTTGATGACGACGGCGATGACCGGGATCTCCTCGCGTACCGCCGTCATCACCTCGCTCATGCCGCTGATGCCCCACGCCCCGTCCCCCTGGATGGCGAACACGGGCGCGGCCGGATTGCCGACATTGCCGACTCTGGCGCCCAGCGCGGCGCCGTATGCGAAGCCGCAGTTCCCCCACGTGAGCGCCGCGAGATGCTGCCGCGGGCCGTCGAAGCGGAGATACCCGTTGGTGATCGAGCAGGTGTTGCCGATGTCCGTGGTCACGAGCGCGTCCCCGGGGAGCGCGCGCGTGAACTCCCACAGGAAGCGGCGGGGGTGCATGAGGGCATTGGTGGACGAAGACCAGCCCTCGAGTTCCTCGTCCCAGGCCCGCTTCTCGCGGGCGACGTCGGCGATGCGCGCCTCGTTCCGCCCCGGATCGGGCCGCGCCTTCCTCAGCTCGTCGAGCAGTTCGACGGCATACTCCTTCACGTCCGCGACGGAGAAGAGCGCCGGGATCCTGCTCATGCCCCACTGCCTGGCGTCCCGGTCCACCTGGATGAGAGTGGCGTCTTCTGGCCAGTAGGTCATGTCGTACTGGGGCAGCAGGCCGAAGACCCCGAGCCGGGTCCCGAGGGCGAGTACCACGTCGGCCTTGGCGATGGTGCGCATCGCCGCCTTCGACCCGCAGTAGCCGATCGGCCCGCACCCGAGTTCGTGGCTCCAGGGGAAGGTGTCGTTGTGCAGGTAGGTGTTGACGACCGGCGCGCTCAGATGCTCGGCGACCGCCTTGACCTCCTCCAGGGCGTCCCCCTGGCTGACCCCTCCTCCGGAGACGATGACGGGATAACGGGCGCCGCTCAGGAGCCGGACCGCCTCTTCGATGTCCCCCTTCGGAGGCCGGCCGGGACCGAGGGAGGGCGTCGCGAAGATGTCCTCTTCGATGTCGCCGTAGAAGTAGTCCCTGGGGATGTTGAGGTGCGTGGGGCCGAGTTCGAGCTTGGCGCGGTAGAAGCAGCGCCGCGCGAGTTCGCCCATGCGCTCGGGACGGTTGACGCGCACCTGGAAGACGGTCTGCGCCTCGAACATCGGCATCTGGTCGAGTTCCTGGAAGCCTCCGGTGCCGATGCCGAGCGATCCGGTTTCGGGCGTGATGGCGACCACGGGGGAGTGCGCCCAGAAGGCGGCCGCGATCGCGGAGACGAAGTTGGCCGCGCCGGGGCCGTTCTGGGCGATGCAGGCCTGGGGCCTTCCCGTGACCCGCGCCAGCCCGTCGGCGGCGTGCGCGGCCGCCTGTTCGTGCGCGACCGGGATGAAGCGGATGCCCGCAGCCGGGAACAGGTCGAGGGCGTCCATGAACGCCGATCCGACCAACCCGAACACGTCCGTCACGCCCTCCGCCACCAGCGTCTCCACCAGCGCTTCGGAGGGCGTCATCGTTCTCTTCGGCAAGTCCGGCCTCCAGTCTCCGGCCCCCGGGAATCGTCGCCCGCTGCTCCGGTCCGGGCGCGTTCAACCCGGAGAATGTAGTATGGGCCGATGGGGGTCGACGAGTTCGTCAACAGGGTCATGCGGCCGGTGGCGGACGCCGTGTCGGAGTTCATCTTCTTTTCCGTGCCGGTCGGCGGGGCCGAGGTGCCGCTCATCGTGGCGTGGCTCATCGCCGGGGGCGCGTTCTTCACCCTCTACCTGGGCTTCATCAACGTGCGGGGCTTCCGGCACGCGCTCGACCTGGTGCGCGGCCGCTACACGGATCCCTCGCAGCCGGGCGAGGTGACGCCCTTCCAGGCGCTCGCGACCGCCGTGTCGGGCACGGTCGGCATCGGGAACATCGCCGGCGTGGCCGTGGCGATCTCGCTGGGCGGGCCGGGGGCCACGTTCTGGCTGATCATCGCCGGACTCCTCGGCATGAGCACCAAGTTCGCCGAGTGCACGCTGGCGGTGAAGTATCGCCGCACCAACCCGGACGGGTCCGTGAGCGGCGGCCCGATGTACTACCTGCAGCACGGCCTGGAACTGCGGAACCTGCCCGGAATCGGGCGCGGCCTGGGAATGTTCTATGCCGCCGCCATGGTCCTGGGCTGCCTCGGCATCGGCAACATGTTCCAGTCCAACCAGGCGGCCGCAATCCTGATCGAGGTGACGGGCGCCGAAAGCAGCTTCTTCAGCGACAAGGCCTGGCTGCTGGGCGTCGTCATGGCCGGCGCGGTGGCGCTGGTCACGGTCGGCGGCATCAGGAGCATCGCCCGCGTCACCTCCCGGCTGGTGCCCTTCATGGCGGTGCTGTACGTGCTGTCGGCGCTGGCGATCATCGGACTGAACGCCGACCGGCTGCCCGGCGCCATCGTTCAGATCTGGGAGGGGGCGTTCGCGGCGGACAGCATCGGCGGCGGCATGATCGGGGTGATGATCATCGGGTTCCGGCGGGCCGTGTTCTCGAACGAGGCGGGCCTCGGTTCCGCCGCCATCGCGCACTCGGCGGTGCGGACGGATGAACCGTGCACCGAGGGCTTCGTCGGCCTGCTGGAGCCGTTCATCGACACGGTGGTCATCTGCACGATGACGGCGCTGGTCATCATCACGACCGTCTACGATCCGACGCTGGCCGAGACCGGCATTACCGGCATCGAGATGACCAAGACCGCGTTCGAAAGCACCCTATCGTGGTCGCCCGTCCCCCTCTCGGTGGCCGCCGTGCTGTTCGCCTTCTCCACCATGATTTCGTGGAGCTACTACGGCCTGAAGTCGCTCACCTATCTGACGGGCGAGAACCGTACCGTGGAAGCCGGCTTCAAGCTGTTCTTCTGCGGGTTCGTGGTCCTGGGCGCCAGCCTGCAACTGGGCGCGCTGATCGATCTCTCGGACGCCGTGATCTACGTGGTCGCGATTCCCAACCTGCTCGGCCTCTACCTGCTGGCCCCGGTCCTGAAGCGCGAGATGCGCTCCTACCGCGAACGCCTCGGCCGCTACTGAGGGCCGCTACTGAGTGAGGAGAATATGACGATCTCGAACGGGCCGGCGGAGTTGAGGCTTCGCGAGTTGGGTGTGGGGTATCGGCGGGGGCGGGT
>VXQX01000030.1 GCA_009838765.1 Gemmatimonadales bacterium
CCGCGGTACCCCACCCCCATGTCGACCGGCGCCCCCATGAAGGCGACTTCCACCTCGCCCGCGACGAGGTCCTCGGGCGTGCGCGCGATCGGAAGCCCGAAGAAGGTGAGGACGGATCCGACCTCGATGGGTCCCGGTTCCCGCGGAGGATCCCCGGAGATGTCCCGGTCCTGCCACACCGCGAGGTTGGGGTCGCTCGCGTCGAGCCGGATGATGGCCGAGTCGGCCGGGAGCGGCTCCCGCTCGGGAACGGTGTCCGCCGCGGCGTCAGTAACGGCTTCGGCGGGCGCAGCCGCGGCGGCGACCTCGTCGAATCATGACGAGGAGGAGCAGGCCCGTGCCCACGAAGTTTGACCTCCCATCCGGGCGCCGGGTATTTTGCGGCATGGACCATTTGGAACGCATCACGCTGGAACCGGACAAGAGAGCCGGTAAGCCGTGCATTCGGGGACTCCGGATCACGGTGTACGATGTGCTCGAGTACCTGGCCTCCGGGATGACGGAAGCGGAGATCCTAGAGGACTTCCCTGACCTGGAGCCGGAGGACATCCGGGCGGTCCTGGCGTTCGCCGCGGCGCGTGAGCGCAGGCTCGTTTCGATCCCGGTCGGGTGAAGCTCCTCTTTGACAAGAACATCTCACCGCGTCTCGTCGCCGCCCTCTCCGAAGAGTTTCCGGGGTCCGTGCACGTTCGCGACATCGGATTGGCTCGCGCGAGCGACACCGCCATCTGGACTTACGCCCGCGACCACGGTCTCACGATCCTTTCGAAGGACTCGGACTTCCACCAGGCGAGCTTCCTCAGGGGGTCGCCTCCCAAGGTCATCTGGATTCGGCGGGGCAACTGCTCCACGGCGGACATCGAAGCACTGCTGCGTTCAAACCGAACCGAGGTCCTCGCCTTTGGAGCCGATGAAGAGGCAGCGTTCCTGACCCTTTCTTAGCCGGTTGTCCGGTCGCCGCCGACCGCGGTTCTTGGGTCTATTGCGGATTCCGACGCATGCCGATCACCGATTCCAGTGCATGCCGATCACCCTGGAGTGAGGGACGAAGGTGTTCGACACGTAGCGAGAAGCGATCGCGTGGGGGCGCGAGGTCGCACCGAATCAACAGTCCGAGCTCTTGATCCACCGGCGTGATGGGAGGATTCGAGGGGTGGGTGCCGTGCCCGCCGACCGTGGCAGGATCCGCCTGAGGATCGCGACGGTCGCGCTGGTCGTGCTCCAGAGCGCGGTTGCGTCGGCCGTTCACGGCCAGGTGGTGCGTAGTCGGCTCGTCGATGATGGGGACAACGCGGCCATTGCGGGAGCGATGATCACCCTGGTGGACCGGGACGGCCGCGGCCTCGAGCGGATGCTTACGCGGAGCGGTACAGGCGTGTTCGAGTTGCCGGTCCCGGCCCCCGGCGAATACCGGTTGCGCGCCGAGCGGATCGGGTATGGAACCACGTACTCGGCATTCTTCAGGATCTCCACCCGCGACACCCTGACGGTGCAGATGGCCGCGCCCATCGAGGCGATTTCGCTGGCGGAAATCAGCGTGTCCGTCCGTCCCCAGTGCCATCTGCGCCCCGAGGAGGGGCTGGCCGTCGCCAGAGTCTGGGACGAGGCGCGCAAGGCACTCGCAGCGGCGAGGTGGACGCAGGAGCGAGGTCTCTACCGGTACGAGATGCTGGGCATCAAGCGGTTTCTCGACGAACACGGACGCACGGTGGAGGCCGAGGATCGAGCCTATGGGCAGGCCCTCGTGTCCGTACCGTACGTCGCCCGTTCAGCCGACTCCCTCGTGCACGGAGGGTTCGCAAGGTTCTCGGCCGATGCGTCGGATTTCTGGGGTCCCGACGCCGGAGTTCTTCTCTCCGATCCGTTTCTCGACACGCACTGCCTGCGGATCCGGTCCGGAGTCGGCGGACTTGTCGGGTTGGAGTTCGAGCCCGTGCCGGAACGGAACGTGGCGGATATCGCGGGAACGATGTGGCTCGATGCGGCGACTGCGGAACTCCAATGGGTGGACTATCGCTACGTGAATCTGCCCGTGCCCGATTGGCTGATGGATGCGTCTCCCGGCGGCACGGTGAGCTTTCGCGGCCTCCCGGACGGCACCTGGATCGTCACCTCGTGGAACATCCGAATGTTCACGGCGGGTGAGACCGAGCACCCCCTTACGGGCCAACCCGCAGCCACCCTGGAGGGCGTCGCCATCACGCACGGCGAGGTGCTTCGGGCGCATGGCGACGCGGGCGTGGTCTTCGAGGGACACCGGGGGAGGCGCGTCGCGGGGACCGTCGTCGACTCGCTCGGCGCCGGACTGCCGAACGCCCGTGTCTACGTGCAGGGATCCGGCACGGAGACGGAAACCGATGCCGAAGGACGATTCGAGCTGGACCGCCTGGGCGCCGGCACCTACGCGCTCCACTTCACACATCCGTACCTGGAGCCGCTGTGGTACGAATCCGAGCCCGTCGAGGTGGAAATGGGACCGGACGTCGACAGCCGGGTCGAGGTCCGCTTCGAAGCGCCCCCGCTGAGCGATGTCCTTTCCGCAGTGTGCGGTCGAGACGGCCCACCCGGCGTTCCCATGGTCTCCGCTGCCGGCAACGCAGTCTGGCAAACGGGCATCCTCACCGGGACGGTGACGGACACGGACGGAAACCCGATCGAGGACGCGACGCTTCACCTGCTGACGAGGGCAGCTGACCCTCGGCTCTTCGCCAGGGTCAGGGATCCAAGCACCTTGAACTTCGAAGACCAGCGGAGCCGCTGGACGGAAAAAAGCAGCTCGACCGGCTTCTACAGAGTGTGCTGGCTGCCCTCTGGCGTCCCGATTGAGCTGGTGGTGCTTGGCGGCGACGAAGACGTGGACCGGGACGCGCTTGAATCTTCGCTGAGTCTCGCCGACCTGTTTCCGGGTCGCGTCGCGACCCTGACGATCGACCCCACCTCCCCGCAGAGGGCGTTGAACCTGCGTCTGGAGGTTGGGGAGCGCGATAGAAGGTGAGGACGGATCCGACCTCGATGGGTCCGGGTTCCCGTGGGAGGATCCCCGGAGATGTCACGGTCGTGCCACACCGCGAGGTTGGGGTCGCTCGCGTCCAGCCGGATGATGGCGGGGAGTCAGCCGGGAGGAGCTCCCGGTGGGGGGACGGTGGCGGCGGCCACGGCGTCGGTCGGCGTCTCCGTAAGCTGCGACCTCGGCGGATTCCGGCGGTGGGAGTACGCAGGGGGGAACAACAGGCTGGACAGAAGAACGGCGGCAGACGACGGGCGGGATTTCATGGCTTCGGTCACGTCGGGCAGCCGGTGCGGAGGAGCGGGTGTCGCCTCGGGGCGAAGCCCTACGGGCCGGCAAGCCGTAGGGGCAATCGGGGAGGCGTTCTAGCGATTACGCTACCTGCTAGTGCTGGAAGTGGCGGCCTACGTCGTCCTTCGCCTCACGTCGACACCTCGACTCCACAAGCCGAATCCGCCGAAGTACGGCGCGTCGAGACCCGTCCGGAGCAATCCGCCGCTCACCTCCCTGAAGCGACCGGCTAGATGTGTCTATCTGATAGGACATCCCAGCCCCCTGAACCAATTCCCAACCACAACATCCGTCGCTCGGCAAAACACCTGCACAAGCTCCAACATCGATCTTACATCCGCTGCCGTAGCCGACGCACCAACGTTTCCATGAGCAATCTTGTTCCTCTGCTCAACTACATTGTCAACCATGTTTACGCATGGGAGGTAGTCGGCACGTAGCTCGCCTGCGAGATCCTTCCTGTAGTCCTCGTAACCGAATCGAGCAATGAACTTCCGGATTTCTTCGAAGCGAGGTGTTGAGAAACCTGACACGATCCGCTCGAAGGGGAGTTCCTCGCTAAAGCTTTCACCGTCAGACCAAACGTCTTGATCTCGTCGAAACAAGGTAGCAATCTTTTCTGCGACTCTGTCCGGGTCCTTTGTCTCACGGATGTGGTCGATGATATCTTTCGAGCAATAATACAATAATCGCGGTGACAGCGATTGTTTCGACACCTGTCTATCGACAACTCGAAAACTGATCACCTCTGCAAGGTCTTCCACATATCCCTCAATCCGACTGGATAGCAATACGATCGCCGCCCGACACAACGCGCGTGCGGCCGGCACGTTCTCCAATGGGCCTTTCGCGCGGCCTTCCGCCCGGGCAAGTCTCACTAGTATTCTGACCTCTTTAACTCCCGTCACAAAGCCTGAGTACGCTTCCGTATATCGCGACATCAAAATACCTGTTCTACCAACCGTTCGTTCCAGATCTCAAAACGACGTAGCGTACGGCTCTTGTGATCAATCGACCGACTGATCAGGTCTTGGAATTCCTCATCGTGCAAGAGCAACTCAAACTGCCGACGAAACGCCGTTGCCTTGCGTTGTACGATAGCTCGACGTGTTTGTGCCATCGTTGTCATGATGAGATCCATTAGTGCACGATTTACTACCTGCCGTTTCGCCCCCCGATCGGGGCGGCGAAAACAATCTTGTGCCGGAAACAACAGTAGACACTTATCAATCGCTCTCTTCCATACATGTTCTAGTTCGCTAAGTTGCTCGTCAGTATAGCTTTTGCCTTGTTTCGCGACAGCGTTCAGCCAACGTTTTTGGGGAGTGTGGTAACTGGCAAGGCCCTTTATGTGGAAAGCGAAGAATCGAAGTATCAGCTCTTCGTCACGAAGTCTCTTGTCGGGACGTGTCCGTCCCAATATATTCAACCACGGTTTGTGTTCGGCAAGCGTGGAAAGGAGGTCGTTTAGCTTGCCGCGGTAAATGCAGTTGCGGAGCTCTTGAGCATTTAGAGGCATTGTATAGGTGTTCAATCTTTCGAAGACATCAAATTGGATTTCTGGATCGGATTTGTTGGTGATTATCACGGCGCGTAATGTGTGTGTTTCGATTTGACGCTGTGAACGGCGACTGAGATCGTGAAACCGTTTTCCGTTTAAGTCGGAGAAAACTCGCAGTCCAGTCAGCGCGAACTGGTTCTGCAGGAATCGAAAAATGGAATAGATGCGTTGCTGGCCATCGATGACGCTGAGCTCGAAATCGTCATTCTGAACAAAATAACATGGCGGAATAGGGATGTTGAGGAGAATCGACTCGATCAGTAGGGAGGCGAGGCGGTTCGACCAGACGTACTGTCGCTGAAAACGCGGTCGCTCGCTGAGGGGACGAAGATGTAACGTCTTGGCGTCGATCTCGCTCATCAAGGAACGAACATTAAGGTCGTAGGGTTGAGTGAAGAGCTGTCGATGGCGGATAGGCAGTTCATCGGGATCAGGTTGTTGTTTGTGGCGTTCGCCTTCGTACAACGTCGTGCCCATGTCGAACTCTCCGTGTGTAGTTTCTGGTGACGGTCCAGCCGCTGAAAGGTGACGGGGAACGCGGAAGCCGTCCAGAGTGGGGTAGATCGTTGAAGACCGGATTCCTAGTCCAAGAAGCGACGGTAGCCAGCTAACGCTGGAGCTGTCCCGCTTTCGCGGACGGTTGATTTCTGTGGTTGATCGTCTTCGTT
>VXQX01000093.1 GCA_009838765.1 Gemmatimonadales bacterium
CCCCCCCCATCCCGCCCGCCCCGGCGGCGAGTCCGGCAACGGTGCGGCGACCCCGAGTCCCGCGGCGTCGCCGGGTCCGGTGGCGTCGCCGGGTCCGGCCGCGGGGGCGGCGAGCCAGGTCATCGAGGTCCAGTTCAAGGGCCTTCGCTCCGACTTCTTCGCCTTCAACGGCGCCGCTCCGCTGACGGAGCGTGAGTATGTCGTCGTCGAGGCCGACCGCGGACAGGACATCGGCTGGGTGAAGCGCGCGGCCGCGGCCCGGGACCTGGCGTGCGGCGGAGGCTGCGACAGCGTGGGCGAGCGCGCCGTCCCGCTGCCGTCCCGCCGGGTGATCCGCCGCGCCGCGCCGGCCGACGTCCTGCGGCTGCTGCAGCTTCGCGACCAGGAACTCGAGGTCCGCCGACGCACGCGCGAACTCGCCGCGAAACACCGGCTGCGCATGAAGGTGAGCGAGGCGGAGTGGCAGTGGGACCGCAACAAGCTCACGGTCTACTTCACCGCGGAGAAGCGGGTCGACTTTCGCGCCCTGGTGCGGGACATGGCCCGCTCGTTCCGGACCCGCATCGACCTGCGTCAGATCGGGGTCCGCGACGAGGCGCGCCGCCTCGGGGGGCTGGGCCGCTGCCGCCGCGAACTCTGCTGCCGCTCGTGGCTCACGTCCATCGAACCCGTCACGCTCCAGCTCGCCAAGGACCAGGGTCTCTCCCTCAATCCAAGCCAGATTTCGGGCGCCTGCGGCCGTCTCATGAACTGCCTGCGCTACGAGCACGCCGTGTACGCGCAGGCCCGGAAGCGCTTCCCGCCCGTGGGCCGAACGATTCGAACCGCCAACGGCCGCGAGAACGTGAAGTCGTGGGACCTGTTCGAGGAGACGGTCTCGCTCGAGGCGCGGGACGGAGAGACCCGCACGATCCCGCTCGCCCAGTTGCAGGACGAGAGGCGCGAGGCGCGCCGCGCCGAACTGGACCGCAACTAGGCAGCCCGTGGCAAAAGCCCCGCCAGCGCCTCGATTCTATCTCACGACGGCGATCGACTACTCGAACGGCGACCCGCACCTGGGGCACGCGATCGAGAAGATCGGCGCCGACGCGATCGCCCGGTACCGGCGCGCCTGCGGCGACGACGTCCACTTTCTCATCGGAATGGACGAGCACGGGCAGAAGGTCCAGCAGGAGGCCGAGAAACAGGGAGCGGAGCCCGCGGAGTGGGTCGACCGGATCGCCGAGGCCTTCCTCGACGTCTGGCGGCGCCTGGGTCTCTCGAACGACGACTTCATCCGGACCTCCGAACCGCGCCACCACCGCGGCGTGACCGCGCTCATGGAGCGGATCGCCGCGAACGGAGACTTCCGCCGCGCGAAGTACGAGGGCCACTACTGCGCCGGGTGCGAGGCCTTCAAGAAGGACGATGAACTGGCGGACGGGCGCTGCCCGCTCCACCCCGGGCGCGAGATCGAGTGGACGGAGGAGGAGAACTGGTTCTTCCGGCTCTCCGACTACCGGGACACGCTCCTCGAACGTCTGCGGAACGACCCGGACTCCGTCCGGCCCGAGACGCGGCGCAACGAGATCACGCGACTGCTCGAGTCCGGGCTCGACGACATCTCGGCCTCCCGCTCCAGGATTCGCTGGGGCGTCCCCTTTCCGGGGGACGAGGGGCACACGGTCTACGTGTGGTTCGATGCGCTGTCGAACTACATCACGGCCATCGGCTATCCCGGCGGCGAGGCGTTCGCGAAGTTCTGGCCCGCGGACCTCCACATCATCGGCAAGGACATCACCCGCTTTCACTGCGTGTACTGGCCGGCCATGCTGCTCGCGGCGGGCGTAGCGCCGGCGAAGAGCGTGTGGGGGCACGGCTTCATCAAGATCGGCGGGGCCAAGCTCTCGAAGTCGGCGGGAACGGAACTGGGTCTCGTCGAACTCATCGAACGGCACGGACCGGACGCGCTGCGGTATTTCCTGCTGCGGGAGGTCCCCTGGGATGGCGACCGCGACTACTCGTCGACGGAGGCCTTCACCGAGCAGTTCGACCGCCGCTACACGACGGATCTCGCGAACGACCTCGGCAACCTCCTGAATCGCGTGGTGTCGATGGTCTCCAGGTATCGCGGAGGGGATGTGCCCGAGCCGCGGGGCGGGGAACTCGCGGAGAAAGCCGCGCTTGCCCTCGCGGACTACCGCGCGGCCATGGACGGCTATCTCCTCCATCGAGGTCTGGCGGCGGCCTTCGATGTCGTGCGCGCGGCGAACGGGTTCGTGGACGAGACGAGGCCCTGGGCGCTGGCGAAGGCGGAGCGCGAGGCGGGCGAAGGCGCGGACGCGGGCGCGCTGGACGGCGTACTGTCGCAGCTCATCGCGGCCCTCGGCGCGGTGGCCGCGATGCTCGCCCCCTTCATTCCGGCGAAGGCCGCCGAACTCTGGCGAACGCTGGGGGGCGACGGACCGCCGCCGTCCTTCGAGCGTCTCGAAGCGTCCGTGGCCGGGCTCCGGGCAGTGCGCCCCGGCGGCGTGCTCTTCCCGCGTCCCTGACCGCGCGCCCCGCCGCCGCCGAAAAACGTTGACACTGGTTGCCGCTCGCGGCTAACTTTATCGACCGATGTTGCGGCTGCGTGCGAGTTGTTGCCGTCGCGCGGCCGCCCGGCCGGGTAGCTCGACCGGCCTTTTTTTCGCCCCTCTTACGGCTGGACGACTTGAGAAAACCTTCGTATTGGACGATACAGATACTGCCCGGAGGCGGCGGGCGGGCGCGCAGCTATCGCGTGGAGAAGCGCCGCGCGAAAGCTGCCGGCATCGCGGCGGCCGTGCTCCTGATGATGGCCTCGGCCTTCGTCGCCACCGTTCTGGGGCGCCAGGACGCGGTGGAGCAGCTCGCGCGCTACCGGGCCGAGAACCGGCAACTGATCACCAGCCTGCAGGCCATGGAACGCCGCAGCGGAGAGTTCAGCCAGGCGCTCGACGATCTCTCCGCGCGGGAACAGAGATTCCGGCTCGTCGCCGGCCTTCCCCTGCTCGATCCCGACGTCTACTCGGTCGGAGTCGGCGGGCCCGGCGGCGTCCCGGCGGCGACCGACGAGTTTCTCGAGGTCGCCCCGGACCTGGCTCGGGAGGCCGGAGACGTGGTGGTCGACATCGAACAGTTGCTGCGGCGCGCGGACCTGCTTGGAAGCAGTCTCACCGAGGCGGCGGATTCCGTCGGGACCCAGCGCGAGCGATATCAGCGCATTCCCTCGATCTGGCCGGTCGCTTCGGAAGAATCCTGGATCTCATCGGGCTTCAGCCATAACCGGCTGCATCCGCTGCTCGGGCTCCGGCGTCCGCATACCGGCGTCGACATTTCGGCCGATTTCGGCACGCCCGTGATCGCGGCCGGGGCGGGACGGGTCACGTTCGCCGGCACGAGGGGCGAGTACGGACGTCTCGTCGAAATCGACCACGGCGATGGCTACGCGAGCCGTTACGCTCACCTGGGCCGAATCGCGGTTCGCGTGGGCGCCCGGGTCGGGCGCGGCGACGTCCTCGGAGAGGTCGGTGTCTCGGGGACGGCTACGGGTCCGAACCTCCACTACGAGGTCCTGATCAATGGTCGCGCGGTGAACCCGGTCGGCTACTTCCTGGACGGCTACCGCCGCTAGCCGGAGCTTCTTAGATTCCGCCCACTTACCCGGACACCCCAACTGGAGCTCGATTGATGTCGAAGTTGCGTGTCGCGACCCCGCTTCTGGCGATCCTCCCGTTGCTGGCCGCCTGCGGCGGCAGAATCACCGTGCAGGTCACGGCCGACGAGGCCGCGGCCGAACCCGTGAACGACCTGGAAGTTCAGTTTATTCCCTTCGATCGCGACTCCCTTTTTGCGGCCATCATCGGGCAGGCCGCGACGCCGGAGCCGACGATCCCCGCGGATCTCGAAGAGGCCTCCCGGACCGAACAGGAGTACCGGGACCGCTGGAGTACGGCGGAGTCGAGTTGGAACAACGTCCGCGACTCCATGCGGTCGATCACCACGCAACTCGATAACCTCGACGACCGCAGCAGGGAATACCGGGAACTGTTCGACCAGTTCGGCGATCTCGAGGATCGCGAACGGGCCCTGAACCGGCAGCGACAGGCCGCGTTCGACGAGTTCAGCGAGCTGCAGCAGGCCACGCAGCAGCGCGTCGACTCGATCTGCATCGTCATCGACTCCTGGGAGGAAGCGGCCTTCGCGGGTTACGGCGACACGGAGGACGATCTCCTCATGGCGCTGGGACGAGAGGTGCTGGCGGACACCACGGACGCCGATGGCGTGGCGTGGGCGTCGGCGGCCGGCGGGCCCTGGTGGGTCCACGCGCGGGTGAGCACCGCGGCCGGCGAACTCTACTGGAACGTGATGGTCGACGAGGCTTCGGGGGACACGCTGCGGCTGGTCCCGGGCAACGCCGAACTGCGACAGGGTGTGCGTCAGCGCTGCTAGTGCCGGGGAGTGAGCGGCCCTCCCGCCGCGCCAAGCCCTGGCTGACGGATGGCTGGGGAACGCATGGTCGATAAGCCGACGACGCTCAGGCTCGAGATCGACGCGGACAAGATCGCCTGGCTGATCTTCGATACCGCCGACTCCCCGGTGAACCTCCTCAACTCCCGGGTGATGCGGCACCTGGACCGCCATCTGGCCGAACTCGAGTCGCGGATCGCCACCGGCCATCCCATCGCGGTCGTCATCTGGAGCGAAAAACCGGACACGTTCATCGCCGGCGCCGACGTCAACGAGATCGCCGAGATCGAGGACGAGGAGGACGGCCGCCGGAAGAGCGCCATGGGGCAGCGGATCTTCAACCGGCTGGGACGGCTCGGGATTCCGAAGATCGCGGCGATTCGCGGCGCCTGTCTGGGCGGAGGCACGGAACTCGCGCTGGCGTGCGACTGGCGCCTGGCTTCGGACGCTCCCGCCACGACCATCGGCCTGCCCGAGATCAAGCTCGGGCTGATTCCCGGGTTCGGGGGGTCGGTGCGGCTGCCGCGCCTGATCGGGATTCAGCGGGCGCTCTCGATGATCCTCACGGGGAGGAGCCTCTCCGCCTCGAACGCGTATCGATACGGTCTCGTCGACCGGGTGTTCGCCGACACGGGTTTCCGGCATTCCGTCGCGCAGGTGGCCCTGGACGCCGTGGTCGGGCGGGTCGAGCGCGAGCTTCCGCACGAGACGGCGCGAGACCGCTTCCTCGAGAACACCGGCCTGGGTCGCCGGCTGCTGTTTCGGGGCGCCCGCAAGCGCGTGCGCAACGCCTCGGGGACGCGATACCCCGCCGCCCTGAAGGCGATCGAAGTCATCGAAGACACGCTGGACCTGCCGATCGACGAAGCGCTTGCCATCGAGGCGGAGGCCCTGGGAGAAGTGGCCGCGACGGAAGTCTGCCGGAACCTCGTCCGGTTGTTCCGGGGAGGCAGGGCCGCGAACAAGACCTTCGCTCCGGAGATCGCGGCCCAGCAGCGGGAGGTGAAGAAGGTCGCTGTCCTCGGGGCCGGCGTCATGGGCGGCGGAATCGCCGAACTCGCCGCCGCGCACGACATCGCGGTCATCCTCAAGGACATCGATCGGGAGGCGCTCGACACGGGACTGCGCCACGCGAGCGACCTGCTCCGGAAAGCGGGCAAGCGGGGCATCATCGCGCCGGAAGAGGTGGGGCTGAAGTTCGCGCTCGTCCACGGTACGCTCGACTACGAGCGGTTCGGCGACGTCGACGTCGTCATCGAAGCCGTCGTCGAACGGCTCCACGTGAAACAGCAGGTGCTTCGGGATGTGGAGGCGGAACTTCCCGCGCACGCGGTCTTCGCGACGAACACGTCCTCGCTGTCGGTGACGGAGCTGAGCCGGGCCGCCGCCCGGCCGGACCGGGTCGTCGGCCTGCACTTCTTCAATCCGGTGCACCGCATGCCCCTCGTGGAGATCATCCGCGGGGAGTCCTCTTCCGACGCGGCGCTCGCCACGGCCGTCAGGCTCGCGCGGAGGCTCGGGAAGACGCCCGTGCTCGTGGCGGACCGACCCGGATTCATCGTCAACCGGCTCCTCGCGCCGTACCTGAACGAGGCCGGCTTTCTGCTGGAGGATGGAGCGGAGGTGGCCGACATCGACCGGACGCTGAAGGAGTTCGGGCTGCCGATGGGGCCGTGTCGACTGCTCGATGAGGTCGGTTTCGATGTCGCGGCGCACGTCGCGAAGGAGATGTCCCGGGCGTTCGGCGACCGCATGCGCCCCTCTGCGGCGCTGGAAACGCTCACGGGCCTGGGCCGGCTGGGGAAGAAGAACGACCGCGGGTTCTACACCTATTCGGACCGCGAAGAGCGCGTGGACCGGGAGGTGAGCCGCGCCTTCGGCCACGGGGGCGGCGGCGTGCGACCCGAGGAGATCGTCGACCGCTGCCTGCTGATTTCCGTGAACGAAGCCATGTATGCGCTGGAGGACGGCGTGGTGGCGGGGCCGGGGGATGTCGATCTCGCGATGGTGCTGGGCACCGGATTCCCGCCATTCCGCGGCGGACCGCTCGCGTGGGCGGAATCCCGCGGAGCGACGGCCGTGCGCGACCGTCTTCTCGAGTTGCGGGAGCGGCACGGCGACCGCTTCGCCCCTGCGCCGGGGCTGGAAAGGCTCGCCGACACGAACGGATCCTTCACGTCCGACGCTCCGTGGCGGGTCCCGGAGTCTCCGTCGGACATGTAGGTGGGGTTCGATCTCCTGGGGGCACGGCGCCGCGCGGTGCGAGCCGCGCGCCGCATCCCGGACGATGCGCCGCGGGTAGACGTGGAAGTGCGTCGGGGGAGGCATGTGCAGCGCTTCCGCCAGGAGTTGCTCGCGGACGGCCCGGGATGGAAGATCACGCTTCAGATCCTGGACGGAGACTTCACCCCGGTGAGGATCGACGAGGCCACGACCCTCCGGCCCGGCTCCCTCCTCATGTGGTTCCTCCGGCCGGGGCAGCCGTTCGAGGTCGGCGCCTTCTACCACGGCCGCGGCGCCTTCCAGGGCTACTACATCAACCTCATCCGGCCTCCGCGACTGCAGTCCTCGCCCTGGATCGTCGAGGATCTCTACCTCGACGTGTGGCTGCCGGAGGGAGGCGACGGCGTGTTGCTGGACGAGGACGAACTGGACGCCGCCGTGGACCGGGCCGAGCTTTCGGCTGCAGAGGCCGACGCGGTGCGCCGGATCGGGGCGCGGCTGCTGGCCCGGTCGAGGCGCCCCGGACGCCACCGGTGGTTGCCCCGCAGCGTCGGGAGATCGCCCGCGGAGTCGGTGCCGGCGCTCCGCCTGCGCCGGGACGCGCCGGGAACCTTCCATGCGGCGCGGATCTCGGGTCGCATCATCGCCTTCGGGCTCTACCTGATGGCCGCGGTCTCCGCGACGTCCGCGGGGTTCGCCGCGTTCACGGACGCGTTCCTGGTCCCGGGTCCGGCACGGGATGCCTGGAGGCTGACCGTGCTGGGCGAGGCGCTCCTCCTGGCCCCGCTCGCCCTCGGCGGCTGGCTGCCCGCGACCCGCTGGCCGCAGCCGCCCCTGGCCGACGAGCGCTCCCTCTTCATCGCGACGCTCGCCTCGGGGCTCGCGGTGCTCGCGCTCAGCGAGCGGACGGAATGGGCCGGAGCCCTTCTGCCCGTGTACGCGACGCTGGGTCTCTTCTCGCTTGTCTTCGCGGTCTGCCGGTGGTGGTTCGACCGGAAGGTGCCGGTCTTCGCGCTCGCGGGCGTGGCCATGACGCTCGTCGCGCTCGCCATCCTGATCGCGAAGTGACGGCGATTCGCGACGTGACGGCGGTTCGCGACGTGACGGAGCACCGGCGCCTCGCGCCCGCCCCGACACCGACGCCCCGCGTATCCCGTAGGAGGGACGCATGAACGACCGATCCAAACGAAGAGTCCGGTTCCTGGCCGCGTTCGTCGGCCTCTTTGCCGTCGTGTGGTTCCTCTGGGACACGCCCTTCGTGTATCCCGTCAAGCTCTTCGTCGTTCTGATGCACGAGATCAGCCACGGGCTGGCGACGCTGGCGACGGGGGGCCGGATCCTCGCCATCGAGGTGACTCCGCGCGAAGGAGGACTGTGCCGGTGTCCCGGCGGGAACGCGTTCCTGAGCCTGTCCGCGGGGTATCTCGGCAGCCTGCTGTGGGGCGGGCTCATGATCTGGAGCGCGGAACGCTTCCCGACGCTCAGTTCGTGGTTCTCCGCCGTCCTCGCCGCGACCGTGGGGGGCATGACGCTGCTCTTCGCGCAGCAGTCCTTCGCCGTCGCGTTCGGGCTCGCCTTCGCCGCGGCGCTGCTCGCGGTGGCCTGGCGGGCGAGCGCCGCGGTGAACCGGGTCCTGCTCACCGCACTCGGCCTCACGAGTTGCCTCTACGCGGTGCTGGACATCAAGAGCGACATCCTCGACCGGCCGGAGTTGCGGTCGGATGCCCGGATGCTGGCCGAACTCACCGGCGTCCCCACGCTCGTCTGGGGCGGGTTGTGGATCGCCGTCGCGCTGCTGTTCTGCTTCTTCCTGTTCCGCTGGGCCTGGCGCCGCGCCTAAGGATCGGGGCGGGTCCACTCCAGCGGTTCGAAGGCGCCGATGGGCCATGGGAAGACGACGGGACTCTCGTAACCGTCCTCGGACACGCTGGCCACGCCGAAGAGGTAATTGTCGATGACGATGTTCTCGAGCGTGTGCTCCGTCACGTCGCCCGCGAAGACGCTCCACTGCCACTGCGGCGCATCGGTGAGCCGCCAGTGGACCCGGTATCCCGCGAGGTTCGGGGCGCGGTCGGGGGGGACGGCGTCCCACCGGAGCGTGGTGGACGGCCGCACGGCGCCCCGGATCGCGACGTTGCGCGGCGGCGCGGGAGCCCAGGCCATGGCGGCGAGCGAGATCGCGTTGACCGCCGTCAGCTTGGCGGCGAAGTCGAACTCGACCTCGTCGATCACGTCGCCGTACTCGACGCCATCCTCCACGCGGATGTCCTGGTGCTGGCGCCGGTAGTCCTCGTTCGCCTCCATGATCCGCACGGCGGGGAAGCCCAGGTCGTTGAACGGCCGGTGGTGTCCGCCGCGTCCGAACCGGTCCAGCCGGTACACCATCATCATGTCGAGATTCGGGACGTAGCCGTCGACGAGACGGTCGACGAAACGGGCCAGGTTCCGCGACGGAGAGTCGACCTCGCCCCCGGTGACGCGCCGCCGGGCGGCGACCGACTCGGTTTCGTCCGCCCGCGTACCCTCGGCGAAGATGCGCGCGATCGTGTTGTCCGCGACGCCGTTCTGGCCCTGGATGTTGCCGATCATGTCATTGTTCAGCACCGCCTGGAGTCGCCAGCCCTCGTCGAGCGCGACCTGTGCCATGTGCCGCCCGCCGAACAGCCCCTGCTCCTCGCCGGACAGCCCCGCGTAGATGATGGACCCGTTGAATTCGTACTGCGTGAGGACGCGCGCGGCTTCCAGGACGCCGGCCATCCCGGACGCGTTGTCGTTGGCGCCGGGTGCGTCGGTGACGCCGTCCAGCGCGCCCGAAGCGCGCGAGTCGATGTCGCCCGACATCACGGCGTAGCGGCCCGGGTCCGTCGTCCCGCGCTGGATCGCGAGCACGTTGACGATGGCCGTCGTGTCCGGGATGCGCGCCGCGCCCATGACGAGGGACGTCTGGTACGAGACCTCCAGGCAGCCGCCGCACGCCGCGGAGATGGCATCGAACTCGGCCTTGATCCAGCGCCGGGCGGCCCCGATCCCGCGGGTCTCGGACAGCGTATCGGACAGCGTGTGACGGGTGCCGAAGCTCGCGAGCCGGCGGATGTCCGCCTCCACGCGCGCGGCCGAGACGGACGCCACGATGTCGTGCAGCGCCGCGAGTTCCCCCGCCGGCTGCCGGGCTTCCTGGCCGCGCAGCGGGCGCGCGGCGAGGGGGATCGCCACCGCGGTGGCGAGGACGACGACCATGGGGCGCTTCACGCTGGGCGCCTGGGACCTTCGAAGCACGGGTCACTCCGGGGATGAAGTCGTATCGGTGTCGGGCCGAGCCGGTGCCCGGCCGATATCTTATCGCTACGCTGGCCTGCGGACAGCGGGCCGGTTAGCGTCGCGTGTCTCTCCGTGCCGTGCGGCGGGACCCGTTACCATTCCGAGCCCACTCCGGACCACTCCGAGCGGTCGACCCGTGAATCGAACCGAACGTACAGGACAGCGCGTCTCGAACCTCTTCGGCATGACCCTGCGCCAGGCGCCGGGGGAGACCGAGATCGAGTCCCACAGCCTCCTGCTGAGGGCCGGCTACGTCCGCCAGCTCGCGGCGGGCATCTTCTCCTACCTGCCTCTCGCCTGGCGGTCGCTGAGGAAGATCGAGCAGATCCTGCGCGAGGAGATGGACCGGATCGACGGGCAGGAGCTGTCGATGCCCGTCGTGCATCCGGCGGAGCTGTGGCAGGCGACCGGCCGCTGGTACGACATCGATGCGACCATGGCCCGGTTCGTCGACCGGCGTGATCGCGACCTGCTCCTGGCGATGACGCACGAGGAGGTGGTGGCCTTCCACGCGGCGTCCGAGATCCAGTCCTACCGGCAGCTCCCGGCCATGGTCTATCACATGCAGACCAAGTTCCGGGACGAACTCCGCTCCCGCGGCGGCCTCATCCGCGTGCGTGAATTCATCATGAAGGACTCCTACTCGCTCGATCGGGATCCCGAAGGGCTCGCGAAGCAGTACGACCGGCACTACGAGGCGTACGAGCGCATCGGGAGCCGCTGCGCCCTGCCGCTCACGGCCGTGCGGAGCGATACGGGCATGATGGGCGGCAAGATCGCCCACGAGTTCATGTACGTGACGCCGATCGGCGAAGACAGCCTCGCGCTCTGCGACGCCTGCGGCTATGCGGCGAACCGGGAGGTCGCCGAGTTCACGCTCGAGCCCCGGGAAGAGGAGATGTCGCCGCTGGAGCGCGTCCACACGCCCGGCACGGCGACGATCGAGGAGGTGACGGGGCTGCTCGGGATCTCGGCGCCGGAGACCGGGAAGATGGTCTTCTACATGGGCAGCTTTGCGGGGGAGGAGGGGGCGCGCGAGGAGAAGCTGATCGCGGCGATCGTGCGCGGCGACCTCGAGGTGAACCCGATCCAGGTCCAGAACCTCACGGGGGCGCTCGAGCTTCGCCCGGCGCACGAGGAGGAGATCGCCGCGGCCGGGATGGTGCCGGGATTCGCCTCGCCGGTGGGCGTCGAGCCCGACGGCGCGATCTTCGTCGTCGATCGCTGGGTCGTGGAATCGCCCAACCTGGTGCTCGGGGCGAACGAGACGGACTACCACCTCCGCAACGTCTGCTGCGGACGGGATTACGAGCCCACGATCGTCGGCCCCGTCGCGCTCGCCTTCGAGGGCGCGCCGTGCGGGCACTGCGACGACGTCCTGCGCATGGCGCGCGGCGTGGAGGTGGGGAACATCTTCCAGCTCGGCACCCGCTATTCGGAGGGGCTGGAGGCGACGTACACGGACGAGGACGGGGCCGAGCGCCCGATCTGGATGGGGTCGTACGGGATCGGGACCGGGCGCCTCCTCGCCTGCGTGGCCGAGGAACACCGGGACGACTTCGGCCTCAAGCTGCCGATCTCCGTCGCTCCGTATCACGTCTCGCTCGTCGTGCTCGCGCGGGAGGAGGCGACGTGGGCGACGGCGGACCGGGTGTTCGAGGAGCTGTGCGCCGCCGGCATCGAGGTGATCTACGACGACCGGCGGGACCTCCGCGCCGGCGTGAAGTTCAACGATGCCGACCTGCGCGGTCTCCCGCTGCGCCTCGTCATCGGAGAGCGCTCGCTGGAGGCGGGGGGCGCGGAACTCAGCCACCGGGGCGTCCGCGAGAGCCGGATCATCCCGCTCGGCGACCTGGTGGGCGAACTCCGCCGGGAAATTGACACCCTCATGTCGCAGCTCGCCCTCGACGACTGACGCCGGCCGGCGGGCCACAAGCGCCGGACACGGCCCGCCCGGCAGTGGCCGGGCGCCGCGCCTCGATCAGCCTCCGAGACGCACCCGAAGACCGCCGATCAGGGTTCGGGGCGCGCCCACCCGGATGAAGCCGTTCGCGTCGTGGGACATCTCCGCGATCGCATCGAAGAGGTTCTGCACGCTCGCGAAGGCGCTCAGCCGGCTCGTCAGCTGACGGCGGAAGCGGAGGTCGACCAGGAACGAGCCCGCGATCTCGCCGGTATTGAGGTCGTTGTCGAAGCGGGTGCCGAGATACCGGGCCGTGGCGACCACTTCGAGGGTCGTCGGATCGACGTGCCCGACCCGCAGCATGGCCCGGTGCGTCGGGCTCCCCTGCACCTCGTTCCCGATCAGGTCCGGGCGGCCCGGCGCGTCCGTCACCTCCGTCGGGTTGTACTGGTGGTTCACCGCCAGCAGCCAGGCCGCGGATGGACGCAGCTCGATTTCGGTCTCGATTCCGGCGCTCCAGAACGTGCCCACGTTGTCGCGGCGGCGGCACACGCCTCCGGCCGCCACGAAGCCGCACGGCTGGATGACGCCGGATGTCTCGGCTTCCTGGATCGTGACATCGGTGATCGCATCCCTCACGTTCGCGAGGAAGCCGGTCAGCCGGACCAGCACGGAGGGGTCGGGCTGAAGGTCCACGCCGATCTCGGCTCCACTGACCCTTTCCGGATTGAGCGCCGCGTTGGACTCGTTGACGACGTTCCCGGCCGCGCGGAACGGCTTGTACAGTTCGTTGAGGGTCGGGACCCGGAGGCCGGTGTGGAGATTCAGCCGCATCGCGACGCGTTCGGACGCGTCGAACAGGAGGCCGATATTCGAGCTGAACTGTGTCCCGCTGCGGTCCTCGAACGCATCGTCGGTGAGCACGCTGCCGTCGGTCGTGTTGAGGATGTGCCGCGATCCGGACGAATTCTGCCACACGTCGAGCCGGGCACCGGTCCACAGCCGCCAGCGCTCGCCGAGGTCGTTGTGACCCTGGACGAACAGGCCGAACAAGGTCTGATCGCCGCCGGTCTCCCGCTGTCTCGTGAAGGCGCCGTCCCGGTACAGGTACCGCTCGGTCGCGTCGCCCGTCGCCCGCAGGAAATCGGCGCCCAGGGCGAAGCCGCCTCCGCTCCAGACCAGGTTGGCGCCCACCCCCGATGAGGGGACGTCCTGGCTGATCGACGGCTCCTCGCTGTTCCGGCCCGTGCCGACCCCCGAGAACGAGTTCACGTACGTCTGTGACTGCAGGTAGGCGTTGAACGCGAGCGTGGACGCCTCCCCGGTCGTGAGCGTGGCTCCGACCTGTCCGAATCCCGCTTCGGTGGTGTTGTTGCGAAGGGGCGTCGCGTTGTCCTTGTCCTGGTCGAAGTAGTTCCCCTGGGCGTGAATGCGCAGGCGGTCTCCGGCCTGGAACTCGACCTTTGCGCGCAGCGCCCCGTGGCTCGACGCGGAGGGGATGTCCACCGCTCCACGCAGGCTGGGTTCCGTCAGGATGTAGCCGTCGCTGTCGAAGAACTCGCCCGCCACGTAGCCGCCGGCGCGGTCGTCGCCGAAGGAAGCCATCGCATCGCCGCGGAAGGTGGACTGGCTCCCTCCCTGCACGCCGGCGGAGAACCCGCCACCGCCACCCGAGCGCGTGATCACATGGACGACGCCCGCGAGGCTCTGGCTTCCCCAACTGACCGTGGCCCCGCCGCGCACGATCTCGATGCGCTCGATGACCTCCACCGGCACCTGGCTCCACCGCACCCAGCCGAAGTAGGGGTCGTTCAGCGGCACGCCGTCGACGAGCACGAGCGTGCGGCTCGCGGCGGTACCTCCCAATCCCCGCAGGGTCACGGCCTGCCAGGAGGGATGCGCGACTCCGGCCTGAAACGGGAAGCGGAAGTTGAGGCCCGGCACCTCCTGCAGCACGTCCTGAAGCGTCTGGGCTGCGGAAAGGCGCAGCTCTTCGCGCGTGACGGTCGTCACGTTGCCCGGCACCTCCCTCACCGATGTCGGGGCGCGCAGCGCCGAGACGATCAACTCGCCCAGCGCAATCACGCTGTCCGAGGGGACCGGATCCTGCGCCTCCAGCGCAGCGGCAGGCCACAGCCCCCACACGGCAAGCACGAGAAACCCGCGGCGGGCATTACGGAGCGAGCGAAGCACCGCTTCACGTAGCGTCATTGAGACTCTCCTCGAGGAGTTTCCTCACGATGGCCGGGTCCGCGCGTCCGTGCGTCGCGCGCATGACCTGGCCCACGAAAAAACCGGCGAGGCCGGTGTGCCCGGCGGCATAGCGCGCCACCTCGGCCGGGTGGGCGGCCACGACGCCGGCCACGATCTCGCGAATCTGCTCAGCGTCGCCGATCCGGCCGAGTCCCTCGCGCCGGACGATCTCCCGGGGGCTTCCGCCCTCTTCCACGAGCCGCGCCAGCAGCGACTTCGCCACCGCCCGCGAGATCGAGCGTTCGAGCACGAGTTCCACCAGCTCGGCCAGCGCCTCCGGCTCGAGGGCGCCGGCGTCGCCCTCGCTGCCCCCGGCGCCGCGGACTTCGTGCACGAGCCAGGTCGCGACGGCGGCCGCATCCACGCCGCCACGGATCGCACGCTCAAAGTAGCGCACAGACTCGGCGGAACCACTGAGCAGGTCGGCGAGTTCGTCCGGCAGACCCAGCGGGTCCCGGAAGCGGTCGAAGGCCGCCTGGAGCGCGGGATCGGCGCGCCTCGCCGCGTCGCGGGCTTCCCGCGCCGAGTCGATGCCGGGGACCGCCGGGTCGGCAGACCGGTCTTCCGCCGGGGGCCGCGCCTCGCCGGCCTCGGTGGCGCGGGCGTCGTCCGACTTCGCGCGCCGGCTCCAGGCGTCGCGGAGCGTCACGGTCCGGTTGAAGACGAGCGGGCCGCCAGCCGGCGCGTTGCCGCCCGCGTCCGCCGACGCCCCCGCTCGCGTGGCCCGGTCCGGGACGAAGTACCCCAGCCGTTCGAACTGATAGACCGTCCCTGCCGGATCGCCAGCCGGATCGGGGTCGCTGGCCGGATCGGGATCGCCTGCCAGGCTCGGCTCGCCGCGCGCGTGGGCCAGGATCTGCAGCGAGTCGGGGTTGAGGCTCTCGCGGAGGCCGTCCGCGCCGCCAGCGGGATCCGAGACGCGGAACAGGCGGTCGTAGAGGCGGACCTCCATCGGCACCGACTCCGTGGCCGACACCCAGTGGATGGTGCCCGCCGGCCGCCGCCCGTCCGGAGCCGATCCGCTTCGCGTCTCCGGATCGTACGTGCAGCGCAGGCGCACGATCTCGCCCGCGTCGTCCTTCTCCACGCCGCGGCACGTGATGAAATAGCCGTGTCGCAGGCGCACCTCGCGCCCCGGCGCGAGCCGGCGGAATCCCGGCGCCGGCTCCTCCGCGAAGTCGTCCCGCTCGATGCAGAGGACGCGGGTGAACGGGACCTTCCGCGTCTCCGGCCACCCCTCGGGCGGGGCATCGGCGCCGCGCGGGAAGTACGGGGCTTCCATCCACTCCACGTCGCCCTCCGGGAAGTTCTCGATGACGACTTCGAGCGGCCGCAGCACCGCGAGCGCGCGCGGCGCCCGCTTGTTCAGTGCCTCCCGCACGGCCCACTCGAGGGTGGCGATCTCCACCCGGTTGTCGGCTTTTCCGATACCGACCTGGCGGCAGAAGGCGCGTATCGCATCGGGAGGAATGCCGCGGCGCCGCATGCCGGCGAGCGTGGGCATGCGCGGGTCGTCCCAGCCCGAGACGTGTCCCTCTTCCACGAGCAGCAGGAGCTTCCGCTTGCTCACGATCGTGTAGTCCAGGTTGCGGCGCGCGAACTCGTACTGGCGGGGCCGCGGGTCCCAGGATCCGAGCGCCTCTCCGCCGCCGCCCTCCGCTCCCGGCACGCGGTCGATGCGGGCGGAAGCGGGACGCGTGTGCTCGATGAACCAGTCGTAGAGCGCCCGATTGTCCTGGAATTCGAGCGTGCAGAAGGAGTGCGTGATCCCCTCGATCGCGTCGGACTGGCCGTGCGCCCAGTCGTAGAAGGGGTAGATCGGCCACTCATCGCCCGTCCGGTAGTGGTGCGCGTGCCGGATCCGATACATCAGCGGGTCGCGCAGCTTCATGTTCGACGAGGCGAGGTCGATCCGCGCGCGGAGAACGTGTTCCCCATCGTCGAACTCCCCGGCGCGCATGCGCCGGAAGAGATCCAGGTTCTCCTCGGTCGAGCGCTCCCGATACGGGCTGGGCCGGCTGGGTTGGCGGACCGACCCGCGGTGCGCGCGGATCTCCTCCTCGGACAGGCTGTCGACGTAGGCGAAGCCGTCCTCGATCATCCGCAGCGCCATCCCGTACAGCGCTCCGAAGTAGTCCGACGCGTAACGGATCTTGCCGTCCCACCCGAACCCCAGCCAGCGGATGTCGCGCGCGATCGCTTCAACGTAGGACGGATCCTCCGTCGTCGGGTTCGTGTCGTCCATGCGCAGCGTCGTGCGCCCGCCGTGCTCCCGCGCCACCTCGAAGTCGAGGCAGATGGCGGAGGCGTGGCCGACGTGAAGGAAGCCGTTGGGTTCGGGCGGGAAGCGCGTGAGCACACGCCCCCCGTGACGCCCGCTCAGGACATCTTCGGCGACGATCTGACGGATGAAATCGAGACGCTCTCGTTGCGGCATGCGGGGAAACTAAAAAAAAAGGCCGGGTCCCGGTACGGACCCGGCCCGGAGGGCGGCGTCGCGAGCGATGCCGCTCCGCTCAGGACCTCTTGTGGGCGGTAAAGTCCGCCGTCGCGGAGGCCGCCGCGACGGGAGTCTCCGGGCACGTGACGGTCGCCGGCGTGGCCGGCGTGGCCTCGATCCCGGCCGCCTGCGCGCCCTGTACGGACCCGCCGTGCGTGCCCAGGATCAGTCCAACCGCCATCGCCAGCCAGGCCAGAGAGCCCGTGGTCGCCCATTTCGACAACCTGTCCATGTGATCCGTCCCTTCCCCTGAATCGGCGGTTGCGATCTGTACCCTCGTTGTACGGCAGAAATGAGAGAAAGTTTCTCCCGGCTCCTGAACGTTCGACTCCGGAACCGATGAAATGGTTGGCAGGCGTCAGCGCCACCTCACGGCTTCGAACACGGTTCGGCAGGCGTTGCAATAGTACTGGGCCGTCGAGGCCTGGCCCCCGAACGTCGCGAAGGGATCGGAATCGTCGGAGTCGCAGAAGGGGCAGGGGATGGAGGGCGGCATGCCGGACGATTCGACGGGGTCGTCGAGCGGCGACCGCTCCGGCGGGGCATCGCCGCTCGCGCTGTCGGGTTTCGCGCTGTCGTGCTTCGTGCCGTCGGGCATGGACTTCAGTCCATCAGGAGTTCTCGGTTGCGGTCGCCACGGGCCCGGGCGAGGGAATCTTCGTCGGGGCCGCCTTTCGCCGCCCGCCGACGCGCAAGCCAGCGGTCCTCCCAGACGGGTTCGCGCGTACTGATCCACGCCGATTCGGTGTCGCGCGCCAGGCCGGTCTCCGCAGCGACCGGACCCACCCGCTCCAGCCAGCGCGCCCGCGCCCCGGCGGCATCCCGCCGCACGATTCCGTGCATGGCGAGCGTCCCGCTGAGCGGGTCGTCGTCCGGGCCGAACCCGCGCAGGCACGCGTTCCAGGCCGCTCCGAAGGCTTCGGCCAGCGCCGTCCGCCCGCCCTCGGCGCTCAACAGGCGAGAGGTCCACCCCTGTCCGTGATCGAAATGGAACCGCTCCTCTTCGAGCAGCTTGCGCACCTTGTAGTGGATCGGCTCGTAGCGGCTCTCGACCAGCATCTCGAACTGGACCGACAGCGCCGTGTCCCACAGGAAGTTCAGGGCGAGGAACTCCTCCCACGATGCGACGTCCCGGTCGAGCAGTTCCGAGCTGTGGTACTCGTTGGACGCGCGTTCGTGCTCGAGGGCGGACGGATCGTGGCCGAAGTCGCGCAGCATCGCATAGAGGATGCGGGCGTGCCCCCACTCGTCCTGCGCCATGGCGGAGCAGGCGATGCCGGCCTCGACGGAGGGCGCCCCGAGGATCCAGTCCGAGTAGCGGATGCCGAGCAGCCGCTTGTTGTCGGCGAGGGCGAGGATGAGGTTGGCGAGGTGTCCGGACGCTTCCTCCGGCAGGTCCTCCGCGGACCGGAAGCCGCTTTCCGTCATCGCGAATTCCCGGACGCGCGCCCGACCGAATCGCCGAGCGTGAACGGGGCCTGCGGCCGGTTCACCGCCGCGAACGCATCGCGCGGCGCGACCGTCATCTCGAACCACTTGGCCTCGTCGTACGTTTGCCAGGCGTAGACGCGCGCCAACTGTTCGTTCGGGGCGGACACCGCGCCCACATGCTCGAAGCGGTCCGCCCGCTTCTTGCGGGCGAAAACCTCGTAGACCCGTCCGTTCCCGCTCACGTGACGACTCCGACGGAGCGCAGCAGCTTCCGTCCGCGCGCGGAGATGGCGGCCGTCGTCCACGGAGGATCCCACCCGGTCACGATCTCGACGTGCCGGATTCCGTCCATCTCCAGCAGGCGCTGCCGCACGTCCCATTCGATGAAGTCCATGCAGGGGCAGGCGGTGGCCGTGAAGGTGAGGTGGACGGTGACGGCCCCGGTTTCTTCATCCGCCTCGACGCCGCGTACGAGCCCGAGGTCGACGATCGAGATCGGAAACTCGGGATCCGCGACTTCGTAGAGCGCCCGCCGCGCCCCTTCCGCGAGATCCGCGGCGGGTTCCGCGAACGCGGGAGGCGGCGGCAGTTCCCGTCCGCCCTGCGTCTCCCGGAGCACGGCGCCGAAATCCATGCCGGCCTCGTATCGCGGGAGGTGCCGGGGGCCCGCCACGCCGCGAGCGGGGGCGCCGCCGTTCATGCCGCGAGCAGCCGCTCGACGGCGAATCGGCTCCTCCGCAGCGAATCGACGTACTGCTCGTTCATCGGGCCGCGCGCCTTCCAGCGCTCGAACACCTGCTTCCAGGTGATCGTCTCGTTGAAGAGCCAGCGTCGCGCCTCCGGGTCGTACTGGCAGGGAAGCTCGTAGGTCAACTCCACCTCGTCCGTACCCGGGTCGTACTGCGCGGGAAGGTCGTATCCCAGCTCCTCGCACAGCGGCACGACCGCCTTGAGCCAGGTCCGGCGGAGCTGGTCGTTCGTCATCCCCTTGAGGCGGAAGTCGAGCTGCGCGTTGTGGTGCTTCCGGTCGTCGGGCATCCCGAACCACTCGACGCCCATCGGGAACATCCAGTCGAGCGTCCGCTGCACCGCTTCCTTCGCGGCGCCCCCCGCCTCGGCGAAGCGGCGGATCCAGACCTCGCCGTGCCGCAGGTGGAAGTTCTCCTCGAGGCTCACCTTGACGAGGCCGCGCTTGAGCGGCCCGTAGCTCGTGTTGCGGTGCACGTCGCCCAGCAGCGTGATCCCGGCCCGGTCGTAGAGCGCGTTCGCCGAAACGAGCTCAGCCCAGTTCATCAGCGGCTGGTCGAAGCCGTAGGGGTGTTTGAAGTGGGCGGGTTCCCGCTCGTAGAGCAGCCAGTGGCGGTCCACGCCGAGATCCTCGAGCAGGCGGTAGGCGATGTTCGCGTGCCCCAGTTCGTCCTGGATGATCGCCGTGGCCGAGACCATCGTGTTCGTGGACGGAGCGTCGCGGGCGGCCATGAAGTAGGCCGGCGCGCTGATCAGCTCCGTGTCGCCCTGGACGGTGAGCTGCGTGATGAGCGCCCGCTTGTAGGTCTCCGTCATGTCCTCTTCGGACTCGACGATGAACCCTTCCTGTACCTTCCGCTGCAGTTCCTCGTCTGTGAAACGTCCCATACCGTCGCGCCTCTCCCGCCCCGACCGGGTCTCCCACCCGGAGGGCGAACCGTGAATCTACATTGAACTCGCGTCGGGCGAGTCCGGCGTCGAGCCGGGCGCGTGCGAGGCGAGCTGACGTCCGGCCCGGAAACGAATCGCGCCGCCGCGGAGCGCGAGCGTCATCCGGTCGCCCTCGACCCGGAACGCCCTCACGAGACGAAGCGCCTCGAGCAGGCGCTGCTCGAAGTCCGCCTCCCGTTCCCGGCAGAGCTTTCGCATGGCCGCTACGCCATAGAAGCGCATGGCCTCCGCCTCGTGCACCCGGAAACTCGCGAAGATCCGATTGCAGCCCGCGAACCCCGCCAACTCCCCGATGACGTCCGCGTCGGCGCGCGGTTCCGCCCGGAATCTGAGCCTCACCGGTTCTCGCAACTCGCCGAGGGTCGCGCTCCAGTCCCCGCGGTCGAACGATTCAAGTTCCCATTCGTGCGTGTACAGCGCAGGCGCGGCCGCCGGCGTCCCGTTACCGGCATCGGCGTCGTCGGTCGGCACCTCCTCCCCATCGGCGCCGTCGACGAGCGTGACGGAGGTCAGCCCCCGGGTCGTCAGCGCGAAGTACGGCGTCCGGTCGACCGACAGAGGGGCCGTGACCGGGTCGCGTGGCCCGCGAATCCGGACGTTCAGCCGGATCATGCCATCGAGAATCTCCACCCGGTGAACCTCGATCCGGTCTCCAATGAGG
Source organism: Gemmatimonadales bacterium (assembly GCA_009838765.1). Taxonomy (GTDB): domain Bacteria; phylum Gemmatimonadota; class Gemmatimonadetes; order Palauibacterales; family Palauibacteraceae; genus Palauibacter; species Palauibacter ramosifaciens. The sequence continues at coordinate 20,458 of VXQX01000093.1, forward strand.
CGGGCGGACACGTCCTGCAGCTGATCGCCGTCCCTCAGCACGGCATGCAGGGTCAGGAACCGTTCCCGACCGTGATCCGCCGAAAGCACCGCGACCGCGTCGATGTCCGAATCGAAATCGAGATCGCCCTCGGCCGTGAGGAGGAGCTCGTGCTGCACGTCGTCCTGACCGGTCCCCGTTCCGGCGGCGAGCGTGATCTCGCCACCGTCCAACGTGAGGAACGTCGCGTTTTCCAGCACTTCGCGAATGGTGGTGTCGGGCCCGTCGTCGCATGCGACGGCCGCGCCCGCGGCCACGAGCAGCACCGCGACCGCGAGATGCCGAATCACGGGCTCACTCCGGAGGAGGCCGGTCCTCACTCCGCCTCCATGAACGGATACCGGTAGTCGGTGGGCGGATCGAAGGTCTCCTTGATCGTCCGGGGGGAGACCCAGCGCACGAGGTTCAGCACGGATCCGGCCTTGTCGTTCGTGCCGCTCGCGCGGCCGCCGCCGAAGGGCTGCTGGCCGACCACCGCGCCGGAGGGCTTGTCGTTGATGTAGTAGTTCCCCGCCGCGTTCCGAAGCGCCGCGCCCGCGCTGCGAACGGCCTCCGGGTCGCGCGCGAACACCGCGCCCGTGAGCGCGTACGGCGATGTCGCGTCGACCAGGGAGAGCGTGGATTCCCACTCCGACGCGCGGTACGAATGCAGGGTGACGACCGGCCCGAAGATCTCCTCGCACATCAGCCGGTGCCCGGGATCGTCCGCTTCGACCAGGGTGGGTTCGATGAAGTAGCCTCGGCTGTCATCGCAGCCGCCGCCGGCGAGAATGCGCGCATCATCGGACTCGCTCGCGTAGTCGATGTACGACTTGATGCGGTCGAACGCCGTCCGGTCGATCACGGCGCCGAGGAAGTTCCGGAAGTCCGCCGGGTCGCCCATGCGAAGTTCGCCGGTCATCGCGACGACCCGGTCGCGCACGTCCTCCCACATCGTGTCGGGCACGTACACGCGGGAGGTCGCCGAGCACTTCTGTCCCTGGTACTCGAAGCCGCCCTGCACGATCGCGACCGCGAGCGCCTGCGGGTCCGCGCTCTCGTGCGCGACGATGAAGTCCTTCCCCCCCGTTTCGCCGACGAGTCTCGGATAGGCGTGGTAGTGCTCCACGTTCTGCGCGACGGATTTCCAGAGATGCTGGAAGGTGCCGGTCGAACCGGTGAAGTGGATGCCGCCGAGTTCCGGGCTCGACAGCAGGACATCGCTGATCTCCGAGGCGACGCCCGGGATGAAGTTGATCACGCCCGGCGGGAGCCCCGCCGCTTCGAGCAGCTTCATTACGTACCAGGACCCGAGCACGCCGGTGGTCGAAGGCTTCCAGATCGCGACGTTTCCCATGAGCGCGGGGGACGTCGTCAGGTTGGCCCCGATGGCCGTGAAGTTGAACGGACTGATGGCGTAGACGAAGCCTTCGAGCGGGCGGTGGTCCATGCGGTTCCGTACACCCGGTCCCGAGATCGGCTGCTCCGCGTGCACGCGCCCCGCGAAGAAGGAGTTGAAGCGCCAGAAATCGACGATCTCGCACGCGGAGTCGATCTCGGCCTGGATCGCCGTCTTGCTCTGTCCGAGCATGGTCGCGGCGTTGAGCTTCATCCTCCAGGGGCCGGCGAGCAGCTCGGCGGCGCGGAGAAGAATCGCGGCGCGATCCTCCCAGGCCCGGTTCGACCACTCCGCCCAGGCCTCGCGCGCGGCGTCGATGGCGGCCTGCGCCTCGGCGGCCCCGGCGATGTGGCAGCGGGCCAGCACATGGCCGTGGTCGTGCGGCATCGTCACGTCGAAAGTGCGCGACGTCCGCACCTCGCGTCCGCCGATGATCAGCGGGATGTCGATGACCTCGCCCTGCTGGCGGAGCAACTCTTCCTTGAGGGCGGCCCGTTCGGGACTGCCCGGAGCATAGTTGCGGACCGGTTCGTTGCCGGGACGTGGAATTCCGGGATCCGCGCCCGACTGAACCTCGTCGACAGGTGGTTTCATGAAGGGATCCCCCTGGGTGAATGGGTCTCGCGAAGGGAGGCGCAATCTGGCGGCCCGGGAGTGAGATTGAAAGGTGTACGGTGCACTGCGTATCGTGCAGTGGACGCGCGCCGGATTCGTTTGCTTGCCGACGGGGAAGAGCACGGAAAACATGGCTTTTGTCAGGCAGAGGCTCCCGGCCCGGCCGCGCCGGCGGCAGGTGGGCCGGCGGCGGTTCGGAGGACTCCTCCGGGCTGTCCTCGTCGCATGCTTCGTCCAGGGTGCGGGTCCGGCCGCCGCCCAGGAGGGCGCGGGTTCGCTGGAGACCCTTGAGGCTCGCCTCGGCCAGGCGCGCGAGAACGCGATCCACCTCCTCGCACCGTCTTCGTTCAGGGAGGCCGAGGATCGGCTTGAAGACGCGGCGCGTCGGCTGAGGGATGGGCGGCGGGACGCCCGGTTCGAGGAGTTGCTGGACGAGGCCGGGCGCTGGCTCGGAGCGGCCGAACGCATCGCGGCCGCGGGCCGGCCGCACTTTGAGGAGGCGCTCGCGGTCCGGGACGAAGCCCGCGCTTCCGAAGCCGAGACGCGCGCGGTCGAAGGGTGGGCGAGGGCCGAGTCCGAACTGGAGACGGCCGGCCGCCGTCTGGAACGCGAGGACCTGGAAGACGTCGTCGTGAGAACGGGCCGCGCAACCGTGCTCTACAGGCGGGCGACCCGGGCCGCGCGGCGCGACGAGTTTCTGGGAGCGGCGATCCAGGCGCGCGTCGCCGCCATGAACGCGGGCGCGAGCGAGTTGGCCCCGAGGGCGTTCGAGGCGGGCGAGGCGCACCTGGCGCGTGCGGAAGCGGCGATCGAGATCCTCGCTCCGGTGGAGGGGCCGGCGCGCTCCGGAGAGGCCGCGCTCGCCGCCTTCTCCCGCGCGCACCGCAGCGCCGCTCTGTTCGACAGCGTGCGCCGGCGCCAGGTGACGGTCGAGCGATTGCTCGACGGGCACGAGGCGGACCTGGCTCGCCTCGCGGAAGCCGCCGATATCGAACCCCTCCGCAGCGAGACCGGCGAAACGACCGCGCGCATCGCGGCGGCCATCTCCCGTCTCCGGGCCGACAACGAGCGACTGGGCGCCGCGCTGGCCGACGAACGAGCGCGGACCTCGGAACTCGACGGCCGGCTGGCCTCGCTGGAGGACCGCCTGGCCGAGTTCGAACGGCGCTTCACGGGAGCCCGGGACGAACTGCTCGCGGTCCGCGAGCGCGAGGCGCGGCTGCGCGAAGTGCAGGGCCTCTTCACGCCTTCGGAAGGGGAAGTGCTGCTCGTCGGAGACCGGCTCGTACTCCGGCTGTTCGGCCTCACCTTCGAGCCCGCGCGGGCCGAGATCGACGAGGCGCTGTTTCCCCTGCTCACCAAGGTCCAGCGCGTGATCACGACCTTCCCGGGAGCCACCCTGCGGATCGAGGGGCACACCGACTCTCAGGGCGGGACGCGTGGGAATCAGGCGCTGAGTCAGCGGCGGGCCATCGCCGTGCGCGAGCACCTGCTCTCCCGAGTGCCCATCCCGTCCTCGCGCGTAGAGGCGACCGGCCTGGGCGAGGAACGCCCGATCGCGAGCAACGAGACGGAGGAAGGACGCGCGCGGAACCGCCGGATCGAGATCGTGATCGCCCTGCCCGGGAACTGACGCGAGCCGCGGCGGGGCGACGCCGCGCTAGTCCGGACGGCCCTCCGCCTGGACCGCGGCGATCACGCCCCACACCGCCGCTCCCACCGCGAGGCCGGTCCCGACCCAGCGGCCGACCTCCGCCCAGCGCCCGGGTCGTCCGGTCCGCCAGGGTCGCGTGATCTCACTCCGCCAGTACTCCACTTCGTCCGAGACGAGCTCCCGGGCCACCTCCGCCGCCGGGCCCGCCAATCGCCGGGCGTCCACGCGGCCTCAGTCCCCCGGCGGCCTGGAGCCGACGAAGTCCTCGCCTCCGTCCACCCGGATCGTGTTTCCCGTCATCCACCCCGTTTCCGGCGCGGCGAGCGCGACCATGCAGCGCGCCACGTCCTCCGGCGTTCCGAGTCGCCCGTGGGGGTTCTGGGCCGCGGCTTCGGCGATCATGTGTTCGGCGCCGGGGATCTTGCGGAGCGCGGGCGTATCCGTCACGCCGGCCCGGATCGAGTTGACGGCAATGCTCTTCGTCGCGAGTTCGAGCGCGAGTTGGCGGCAGTGCGATTCGAGCGCGGCCTTGGCCGCGGAGACGGCGCCGTAGGAAGGAATCACGCGGTCGCCGCCGGAGGAGGTCATGGCGAAGATCCGGCCGCCTTCGCCCATCAGGTCGCGCTCGAGGAGCCCCTGGGTCCAGTAGACCAGCGTATGAGCCATGACGTCCAGCGTCATGTTCATCTGCTCGGGGCTCATCCCGGGAGCGCCGTCGGGCACGAAGGGACGCAGTGTTCCGAAGGCCAGGGAGTGCATCAGCACGCGGACGGAACCGGCCCCGGCGCCTTCCGCGATTTCGTCCAGCACCCTGTCCCGCTTCTTCGCGGATGCCGCGTTCACGTTGAAGAACATCGCACGCCGTCCGCGCGACTCGATCAGCGCCCGAATCTCTCCCACGTGCGCGAGCCCCGCCCTCCGGTCCAGGTGTACCCCGTAGATGTCGTAGCCGGCTTCGGCGAACGCCAGCGCGGCCGCTTCGCCAAAGCCGCTCGAGGCTCCGAGAATCAACGCGCCGGGCGCAGAATCCGTCACTCGTACGTCTCCGTTCGTCATCCGTTAAGGGCCATCCCGCGTCTCGGTCACGCCGCGGGAGTCGGAGCGCACAGCATAGCCGTCCGCACCCCGGGTCGCACGGTCCCGCGCCCTCCAGCCGCGAGCGCGAAAACCCGGCGTCGTCGCCGCTCGAACGCCGGCGCAGTGGGGCCCGCCACGGCTTCCGGATCCCCAACGGCGACGCATCCGGCGAGCGGGCCGCGTATCGGCGGCAATCCATATTTTTTGAAAAAAATCATGCGCGCGCCGATCTTTTCGGGTCGCCGTCACAGCGCGTTCATCGCCGCATGTAACATGCATGAACGCCGCACGCGAGCGCCCCTGCCATGCCGTGGATTAGCGGCACAATCCACACGTGATCGAGAGTTTTGGACGATCATTCAACAGTCACGCAACATTCTATTGTACAGCGTTTTACGATCCCATAACACAATCCGTCGATCCCTGAGCGAACGGGCGGACCGCTTGCAGGGCCGGGAACGTCGATCCTATCCTCAAAGCGCGACGGGAAACGCACGGCCCCTGATTGCCGCGGACCTCCGGCGTCCGTTCGGATAAAGAGAGCGAAACCCTCGAATTTTCTTGCGAGTGTGCCCCTGACAATGATGGCATCATCCGACTGTAGCCTCGTCAACGTCGTCGTGGATCTCCCCAAGGAGCTTGCCGCGGATGTGGAGGCCGTGCGCCAGCGAGATCCCGAGTTCCTCGAGCGTGCCATACAGTACGTCCTGGCCCGCCGCATCATCTTCGAAGAACTCAAGACCCCCGCCTCGAGACACCGCTGAAAGAGACGGCCGACGAGCTCGCGTCGGCGAAGCGTACGTCGCGGACCATGGACCGCGGTCCCGGCCGGAGGCGTTGACGCCCGTCCCACCCGGGGCTACATCGCGCAGGGAGTGGCGAGCGGGGAGGTGAGGGGTTGGCCAGCGATTGCGAGCCGAGTATAGCCGTGTCCTCCGATACGGAGCGTCCAGCGCCCGGTCGGGATGCCGAGAGGGGATCGGAGTCCGACGAAGGCGTACTGCGAGCAAAATACGCCGACTACTGCTCGGCTCAACTCACCGAAGTATTCCTCTCCCTGTCCGAAGAGCGCATCTACGAGATCGTGGAAGAGGAAGCCCGCGCGCAGGCGTTCGGCCAGGAGCGCCTGGGGTTCCAGACGATGGTCCGACTCGCGACCAAGCGACTGCGGGAGAGCGTGCCGCTGCCCGATTTCGAGACGTGGCGCCGCGACTACGAAGCTGCTCCCGAGGAGTATGAAGCCTACCTGATGGGCCTGTGGCGGCAGCGTTCGGAGGAAGAGGCCCCCGAGCCCGATTGAGTCGCGGTGGAATCGGAGGGCGTATTGCCTGAAGATCAGAACGACGCAGCCGACAGCGCCGAAGAAGGACGCCCCCAATTGCGGATGTGGGATGAAGCGGGCCAGGAGACCGCCATCGGGAGCCTCGATGACGGGGAACGCCGGTGGAACATCCTGGTCGTCGCCGAACCGGTCGCCGAAGACCTCGTTCGGGGCTGGCTCTCCTTTCGGCTCGACGACGAGAGGTACGACACGGCTCCCGTGATCATGGAGGAAACGGTGGCGCGCGTCGTCGAGCGGGCCGTCGAACTCCCCGAGCCCATGTTGCGACAGCTCTTCCTTTCGGCCCGGCGGTGACGTCGGCGGGGTCACCCGCTGACACAGGCGCAGGCCGGCCAGGCTGGCTCTGGCTCCTCGTGGCCGTCGAAGCGGCGGCGCTCTGGGGCATGGCCTGGGGTGGATCCGGTACTCCGTGGCCGGCGATTCCGCTGTGGGTCGTGGCGTTCGCGGCCTATCTCGGGGCGGCCCGTTGCGCCGCCGCGCCACGCCGGGCGGGTTCGATCCGCCGGCATGTCTGGACCGCCGGAATCGCCCTCCGAGCGGGCGTCGTCCCCTCGGCGCCCGCCCTTTCCGAGGACATCTACCGGTACCTGTGGGACGGCTGGGTACAGTCCGCCGGCGTGAATCCCTACGCACATCCCCCCTCGGCGACGGCGCTCGAAGAGCTGCGCACCGCATGGTGGCCGCTCATCAATCACGCGGACGTGCCCACGATCTATCCGCCGGGGGCTCAGATCGTCTTCGCGCTTCTGGCCTCGGCCGGCCCCGCGTGGTGGATCTTCAAGCTGGCGTGGCTCGCGGCGGACCTGCTGGTGGCACGGCTGATCGACAGGCTTTCGTCCGGCCGGAGCGCGCTCCCGCTCCTGCTCTACCTCTGGTCGCCGCTCGTCGTCGTCGAAGTGGCCTGGAGCGGGCATCTCGACCCGTTCGGGGTCGCCCCCATGCTGGGCGCCGTGGCGCTCGCGGGCAGCGCAGCGGTCCCGGCGTGGCGATCCGGCGCCCTGCTCGGGCTCGGCGGCGCGGTGAAGTTCGCCCCTCTCGCCGCGCTCCCGGCTCTCTTCCGGCTGCGCGGCCCCGGGGCGCTGGCCGCCGCCGTCGTCGTGCCCCTCCTTCTCTATGTGCCGTATGTCGGCGCGGGGTCCGCCCTCTTCGATGGTCTGCGGACCTACACGGACCTCTGGGCGTTCAACGGCGGCCTCTACCGGGTCCTCGAACAGTTGCCCGGGCACCCGGATCTCGCGAAGTGGATCGGCGCGTCGATCGTCGGCGCCATCGCGTTACGCGCCGCGCTCCGCCGCTGGCCGCTGGAACGCGCGCTCCTGTGGACGATCGGAGCCGCCCTCCTCCTCTCTCCGACCCTCCACCCGTGGTATCTCCTCTGGGTGCTGCCGTTCGCCTGTCTCTCGGCGAATCGGGGGTGGCTCCTGTTCAGCGGGACCGTGTTCCTCGCGTACGCCGGGAGGGACGCCTACATCGCCACAGGGGCGTGGCCGGAACCGGCCTGGCTAGCGTGGGTGATCCACGGGCCGCCGCTGGCCCTCCTGGCCTGGGATGGCTGGCGCGGGCGCGGTTCTCAGGGACTCGCGCGCGGTGAGGGCGTACCCCGCGGCGAAGAGGGCCGTGAAGGGCAGGACGGCGGGTGATCCGACGAGCGCCGTGTTCACGACGGCGCCGGCGAGCGTCGCGGCAAGTGCCAGGCGCAGGAGCGCGGGCCCGCTCGAGAGCCGGACCCGATACGCCACGACGGGTTGGAAGCCGCGCTTCGGCGTGCGGACGAAGGGCGTGCGGGTGCCGCGGCAGGCTCGCGCGACGGCAAAGGTGAGGGGCACGCCGAGCCCCAGCCCGAGGAGCAGCGCTTCGACGATGCGGCGTCCGAGTCGCCGGCGCCCGCGGATCCACCCGGCGGACCCGTAGAAGAGCACGAACGGGACGGTGGCGAGGAGCACGGCGGCGACATGAACGGCGACCGGGAGGCCGAAGCCGGTCGCCGTCGCCCACCCGGCCCCCGCGAGCGCGGCCGCCATCGTGAGCGTCAGCGGATGGACGACGTGGCCCACGAGATGGGCTGTCGCCTCGAACTTGATCGCCGCCGGCACGGGGGCGCGCCAGATCCGCGGCAACAGCTTCCGTGCGCTCTGGATGCCGCCCTGCGTCCACCGGCTCTGCTGGATCTCCACCGCGCGCAGATTCGCGGGCAGCTCGGCGGGCACTCGGACATCGTCCCGGTACACGAATCGCCAGCCCGCGAGCTGGGCGCGGTAGCTGAGGTCGACGTCCTCGGTCAGCGTGTCGCTCTGCCAACCCCCCGCCGCCTGCACGCACGCCTTGCGCCACATTCCGCCGGAGCCGTTGAAGTTGAAGAAGAGACCGGCGCGGTATCGCGCCTCGTGCTCGATCGCGAAGTGCGCGTCGAGGAAGAGCGCCTGGGCTCGCGTCAGCCAGCTCGCGTCGGGCGAGAGGTGATCCCAGGCCGCCTGCACCGCCCCCACGCCGGGGTCCGTGAACGGGGGGAGCAACTCCCGGATCAACTCCGGGGACGGAACGAAGTCCGCGTCCAGGACGAGCAGGAAGTCGCCGCGGGCGAGGGATACGCCGTGAGCGAGCGCGCCGGCCTTGAACCCCTCGCGGGATCCCCGCCGCACGTGCCGGATGTCGATCCCGCGCGCCCGCCATTCGCGCACCCGCCGCGCGGCGATCGCCACCGTCTCGTCGTCCGAGTCGTCCAGCAGCTGGATTTCGAGGCGGTCCGCCGGATAGCGCAGGCGGCAGGCCGCGTCGATGAGCCGTTCGACGACGTTGGCTTCGTTGAAGACGGGCAGCTGTACCGTGACGACCGGTAGCGGGCCGTCCCAGGCGCGCGATTCCACCCGGGCGGGCCGGCGCATCCGCAGCCAGAGCAGACGCAGCCGGTGCGCCCCGAAGGGGGCGAGGAGGGCGAGAAGCGCCAGGTACGCCAGCGGTCCGACATCGCTCATCGCGCGAGCCCGATCTCATCCGCGCGGAAGTCGAGCCGGTCGAGGGCGATGGTGCCGTCGCTCGCCGTCGGAGAAGTCGGGCAAACGAACAGGCCGCCCACGCAGCGGGCGAGTCGGAAGCGTCGGGACGCGGTGGCCGCCGAAGCGGTGACGGACATTCTGATCCTCCGGAGTCTTGACCGTGGGCCACCAAGATGCCTTCGGCTGCGGGCCGGGGACAGGAGCGCGCCGCCATCGATTCGGCTACGTTGCCCTTGATGCGGCAAACGACGACAGCGACGCCAGCACAGCCACGCGAGACCGCCGACGGCCGGGAGCCGCTCCCGTTCCCGCTGCGCGTGGCCGCCATCGACGTGGGGTCGAACGCGTTCCGCTTCGTCGCGGCCGAGTTCAGCGCCCCGGAGCGCTACGTGGAGCTGGCCTCGGAGCGGGTTCCCGTCCGGCTGGGCCATTCGGCCTTCCTGACTGGCGAACTGTCGCCTTCCGCCATCGACCGGACGGTCGAGGGGTTCCGGCGCTTCCGGGAGGAAATCGACCGCCTGGGAATCGAGCATGTGCGCGCCGTGGCCACCAGCGCGGTCCGGGAGAGCCGCAACGGCGCGGATCTCGTCCGCCGCATCGAAGCGGACGCGGGGATCCGGCTCGATCTCATCTCCGGTACGGATGAGGCACGGCTCGTGTGGACGTCCGTGAAGCAGCGGTTCGATTTAGGCGACGCCAAGTGGATGCTCGTGGATCTCGGCGGCGGGAGCGTCGAGGTATCGCTGGCGGATCGGTCCGGGATCATGTGGAGCCAGTCGCACCGGATGGGATCGGTCCGGCTGCTCGAGGAACTCACGGGGGCGGACGATGCGCCCGCGCACTTCGCGAATCTGCTCGCGGAGTACGCCGCCACGCTGCGCATTCCGCACGCGAGCAAGCACTGGACGCCGGTGCAGCTCATCGCCACCGGCGGCAACATCGAGGAACTCGCGCGCCTCGCGGGTCACGGCGCCGCCGACGGCACGCGCCGCATCACGCGGGCCGAACTCGCCATGGCGATCGAGGAGTTTTCCCGCCTCTCCTACAGCCAGCGCATCGGACGGCTCGGCCTGCGCGAAGACCGGGCCGATGTGATTCTCCCCGCCGCGATCGTGTACGACCGCGTCGCCGAACTCGCGGGAGCCGAAGAGATTCTCGTCCCCGGAGTCGGCGTGAAGGAGGGCGTGCTGTTCGACCTCGTCGACGAGTTGACGGGCGGCGCCGGTTTCGGGCGGCTGGAGCGGATCGTCCACGAGGGAGCGCTCACGCTCGGGCGCCGATACCTCTTCGACGAGGATCACGGGCGACACGTCGCGTCGCTGGCCCTCTCCCTGTTCGACCAGCTCACCGAGGTCCACGGCCTCGAACCGCGCGACCGGCGGATTCTGCTGGCGGGGGCGATCCTGCACGACATCGGGCAGCACGTCTCCTACGCGAAACACCACAAGCACTCGCTCTACCTGATACTTCACAGCGAGATCCCGGGCATCGCGCCGAACGAACTCCCGCTCGTCGCCCTGGTGGCGCGCTACCACCGGCGGGCCGAACCGCGCGGCGGCCATTACCTGTACCGCGATCTGGGTCCTCGCGACCGCGAGCGGGTGGAGAGGCTCGCCGCCCTCCTCCGCATCGCGGACTCCCTCGACCGCGAACACCTCCAGCGCGTGCACAGCATCGAGGCGCGCGTGCACGCGCACAGGCTCGAACTCCGTCTCGAGCGGAGAGGAAGCCTGCTCCTCGAGCAGTGGGCGCTGCGAAAAAAGGGGAAGCTCTTCGCCCGCATCTTCGGCCTCGAACCGTACGTCACCTTCGACCTGGCCTCCGACTGACTCGACTCGGCCTCCGACGGAATTCGCCGCGGCCCCCGACGGAATTCGCCGCGCCTCCGACCGACTGAGGCGTCCGAAACAAGCGGAACGGTGGGTGCAGGGCTTATGATTCAGGCCCTGCGTTCGCAAACGGCCCGCGAAGTGGCCGGAGGAGAGTGGCGGAGAGCCGTATGTCATCCGAGTCGAAAGAGACTTCGAACGAGACTTCGCGTCGACCGTGGGTTCATCACGGGAGCCGCCGTCCCGCCGGGATTTCCCCGACGGCGTCGTCCCGCTCCGCCGCCGTGAACCCTGCGCCGCACGAGGCCCCGCCGGTTCAGGTCCCGGCGCCCGAGGCCCCGACGCCGGGGGCCGCGACACGGGAGGCCGAGACACCCGAGACTCCGGCACGGGAGGCCGCGGCGCCCGTCGAGGTCGCGCCAGCCCCGGCGAACGGCGCCGACCCCACGCCGCGTCCGTCCGGCCCGCAGGTCGGCCACCGCGTCCAGGGCGTCCCGATGCTCCCGCGCGCCGTGGCGCCGCAGCCCGTTCCCGACGGCGCGAAGCCGAGCCACCCGTCGCTCTACTTCAACGCGGAACTCAGCTGGCTGGATTTCAACTGGCGCGTGCTCTACCAGGCCATGGACGAGCGGACCCCGCTGCTGGAGCGACTCCGCTTCCTCGCGATCACGGAGAACAACCTCGACGAATTCGTGATGAAGCAGGTCGGCGGCCTCAAACGCGTGCTCGGCGCGGGCGTGGTGAAGCCGTCCCCGGACGGCCTGGGGCCCGCCGAGCAGCTGGACCTCGTGCGCGAGGGCGTCCGCACCATGCGGACCCGGTTGGCCGAGGTCTGGGAGGACGACCTCCGGCCGCGCCTCGCGGCGGAACTCGACATCGCCGTGCGCGACTTCGAGGACCTGAACGAAGCGGAACGCGCCCACGTGCGTCGCGTGTTCGCGGATCGGATCTATCCGGTCCTCACGCCGCTGGCCGTCGACCCGGGGCATCCGTTCCCCTTCCTTTCCAACATGAGCCTCTCGCTCGCCCTGATGCTCGAGCACCCGGAGCGCCGGACCCGCCACTTCGCCCGGGTGAAGATCCCCACGGCGCTGCGCTGGGTCGAACTCCCGGAGAGCGGGCACGTGGTCCCCGTCGAGCAGGTCGTGCGGCACTTCGCGGGCGAACTCTTCCGCGGGATGAAGATCGAGAGCGCTTCCCTCTTCCGCGTCACCCGCAACGCGGACGTGGCCCGGGACGAAGAGGTGGCGGACGACCTCCTGCAGATGATCTCGGAGGAGATCCGCGAGCGGCGCTTTGCGCGCGTCGTTCGGCTGGAAGTCGAGCCCGGCATGCCCGAAGACGTGCGGCAGTTCCTGGTTCGCCAACTCAAGCTGGATGACGAAGACCTGTACGAGATCCCGGGACTGCTCGAGATGTCGGGCTTCTGGCAGATCGCGGCCGAGGGCCCCTGGGAGCACCGCCACGAACCCTGGGAGGCGATGATCCCGCCCCGCCTGATCCGCGAAGGCGAGACGGAGGATCGTCCCGACATCTTCACGGTGATCCGGGCGGGCGATCTCATGGTGCACCACCCGTACGAGTCCTTCACCGCGACGGTGCAGCAGTTCATCGAAGAGGCCGCCGCGGATCCCGCGGTCGTGGCCATCAAGCAGACACTCTACCGGACGGCGGAGCACTCGCGGATCATCGCCGCGCTGGTGCGGGCGGCCGAGGCGGGCAAAGCGGTCGCCGTGCTCGTGGAGGTCACGGCCCGCTTCGACGAAGCCGACAACATGGAGTGGGCGTCCGTGCTGGAGGAGGCCGGCGTCAACGTGACGTACGGTCTCGTCGGGCTGAAGACGCACGCGAAGGTCGCGCTCGTCGTCCGCGAGGAAGGGGACGAGATCCGCACCTACTGCCACATCGGCACCGGCAACTACAACTCCGAGACGGCGCAGATCTACGCGGACATCGGGATCCTCACGGCGCGTCCGGAGATCGGGCGCGACGCGGTGAACCTGTTCCACTACCTGACCGGGTACGCCCCCGACCAGCAGTACGAGGAACTCATCGTGGCGCCCCGCGACCTGCGACAGGCCCTCACCGCCCGGATCGAGCGCGAGATCTCGCATGTCGAGGCCGGCCGGCAGGGTCGCATGATCCTGAAGATGAACGGTCTCGACGATCCGAAGATGATCCGGGCCCTCTACGCCGCGTCCGCCGCCGGCGTGAAGATCGACCTCATCATCCGCGGCCAGTGCCGGCTCCGCCCGGGGATCCCCGGCTTCAGCGAGAACATCCGCGTGCGCAGCATCGTCGGCCGATTCCTCGAGCACGACCGGATCTTCTGGTGGGAGAACGACGGGAACCCCGAGGTGTGGATCGGGAGCGCGGACTGGCGCCGCCGAAACCTCGACGGCCGTGTCGAAGTGCTGCTGCCCGTCCGCGACAAGCGGATCCGGAAACGCCTGCGCAAGACGCTGCGCTTCGCCCTTCGCGACAATCAGCGCGCCTGGGACCTGCGGCCGTCCGGGGAGTACGTACTCTGTGAGCCCGCACCGGGCGAGCGCCCCATCGACTACCAGAACCGGATGTTGAAGGCGGTCCGGAAACGCCGCCGCAAGGTGGACGACCGCTGGAGCGCCTCGCACTGACGGGCGGGCGGCGGACGGGGAGGCGCCCGCGGCCCGCTAAGCGGGGTCCGGTGAGCCCTCCTGGTGCCGGATCGTGATTCCCTGGACCATGTAGACGACATCCTCCCCGATGTTCGTCGCGAGGTCGCCGATCCGTTCGAGGTTGCGGCCAATGAGGATGACCTGCAGGCACCCGGAGAGGTTGTATTCCGGCATATGGGTGATCATCACCCGGCTCAGCGAGTCCTGGAGCTGATCCAGCCGGTCGTCTCGCGCGATCACGGAGCGTGCGGCGTCCGCGTTCCGGTGGACGAACGCGTCGAGCGCATCGCGCAGCATCGCCCTGGCCATGCGGCTCATCTCGTCCAGTTCGGGCGGGACCGGGACCTTCTTCTCGGCCTTCGCCAGCCGTTCCGCCGCTTCGGCGATGTTGACCGCATGGTCGCCGATCCGCTCGAGGTCGTTGTTGATCTTGAGGACCGTGACGAGCACGCGCAGGTCGCTCGCCACCGGATGGTGGAGCGCGAGGATCTCCACCGTGGATTCCTCGACCTCCACCTCGGCCCGGTCGATGGCGTCGTCCGCCTCCCGGATCGCCTCGGCATCGACCGTGGGCTGGCCCACGAGCGCCACCGCGCGCTGCACCAGCTCCTCGATGTCGTGCGCCATCTGGTGCAGCGTCCGCGTGACGTCGCTGACCCGGTCGTCGAATTGCCTGAAGGACATCGATCGCCGCCGGTCCGTCAGCCCCGCCGGCCCGTGATGTAGGCCTCGGTCCGCTCATCCTCGGGATTGGTGAACAAGCGCTGCGTCTCCTTGTACTCGACGAGTTCGCCCATGTAGAGGAAGGCCGTGTCGTCGCTGATGCGCGCGGCCTGCTGCATGTTATGGGTCACGATCACGATCGTGTAGCCTCCGCGCAGTTCTCCGATGAGGTCCTCCATGCGGCCGGTCGCGATCGGGTCGAGCGCGCTCGCCGGTTCGTCCATGAGGAGAACCTCCGGTTCCACGGCCAGCGCCCTCGCGATGCAGAGCCGCTGCTGCTGTCCGGCCGAGAGCCCGAGGGCGTCCGCGTCGAGACGGTGGCTCACCTCGTCCCAGAGCGCGGCCGCGCGGAGCGATGCCTCCACCCGGTCGCCGATGTCATCCTGGAACCCGTTGATCCGCAGGCCGAACGCGATGTTCTCGAAGATCGACTTCGGGAACGGGTTCGGCTTCTGGAACACCATCCCGATGGCGCGCCGGACGTCGGCCGGCTCGACACCGGGTGCATAGAGGTCCCGGCCGCGGAAGAGGACCTGGCCGGTGACGCGGGCCGTCGGCACGAGGTCGTTCATCCGGTTGAAGCAGCGCAGGAGCGTGCTCTTGCCGCAGCCCGAGGGCCCGATGAAGGCGACCACCCGCCGTTTCGGAATCGTGAGCGAGATGTCCTCGATGACCCGCGTCTCGCCGTAGCGAACGCCGAGCCCGACGGTCTCGAGCACCGCTTCCGGAGCCACCGTCACCTCTCGAATCGGTTACGAATCAGAATCGCGGCCGCGTTCATCATGAGCAGCACGCCCAGCAGTACCACAATGGCCCCTGCCGCCAGCGCATGGAACTCCCCGCGCGGATCCGTGGTCCAGTTGAAGATCTGGATCGGCAGGGCCGTGAAGGGATCCATGGGCGAGAGCGGGTCGAAGGCGATGAACGTCAGCGCCCCGATGATGAGCAGCGGGGCGGTCTCTCCCCCCGCCCGCGAGAGGCCGAGGATGGTGCCGGAGAGGATGCCGGGCATGGCCGCGGGGAGCACGTGGTGGCGGATGGCCTGCCAGCGCGTGGCGCCGAGCGCGTAGGCGGCTTCCCGCAGCGAGTCCGGAACGGCGCGGATCGCCTCCCGGGCAGCGATGTTCACGATCGGCAGCACGAGCAGCGACAGCGTCGCCGCTCCCGCGAGCAGGCTCCGTTCGAGCGCCAGGAAGCGGACGAACACGGCGAGTCCGAGGATTCCGTACACGATGGAGGGCACGCTGGCGAGGTTCGCGATGTTCGTCTTCAGGAGAGTCGTGAAGCGGTTCGTCGGGGCGTACTCCTCGAGGTACAGCGCAGCGCCGACGCCGAGCGGGAAGGACATCACGGCGACGAGCGCGAGCATCCACGCGCTCCCGAGGATCGCGGAGCGGACGCCGGCCCGCTCCGGGAAGCGGGACGGGTAGCTGGTCAGGAACTCGAAGGAGAGCGCCGGGAGTCCGTCCGCCGCGAGGCTCACGAGGAGGACGACGAGGGACGCGACCCCGAAGGCCACCGCGAGGCGGCAGAGCCACATGAACCGGACCCCGGCCCGGCGGCGGGCCTCGAGGCGCGGGTCGAACCGGCCACCGCGGGGCGCCCCGGGGCTCACCGGAAGCTCTCCCGGAAACGGGTCGTCATGCGCTGGCTCAGCAGGTTGAGGGCCAGCGTGATGAGGAAGAGAAGGAGGCCGACGGCGAACAGCGTCCGGTACTCGATCGACCCGGAGGGCGCGTCGCCCAGGCTCACCTGCACGATGTAGGCCGTCATCGTCTGAACGCTCTGGAGGAGGTCAAGGGTCATCCCCGGCGTCGCGCCGGCGGCCAGCGTCACGACGATCGTTTCGGCGATGGCGCGCGAGATCGCGAGGATGAAGCTGGCGGCGATGCCGGGCAGACCCGCCGGCACCACGATCCGGGTCGCCACCTCGAACCGGGTGGCCCCGACGCCGTACGCGGCCTCGCGCAGGGAGTCGGGGACCGCGCTCAGCGCGTCCTCGGAGAGGGACGACACCATCGGAAGGATCATGATGCCCACGACGATGGCGGCGCTCGCGGCGTTGAAGACCCCGACCCCCGGAAAGAGCGTCCGGAGGACCGGCGTGACGAGGGTCACGGCGAAGTATCCGTAGACGACCGTCGGGATCCCCGCGAGAATCTCGAGCGCCGGCTTCACGGTCCGCTTCGTCCGGAGCGACGCGAACTCGCTCAGGTAGATGGCCGTCGCGAGCCCGGTCGGGAGCGCGATCAGCGCCGCGCCGGCCGCGACGAGAAGGGTTCCGTTGACGAGCGGGAGGATGCCGAACGACCGCGGCACGAGGTCCGGAGACCATCGCGTCCCCGCGAGGAACTCGACGGGGGATACCTCGGCGAAGAAACCCAGCGATTCGGTGAGCAGCACGACGACGATTCCGACCGTCGCCAGGATCGAGAGCGCTTCGGAGCCGAAGAGGAGCGCCCCGATCAGGCGCTCGCCGACCCTGGTGTGACGGCTAACCGATCCGGGCTCGGATTTCCGCATAGGCGTCCGGCTCGAGCGGTATGTATCCCGTCTCCGGGATCAGGGTCGCCGCCTGTTCGAGGTAGAAGTGCACGAACGCGCGGACCTCCGGCCGGTCGAGCGCGTCGCGCCGAATGTAGATGTACATCGGTCGAGCGAGCGGCGTATACGTGCCGTTCAGGATCGTTTCGCGGGACGGCGCGACGCAACCGTCGCCCCCGTCGACTTCGAGGGCGCGCAGCTGCTCCTGGTTGTCCTCGAAGTACGCGTAGCCGAAGTAGCCGAGCGCGCCGGGGTCGCCGCTCACCCCCCCGACGAGCATGTTGTCGTCTGCGCTGGCGGTGTAGTCGCTCCGGCTCGCGCCCGCCTCGCCGACCACGGCGGCCGTGAAGTAGTCGAAGGTGCCGGAATCGGTGTCGGGGCCGTACAGCTTCAGTTCCTCATCCGGCCAGTCCGGGCGGAGTTGGCTCCATCGCTCGATCCCGGACCCGGGCATCCATACGCGCCGGAGTTCAGCCACGCTGACACAGGCGACCCAGTCGTTGGAGGGGTGCACGACCAGCGTGAGGCCGTCCCGGGCGATCTGGAGTTCGACCGGTTCGATGCCCTCCGCCCGGCAGGACGCCGCCTCGGCTTCGTCGATCTGCCGCGAAGCGTTCGTGATGTCCGTCTCGCCATTGCAGAACCGCTGGAACCCGCCGCCCGTGCCGGAGACGCCGACGGACACGCGGACCGCGCGCCCGCCGGCGATCTGGAACTCCTCGGCCATCGCCTGGCTGATCGGAAACACGGTGCTCGAGCCATCAATCTCGATGAGTTCCGATGAGGCTCCGGCGCTTCCGCCGGCGCCGCAGCCCCAGCCTGAGAGGACCGCCAGCACCCGCAGCGCGCCAACGCTCGGCGCTGACGCACGGTCTTGCCACGGGCTGCTAGGCCGGGACATCGAACGTCTCCTCGTCCGGGATCTGCGCCGCGACGGGAAGGGTGAACCACACGGTCGTGCCGCGGCCGAGCGCGCTGTCGATGCCGACCTCGCCCCCGTGCGCCTCGACGAAGTGCTTGACGATCGCGAGTCCGAGTCCGGTGCCCCCGCGGGCGCGCGAACGCGCCGGATCGACCCGATAAAACCGCTCGAACACGCGCTCCACGTGCACCGACGGGATTCCCGGCCCCCGGTCCGTGACCTCGACGCGCTGGAACTCCCCGTCGGACCGGATCCGCACGGCGATGTTCGGGTCGTCATCGCTGTAGCGCGCCGCGTTGTCCAGGAGGTTGCGCAACACCTGCCGAATCGCGTCCGGGTCGACGTACGCGGGCTCCCGCGGGCCGGAGACGTCCAGCGTCACCTCCTCTCCGCGCACCCGCGGCGAGAGCGTCTCCCAGACCTCCAGGGCGACGGCCCCCACGGACACCGGCTGCGGCTCCGGACTCCAACTGCCGGACTCCAGCAGCGAGAGGTCGAGGAGGTCCTCCACCAGGTGCCGCATGCGCGTCGCGTTGACGAGGATGCGCCGGGCGAAATCGCGCGCGTGGCTGGAGTCGAGTCCACCCTCCGAGAGCGCCTCCGCGAACCCGACCACGCTCGTCAGCGGGGTCTTGAGTTCGTGGGACACGTTCGCGACGAAATCGCGCCGGACCCCTTCGAGACGCCGCATCACCGTGAGATCGTGCAGCACGATGACCGCGCCCGAGCGGTGGGGACGGGTCGACATCAACACGGTATGCTCGCCGAGTTCGACCTCGACAGTGGTGGATTCGCCCTGCCGCGCGGCGCTCACCGCCTGGGCGATGCGGGGCGACCGGAACAGCGTCCCTATGCGAACGCCCGGCGAGACGGCGCGTCCCGCCCAGCGTTCGAACGCCGTGTTGCAGAGGCTCACGAGCCCGTCCCGGTCGATGAAGGCGAGCCCGTCCTCCAGCTCGTCGAACAGGATCCGGAGGTCGCTGGATTCCCGTTCGGAATGGGCCACGCGGTCCCGCACCCGGTCGGCCATGCGGCCGATCGCCCGGTTCAGGGAACTGATCGGGCCCGAACCCGTCGGGCCGATGGAAGGATCGAGATCGCCGGAAGCGATGCGGTCCACGGTCTCCCGCGCCTGGTCGACTTCCGCCTCGATCCGGCGGGCCGCGAGCCGGGTGGCGGGCCACAGCAGGATCAGAATGCCGCCGAGAACGGCCGACTCGACCACTACGCCTCTCGTGTCGAGCCGGAACACGAACCAGGCGGCGATATACGCCACGAAGAGCACCGCCCCCGCGGCGAGGAAAAAGCGGTTCGCGAGTCTCACCTTGCGCGGACTACTTGTCGAGTGCCCGGAACCGGTAGCCGATCCCTCGAACCGTCTCGATCAGCGGGGCGGCGCCCCCGAGCTTCGTGCGCAGGCGGGCGACGTGCATGTCGACCGTGCGCGTCTCGATCGCCGCGTTCGTATCCCAGACGGCCTGGAGCAGTTGGCGGCGACTCTGCACCCGTCCCCGCCGCTCCAGCAGAACTTCGAGCAACCGGTACTCCAGCGGTGTCAGGTCGACCTCGGCGCCGTCCGAGAAGGCCCGATGCGCCTCGCGGTCGAGTTCCACCGGACCCACGGCAATCCTCCGCGAAGCGGAAACGGGTTCCGCCTTCGCGCGCCGCAGCAGCGCCTCGACGCGGAGCGTGAGTTCGCGTGCGCTGAACGGCTTCGTGATGTAGTCGTCGGCCCCGACCTCGAATCCCCTGACCCTCTCGTCCTCTGCCCGCCTCGCCGTGAGCAGGATGACGGGTATCGCGCTCGTGCGGTCAGCCCGCCTGAGCCGCTGCAGCACCTCGTATCCGTCCATGCCCGGCAGCATGAGATCGAGGATGATGAGGTCTGGGCGCTCGGCGTCCGCCATGGTCAGCGCCCCCTGACCGTTCACGGCCGTGGTCACCCGGTATCCTTCGCGACTCAGGTGATACACGAGTACGCTGAGGATATCCGGCTCGTCATCCACTACCAGGATCCGTGCGTCCGCCATCTTCACCATGCGCTAACCTGGCTCATGGCTGCCGTCGGAATCGTAACGTTTTTGTAACCATATCGTAAACACCGGCGCGGCGTGACGCGTTTTCCGGCAAACGGTTGTGACAAACTCGTGACGCTTCCCGTCCGGGGGCGTTACCCGGCCCGCCTATCCTCCCCCCATGACAAGTCCGTCAGTAGTCCACCGGTCTCAGGTACCATTCCCCGATCGCGGTCGGCGAGAGCATCGCGACCGTCGGCAGGTGGCGTTTCCAGTGCGTGCTTTCGAGTCGCCGGGCGACGAGTTCGACCTTCGTTCTCTCGAACCCCGCTTCGACGAGATCATCCGCCCCGCGTCCGGAAGTGAGGTGGTGGAGGATGAGGTCGGCTTCGGGGTACGTGGCGCCAAGGTCGTCCTCATCCGTCTGCCCCTGGATCAGATCCGCCGTCGCCGGCTTGTCGACCACCTCGACGGGAACGCCGATGGCCCGCGCGAGCGCCCATACCTGGCTCTTGAACAGGTCTCCGAGCGGGTTCACCGGCGGGGAGTCGTCCGCGTGCCAGGTATAGTAGCCGAGGAGACGCTCGGATTTGTTTCCGGTACCGACGGGGAGGGCGGAGAGCTTGAAGGCCTGGTCGAAGAGGACGATCATGCGCTGGCGCGCGGCCACATTGCCCCTCCGGTGTCCGCCCGCCTCGGGCTCGAATTCGTCGAGATAGCCGTCCACGGCCCGCGTGATATCGATCGTGCGCGTCGGAATCCCGAATTTCCCCGCCACGAGGAGCGCGTGCTCGCGGCTCCGGGGGCTCGAGGTCCGGTAGGGCAACAGGAGGGCGAGCACTGCTTCGGGACCGAGAGCTTCCACGCACAGCGCAGCCGTGAGGGCGGAATCCACCCCTCCCGACAGCCCGACCACGACGCGGCGGAAACCGCGCCGACGCTCGATCTCCTCTCGAAGGAACTGGACGAGCCAATCCCGCACGAGGTCCGTATCGATGTCGAGCGGGCCTCGGTCGGCGGGGTGCGGAGCGCGGGCCTCCGCGGTGCCCGCCGGCGGCCAGGCGCCGGTCATTCGCCGTCGGGAGCCGGCCGGCGCACGCCGGATCCCGGACTGTTCACGAGAAGACGGGTCCAGGACCGTTCGAGGTCCGAAAAAAGCGGCTCTTCGGTGCGGGCGCGGGCGGCCTCGTCGAGGTCGACCCGCACGGGCAGCACCGCTTCCTCCCAGAGCGGCCCCGCGAGGAGCCGGTGTCCGCGCGGGTCGTAGGCCGCGGACCCGCCGGCGAATCCCTTGCCCCCTTCGAACCCGACCAGTTGGGACACGATGACGAACACCCCATGCTCGGCGGCGATCCCGCTCGCGAGGGCGTCCCAGCGGACGAGGTTGCCGGGTACTCCGGCTCCGGGGGCGGCCCCCCGCGCCGGCGAGGCGCTGAGAATGAGGATGATCGACGCGCCGTCGAGCGCGGCGAGCGTGCCGGAGACCGAGTGAAAGCCGTCTTCGCAGATCAGCAGCGCGGTGCGTCCCGGCGGCGCGTCGAACGCCCGGATGCCGGCCCCCGCCTCGACGAACCGCTCTTCCTGGAAGACGCCGTAGGTGGCGAGGAACACCTTGCGGTGGACGTGGAGGATCCCGCCGCCGGGCCCCAGCGTCGCGTAGAGGGCCGAGTTGTAGATGCCCGCCGCGTCCCGCTCGTAAAAGCCGATCGCGACATCGAGACCGTCCGCATCTTCGCCGACGCGCGCGTTGAGGGCCTCGAACAGTTCCGGGGCCGCGATGGCCTGTTCGCGAACTCCGCCCTCCAGGAAATAGCCGGTGAGCGCGGTCTCCGGGAACACGATCAGGCGCGGCCGCCGTTCCGCCCCGGCCGCGCGCCGGATGATCCCCGCGCAGCCGTCCAGCGTCGCGTCGAAGTCGCCCTTGGAGGGCCGGAACTGGGCGATCGCGATATCGAGCGGCATGCGCGTTCCGCAGTCGTCGTTCGAGTGAAATGCCGTCGGTCCGGAGGCCGACGGTCGGGTGAACGTCCCCGAACCGCGCCCCGCTGTCAACGGGCCCGGCCCCCGTCGTCCGGTGCGCGTGTTGCACGCGGCGCCCGCGCCGCGTTATCCCTCCGCGATGCCGGAGACTCCGACCCCGATCGCGGCGGCGTACGCCCTGCTGCTCCTGATCGGCATGCCCCTCCTCGCCGCCCTCGATGCCCGCCGCGGGGCCGATCTCGCCGCAGCGGCGAAACACCGCCGTCTGCTGTACGTGTCGGTAGGGGCATCGCTCGTCGTGCTCGGCCTGGTGACGCTCGGCGTCGCGGCGTGGCAGAACGTCCCCGCGGCCGCGCTGGGCTGGCGGGTCGACGCGCCGGCGCCCGCGCTGTTCCGGGGCCTGGGCGTGGCCGCCGTCGGGCTCCTGGCCGCCTGGCTGATCACCGCGGCCGGACGGCTCGCCGGGCTCCGGGAGACCGCGGCGGTGCTGCTGCTGATGCCGCGAAACGCCTCGGAAAAACGCTGGTTTCTCGCGCTCTCCGGGATCGCTGCGGTCTGCGAGGAGTATGCCTATCGTGGATTCGGCCTGTGGGCCGTCTCGGCATGGACCGGCAACCCGTGGCTCGGCGTGGCGCTGGTCTCCGTGTCCTTCGGACTCGCTCACGGATACCAGAAGCTGGTCGGCGTGGTCCGGGCGACGGCGCTCGGCGTCGTGCTCGCGGCGACCGTCATCTGGACGGAAAGTCTGTTCCCGTCCATCGTCGGGCACTTCTGGATCAACGCGGCGATCGGCCTGGGAGGTTGGCGCCACCTCCACGCGAACTTCGATGTCGACGAATCCGATGAACCCGAAACAAGATGAGGAGTGATACATGATCGCGAGAATGTGCGCGCGCACGGTCGTCGCGCTTGGCCTGGCCATTCCGGCGGGAATGGCGGCGCAGGAGGCCTCCCCGATCGAGGTCGGGGGGCTGCTGCGGGCCGGAGCCCGGGCGCATTCGGATTCCACCCTCGGCGGGCAGGGATTCCGGCTCTTCGAATCCCGCCTCAAGGTGGAGGGCGCCGTCGGGCTCGTCTTCGACTACAAGTTCGTTGTCCGCTACGACGCGGGGCGGGACGCGTACCGGATCCACGACGCGGTGGTCACGATGCCGGTGATTCCGGAATTCGAACTCAGCATCGGCATGTTCAAGCCCTACTTCGGCTACGAAGCCACGGTGTCGCGCAGTGACATCACGTTCGTCGAACGCTCCCAGGCCGCGACCGCCCTCAGGCCGGACCGGCAGATCGGCGTGCAGGCGGGCGGGCAGGCGCTCGAGGGCCGGTTCACCTACGGGGCCGGCCTCTACAATGGCAACGGCCGCTCCGTCACGAACGACGGCGACAACTACATGTTTGCCGGCCGCCTGCAGTACAACTCGATCGGCACGATCGCCTTCTACGACGAACTCGTCGTACAGGCGGGAGCTTCCCTCGCCTATTCGGAGGACACATCCGCGCCGCTCGGAAAGGGCATCATCACCGGAGACCGCTCGGCGGCACCCGGGATCACGTCCGATTTTGCGGGCAGCCGCCTGTACTGGGGTGCGGACGTTCAGGTCTCCTACGCCAGCCTGACGCTGACGGGCGAGTACCTGCGGGCGGACTTCGATCTCGATGCGCCGCTCACCGGGAGCGGGCCGGCCGAGACGGAGGCGTACGGCGGCTGGGTGCAGTTCGGCTATCGGCCCTGGGGGCTGCTTGAGGCCGTCGTGCGGTACGATGGATTCCGGCCGGCTCTGGGCGCCGACCGGAAGTTCATGGTGTTCGGACTGAACCTGTATCCCGACGGCTACGCGAGGTTCGGGCTGCAGTACGCCAGCGCCCTCGACGACTCGCCCCACGCGCCGACGCTGTCCGACGGCCAGTTTCAGTTCCTCGCCCAGGTCGACTTCTGAGCCGGAGCGAGTAGGCCGAGGGCCGGGGCGGCGTGTACGGGGGAATGACGGTGGGCGCGGTCGTGCCGGCGCGGGACGAGGAGGGGAATATCGGCGATGTCGTCGCCGACCTGCTCGCGCTGCGCGATGACCGCGGCCGGCGCGTGATCGACGATTTCGTCGTCTGCGACAACGGGTCGACGGACGCGACCGCGGCCCGCGCGCGCGAGGCGGGGGCGCGGACCGTCCGGCAGGACACGCCGGGCTACGGGCTGGCCTGCCTGACGGCCCTCGACCACCTGCGCCCCGTCGACATCGTGCTGTTCACGGACGGCGACCGGTCGTTCGAGGCGGCGCAGGGACTCCGGCTGCTCGAAGCCGTCGCCGGCGGGGCCGACCTCGCGATCGGATCGCGCGCCCTGGGCCGGAGGGAGCCGGGCGCCCTGTCGGCGCCCCAGATCGCGGGCAACCGCGTGGCCGCTGTGCTCGTACGTCTGCTGTGGGGAGCGGAGGTGACCGACCTCGGTCCCTACCGCGCCATACGGGCCGAGGCGCTGCGCCGCCTCGACATGGGCGACCGCACGTACGGCTGGACCGTGGAGATGCAGATCAAGGCCATCCAGCACGATCTGCGCGTCGCCGAAGTGCCCGTCGACACCTTGCGGCGCCGTTTCGGCCGCTCGAAGGTGGGAGGCACGGTCCGGGGGGTCGCAGGCGCCAGCGCCGGCATCCTTTCGATGATCGCGCGGCTCCGCTGGCGGCAGTGGCGCGCCGCGCGCTCCGCCAAGTCGCAGGAGACCGCGTGAACCGCCCGGGAGACGAACCGCCCGGGAGGCGTGGCGGTCCGAGATCGGGCGTCCGGCGTCGTCGCGCCGGACGTGCCGTGACGCGATCCCAGGCCGTCCGGACCGTCGTGACGTGACAAGCGCCGCGGAGGTCCGGTCGGGACCCGCCGCGGCGCCTTATACCCCCTAGGGGAATCGAACCCCTGTCTCCTGGCTGAGAACCAGGTATCCTGGGCCACTAGACGAAGGGGGCCGGAGTTGGGAAGCGATATTCTAGTCGGGCTGGAAGGCGTGTCAAGATGATCACGAAGCGGGGTAGCGCACGGAGCGTGGAGGGCGCACGGGGCGGGGGCGCGGTCCGGTGAGTTGGGAATACCTGCACAACATCACGCATGCCTTCCCCATCGTCCTCGCCGCGAGCGGGAGCGCCGTCGGCCTCTACGGGTGGGCCCGAGGCCGCGAGCCGCTCGAGTTGTGGGGGCTGGTGGCCCTCGTCATCGCCGGTGCCTTCGTGGCCCCCGCCTACCTGACCGGCCTCGCCGCCGCCGATGTCGTCGCGGACCGCACCTTCGTGCGGCCCGGCATCGTCCAGACGCACCGCTTCTGGGCCACGTGGGCGGCCGTCCCCGCCTTCACCGCCGGCGCGCTCGCCGCCTTCGCGCTCTACGAGCGGGACGACCGCCGGCTGCGGCGTTTCGTGCTCCTGCTGGGCCTCTTCGCCACCTTCATGATCGGAATCGCCGCCTGGCAGGGCTCGAAGATCGCATACGGTCCGAATGAGACCGACGGCGCGACCGTATCCGCCACGACCGTTCACACCGCCGCAGACGACTGACACGCCGGCGGGAGGCGACGGCGAGGGAGCGGTTAGCCCACCGTGCGCTTTGCGCCGGGACAGCTAGTGGGTGGCGGATTCGACCAGGACGACGAGGCCGTAGAAGATGAATGCCGCGGCGAGCATGGCGCTGGTCTGAAGGACGCGTTCCCGGAGGGACAGCCTGGCGAGTTGTCCGAGCAGGAGGGCGACAACGACCGTGCAGAGCAGCAGGATCCCGAGAATCATAGTCATCTTCGCAAGCCATCCTTGTGCGGCGGTTCGGCGACGGACATCGGGTCGCCCCCGTCGGTGAGCGACCGGCCACAAGGTCGGCCCAAAGGCGCGTTTCGGCAACGTTGCCGCCCACGAGTCCCCGCGGACTGCTCCACCCCTCCCTGCCGTACGCGCGGTCGTCCCGGAACGGGCATGGAACATCGGTGCGATTCCGGGCATATGAGGCGTGTGGGTGGCCATGGGTCGACGCTTCCGGCTCACCGTTTCCCTTGGAGGAATCCCTGGCACACGACTTCAAGTTGATGAACGTGGGCTCGTTTGCAGTCGCTTCGCGGCTGGATACCGACCTTCCTCCGTGATGACCGGCGATCCGTCGTCCCCCGCGTGGACTTCGAACGCGTTCGACTACGCCCGCATCGGCGCAGCCCTCGCCGCGAGCTTTGCTGCGTTGGCCCTGCTTGCGCCCACGGTCGCCGCGCAGGAGTCGAGTGCTCGGCTGACGGGCATCCTCGTGTCGGAGGGCAGCGGCGCGCCGGTGGACGGGGCCGTCGTGTCGCTCGACGGTCTCGACGGCGTCGTCGTATGGGAGACGCTGTCGAACGCCAGCGGCGCGTTCAACCTTCCGCTCCCGCCTGCGGGCACCTACCGCCTTCGCGTGGCGCGCATCGGCTACGATTCGTGGACCTCGGGCCCGGTCCGCATCGACTCCGCGCCACCGTCCCGCCCGCTGCGCCTTGAGGTCCCGGTGCGTCCGATACCGCTCCCGGAGTTGATAGTGACGGAGCAGAACGATTGTCCCACCACGCCTGCGGAGCGGCAGCGTGCGTTCGAGCTCTACGAATCGGTCCTCCCCATCCTCGCTTCCGTGTCGAACACGGAAGATGTCGGCCACTTGCGGATGCGAATCGTACGACCGATCAGGGAGTGGAGGCGTGGGCAGTTCCTGTACGGTTACGACACCACAGCCGTCGTCCAGTCGAGATCCCTGTACAACGCTTCGCCCGGATACCTTGCGACGCACGGCTACGCCGAGGCCATCAACGATACGTTAACCACGTTCTACGTCCCGGATGGAGACGCGCTGGTGTCTCCGGGCTTCCTTGCGACGCATTGCCTGCGTATGACCGAGGCCGAGGATGAAGGCACCGCCGGGCTGGCGTTCGACCCCCGGCCGGGACGCGAGGTCGTTGATGTGTCGGGTATCCTGTGGATCGATACCACGGCCAATGAACCGCGGGAGCTGGAGTTCCAGTACATCTCGATGCGCCCCTTCCTGCGCCGGCACCTGGAGCCCTCTCTGAGGGCGGACATCCAATCGCGATTCCAGCGCCCAAGATTCGCCCGAACCAGAATCGTCGAGTCCCTCTTCGGCGGCTGGCTCCGATTCGGGATGATCGCCTCTGACCGCTGGGTGATCGAGGATTGGAGGATCAATCGACCTATTCTCCTTTATGAACTCGCGACTGGTGTAATGGGGACGTCCGTCATGCCAGTGGCTGTTCCGGTGACGACCAGTGGGAAAGTCTTGAGTGTGGTCCCGCGATAGTTGCCGTCAAGGTGTGTCGTGGCGCCCGCATCCGTCGCGATGGGGATGAAGGCGGCCGCGACTGCGAACGTGGCTGCGACCAACAAGCCGCCATGCGCGGAGACTATACCAGACTTCGTCTCCCACATCGTAGTAGACCATCGACAACTCCAGGCGAAGCATGCGTCGGCCTCGGTCGCGACGACTTGGAACGGCGCGACACGCTCTCATGCCCCTATATGCCGCGAGACGGCCAAACGTTACACGGAAGCGCTCAGCTCCGCGGCGGGCGGCCTCGGGCCCGGCGCCGAGGAGGGTCGGTCGGTCGGGCCGTCTTCATCGAGCGTATGCAGTTGTGTGAGGTGCGCGTGGAATACGTTCCCGCGGGAACGTCAGATGCGCAGGGCGACTTCCGGCGCGGGTGACGGCGCGAGGCTCGGGAAGGCCGCGGGAAACGCGCGCACCACGGCTGCGCCGGCATCATCGAGGGTGAGGGAGGCGCCCTCGGACGCGAGGCTCGTCATGCGGACGCCCTGGATCCCGCACGCCACGATGCCGCGGAAGTTCGCGAGAGGCTCGGGCGTCACGTTGAGCGCGAAGCCGTGCCAGGTGATCCAGCGGCTCGCGTGCACGCCGATCGAAGCGACCTTGCGAATCGCACCGGCTCCGATGAGGGCGTCCGCGCGTCCGGCGGGAACCGTTCCGAAGCCGTCGTCCTCGACCGTCTCGAGGCTCCCGGCGGGTGCAGAACCCGTCCACACGCCGGTGTACGACTCGACCCGGAACGCGGGGAGGCCGTGCTCCGCGAGGGCGCGCAACAGCACCTCCTCGATGCGGCGCAGATACCAGTGGAGGTCCTTTCGGTGCGCTCGGAGGTCCAGGATCGGGTAGCCCACGAGCTGGCCGGGGCCGTGGTACGTGAGGTCGCCGCCGCGCTCGATCTCGACGAGGTCCAGCCCCGCCTCGGCGAGCCATGCCGGGTCGGGGGGCGTGACGTCCTCCCTCGATCCCCGCCCGAAGGTGATCACCGGCAGGTGTTCGACGAGGAGCAGGAGGTCGTGATCCGGCGGAGAGTTCCGGCGCCAGCGGGCGATGGAGCGCTGCAGTTCGAGCACCTCGCGGTACTCGCGGCGGCCGAGGTCGACCA
The DNA here is from genome assembly GCA_009838765.1 of Gemmatimonadales bacterium. GTDB lineage: Bacteria > Gemmatimonadota > Gemmatimonadetes > Palauibacterales > Palauibacteraceae > Palauibacter > Palauibacter ramosifaciens. The sequence goes on from VXQX01000093.1 coordinate 48,650, forward strand.
CCCGGAGTTGCCGCTCCCCGCTCATCGAACCTCCGCCTGCCCCGTCCGACCCCGTCTGTCCGCGCCGGCCTACATGTGGATCGAGCGGCCGAGCGCGGCGAACGCGGCCTCCATCACGGCCTCGGCCATGCTGGGGTGGGCGTGCGCGTGACGCACGATCTCGTCCAGCGTGGCTTCGAGTTCGCGCGCCATGCCGACCTCCGCCACGAGTTCGCTCACGTTGTGTCCGATCATGTGGACGCCCAGCACTTCGCCGTACTTCGCGTCCGCCACGATCTTCACGAACCCGTCCGCGGATTCGGCGGTCAGCGCGCGCCCGTGCGCCCCGAGCGGGTACTTGCCGGTGACGACCTCGTGGCCCGCCTCCTCGGCCTGCGCGACGGACATGCCGATCGAGGCGACCTCGGGGTGGCAGTATCCGACGGAGGCGATGTTCCCATACGTCATCGGGTGGTGGGCCACGCCGGCGATATGCTCGGCGGCGACGATGCCCTCGTGCGATCCGACGTGCGCCAGCATCGGCTGCCCGGCCACGTCCCCGATCGCATAGACGCCGGGCTGGTTCGTTTGGCACCACTCGTCGATCCGGATGAAGCCGTCCTCCACGGCGACCCCGTTCTTCTCGAGCCCGAGATTCTCGCTCACGGGTCGCCGTCCGACGGCCATGAGCACGAGATCCGTCTCCTCGGCGGTCTCGCTGCCGTCCGGGTTCACGACCGTGAGGACCATTGGGCTCGAGTCGCGATCCAGGTGCTTGACGCGAGTGTTCGTGAGATTGCGGATGCCCCGCTTCCTGAAGGAGCGTTCGAGCGCTTTCCCGATCTCGGGATCCTCGAAGGGTACGAGCGTCTCGAGTGCCTCGATGAGCGTGACGTCCACGCCGAAGGCGTTGAACACGTCGGCGAACTCGACGCCCACGAATCCGGCCCCGACGATCGCCATCTTCGCCGGGAGTTCCTGGAGACCCAGCGCTTCCCGGCTGCCGATCACCTTCTCGCCGTCGAGTTCGAAGCCGGGGAAGGTCTTCATCACGGAACCGGTCGCGAAGACGACGTTGCGGGCCGCGATCTCCCGGGTTTCGCCGTCCTCCGTCTCGACCGCGACGCGGCCCGCCCCGGCCAGCCGGCCGCGGCCCTGCACGATGTCGACCTTGTTCTTGCCGAGCAGGTACTTCACGCCGGCCGTGAGCTTCCGGGTGATGATGCGGCTCCGCTTCACGGCGGCCGGGAAGTCGTACTCCACCTCGACGGGCTTGACGCCCATGCGGGCGCCGTGGTGCTGCAGGTTGTGCGCGAGCGCGGCGCTCTCGAGCAGCGCCTTGGCGGGGATGCAGCCCCAGTTGAGGCAGGTGCCGCCGAGGCCGCCCTCGTACGACCCGCTCTCGACGCAGGCGGTCCGGAGGCCGAGTTGCGCGGCCCGGATCGCACACACGTAGCCGGCCGGTCCGGCCCCGACTACGACGACGTCGTATGTCTCCGACATCTATCCCTTCACTCTCTCGTTTATCCGGTTTCAGCGAGCCCGGCGGCCCGCCACGACACTAGAGGATCATCTCGAGCGGATTCTCGAGCATGGCCTTGAGGGCGGCGAGGAAGGCCGCGCCCGTGGCGCCGTCGATGACGCGGTGGTCGCACGACATGGTCACGCGCATCCGCTTGCGGACGACGACCTGGCCATCCACGGCGACCGGCTTCTCGACCGTCTGCCCGATGGCGAGGATGCCGGCTTCCGGCGGGTTGATGATCGCCGTGAACTGGTCGATCTCGAACATGCCGAGGTTGCTGACCGAGAAGGTCCCGCCCTGGTACTCCTCCGGTGCGAGCTTCCGCGCCCGCGCCCGGGCGATGAGGTCCCGCGCCTCCACCGAGATCTGCCGCAGCCCCTTGCGGCCCGCGTCGCGCAGCACCGGTGTGATGAGGCCTTCGTCGAGCGCCACCGCGATGCCGAGGTGGACTGCGCCGTGATAGCGGATCGCGTTCTCCTCCCACGACGCGTTGACCGCCGGGTGGCGGTTCAGCGCCTCCGCCGTCGCCTTCAGGAGCAGGTCCGTCACCCCGATCCTGCCGTCCGCGAAGCGGGCGTTGAGGTCCGCGCGCAACTCGAGCGCCCGGCCCATGTCGACCTCGGTCGTGAGGAAGAAGTGAGGGACGGGCCCGATCGACTGGCCGAGCCGGCGCGCGATCGCCTTCCGCATCTGGCTCGCCTCCTCGACCCGATCCTCGAGCCCGGGTGGGAGCGGTGCGGGCGCCGCTGGAACAGGCGCAGGGACGGGCTCGGCGGGGGGC
>VXQX01000009.1 GCA_009838765.1 Gemmatimonadales bacterium
AACCACCCGGCGCCCACCCCCATCAACACCTCTCTATTCGCCGGCAGCGTCAGATGTGTATACCCGACCGGGAGGGGGTCCTCGCCAGCCCCCACTTCGTGTTCCGCTTCGAGGAGCGTCCCGCGCGCGAAGCGGACGGAGTGTACGCGCTGGACGACTACGATCTCGCCTCGCGGCTCTCCTTCTTCCTCTGGGCCACGGGCCCGGACGACGAACTGCTGGAGACCGCCGCCGAGGGCCGGCTCTCCGACCCGGCCGTGCTCGACGCGCAGGTGCGGCGGATGCTGGGCGATCCGCGCGCCGAAGCCCTGGCCACGCGTTTCGCGGGACAGTGGTTCCGGCTGCAGGACCTCGAGGGCATGAACCCGGATGTCCGCCTCTATCCGGACTTCGACCAGCAGCTCAAGGAGGCGATGCACCGCGAGACGGAACTGCTCTTCCACACGATCGTGCAGGAAGACCGGAGCCTGCTCGAACTGCTGACGGCCGACTACACGTTCGTGAACGAGCGCCTGGCGCGGCACTACGGCATCCCGGGCGTGACGGGGACGGATTTCCGGAGAGTCGAGATCTCCGAACCCGAGCGCCGCGGCGTGATGGGGCACGGCAGCATCCTCACCCTCACCTCGCACGCCAGCCGGACCTCTCCGGTCCTGCGCGGGAAGTGGGTGATGGAGGTGCTGCTGGGGACGCCTCCGCCTCCGCCCCCGCCGGACGTCTCCGACCTGGAGGCGACGCCGGAGGCCGAGGAGGGTCGCTTTCTCACCGTGCGGGAGCGGCTGGAGATGCACCGGGCGAGCCCGGCCTGTCGTTCGTGCCACCGCGTGATCGACCCGATCGGTCTCGCGCTGGAGTACTTCGACGGCACCGGGGCGCGGCGCATCAAGGACAGCGGGATGCCGATCGATGCACAGGGCGAACTCTACGACGGCACGCCGGTGACGAGCGCGGCGGATCTGCGCGCGGCGCTTCTGGCGCGGCCGGTGCCGCTCGTGCGAGCGTTCACGGAGAACCTGCTCGCCTACGCGCTGGGCCGGCGGGTCGAGTACTACGACATGCCGACCGTGCGGTCCATCGCGCGGCAGGCCGCAGAGCAGGACCACCGCATGTCCGCGTTCATCCTCGGCGTGGTCAACAGCCCGGCGTTCCGCTTGAAGGGGACCGAGGCCGTGGTCGACGACATGGAGGCGGAAAGCCAGGGATCCCGGGAGGACTGATGGAGTTCATCACAGGGAAATACCTCTCTCGTCGGACGTTCATCCGGGGCGCGGGGGCGACGGTCGCCCTGCCGTTCCTTGACGCCATGGTGCCGGCGGGCCGGCTGTGGGCGCGGGAGGTCGCGGATCCGACGCGGCTCGTCTGTATCGAGATGGTGCACGGTTCGGCGGGGAGCAGCGGTTTCGGGGCGGCGCAGAATTACTGGTCCCCCGCGGCGACGGGCCGGGGCTTCGACCTTTCGCCGACCGCGTTGAGTTCGCTCGAGCCGTACCGGGACTATCTCACGATCATCAGCGACACCGACGTGGAGCCGGCCGAAGCCAGACAGCCGAAGGAAATCGGGGGCGACCACTTCCGGTCGAGCGCGACGTTCCTCACCCAGGCGCATCCGAAACAGACGGAGAGTTCGGACGTCTTCGTGGGAACCTCGATGGACCAGTTGTACGCGAACCGGTTCGGGCAGGACACGCCGATCCCGTCCATGCAGCTCTGCATCGAGAACGTCGACCAGGCGGGGGGCTGCGCGTACGGGTACGCGTGCGTCTACACGGACACGATCAGCTGGTCTTCGCCGACGCAGCCGCTTCCGATGATCCGGGATCCGCGGGTCGCGTTCGACCAGCTCTTCGGGGCCGGCGGGACGCCGGAGGCGCGGGCCGCGCGGCAGCGCTCGAGCGCGAGCATCCTCGACTTCCTCACCGGCGAGGTCGCGAGCCTCAGGGGTCGGCTCGACCCGTCCGACCGGCAGCGCATGGACCGCTACCTCGAAAACGTGCGGGAGATCGAGCGCCGCATCCAGCGGGTGGTGGCGCGCAACGAATCCGGCGAAGACCGGGATCTGCCGGAGGCGCCGGCCGGCGTGCCCGATTCGTTCGACGAGCACGTGAAGCTGATGTTCGACCTGCAGGCGCTCGCGTTCCAGACGGACATGACGCGCGTGTTCTCGTTCAAGATGGGGCGCGACGCGTCGGGGCGGGTCTATCCGGAGAGCGGCATCGACCGGGGCTTCCACCCGGCGTCGCACCACGGCGACAACGAGAACAACATCACGGACTTCGCGCAGATCAACCGCTACCACGTCGGGCTCGTTCCGTACTTCCTCGACCGGCTGAAGGAGTCGATGGAGGGGGACACGCACCTGCTCGACAAGACGATGATCGTCTATGGGTCGCCGATGGGGGACCCGAACGTGCACAACCACAAGCGGTGCCCGCTCTTCGTGGTGGGCGGCGCGCAGGGGCGGATGGAGGGCAACCTGCACCTGCGGGCCGCGCCCGGGACGCCGATGGCGAACGTGATGCTGAGCCTCATGCACCGGCTCGGGATGGACGACGTGACGAGCTTCGGGAACAGCACCGGGGAGTTCTCGCTCGCGGAGATGGCGGACTGATGCGGGGCCCGCGATCGGTCGTGTTCGCGGCCGCGGCGCTGCTTGCGCTCGGGGCCGCCGCGCCGGTCGGTTCGCCGGTGGAGTCGGGCGGGCCGGATGCTCCGGTGGCCGATGCGGCCATGCGCGGCGACCTGGACGCCGTGCGGTCGTTGCTCGCCGCGGGCGCGGACGTGAACGCGGCGCGGGGCGACGGCATGACGGCACTCCACTGGGCCGCGATGAAGGGCCGGCCCGACGTGGCCGGGGTGCTGCTCGAGGCGGGCGCCGCGCTCGAGGCGGGCACGCGGCTGGGCGGGCACACGCCGCTCCACGTGGCGAGCCGCGCCGCGCACGCGCCGCTCGTCGAGGCGCTGCTGGCAGCGGGGGCCGACGCGCGCGCCGCGACGTCGACCGGCGCGACAGCGTTGCACTTCGCGGCCGCGGCCGGATCCGCCGGTGCGATCGAGGCGCTGGTGCGCCACGGCGCCGATCCGAACGCCCGGGAGCCCGAATGGGGCCAGACGCCGCTCATGTTCGCCGCGGCGGCGGGCCGGGCCGCCGCGCTGGACGCCCTCATCGACGCGGGGGCGGACGCCTCGACCACCGCATACGTGCTCGACATCGTGGCGCGCGACGCGTGGGACCAGCTCGACCGCCGCGAACGCAACGCCCGCGTGGCCGCGCGCCGGGCGGGCCGCGCGCCGCCGGTCCCGTCACCGCGCGAAGCAGCCCCCAGGCCGACCGCCGGCCCCGGCCCCGGCCTCCAGACCGTGCGGCTCGAGGACCCCGAGGAGCCCACCTGCTCCGGCTGCCTGGGCAACTACGCCGACCTCGTCGGCACGCACGGCGGGTTGACCGCGCTGCTGCTCGCGGCGCGCGAGGGTCACCGCGACGCGGCGCTTGCCCTACTCGACAGGGGTGCGGACATCGACCAGCGGAGCGCCGCCGACGACACGACCCCGCTGCTCATTGCGATGATCAACGGGCACTTCGACCTCGCAATGGAACTCTTCGCGCGTGGCGCCGACCCCAACCTCGCGAGCGCCGCCGGCGCCACCCCGCTGTACGCGGCGATCAACATGCACTGGGCGCCGAAGGCCCGGCATCCGCAGCCCACGGATGTGCATCAGCAGGAATGGTCGTACCTCGACGTGATGCGGACGCTGCTCGAAGCGGGCGTCGACCCGAACGCGCGGCTGGAGAAGTCCCTCTGGTTCACGACCTACAACCGGGATCTCCTGGGCGTCGACCGCACCGGCGCCACGCCCTTCTGGCGCGCCGCGCACGCGCTCGACATCGAAGCCATGAAGCTGCTCCTCGAGTACGGGGCCGATCCGGCGACGCCGACGGCGAAGGTGCCGCAGCGGCGTTACGGCCGTGGCGGAGACGATATCGATCACTCCGGGCTCGACCCGATTCCCGTCGGCGGTCCGGCCGTCCACCCCATCCATGCGGCGGCCGGCGTCGGCTACGGGCAGGGCTTCGCCGGCAACTCGCACCGCCATGTGCCGGACGGCTGGCTTCCGGCGATGAAGTTCCTCGTCGAGGAGCTCGGCGCCGACGTGAACGCGCGCGACCACAACGGCTACACGCCCGCCCACCACGCCGCATCGCGCGGCGACAACGAGATGATCCTCTATCTCGTCGAACAGGGCGCCGACGTGACGCTCGTGGCCCGCAACGGCCAGACGACCGTCGACCTGGCCAACGGGCCGGTGCAGCGCGTGCAGCCGTTCCCGGAGACGATCGCTCTGCTCGAGAGTCTGGGGGCGAAGAACAACCACCGCTGCGTCTCCTGCTGAGCTTACGTGGTCGGCGGTCCGTGCCGAGAACCTTCAACCAAGCCCGGCGACGTCAGGCCGGCCTGACCTGACCATGCCGGATACCGTCACCGTCTGGGGACTGCTCGCGGGCGGTTCGGGGGAGAGTCCCGCCATCGACGCCCCCGGCCGCGATCCGCTCGACTTCACGGGTCTGCGCCGCCAGGTCGAAGAGACCGTGACCGCCCTTAACCGGTTCGGCATCGGGCGGAACGATCGGGTGGCGATCGTCCTCCCCAACGGGCCCGAGATGGCCTCCGCCTTCGTCTCCGTGGCGTGCGCGGCCACGGCTGCGCCGCTGAACCCCGTCTACCGGCAGCCGGAATACGAGTTCTATCTTTCGGATCTCGACGCGAAGGCGGTCATCCTGGAATTCGGGAGCGACTCGCCGGCGCGGGCCGCGGCCGTGGAACGGGGGATCGCGATACTCGAGTTGTGCGTAGACCCGGAGGCGCCGGCCGGGACGTTCCACCTGGCGCGGTCGCGCACCGGCGGGGACGGGTCGGGCAGCGAGGGCCCCGAGAACGGGACCCCGGCAGCGAACGCCCTCCGGGGCGGCCTCGCGGAAGAGAACGACGTCGCCCTCATCCTGCACACCTCCGGGACGACCTCCCGGCCCAAGATCGTGCCGCTCTCGCACCGGAACGTGTGCGCCTCGGCGCACAACGTCGCGCACACGCTGCGCCTCACGGCCGCCGACCGCTGTCTGAACGTGATGCCGCTGTTCCACATCCACGGGCTCATCGCCGCGGTCCTCGCCCCGCTCCGCGTCGGCGGCTCGATCTTCGCCACGCCCGGCTTCAACGCGCTGCGCTTCTTCTCGTGGCTCGATGAGGCGCGGCCGACCTACTACTCCGCCGTTCCCACCATGCACCAGGCGATCCTCGTGCGCGCGCCAAGGAATCGGGACGTGATCGAACGGGCCGGCCTGCGCTTCATCCGCTCGGCCTCGGCTCCCCTCCTGCCGCAGGTGATGGCGGAACTCGAGGCGACGTTCGGCGTGCCGGTCATCGAGTCGTACGCCATGACCGAGGCCGCACACCAGATGACGAGCAACCCGCTCCCCCCCGCGGTGCGGAAGCCGGGGACGGTGGGCGTCGCGGCCGGCCCCGAGGTGTCGGTGATGGCCGAGGCGGGCCCGCAGCTCCTGCCGGCGGGCGAAGTGGGCGAGATCGTGATTCGCGGCGCGAACGTCACGCGGGGATACGAGAGCAACCCCGCGGCGAACGCCGAGGCGTTCACGGATGGGTGGTTGCGCACGGGCGACGAGGGCGTGATGGATGCCGAGGGATACCTGAGGATCACGGGTCGTCTGAAGGAGATCATCAACCGCGGCGGGGAGAAGATATCGCCGCGCGAGATCGACGAGGCGATCCTCGACCATCCCGCGATCCGCCAGGTGGTGGCGTTTGCGATGCCGCACCCGAAGCTGGGCGAGGAGGTCGCGGCCGCGGCGGTACTCCGCCTGGGCATGACCGCGACGCCGGAGGAGATCCGGGCGTTCGCGGCGGACCGCCTCGCCGACTTCAAGGTGCCGCGGAAGATCCTCATCATGGACGACATCCCCAAGGGTCCCACCGGCAAGCTCCAGCGCATCGGCATGGCCGAGAAGCTCGGCCTGACCTGACCGCCGCCGGCTGATGCGGATCTGCATCTACGGGGCCGGCGCGATCGGGGGATACCTCGGCGCGCAGCTTTCCCTCGCGGGTCGAGACGTCACCCTCATCGCGCGCGGCCCCCACCTGAAGGCGATGCAACAACACGGCGTGCGGCTGCTGATCGACGGCGAGGAGCGTGTCGCGCACCCGGTCTGCACGGACGATCCGTCGGAGGCGGGGCCTCAGGACTACGTGATCGTCACGCTCAAGGCGCATTCCGTCCCCCGGATCGTGGAGCCGATGCGGCCGCTGCTCGGGCCCGACACCGCCGTCGTCATGGCGACGAACGGTCTCCCGTGGTGGTACTTCTACGAACTCGAGGGACCGTGGCGGGACCGCCGGCTCGAGAGCCTCGACCCCGACGGCGTGCAGTGGGACGGGATCGGTCCGGAACGCGTGATCGGCTGCGTGGTGTATGCGGCCACCGAGGTGTCGGAACCCGGCGTCATCCGGCACCTGAAATACAACCGGTTCACGCTCGGCGAGCCCAGCGGCGAGAAGACCGAACGCGTGCGGCGGCTCGCGAAGGCGATGATCGAAGCCGGCTTTCGGGCTCCGGTCCGGGGGATCCGGAACGAGATGTGGGTGAAGCTGTGGGGGAACCTCGCCTTCAACCCGATCAGCGCGCTCACGCTGGGGACGCTGGGGACCATAGCCGGAGACCCCGACACGCGCGCGGTCGCGAAGGCGATGATGCTCGAAGGACAGGCCGTGGCCGAAGCCCTGGGCGCCCGCTTTTCGATCGACATCGAGCGGCGAATCGAGGGGATCGCGGCCGTGGGCGAGCACCGTACCTCGATGCTGCAGGACCTCGACAAGGGTCGTCCGATGGAGATCGACGCCCTCGTCACGGCGGTCCAGGAGATGGGGCGCATGGTCGACGTCCCCACTCCCACGATCGACGTGGTCCTCGCCCTCGTCCGCCAGCGCGCCCGCATCGCCGATGCCTACCCTCCGGGCTAGAACCTGAGCGTCACGACGAGCGACCCGATTCCATGAGCCCTGACCTGGTCATTCGCGGCGGTCTGGTGTTCGACGGTACGGGGGCGGAGCCGGTCAGGGCCGATGTGATCGTTCACGAGGGCTGGATTACCCACGTGGGTGCCGTCGAGGCGGAAGCGGCCACGGAGCTGGACGCCCGCGGTCTCGCCGTCGCGCCCGGCTTCATCGACGTCCACAGCCACTCCGACTACACGCTACTCGTGGACCCGCGGGCGGTCAGCGCCATCCACCAGGGCGTGACGACGGAGGTCATCGGCAACTGCGGTCATGGCTGCTTTCCGATCAGGGATGCGGAGTTGTCGAGCCGCATCATCTACGGCTTCGACGGCAGCCTGCCGCTGGACTGGTCCACGCCCGCCGCCTATCTGGATCGGCTCGAGGAGGCCGCACCCGCCGTCAACGTCATGACGCTGGTCCCGAACGGGCAGCTGCGCCTGGCCACGCTGGGACTGGAGGGCCGTCCGGCGACGGACGACGAAGTCGCGGCCATGACGCGGCTGCTGGAGGAGGGGCTGGAGGCGGGCGCCTGGGGCTACTCCACGGGTCTGGAGTACGCGCCGGAGCAGGGCGCCGGGGAGGCGGAGATCACGGAACTCGCCCGGGTCGCGGCGCGGCGGGGCGGCTTCTACGCGACCCACACGCGGGAGCGCGAGGACCGCGCCGACGAGGCGGTGGCCGAGGCGATTCGCACGGCACGCCACGCGGGCATCCGACTCCAGGTTTCCCACCTCGCCCCCAGAAGCGGGCCCGACCAGACGAACCGCTGCATCGACCTTGTGGACGCCGCCAGAGCCGCGGGCGACGACATCGCGTTCGACATGCACACCCGGCTCTACGGCCTGACCGTCCTCCATGCCATGCTCCCGCCACAGGTGCTGAAGGCGGGTCCGGAGGATCAGGCGCGGCTGCTCCGGACGCCTGAAGGCCGGGCGCAGATCGGCGACCACAAATCCATCATCACCGGGCTCGGGGACTGGGGCCGGATCTACCTCGTCGACAACGAGGTCTGGCCGGACATGGCACGTCTCGACTTCGAGGAGATCGCGCGCCGCCGGGGCACCACCGCCCTCGACGCCGCCTGCGACCTGCTGCTCGACAGCGTGGGCGCCGGGAAGGCGCCGATGGTGCTCCTCCGCGCCTATTCGGAGGATCAGCAGGAGGACGTCTTCTCCCATGAACTCTGCGTGCCGGCCTCCGACGCCACGGCGCTCGCCCTGAACGGACCGCTTGCGGGCGCCTCCTTCATGGGCGCCTACACGTGGGCCTCCTGGTTCTGGCGCTTCATGGTCCGGGAGACGGGTCGGCTCACGCCCGAGGAGGCGGTGTATCGGCTCAGCGGCCTGCCGGCGGAGATCGTCGGCCTCCCGGATCGGGGTCTGCTCAAGCCGGGCATGCGCGCCGATGTCGTCGCGTTCGAACCGGAGACGTTTGCCGACACCGGCACCACCTTCGAACCCAACCGGCTCGCGACGGGCATGCGCCACGTCGTGGTCAACGGCACCGTCACCCTTCGCGACGGGGCCCTCACCGGCGAACGGGCCGGCGCCGTGCTGCGAAAAGGGGCTTAGGCCGGCTCAGTCGCCTGTAATGTCGACGCCGTAAAGGTCGCGGGCCGCCGCGCGGGTCAGCTTCCCCTCCCGCACGTCCTCCCGGACGGCGGCCGGGTCCCGCTCGCGCGGGTCGCCGTAGCCGCCGCCTCCCGCGGATACCATGCGGAAGACATCGCCCCTGCGCGCAATGAAGCTCTTCATGGGCATCGTCGACACTTCGTGCTCTCCGGCTCCGTCGATCAGCGTGTTCGAAGAGGCGGCGCCCGGCCTGCCGCCGGCGATGCCGTACGGCGGGTAGTCGCGGCGGTCGGTGCGGATCGTGAATTCGGAGCGCTCGGCGAGGAAGCGGAACTCCCGCACCGACGCGAGGCCGCCCCGGTGTTTGCCGGCGCCGCCGGAATCGGGGACCAGTCCGTACCGGGTGACCTCGAGCGGCAGTTCAGCCTCGATCAGCTCGACGGGCTGGTTCGAGAGGTTGGCCGCGGGGTTCGAGATCCCCTCCACGCCGTCGCGCGCGGCCCGGGCGCCCCAGGTGCTGACGAGGACCTCGGTGAGCACGAACGGTTTCCCCTCGTGGTGGCCGCCCACCGAGAACAGCGTCGGCCCCCCTTCGCAGCCGGCAATGACGAGTTCCGGCACGGCCTCGGCGATCGCGCCCATGATCGCGTCGAACACCCGATAGCCGATCACGCCGCGGGCGGCGCAGGCGGCGGGCTCCACCGGGTTCACGATGGTGCCCGCCGGCGCGGACATGCGGATCGGACGCATGTAGCCTTCGCAGTTGGGAACGTCGCCCGTGGCCAGGCAGCGGATCGCGCAGTACGCGGCGGAGCGGACCATGGCCATGGGGCAGTTGATCGCGGCCGGGACCTGATCGGCCGAGCCCGCGAAGTCCAGTTCGATCTCGTCCCCGCCCACCGCGACCGTGACGGCGATGGGGAGCGGTTCCGGATCGTCCCCCACGCCGTCGATCCAGTCGACGAACCGGTACGTGCCGTCGGGAATGCGCGCGATCTCGGCCCGCATCCGCGTCTCGGCGAAGTCGTGCAGCTCCTCGAAGTAGGTCTCCAGCTCCGCCACGCCGTAGCGATCGACCAGCTGCCCGAATCCCCGCTCCGCGATGCGGCAGGCCGCAAGCTGGGCCCGCAGGTCGCCCAGCACCTGGACCGGGGAGCGGGTGTTCTTCTCGATGATGCGGAACAGCTTCCGGTCCGGTTCCCCGGCCTCGTAGAGCTTGAGCAGCGGCAGCCGCAGCCCCTCCTGGTAGATCTCGGTCGCGTGGATGGCGACGCTCCCGGGCGCGATGCCGCCGACGTCGCTGTGGTGGGCCATCGTCGCCGCGTATCCGCGCACCGTCCCGTCGACGAAGAGGGGCTGGATGACGTAGAGATCCGGCAGGTGCTGGCCGCCGGAGCCGTAGGGATCGTTGCAGATGAAGATGTCCCCGGGCGCCATGTCGTCGCGGAATTCGCGCAGCAACACCTCCATGACATCCGGGAAGGAACCGAGTTGAACCGCCAGCGTCAGCCCCTGCGCGACGACCTGTCCATGGCGGTCGCAGACGGCCGTGGAGTAGTCCATGGCGTCCCGCACCACCGGCGAGTAGGCGCTCCGCAGAACCACCAGCGCCATCTCGTCGGCGATCGATGACAGCGCGTTGCGCACGACCTCGAAGGTGATGGGATCGATCTTCCGGCTCGTGGGCGGGCGTCGGGTCATGGGCGGATGTCCACGGCGATGTCGATGTTGCCGAGCGCATCGAGCCGCGCCCGGCAGCCGGGCGGCACGACGCAGGTGGCGTCGTACTCCTCCACGATGACCGGTCCCTCCCGCCAGTCCCCGTTCAGCCCGGTCCGGGCCACGATCTCGGTCTCCCGCGTGCCATCGGCGGGTCCGAAGTAGACATCGCGCGGCGCCCCGAGCGTCGCGGGCGGCGCCGGCAGCAGGCGGCGGTTCGGCTCGGGCGTGTCGACGGCCACCCGCGCCAGCACCTTCACGTTCACCAGGTCCACCGGATCCCCCTCCGATGGATGCCCGTAGGTGCGCTCGTGTTCCCGGTCGAAGGCCCGCGCCATGGCCCGGAGGTTCGGCGTGCCGGGGGCGACGGGGACCGTGAGTTCGTAGGCCTGTCCCGCGTAGCGCAGGTCGGCCAGCCGCTCCACCGTCACCGCTTCGGCCGGGAAGCCGTCCGCGACCATGGCCGCACGGGCCTCCGCTTCGAGGCCGTCGAAGGCGGCGGCCACCGCGTCCGCATCGGCGCCCTCGGCGCGAATCATGACCGTCCGGGTGAACTCCTGCTCGGGATCCGAGTAGAGCAGGCCGAGGGCGCTGAACACGCCCGGCACCGGCGGCACCAGCACCCGACGGATCTGCAGGGCGCGGGCGATCTCCACGCCGAGCACGGGCCCGTTGCCGCCGAAGGCCGCGAGCACGAAGTCTCGCGGGTCCCGTCCGCGGTAGGTGGTGACCGCTTTCACGGCCCGGGTCATGGTGGCGCAAGCGAGGGCGAGCACGCCGTGAGCGGCCTCCGCCAGCGGGCGGTCCAGCGGCCGGGCCACCCTGTCCTCCAGGACGGCGAGCGCTTTCGCCGTGTTCAGAGGGAGGCTCCCGCCGACCAGGTAGTCCGGGTTCAGGTAACCGATGGCGACCAGCGCATCGGTGAGCGTCGGATCCACCCCGCCCAGGTCGTAGCACACCGGACCGGGCACCGCGCCGGCGCTCCGCGGGCCCACGCGGGTGCGGCCCACGCCGTCGACCCGGCAGATGCTGCCGCCGCCCGCGCCGATCTCGGAGACGTCGATGAACGGGAGCTTGACCGGATAGCCGCCGCCCTTGATCAGCTTGCTCGACAGGTTGATGCCGCCGCCCACCTCGAACTCGGTCGTCCTGGCCGCCTGCCCGCCCTCGACCATCGCCGCCTTGGCCGTCGTGCCGCCCATGTCGAAGGAGATCAGGTTGTCGAGCCCCGTGCCGCGGGCGAGGCGGGCGCAGGCCATGACGCCGGCGGCGGGCCCGGACTCCACCATGCAGGCGGGTTTTCTCCCGGCCGCCTCGACGGACATGACGCCGCCGCTCGACTGCATGATGTGAACGGGACAGTCGACGCCCAGCTCCCGCAGCCGGTCCAGCAGAGTCTCCATGTAGCGCTGGACCACGGGTCCGATGTAGGCGTTCACCACCGCGGTGCTCGTCCGCTCGTACTCCCGGATCTCCGGCAGGATGTCGGAGGAAGAGGTGACGTAGAGGCCGTTCGGGAACGCCTCCCGCAGGCGGTCCGCGACCCGCCGCTCGTGGGCCGGGTTGGCGTACGCGTGCAGCAGGCTCACCGCCGCCGCTTCCACCCCCTCGCGCCGCAGTTCCTCCACGGCCGCGTCCAGACTGGCCGCATCCAGCTCCCGGCGCACCGCCCCATCGGGCCCGAGGCGCTCGTCCACCTCCTGCCGCAGGCGTCGAGGCACGAGTGGCGCCGGTTTCTCGTACTGGAGGTCGTACATGACGGGAATGCGCAGCCGCCGCATCTCGAGCACGTCACGGAAGCCCCGCGTCGTGATGAGACCCGTCCTCGCGCCCTTCTGCTCGAGGATGGTGTTGGTGGCGACGGTCGTGGCGTGGACCAGCGAGGCTACGTCGCCGGGTGTGGCTCCGCAGTCGGCGAGGGCCGCGGCCACGCCCTCGGCGATACCGCGGCTGTAGTCCTCCGGCGTGGAGGAGACCTTGCGGGCCACCATCCGTCCGTCGTCCCCGAGCAGGACCACATCCGTGAAGGTGCCGCCGACGTCCACGCCGACCCGGATTCCCATCCGTACGCCTTTCGTACGATGCACGTGACCAGCTCGCCCGCCGCGGGCACCGTCTCGCCGGCCGGCGGCTGTCGCCCCGAACTGCAGACTGCATCAGATTCGGGAACCTGCCGATGTGCAAGTCCCGCTCGCACGCAGAGGGGCTCTTGCCACGGGCCGCCAGACGAAACACAGAGGAACACATCAGGGGGAATGCATGAAGGATCCACCCAACGGCTGGCCGAGGATCACTCCGGCGGTGTTCTACGATGATGCCGGGGCCGCGATCGACTGGCTGGCGGACGCGTTCGGGTTCGAGGTGCGCGAGCGAATCGAGAACGAGGAGGGGCAGGTCGTACATTCCCAACTCGCCCTGAACGGCGGTCTCATCATGGTCGGACAGGCGGGACTCACGCCGGGCCGGACCTACCCCCGATCCCCGCGGGGCGCCGACGGCGCGAACACGCAGTCGCTCATGGTCTACGTGGACGATGCGGATGCGCACTGCGAGAGGGCGCGCGCCGCCGGCGCCGCGATCACCACCGAGCCGGCCACCCAGGACTACGGCGAGGACTACTGGTCCGACCGGAGCTACGAAGTCAGAGACCTCGAGGGGCACTACTGGTGGTTCGTGCAGCGACTGCGCGGATAGCGGGCGCGGCATACCGAACATAGGCTGAGCCCCGACCCGGAGCTGCCGATGAACATACGCGATATCGTGGAGGGTTCGGGCCCGGGGTCCGGCCGCTGGTTCGACAAGTGGGTCTTCTTCCTGATCATCGCCTCCCTCGTGGCGATGTCGCTGTCCACGCTCCACCAGTTGCCCCCGGCGTGGAAGGCGGCGCTCGCCGTCTGCGAGACCGTGATCGTCGTTCTCTTTACGATCGAGTACGTGCTGCGGATCGTCGCGGCCGAGCACAAATGGTCCTACATCCGCAGCTTCTACGGCATCGTCGACCTCGTCGCCTTTCTCCCGTTCTATCTCTCGCTCGTATCTGTCGGAATCGACCTGCGGGCGGTTCGCGGACTGCGGTTGCTCCGTGTATTCCGGCTCTTCGAAATCGCGCGATACAGCACGGCCGTGACGAGGCTGGCGACCGCCGTGCGGTACGCGCGCAACGAGGCGCTGGTGTTTCTCTTCGCCACGCTGGTTCTGCTGTATATCGCGGCTCTCGGCATCCATCACTTCGAACACGAGGCCCAGCCGGAAAAGTTCGAATCGGTGTTTCACAGCCTGTGGTGGGCGGTCGTCACGCTGACGACCGTGGGGTACGGGGACGCGTACCCGGTCACGGTGGGGGGCAGGATCTTCACGTTCATCATTCTGATCTGCGGGATGGGGATCGTGGCTGTGCCCGCCGGCCTGGTCGCGACCGGCATGTCGCGGGCGATGGACGATGAACGCCGGACCGCGCGGTCCGAACGCGAGAGTTGAGCTACGCGCGCTGAGTTACGCGCCGAACAGGGGGATGCGGAACACGCGCGCGAAGATCAGGATCGCGCACAGGCCCGTGAAGATGAACAGGCTCAGCCCCCCGAACCAGCGCGCGAACCACGACGGGTAGAAGAGGTCGTCCTCCCTCGGGATCACTTTCAGGCAGTAATAGAGGTTGAAGAAGTAGATCACGGGCGCCACGAAGAAGGCGAGCGCCGAAGCGACGAGCACGAGGAACACGGGGCGCGGATCGAACGTGATGTAGAGGACCGAAGCGATGAGCGAGTAGAACATCGTCATCCGGTAGATGTTGTACTCGGAATTCCAGGTCCGCCGCCGCTCCGGATCGGCCCGATCCTCGGGCGATATCCCGTGCAGGCGCGCCGTCGGGCGGAAGAGGTTCCGGCAACAGGCGCCGACGATGCGGGGCCAGCCGTCGAAGTAGTTGAAGGCGGTGGAATACGTGGCCGCGAGCGCGCCGAGCATGAAGATCATCATCATCCCCGGTCCCACGCTGAGCGTGAAGATGCCCGCGATCTCCCCCATGACGGAGCGTCCCTCGATCGGACTCGGATAGAGCCACACCGCGGCGAGGAGGACGAAGATCGCCGCGAGCACGAAGGAGATGATGTGGCCGGTCCGGAAATCCCACAGCCCGATCCGGAACCAGCGGCGGCAGTACTCCCGCGCGTGCGGGGAGAGCCGCGCGGTATCGACCGAGAGGTCTGACGCGGGCGAGGTGAAGGGGTCGAAGCGAGGCACGACGCCCGCGGCCTCGAGGTGGGGCCGGACCTTGCTCATGCCCGCGCGCTTCGCCTTCCCCCACTCGGACGCCTGTAGCGACACATCGATGCCGGTGGGCAGGAGTCCGAGGAAGCCCGCGATCACGAGCCACGACCCGTCGGGGATCTCGAAGAGGAAGAAGTTCCCCATCTCGGCGAGCGGCGCCGGCTGGACGATGTAGACGGCGACCGACGAGAGGACGAGGATGCCCGCGAGCGCCTTCGTCGTGTTCTCGACGGCCTTGTAACTGCCCCGGAGGATGATGGCCACGGAGACCACGCCGAGCAGGGCCGCGTACGCTTCGAGCGGCACGGGAAGGCCCAGGTATTCGCTGAACAGGTAGTAGAGGACCGCGGCGGCCGCGATCAGACGACCCGCCTGGCCGATGGCGCACTGGATGAGCGTCGTCGCCATGACGTACCAGAGCGGCCACTTCCAGCGTGCCGTGGCATACGCCTCGAGGAGGCTCTTTCCGGTGGCGTTGGTGAACCTGAAGGCCATCTCGAAGCCGTAGTACTTGAAGACGTAGGCCACGGGCAGGCACCAGAGGAGGGCGTACGCGAACCGGCCTCCGGCGGTGGGCGCGGTCACGACGTGGCTCGTTCCGATCCCCGTCATCATGAGGATCAACCCGGGGCCGAAGTGCGCGAGCAAATCGCGCGGCCGGAGCGACGGGAGGGCGAAATCCTCCGGGTTCAATCCGTCGTCGGCCTTCGTTTCGCGATCGGACAAGCCGGGCCTCCCATTCAGGGACCGCTGCTTTTCACGCCGGCGCCTGTCAGGCCGGACCCGGAAGGTACAAGGGACATCGCCCCCTGCCGAGAGCGACGGCGATCCGTGCGTGGCCGAGGCTCAGGACGTTCCCGCGGGAACGTGGCCGAGAACGTTGCGGGCAAAAGCGGCGGTGGAAAACGCTCGACGGCACGCTGGTGGGGACGATCGACTCCGCCTTGCGCGAAGTCCTGCGGCGGGAGGCGCGACGCGAGGAGATCGAGGCCCTGACGACGATGGACGGGCTCGAACTGTCGAACGAGAAGGTCATGGCCGGCGCCTGGCGTTCCTGAACCGGGCCGGGTCGAACGCGAGTGCCTTATCTCATCATCTCATCGACAAGAGCGCGCTGGCCCGCATGGCCCATCCGCGGGTCCACGCACGACTCACGCCGGTCATCGAGACGGGCCAGGCGGCGACCTGCGCCATCATCGACCTTGAAGTTCTCTATTCCACACGCAAGGCCGAGGAGCACGGGCGAGCGCGGGCCCGGCGTACCTTGGCGTACCGTCACGTGCCACTCACGGAAGCGATCTTCCAACGGGCTTCGAACCTGACCGTTCTCCACTACGATGCGGATTTTGACACGATCGCGGCCGTCACGGGACAGGTTACCGAGTGGGTTGCCCCACGGGGTTCCCTGTAGGACTGCAGGAGCGTTCTTCGGCTTGGAGGTGACCTGCTCAGGCGTCGAGGAAGCGCCAGCTTTCTTCGGTCGGCGGGAGTTCGCAGGCGGTCTTCCTGCCGAACCAGCGGTAGCGGTTTCGGGCTACGAGACGGTAGGCGAGGTCGCGCAGCGGGGCGGGGACGACGAGGAGGACGGCCGCCAGCGGCCACGCGCGGTCGAGCCCGGCCGCAATGCGAAGCGCCGCTCCGCTCCTGGCGTATGCACGCCCGTTCGCGACAAGGACCAGGGATTCAGGCGGTTCCCCGGCTTCCGGCGGCGATGCGTCGGGTCCGGGTGTATCGACGCCCGTCGCCGCGAGGATCCGGTGTCCCGCGTCGGACGGGAGGGGGGCGAAGCGGAAGCGGCCGCGGCGGTCGCGGCGGATGATGAAGCGGACGGCGCCCGCACACAGGTTGCAGACGCCGTCAAAGAGGACGACGGGGCCCTCGGGACTCGGGTCGTCGGTCCGGGGGCCCCGGTCGCCGGTTCCAGCCGCCTGGTTCACGGCACGAGGCGGGGTCTCGCCATGTTCCTGAGCAGGAAGAGCCCGTCTCCGGTCCCGGTCACGGCGATGGTCCCGCTCTCGAAGTAGGGGTAGTTGCTCCACGACGCGCCGCCCTGGTAGGGCGAGGTGTCGAAGAAGCCGATCTCGACCGGGTTCTCCGGGTCCGAGATGTCGAGGACGCGGAAGCCCGCGGAGTAGTTCGACTGGTACATGAGGTCGCCGACGACGTAGAGGTTGTGGTCGGTGGCCGTCGTCTCCGCGATGTACTCGGTGACGAGGACCGGGTCGTCGAGGTCCGTCACATCCCACACCAGCGTGCGCGTCCCCTCCACGAGACCCTGGGGCTCATCCCCCTCGTCGTTCATGTAGAAGTAGCGGTGGTCGTCGGTGAGCCAGCCCTGGTGCGCGTACGCGACGTTCGGATAGTCGATCGTGGCGAGACCGACCGGCGCATCCTTGTCGCTCACGTCCGCGATGTTGAACGCCGTCTCGTTCGAACCCAGGCAGATCTCCTTGCCTGCGTGTTCGGTGTCGGGGCCGCGGTAGATGACGCACTGCGCATCGTGCACGTAGCCCGTGCCCCGGCGTCCCGTCCCCTCCTGCGCGAAGCAGCCGGCGAAGACGGGCTGGGCCGGCTCCGAGAGATCGATCATGTGGAGGCCGCCGCCGCAGGTTTCGCCTCCTCCGCTGTTCCCGACGGCATAGGCGAAGCCGGTCTCCTCGTTGATGACGATGTTGTGGGCCGAGTGAATCCCGTCGTAGAGGAACGTCTCCCCGAAGGTCACGGGTTCCGCTCCCACGTCGCGCAGCTGCCGGAGGTCGAACACCTGCACGCCGTGCTCGAGCGCCGCATCCGCGACGATGTAGGCGTGGTCGCGGTACACCTTGATGTCGCGCCAGATCATGTGCCGCGACCCCTCCGTGGCGGGCAGGTCGCCGAGAAAGCGCGGGTGGTACGGGTCGCTGACGTCGACGAACGACGTGCCGTCCGTACGGCCGACGATCGCGATCTCGCGCCCCGTCTCCGGGTCGGTCCAGCCCCAGATGTCGTTGACGCGCGTGGCGCGCGTGCCGCCGAGATCCTTGATCGGCATGAAGGCGGTGATGTTCACGTCCCGGCACTCGAAGACATCCGCGTGTCCGTCGGTGCACTCGATCTCCTCGCCGGCGATGGCGGGGAAGCCGCGGTAGTCGTTGACGAGGGTGCCGGCTTCCTCCCAGGAGCCGGCGGCGGACCGTTCGTAGACGACGGCGGCGCCGGCGCGGGAATCCATGCCGGTCGCGCCGACGACGAGGTGGTCGCCGGAGAGGTGGGCCGCGCCGGCGAAACCGGAGCGGTCGCCCAGGGGAGACCGAAGGAGGATGGACGCTTCGCTCCACTCCCCAGCCGCATCGCGCCGGTAGGCATACAGGGTGCCGGCGCCCATGCCGCTGCCCGAAGCCCCGATGAGGATGTCGCCGCCGTCGAAGCCGAGGGAGGAGCCGAACTGCGCGTTCGGTTCGGGCAGGAGCGGGCCGAGGCGCGCCTCCATCGCCCAGCCCTCCGCACTCCGCGAGAAGGCGAAGACGGCCCCGCCGCTCTCCCGGAGGGTCGGCGCGCCCACCAGCGCGAAGCCGTCGCGCACGGCGAGCGAGGCCCCGAATCCGCTGCGCTCCTGGAGCGACGGCGCCTCGAGCGTCCCGGCCCCCGTCCACCCCGAACCCTCGCGCTCGAAGGCGAACACGACGGGCGGTGCGTCAGCGGACTCCCGCGTGCCCACGAGCAGCGTCTCGCCATCGAGCGCCAGCGCCGCGCCGAACCCCTCGGTCGCCACGCCCTCCCGCCGCCGCAGCGCCATGTCCGCGGACGCGGCCCCGTCGGGGCCCAGCGCATACGAGAACACCGCCCCCCGTCCGTCATCGGCCGCGGGGGACGACACGATCGCGACGCCCTCCGCCAGGGCGATGGCGCTCCCGAACGCCCGCGCGCCCTCCGGCGCCTCGAGCCGGGCCGCCCGCTCCCAGCCGCCCGTCCCATCGGATCGGAACACGTAGACCGCGCCCGCCCCGTCCGCTTCGAGCGGAGCGCCCGCCCACAGCCAGTCCCCCTGAGTGGCGATCGCCCGACCGAACCCGTCGGGGACCCGCACCTCGTCGGACACCGTGACTTGCCCCGTCTCGGCCCAGCCCGAGGCCGTCCGGCCGTAGACCCACACGATGCCCGACATCGTGCCGTTGCCCGCTTCGCCGACCAGCACCTGGTCGCCGCGCACGACCAGCGCGCCGCCGAACTGCTGCGCGTCCGCAACCTGAGGCGCCGCCAGCGCCAGACCCGCCGCCAGACCCGCCACCAGGGCCGCCGCCAGGGCCGGACCCGCGGAGAAAAGGATTCGCCGATTCATGAGGTTCTCTCCCGAAAGGTTCTCTCCCGAAATTCGTCCGTCGAGTTCACGCACGCGGCGTCCAGGCCGCGTCCAGGCTGCTTCCAAGCTGCGTCGGTCCCCGGTGGACACGCCAGCGCCCGATCCTTTCCGGCGCACCGCCGCGGTTTCGCGGGCCGCGTTGTCCGGCGTACGTTTCAAGTCTGCGCCTATTTCCGCTTTCGGCAGGAGGTATCCATGTTTCGCGCTGCCCGCTTCGCTTCCGCGAGCCTGCTTCTTCTCTTCATCGTCTTCGTCGGCCCGGCGCCGGCCTCGGCCCAGAACGGCGATGGGGTGAAAACCCTCTCCCTCGACATGTACATGGACTGGGAACGGGTCTCGAACCCTCAAATCTCCCCCGATGGCCGGCACGTCGTCTACACGCGCGGCTGGATCGACCAGATGAACGACCGGTGGGAGTCCACGCTCTACATCATGAACGCCGACGGCACCCGCAAGCGGGAGCTGGTCGACGGCTCGAGCGCCATCTGGTCTCCGGACGGCACGCGCATCGCCTACACGGCGCCGGGCGACCCCGAGGGCTCGCAGATCTTCGTGCGCTGGATGGACGCGGAGGGCGCGGCGACCCAGATCACGCGGCTGGAGCACTCGCCCGGCAGCCTGCGCTGGTCCCCGGACGGCACGCATGTCGCGTTCACGATGCTGGTGGAGGACGCGGAGAGCTGGCCGATCGATCTGCCGAGCCGGCCGGAGGGCGCCAAGTGGACGGAGGGCCCGAAGATCGTCACCCGCATGGACTACCGTCAGGACCGGCGCGGGTACGTCGACCAGGGGCACTCCCACATCTTCGTCGTGCCGGCCGACGGCGGCACGCCGCGCCAGCTCACCGACGGCATGTGGAACCACGGCAATCCCCAGTGGAGCCCGGACGGGAGCGAGATCTACTTCTCCTCGTTGCGGGAGGAGGACTCCGAGTACAACTGGCGCGAGTCCGAGATCTACGCGGTGAACGTCGCCTCGGGTGCGATCCGGCAGCTTACGACCCGCCACGGGCCGGACGGGGGTGCCTATCCCTCGCCCGACGGCAGCTTCGTCGCGTACTCCGGGCAGGACTGGAACGACGACACGTACCGCAACTCCCACCTCTACGTGATGAACCCCGACGGCTCGGGCGTGCGGCAGATCTCCGGCGACTTCGACCGCGGCATGCGGGGGAGCCCGCAGCTCATGTGGGCGCCCGACGGGAGCGGCGTCTACTTCAACGTGAACCGCGAGGGCACGCGCAACCTGCACTTCGCCTCCGTGGATGGCGGCGTGACGCAGGTCACGAGCGGCAACCATCTCCTGAGCCTCAGCTCCTTCACGGACGACGGGAAGGCGATGGGCACGCTGACCGAGCCGCACGGTCCCGGCGACGTCGTCTCCTTCGATCTCGACGATGGCGGCAACCTCATGCAGCTCACGCAGGTGAACGCCGACGTGCTGGCCGGGATCACGCTCGGCGAGGTCGAGGAGATCTGGTACAAGTCGGTGGATGACTGGGACATCCAGGGCTGGATCGTGAAGCCGCCCGACTTCGACCCGTCGAAGAAGTATCCGCTCATCCTGTCGATCCACGGCGGCCCGCACGGCATGTACAACACCGGGTTCAACTTCGGCTGGCAGGAACACGCCGCGAACGGCTACGTCGTCGTCTACACCAACCCGCGCGGCAGCTCCGGGTACGGGACGGACTTCGGCAACGCGATCAAGAACGCCTATCCGTCGAAGGACTTCGACGACCTCATGGCGGGCGTCGACGAGGTCATCGAGCGCGGCTACGTCGACGAAGACAACATGTTCGTGTACGGCTGCTCCGGCGGCGGCGTGCTCACCTCATGGGTCGTCGGCCACACCGACCGCTTCCGCGCGGCGTCGGCGAACTGCCCGGTCACGAACTGGCTCTCGTTCGTGGGGACGACGGACGGGCCCGGCTGGTACCGCAACTTCGAGCACTTCCCGTGGGACGATCCCTCCGAGCACCTGCGCCGCTCGCCGCTCATGTACGTGGGCAACGTGACGACGCCGACCATGCTGATGACGGGGGAGATGGACCTGCGGACGCCGATGCCGCAGACGGAGGAATACTACCAGGCGCTCAAGATGGAGCGGGTGCCGACGGCCATGATCCGCTTCCACAACGAGTGGCACGGCACGAGCAGCACGCCGTCGAACTTCCTGCGTACGCAACTCTTCCTGCGCACCTGGTTCGAGAAGTTCGGCACGCACGACGACGACACCACGCGCGCCGTCTCCGACGACGAGGCCTCCTGAGATGAGACGATGGGTGGCGGTCGCAATCGGCGGAATCGCCGCGGCGTGTTCTTCCTCGACGGAGCCGGTAGCTCCCTCGGTGACGATCACGATGCACGAGACGGCGGCGGGCGGCACGATTGGCACGGTGCTGGTCGAGGACACGGACGGCGGCGCGCGGTTTACGCCGAACCTGACGGGCCTGACCCCCGGCGAACACGGGTTCCACGTGCATGAGAACCCCGATTGCGGCGACTCCGGCAAGAACGCCGGAGGGCATTACGACCCGGACAACACGGGCAGGCACGAGGGACCCTACGGCAACGGCCACCTCGGTGATCTACCCAGGCTGCCGGTAAACGCGGCGGGTGTCGCGTCGGTGGCGGTCGTCGCGCCACGTGTGCGCGTGAGCGATCTGGATGGGCGCGCGCTGATCGTGCACGCGGGCGGCGACAACTACTCCGACGAGCCTGCGGCGCTCGGAGGTGGAGGTGCGCGCGTGGCGTGCGGGGTCGTGCCCCCCATCGGCGGCTGAGGCGCCGCGTCGGGCGTAGCCGCCCCGTTTGATCCACCGACAGACGCCCCGTTCGACACCGGTTCGGACGGGGCGTCACGCATCCACGTCAAGATCCCTTTGGCGATTTGCAACGTGGGCAGTCGACACATTGCAATATTTTCGGTCGTATTCCTGCAACGCGCGTGGTCGTACTCTTGCAATGTCCGGTGCTCGGGCTACCGTCCGGGGCCGAGGAGGACGGCGTTCATGAACAGGAGTTGCGTCGCCTCCGTGTAGGCGCGGTAGTTCGGGTCCTCGGCGAAGGCCACCACCTGGCCGCGCCCCACCGGCTGGTGGATGAGGAAGGCCTTGCTTGCCAGTTGCGGGCGCGACTCCTCCCACACGATGCCGCTTAGAACGAGGTTCTCGAGCGCCGCGTAGCGTCCCACGTTCGTGCCCTCGTCGAGCGTGACCGGACGGAAGACGCGGGAGCCCGTGACGAGGACGCCGATCTCGCCATCGGTGCCGGCGGCGAGCCAGTGTTCCGTGTCGAGCAGCGTGCGCAGGATCGCGCCGGGCACGCCCTCCGGCGATTCGTCTGCGGGCGAGATCGCATCGAGGTACTCGATGGGTTGCTCGGGGGTGTCGGGCTCCGGCGGGTCGTCGCCCTCGGCGCGGCCGCCCCGGCGCTCCGCTTCGGTGGCGAGGAGCCCCGCCCGCGAGGCCCAGCGGGATGACTCCGCCATCGTGATCAGCGTGCCGCCGTCGCGCATCCACGCCTGGAGGCGATCCCGCAGCCCGTCGCCCACGGCGCCGCCGTAGTTGCCGCTCGGGAAGACGATGACGTCGTAGTCGGCCAGCCGCGCCTGGCCGAGGCTGGACGCCCGCACGGCCGTCGCGCGCTGGCCGTAGCGCCGCTCGAGGACGTAGCGCGTCCAGCCCACGGAGTAGCTCCCGCCCGGGGAATCGTAGACGAGGAGCACGCGCGGCTCGCGCAGCGCCCGGACGCGGCGGCTGCCGAGCGACATGCCCTCGCGCACGTACGCGTCGTCGATGGGCACGACCTCGGCGCGGTGCCGGGCGGCGATGCCGGCCAGGCGGTGGCGCAGATCCGGGCCGTTCTCGGCCGCCCGGAGGATGGCGGTGCCGACGCCGAAGCGGCGGCCGTCCAGCGTGAACTCCGCACCGGCGGCCCGGACGCGGAGGCCCTCGCGCAGCGCCTCGGCGACCGCCGCGGCCCCGTTCGTGCCCCACGGGACGAGGTACCCGACGAGCGCCTCGGGCAGCGGGTCGACGGGCTCGACTCCGCCGTCGCCTCCGCCCGCGTCACCGCCCGAGTCGCCGCCCGAGTCGCCGGCCACCTCCGGCCGCGCGGCGGCGTCGCTCGCGGTCAGCACCGCGCCCCGCGCCCCCGTCGCCGCGGTCTCGATCGCCTCCACGTCCCACAGCAGCGGCTGGCTCCACGCCGTGAGGTCGTAGATCTCGTCCGGCTGCCGGTTCGCGCGCCGCTCGATCTGCCGCTGCACGAACTCCTCCTCCATCGGCACGTGCGCGTCGAGCAGGTTGTGAATGAGGCGGTGCGCGGGCTGGTCGAGCGGCACGATGAAGCTCGAACCGGCGGACAGCGTCCGGCCGCCGGCCGATACCGGACCGGAGGCGCGAAACACCTCGATCCCGTTCTCGACGAGCATGAGGGCGAGCCGCTCCGCCATCCCCGGGTCGTGCGCCGAGTGCAGCACGATCTCGGCCGGCCCCCGCTGCCCGAGCGCGATCCCCTCGCGGAGGTACGCCAGGTAGTCCCGCAGGATCCGGTCCCGGTTCCGCGCGGCCGTGAGCGCGGTCTCGATCCCCGCCGTGAAGTGGTGCAGCACGCCGTCGCCGTACGTGAGCAGGTCGTCGTCCGACTGCCGCAGCCTGAGGCCCCCCGCGCTCGCCTGCTCGTACGTCATCCCGAGCCCGCCGTAGCCCATCGGCCACATGTCCACGTAGCCCGGATAGAAGAGGTCGTACACCTCCCGGTTGAAGTACGCGAATCCGCGTTCGTCGAAGCGCGCCGCGATCGCCTCCCCGAACACGTCCATGAGCGCGACCTGCCGCTCCCCGAACCACGGGTTGGAGGGCGGCGCCGTCGGCGGGAAGAAGTAGGTCGCGTCCCCTCCCATCTCGTGCAGGTCCGCCACGATGTGGGGGCGGAACTCAAGCAGGATGTCCACCTTCCCGCGCGTCTCGACCTGGCTCTGGATGAAGAGGTCCCGGTTGAGGTCGAACAGGTAGTGGTTCCCGCGGCCGCCGGGCCACGGCGGGTCGTGCTCGGCGGAGACGCGGGCCTCGTCCGGCCAGCGCGCCTGCGCGACCGAGTGCTGGTACACGAAGCGGTTTCGCCCGTCCGGGTTCTCCAGGGGATCGATGAGGACGAGCGACTCCGAGAGGATGAGGTCGACGTCGGGGTCCCCCGTCGCCGCGAGCAGGTGATAGGCTTCGGCCATCGCGGCGCCGCTGGGGCTGATCTCGTCGCCGTGAATCGAGTGCATCAGCGCGGTGACGACCGGAAGCTCGGCCAGCAGCGCTTCCGCCTCCCCGTCGGAGAGGCTGCGGGGATCGGCGAGCCGCGCGATCCCGGCCTTGACCTCCTCGAGCCGCGCCATGCGTTCGGCCGAGCCGATGACGAGAACGACGAGCGGCCGCCCCTCCCAGCTCTCCGCGTATCGGATCAGATGCGTCCGCTCCGGCGCCGCCGCGGCGAGCGCCTCGATGTACCGGATCACGTCGTCCGGCGGCGTGACGACCTCGCGGAAGCCGTGTCCCGCCACCTCTTCGAGCGTCGGGATGTCGGGGTCGTAGCGCGTTCCGGGCGCGAGTTCCTGCGTCACGGCCGGCGCCTGGATCAGCGCGGCGAGGGCGAGCGTGGATAGCACGGGGACTTCTCCGGCGTTCGAGGATTGGACGGACGGCGACTCACTATTGCACGTTCGTCGCGGCGTTGCACCATCCAGCGTTGCACCATCCGGCGGGGGAAGGGCATCGTCAGGCTCCACGCACCCCGCGACCCACGGCCGGCCGGAGAAGCCCATGAACGAACCCGCCGCGCGTTCCCGCTCCAGCTTCTGGAGAAGCTTCGGCCCCGGTCTCATCTGGGCCGCGACCTCCATAGGGGTGTCCCACCTCGTGCAGTCCACGCGTGCGGGGGCGGAGGCGGGGTTCGCCTTCGTCGGCGTGATCGTCGTCGCGCTCGCCCTCAAGTATCCCTTCTTCGAGTACGGGGCGCGCTACGCGGCGGCCACGAGGCGGAGCCTGGTCGAGGGCTACCGCGACATCGGCGGCTGGGCGCTGTGGCTCTTCCTCGCCATCACGCTCGTGACCGCGATCATCTCGCTCGCGGCGCTCTCGATGTTCATGGCCTTCCTCACGCGCTACGCCTTCGGCGCCGAGTGGCCGCTGGCGGCGACGGGGGCCGTGCTGATGGGCGCCTGCGTGGCGGTGCTCGCGGTGGGGCGCTTCCGCGGCCTCGACATCACGATCAAGATCCTGCTCGCGATGCTCGTTGTCTCGACCGTGGCGACCGCGCTCGTGGCCGCGCCGCGCGCCGACCTCTCGACGCTGGCGCTGTGGCCGGGCGACGTCGTCGGCACCGTCGTCCCCTTCGCCTTCCTCCTCGCCCTCATCGGGTGGATGCCCTCGCCCGTCGACGTCGCGGTGTGGAGCAGCCTGTGGACGCTCGCCAAGGACAAGACGACGGGCGCGCGAACCTCGGTCGCGGATGCGAAGCGCGACTTCCTCGTGGGCTTCGTCGGCACCGGCATCCTCGCGCTCATCTTCGTGTCGGTGGGGGCCACGGTCCTCTTCCAGGCGGACGTTGCGCTCAGCGACGCGGGGGCCGTGTTCTCCACGCAACTCGTCGACATGTACAGCACGACGCTGGGTTCGTGGTCCCGTCCCATCGTGCTCGTGGCGGCGATGGCGACGATCTTCTCGAGCCTCCTCGCCGTGACGGACGGCTTCCCGCGCGCGATCGAGCGCACGCTGGCGAACCTGCGGGGGCACGTCGCGGCGGATACCGTGACCCGCGTGGGCCGCGTCTACTGGGGGAGCATGATCACGCTCCCTGCCGTCGCCTTCTTCATACTCCTCGGCTTCTCCGGCAGCCTCACCGCGATGGTGGACTTCGCGACGACGGTGGCGTTCCTCACCGCGCCCATCCTCGGCTACTTCAACCTCCGTGCCGTGACGTCGGAAGCGGTGCCGCCGGAGCACCGGCCGGGCCGCGGCATGGTGACGCTGACCTGGGTGGGACTCGTCCTCCTCGGCGGGACCGGCGTCGCCTACCTCGTGTCGCTCGTGCGGTGAGCGCCCACCCGGGGACCGACGGAGTGGGGCCGCGGCAGGAGGCGGGAGCTTTGCGGGGCGCCGTGGTGGGGCGGGTCGTGAGCCTGTACCGCTATCCCGTGAAGTCGATGGGGGGAGAACGCCTCGAGGCGGCTCGAATCACGGCGCGCGGGATGGAGGGCGACCGCGCCGGCGCGCTCGTGGACCGCGAGACGGGGCGCGTGGTGAGCGCGAAGCGGCCGCGGCTGTGGGGAGCGGTCTACGGCCTTTCCGCGAGCTTCGAACGGGAGAGCGGGGCCGCGTCGATCTGCGTCCGGTTCGAGGACGGGACGACGCTGTCGACGCTGTCGAGTGCCGGGCGGGGGCGGCTGGAGGCGCGCCTGAGCGCGCTCCTGGGCCGGGACGTCGCGTTCGCGACGGAGGCGGTCGAGACCGCGACGTGCGAGTACCACTGGCCGGACATGGAGGGACTCGTCCAGGACGGGCGGACGTACCGCGACGAGATCACGGAGTGGGAACTGCCGCCCGGGACGTTCTTCGACAGTTCCGGCCTCCACGCCCTGACGACGGCGAGCCTCGACCACCTGCGGGAACTCGTCCCCGGGAGCGATTTCGATGTCGGCCGCTTCCGGCCCAACCTCGTGATCGAACCCGTCGCGGGGGCGCGCGGCTTCGTCGAGAACGACTGGGTGAGCGGCACGCTCGAGATCGGCGGCGCGCGCCTGCGGGTGACGAAGCCGTGCATGCGCTGCGTCATGGTCACGCTCCCGCTGGGAGACCTCCCCAAGGATCCGCAGGTGCTGCGCGCCGCCTTCGACCACAACGAGGGAAACGTCGGCGTGAAGTGCGAGGTGGCCGGGCCGGGCAGCGTGCAGGTCGGCGACGAGGTCCGCCTCGGCTAGTGATGTATCACAAGGACGTTATTGGCCGGCTCGTCGCCCTTGGTGGGGGTTGTTCGCTTTCCGTATGAACGCTTAAGCCAATTCAAAATCGCATTTTCGATTGGCTTAAGCCGATGCAGGGATGCCGAAAACACCCATGATCGTTAGAGATCTCGCCTCCGAAGAAGGGAGTCGCCGCTGGAGCATTCCGGGGTCGTAAGCCTCATCCCCACCGCCGTCGTCCTGGCCGTCGCCGTGGCGACGCGGCGCCCCGTCGAATCCCTCATCGTCGGAGCGCTCGTCGGGTTCGTCATCCTCGCGCCGCGGGACCCGCTCACCGCGCTCACGGATGGCATGGTCGCGGTCATGCAGAACGAGACCGTGGGCTGGATCATCCTCGTCTGCGCGCTCTTCGGCAGCCTCATCACGCTGCTGGTGCGGGTGGGCGCGGCGGCCCGTTTCGGCGACGCCGCATCCGCGCGCATCCGCACGCGCGGCGGCTCGCTCGCCGCGACGTGGCTCCTCGGCCTCGCCGTCTTCATCGACGACTACCTGAACGTGCTCGCGGTCAGTTCCTCCGTGAAGCGGTTCACCGACCGGCATCGCGTGTCGCGCGAGATGCTCGCGTACGTCGTGGACTCCACCGCCGCGCCCGTGTGCATCCTCGTGCCGATCTCGACGTGGGCCGCCTTCTTCTCCGGCCTGCTCGAAGAGACGGGGTGGGCGGCGTCCGGCCGCGGCCTCTCGCTCTACATCGATGCGATCCCCTTCATGCTCTACGCGTGGATCGCGGTGGCGCTGGCACTGCTCGTCGGGACCGGCCTCGTCCCCGCCATCGGCCCCATGCGCAAGGCGGAGCGTCGCGCCCGGGAGACGGGGCAAGTCATCCCTCCGGGCCTGGAAGAGGCGAAGCTCGAGGGCGAGACCGATCCGCGCGCCGCCGAGCGGGCGCGCCCGTGGCACTTCATCGTTCCGGTCGTCACCCTCGTCGCCGCCACCTGGGTGCTCGACCTCGACATCCTCAAGGGCGTCGTCGTGGCGCTCGGCCTCACCCTCGCCATCGTGACGGGCACGAGGCTCCTCCCGGTGCGCGCCGCGCTCGACACCACCATGGCCGGGGTGCTCACGATGATCGTCCCCCTCGCGACCGTGTTCGGTGGCTTCCTCCTCAAGGAGGTGAACGACGGCCTCGGGCTCACCGCCTACCTCATCGAGACCGTCGAGCCGCTGATGACGCCGCAACTGCTCCCCGCCGTCACCTTCCTCACGCTGTCGCTCGTCGCCTTCGCCACCGCGTCGTTCTGGGGCATCTTCGCCGTGGCCATCCCGATCGTGCTCCCGCTCGCCGATTCCGTCGGGGCGGACATGTCGCTCGTGATCGGAGCCCTCATCTCCGCCAGCGCGTTCGGCAGCCACACCTGCTTCTACGGCGACTCCACCGTTCTCGCCGCCCGGGGCAGCGGCTGCGGCGTCGTCGAGCACGCCCTGACCCAGTTCCCCTACGCCCTCTTCGCCGCGGGGCTGGCCGCCGCAGGCTTCCTCCTCCTCGCTTGACCCCGCCACGCGCGGACCATAACAGAGAGCACATCATCTTCCATGGCCCGAGGAGGATTTCGTATGATCGATATCCTGGCGGACTCGCCAGACGACGAGGCGCTCATCGCCGAGGCCGTCGGCAGCGACGCACGCGTCGTGAGCGGTTCCTTGCCGTTCGCGAACGGCGATGTCGAGTGTCCGATCCTGGGTTGTCGCGAGCGCCGTAGCCAACCGCCTGGAACTCAGCCGCCAGACCCTCCGCACAGCCGGTGTTGAGCCCGAGCAGGCAGCCGCTTCTGACTCCGAGTAACGCCGACGGCTTATCACTTTTTGACAGATCTCATCAATTTCAATCTAGTTTTGGCTCGGCAGAACCCCCTACGCTCCGAGCGTGCCGGCGGCACCGCGGCCTCGTAAGCAGGGAAGGTGTCAGGCCACAACGGGTTTGGGGGACTTGTAAATGCCGGAAACAAGAAGGAGGAAAACCATGTCCCGGGACAGGATCAAGAAGTTGCTGTGGTGGTCGTTACTCGTACCGGTACTGTTAGTAGTGGGGATGGTGGCTGCCGAGGCGGTAACCCCGAGACCTGTGGCCGCCGCAGCGTGCGAGGATAACTCATGCAAGTATCACACTAGCGGTGGCCGATACTGTTGGGATGGCGATGGCAGCAATTGCGACGCGACGTGGAAATGCGTTTGGTTTCTCTGCGGCCCTGCTTGTGAAGAGACGCCCTGCATATCTTGACCCACGGAACGCAGGGAAAAGCGAGATTCCGCGGACACCAATCGAATCGAACTGCAAGGAGGACCATGATGTTACAAAAGACGGGCAAGTTGCTCCGATGGGTTTGGGTAGTTCCGGTTCTAATGCTGCTGAGCATATTTGCGGGCTCAGCGGTCGGCGCGCGGGAGTTGGTGGCCGCAGGTTGCGAATACGATGTTTGTCAGTATGACCCACGGCCCGATGTCGAAGTCTGTACCGATACACGTGGCGACATAGGCAAGAACTGCAGAATAATGGACGGAGCCTGCTGGGAGTCGAACTGCCGTCCCGGTCACTTGTGGTGACCCTCCGCTTCGGTCGCGCGCCCTTATCCTATTTGGCGGGCGTCTGCCTCGGCGTCGCGTTCGGCGGGTGCGCAGATTCGAGCCCGGTGATCCATCCGCTGCCGGCAGCGCTGGCGGACTTGGAGCGGCTGGCCACGGCAGTGATCTCTCCAGATACCGTTCCTCCACCGACGATGGGCCGCGACGCCGCTACCCGCTGGGTCGCCATGCGTCGCGCGATCCTGGATGCTCGTCCGGGAGTGATCATCGGCGCGCTCGAGGGCGATGGCCCGGATGTCTTATCCAGTTGGAATCTGGCGTCCTTAGGCCGCGCGGGCGAGCTGTATGTCCTCGACGCCATGGCCGCCAGAGTGGTAGTTTTCGACTCTGTCGGCGGGGTGACGACATGGTTCGGGCGTGTCGGAGACGGACCGATGGAGTTACGAGATCCGACCGATTTCGTGGTGGCGCAAGATTCCATTCTCATCCTCCACGATGGAGGCATAAAGGTGTTCGAACGAGGGTCCTCTGGATACGAACTGCAGGCGACGCTCGACCTCGATGCCGATCTCGTACTTGCATCCTCCTTCTGTCGTGCTGGAGCGTCGATCTTCTTGAACGCGGACGGATCGGCGGCGACGATCAGGGCACTCCGACCCGGAGAGGCACCGAACCGTTTCGGACAAGGATACGAATATGGCTCGGCAGATGCGAGAAACGCCTTATCACGCGGCTCGGTTGGGTGTATGGATGGCGTCGTCGTTTACGGGAGTCAATACCTGCCCGCTCTGTACGGCTATACGCCGAGTGGCGAACTTGTATGGTCGGCGATTCTATCTGATCACCTGCAAGGATATTTACTTCAGCATCCGAACGCCATCCGATTTCCGACTCCTCCGCGGGACGCCCTGAAGAGTATTGAGAAGGGACCGGATCGCTATGTTCTGCTTGCCTACTCTCGCAGATACGACCAAACTCGTACCATTACCCGAACCTATCTCGTCGATGCCGCTACGGGGGAGGGTGCGCTGCTGGAACAGAGCGAACGTCGCCAGGACATACTGGCCGTTCATGGTACTCGGCTCGTGCGATGGCTTCCCGGAGAGTATCCAAGACTGAGAATATGGCATATGGACCCGACTACCTTGCCAATGCCCGGTCCGTGAGTCGTCATATTCCCATCTTGTTTGGGATCCCGACAGGGCACAGTCTCTCCCGGACCGACCTACGGTCGTTGTGATGGAGGGCAGGCGATAAACCATGTACCGTGCGGCGGGCGTGATCACTTTCCTCGCAGCGACAGTCGCCGGGTGCGGCGATTCGCGCCGTGTCCACCACCCGCTTCCGGAAGCAATCGCGGAGTTGGAGCGTGAAGCCACGACCGTGATCCTTCCGGACACCGTACCGCCGCCGACAATGAACGCCGAAAAGGCGGCCCGCTGGATAGCTATGCGTCGGGCCATCTTGGCCGCACGTCCGGGAGCCACGATAGGTACCTTGGACCGCGACGGACCGGAATTGCTGGGTTCAATACTCCGCGTCAAACTCGCTCACGACGGCGAGATACTGATTCTGGATTCAATGAACGGAAGGGTGGTGGCGTTTGGCTCTGACGGGACGACCAAAACGTGGTTCGGCCGACTCGGCGATGGTCCAATGGAGCTTCGAACGGCTCGAGACTTGGAACGTTATGGCGACTCGCTGTTTGTGGCGCAGTCAGGTCTCCTGAAAATATATGGTCGAACTCACCGTGGTTACGAGTGGAGAGGCGAAATGCCTCTGCCGGTCGAGATTAACTCGATCTGCGTTCTTGCGAGTGGTATCTTTGGCATCACATTAGGAGCACCGGCGACGGCCGTGCGCAGGCTGTCGGTGTTCGGGGAGAACGACCTTGCGTTTGGACGAGGTTACACGCATGGGTGGGAGTTCGCCCAGCGTCGATTGTCGACAGGTCTCGGCACGTGTGTCGGAACTCCGGCACGAATAATCCACGGCTTCGAAGAACTCCCGGCGCTGCGTGCCTACAGTCCTTCGGGCGTTATTCAGTGGTCCGCGACGTTCAAGGATTACTGGCAGGGCTACTGGATCGAGACGCCTGGACGAGCGTCGCTGCAGTCGCCGATGCCACCCCACGAGATTCTCATGGGATTGGACGTGATCGGTAGAGGATTCGTGGTGGCAACGTACTTGCGAGTCGATCAGCGAGGGGAATTCATGACGAGAGCGTATTTACTGGATGCCGAAACCGGTGAGGGAGGGCTGGTGGAGGAAACAACTCGTCCAGACCGACAAATTATGGCGGCCGGACGTCATCAGTACGTGACATACATTCGAGGACTATATCCCCGGTTCAGAATCTGGCACATGGATGAGTTGCGATGACGAAGAATAATATCTCTCGTTGGACCGTGATTGGTACCGTGCGAAAATATCGGTGGCAAATCGTTGCGTCGACGCTACTCGTCATAATGGGGGGCGGCATCGGCTATTGTCGGTTGTTACCGATGTCGTTGCCACGCATCTCTGTTGCGTGGGATGCTTACGCGGAGAGGAGGCAATATCGTCCCGCGCTGAGGCTGCGGGAAGGACGGGAATTGTTGTTGGTGGCCATCGTGTCGTCGAACTGTTATTGGTCGAACCTGCCGGAGACGATCCAAGCGGTGCGGTCGGCAAAGCAACTCCTGGCAAACCAGGCGGCGACAAACGAGATGGGATTCGCCGCGATGGGAGTGGCCCGGGACATGGTGGCAGCGTCTGGAATCGAACACTTGGCGCGGCATGGCGCGTTCGACGAGGTGATATCGGGCCGTAGCTGGATCAACAGCGGTGTCTTGCAGTTCATCTACAATGACGAGATTCCGGGGTTCGCGGGAACTCCGCAGGTGGTTGTATTGGAACAAACGGTCTTGTTCGAGGGTGGATCTCGACGCATCACGGGACGTCGTGAACTCGAACGAAAGCTGGGGCCGACGGAGATCGCGGCATGGGTGGACGCTGGTGCGCCACTGGATTTCGATTAGGGATGATTCAACTGGGCGCCACCGTCCCCCTTTTTCGGGGGGCACCTGTCAGGTGATTACCGTATCAGAACACGGAGAGGAACCATGCGGCCTGAGGCGCACCGGAGGGGCGCATCATCCCGCGTGGCCCGAGGAGGATTTCGTATGATCGATATCCTGGCGGACTCGCCAGACGACGAGGCGCTCATCGTCGAGGCGGTCGGCCGCGACGCACGCGTCGTGAGCGGTTCCTTGGCGTTGGCGAACGGCGACGGCGATGTCGAGTGTCGGATCCTGGGTTGTCGCGAGCCGATTCCGCTTGTACGAATCGAACTCCTGCGAAAGATGGAGCGTAACACGCCGTCGGTTCCGGTCATCCTCGTGACAGATCGCGCGGCCGAGGTCGCCCGCCAGCTGAGCGGCGTCAAGGTGGCGGCCATCGTCTGGTTCGCCGACCTCCGAAACCAACTCACGCCCGCAATCACCGCCGCCAGGCAATCGGTCCCGCTACTGCGCCTGGCGGAACAGGCGGAGGAAGCGGAGCTGCCCCCGGCCCTTCGATCCGGACTGGCATACAGCTACCGCGCCGCGTCCCAACGACCCGTGCGCAATGTGAAGGAGTTGGCCGCCGCCGTTTCCTGCTCCCCCACCACCCTTTCCAAGGAGTTCCGGGAGCGCGCCGGCGGGGCGGCAAACCTGAGCCAGTTCCTCAGCGCTCTCTCGGTCGTGAAGGCCCACCAGCTTCGTCTCTCGGGTCTGAGTTGGGACGCCGTAGCAAACCGCATGGAGGTCAGCCGCCAGACGCTCCACAACAGGTCGGCCCGCTGGCCGGGAGGCACACTCAAGCAGCTCGCGCGGATCCGTCAGGCCCCGCTGCTCAAGAAGTTCTTCGCGGATTTCGCGCAGCCGTTGTTGATTCCGAGCCAGCCACCGCTTCTGACTCCGAGTAGCGCCGACGGCCTATCACTTTTGGACAGAGTCTACCGATTCCAATCTAGTTTAGCTCGGCAGAACCCCCCAGACTCGGGCGTGTCGGCGACACACCGGCCTCGTAAGCAGGGAAGACGTTAGTCCGCAACGGATTCGATGGGGCGTCAATGCCTGGAATACATTTGAGCTCACGACGAAACCGGTTGTTCGGCTGCGTGCTGCCGGTCGTTTTCCTCGCTCCCGTTTCGGTGATCGGACAACAGAGCGGACCGGACGCACGCGGGGACCGAGTCGACGACAACCATCGGCTGTGCTTGTCCCAGCTTGGTGAGTCACCTCTCCCCGCTGACTTCGAGTTCGTCGGCCTCACCGTATCCGAGGCCGCCGCGGCCGATCCCGTCATTACCATGTGGTCTCGTTCCGAGTTGCTCGTCGAGAAGTTGTCAGCCGATTCGGCCAATGCGGTGACGGAAGCTGTGGCGCGAATACCGTTGAAGGACGTCACTCCTCTCTCGGCCGCACTCGTCGCCTGGGAAGATGGCAAACCCGTCATGGAGTTGTTCGACCCGCGAAACGGCAACATTTGGACGGGAAACGGAACCGACGGGGAGTTCACGCGAACTTCTGCACCGCCCGGTTCCGCCGTCGCGTCTGGCGCGATCAGAGATGAGTCCGGCTGGGCGTGGGCGCAGAAAAGCCTCGACCCCGTGGCGGATACCACGCGAATACTGGTCTCCGCAGGAGGTCGAGCCAGGACACCGGACCAGCTGACAACCCTCCGGCGGCCGGACGAACCGCAACGGGGAATCGACCGACTTCTACACCTGCGGTCGGATGGAAACGACGGCTACTTGGTCCAGCAGGCCGGATTTCCGTTTGCAACGATCCGATTTGGCCAGGAAAATGAGGAATCTTGGCGGACTTATCCAAGTCCGGATGAACTGCGGGATGTTCTGGGGGAAACCGATCTCCGTTACGTGATTGCTACCCCGTCCGTGGCTCTTGGGGACGCGGTTCTCACCACATTCGTGGCGGCTCGATCGCCTCACCGGGTCTCCTCCCTGACCTTTGGGCGCGGGGAATCCACGAGGTATCGCGCTGTCCCCGATGATCTGGCGTTTCTGACCGCTCTTCCCAAACACAAACTTCTGATAGCTACGCGAGCTGCGGTTTCTCGGCGACTCGTTTTCGTTCGTTGGCGCTGGATCGACCAGCGCCAGACGTGCTCCTGAACCCTCTCCGGAAGGAGAATCACGATGACCATGCCCGACTTTCTCTCGATCACGCTTCGCGCCACGGGCACCAAGGCGTTGCTCGGACTGTCTGCGGTCATGTGCGTTGCCTTGCTCGTGCCAAGCTCTGCGAAGGCCCAGTCGTGCCTCGAGTGCGGGTGGTACTACAGCGAGTATGATGACCCGATGGTTGATTGTCTCGTTACGTTCTCTGGGGGAAACTGGTGCATGCTCCGCACCGACTTCCGTGACTGTGAGAGCGGGCGCGGTTGCTGGGATCTGGCGCAACTGGACTTCTCCGAGGACGGCGCCGCTTATCGCCGGGAGGGCGACGACTTGCTTATGCACGACGGTGGGGACCGGCACGTGAGGGGTCGAGAGGTCGAGCGGACGTGCGACGGAGTGCTGTTGGGCACTCGCGTGGCCGCGAGACGACCGTCGTCACCTGATCGTAGCATGGCGGATGGGCGCAACGTTCTACTCACGCTGGAGCTATGAGTCGGATCCAGATGGGTGTTTGGCTAACCGTGACCGGCATCCTGCATTCCATGAGGATGTGGCTCATCACAACCGCGTTTGCGTTCAGTCCGCTCGCTGTGGTTGGCCAACCCGTCACGGACGACGATCCTTTTCGTGGCGAACCGCTCGGCCTTCGTCCGCAAGTGGAGATCCGCGCGATGATCGACGGAGGTCCGGAACTGACGATGCCCCGGAGCGTGTTGGCCGACTCGCTCCACATATACGTGCTGGATCCCGCCTCTTTCGGCGTCCACCGGTTTGACCGGGCCGGCGCATGGCTGAGTACGATTGGCGCGGAGGGCGACGGCCCAGGTGAGTTCCGGCGTCTCGACGGCATGGGTTGGCGGTCCGACACTCTCTGGGTGTCCGACGGCCGCCTCGCCCGGCTGTCATTCTTTGATCGCGACGGTGTGCTTCTTCGGTCCGTCCGGCTCAGCGTGGCCGACGGTTCGGTTAGCTGGCGTCCATCGGGCGTCTTGGGCGCGCGTATTACCGGTTCCTTTGGCCTTTCGCCGGACCTCGCAGCTGCGACGGATTCCATCCCGATAGCGGTGTTTGACGAGGACGGGACGGTCGCCGATACGCTGGCGTGGCGGATCACGGGGAGGGGGGTCGTCTCCTTTCGCACCGCGTCGCGACAGAGCTCACTTCAGTATCCGTTCGACCGGCGCGGCTTGATGGCGTTCGATCCGAGGAGACGGTGGCTGTACCTGGCGACGTGGCGAGTTGGCGCGACCGGCGCGGATCGCCTTGAGTTGGTTCGCATCACTGCGGCCGGGGACACGGCTGCCAGGATGACGCTGCCGCTCGGACGGATCCCGGTCTCGGCGCGTGACGTACGATCCTATGCGCGAGCCCAGTACGAAGAGAGGCCCGAACGGATGCGCTCGGGACTCTCGGTCGAAGATATGGTCCAGGCGTTTCTTCGACACCACGAGAATCCGAGCGAGACTCACGTGGACGCGATGATCGCAAGTGAGGAGGGAACTCTGTGGCTGCGTAAGACCGACCGTACCGCGGATGGAGCGCCGCAACGGTGGGCTGGTTACGAGCCTGATGCGGGGTTCCTGGGATTCGTGCAGTTTCCGCCGGGTCACCAACTGCTGGCGGCCGCGGACGGACTGCTATGGACCAGGGGCGAGGGCGCTTTCGGGTTGCCGACAATCACGGGGTGGGAGATAGCGAGGCGGACTCCGTAGGATTGCCGCCAAGCCCCCGCTCCGGCGCGGGGAAGTCGAGATTCGCCGTCGCCGTCCATCGGTCGACACTGGCTCGCCTCGAGTTGCCGGTGCATCAGCGGCCGATGACTGCCGCACGAACGTCCCTACGCCCTCTTCGCTGCGGGACTGGCCGCTGCAGGTTTCCTCCTCCCCGCTTGATGCCGGGGGGTCCGTATCCCAGTCTTGGGGGAGATGCGGAGATTTGAGAGTGTCTGATCCCAGATCGGTGAGGCGGTTGGTGGCACGGCGGTTCGCTTGGAGCCTCGTTGCGGCGTGGGGGCTTGCCGGCGGCGCCGGGGCTCTCTCGGCGCAGGAGCAGGATTGCGGGGATCGGGCGAGCTTGCGGGTCCGTGTCGTTGACGACGACGGCGCGGCCTCGGTCCCCGACGCGGTGGTGGTGGTGCGGTGGACCGAGGCCGAGCGCGCGCGAAGGCCGGTGCGCGAGGCGGCCGGAGGCGATGGACGCCTCGTCCTCTGCGCTCCAAGGGATGCCACCCGGGCCACGCTCTGGGCGGAGCACGGGAACTCTTCGAGCGAGGAGGCGGTCGTCGCCATCGTGGCGGGGATGTCCCACGACATCACGCTCATGCAGCGCTCCGGGCCGGTCAGGACCGGCAGGCTGATCGGTCAGGTGCACGACGCCGTAACGGATGATCCGGTGGCTGCCGCCACGGTGTTCGTTCCCGACCGGCTGCGGGTGGCCGAGACGGACCGCCAGGGGCGGTTCGTCCTGAGCGGCGTTCCGGTCGGGACGCAGGAACTCAACGTGCGCCACCTCGGGTACGCGCCGCTGTCCTATGTGCTCGAGGTCTCCCCCGGTCTCACCACGGAGGTGGAGATCGGCATGGTCCCCGATCCGGTGGAGATGGCGCCGATCGTGGCGACGGCGACGCGGTCTCGCCGGCTGGAGGTCCAGGGCTTCTACGAGCGCAAGCTCTGGAGCGACGTGGTCGGCGCGGGCACCTTCTACACGGCGGAAGACATCGATCGCCGCCGGCCGGTGCAGATCTCGCAGATGATCGCGGACGAGTCGGGAATCCGGCTTCAGTGCGGCGCCCGGCGTACCGACTGCAGGCTGGTGAACTCGAGGCTGTCGTCCGGGGTCACGGGCGCCTGTTCGCTGAGCTTCTATGTCGATGGTCTGCCGACGCGGGGGGTCGCGCTGGACGATATGGTGAAGCCAAGCGAGATCGCGGGCATCGAGATTTACAAGGGGCTGGGGTCGGGTCCGGCGGAGTTTCCGCCTTCCCGGTGCGGCCTCGTCGCGGTCTGGACGAGATGACGTCCGGGAAAGGAACACTGGAGGTGAAGAGATGAGACGGAGCAGCGCGTGGTACCTTGCCGTTCTTCTGGTCGCGGGGTGTGGGGGAGGATCCGAGGCCGGCGAGGCGGAGATGGCGGAGACGGCCGAAGCCATGGCCGAATCGGAAGCCATGGCCGAAATGGAAATGGCGGACGCGGGGCTGGCCTGCGTCGTCATGGGCGATGCGGAAGGCAGACAGAGCCCGCTGCAGGAGCTGAGCTTCTCGTACGAGGGGGGTGAGGGGCTGCTCTGCTACGGCGCGCCTTCGGCCCGCGAGCGCGTCGTCATGGGCGAGCTGGTTCCCTACGGGGAGGTCTGGCGCCTGGGGGCGAACGAGGCGACGGCGCTCCACCTTTCGGCCGCCGCCACGGTCGGCGGTGTCGCGCTCGGGCCCGGGAGCTACTCGCTGTACGCGACGCCCGGCGAGACGGAGTGGGAGTTCCACGTGAACTCCGAGTACGACCGCTGGGGAATCCCGATCGACGCCACGGTTCGCGGCACGGAGGTGGGCAGCTTCATGGCGACGCCCGCGCCGACCGCCGGAATGGTGGAGACGATGACCTTCGAGCAGGTGGACGGCGCACTCCGCTTCTCCTGGGAGAACACACAGGTCGACATCCCTCTCGGCATGTAGCCTCCCGACCCATCCCTGCCTCCGGCGCCCCGGTCAGCGGTGGCGCCAGAGGCGGGTTTCGAGGTGGCGCTTGATTCCGGGCCATTCGTGGAGGAGGACGGAGTACATCGCGTCGTCGCGCACGCTCCCGTCGCGGCGCAGGGAGTGATTGCGGAGGACGCCGTCCTTCTTCGCGCCGAGCGCCTCGATGGCCCGCTGGGAGCGCAGGTTCAGGCCGTCCGTGCGGAGTCCGACGACTCCGCACCCCACCGTCTCGAAGGCGTGCGTCATGAGGAGGAGCTTGCACGCGGTGTTGACGTGCGTGCGCTGGTGGCTCGCGCCGTACCACGTGTAGCCGATCTCCACCCGGTCGACGTGCGCCAGGATGTCGTGGTAGCGGGTGGAGCCGATCACCGCGCCCGTGTCCGCCAGCCGGACGACCCACGGCAGCATGTGGCCGGCCGTCTGGCCCTCGAGCGCCGTCTCGATGTAGTCGGTTACTTCGTCCGGAGCCGGGACGAAGGTGAAGAAGAGGTTCCACAACTCCCCGTCCGCGGCGGCCTCGGCGAGCGCGTCCGCGTGTTCGAGCCCCATGGGTTCGAGACGGACGCCGTGCCCCTCGAGGGCCACGGCCTGAAGTTCGATCATGTCCAACTCCTGTCAGGCTCCGGCGGGACGTCATAAGTATAGAGGCGGAATGACTCCCTGACACGGACGGACGATCCCCGGATGAGCCATCCCCGCTGCCCCCGCGTCCTCGTCGTATCGCTGCTGACCAGCTCGCTCCCGGTCGCCACCGCGTGCGCCCCCGGTGGCGGACCGGCGGGGCGCGGCGAGGGTGTCGTCCAGACCGCGCTGCACGACTTCCGCGTAGAAGACGTGGCGGACGGACTCGTTCGCCCGTTCTCGCTGGCCTTCACGCCCGAGGGCGACCTCCTCGTGACGGAGCGTCCCGGCCGGCTCCGCATCATCCGCGACGGCGTCCTGCTGCCGGACTCCGTGGAGGGCCTGCCGCCGATCCGGGCGCTCGGGCGCGGCGCCCGTTCCATGGCCGGCTTCGAGCAGGCGGGCCTGCGCGACGCGATCCTGCACCCGGACTTCGAGACGAACCGGCTCCTCTACCTGAGCTACGTGAAGCCGGGCCCCGATTCGCTGGGCACGATCGCGATCGCCCGCGGCCGGTTCGAGAACGACCGGCTGAGCGACGTCGAGGAGCTGTTCCACGCGGACGCGCCCGGAAACGGGACGGAGCGCAGCTCGATGTGGGGCGGACGCCTCGTCTTCGACCACGACGGCTACCTGTTCATGACGCTGGGCGACCGGCAGTGGCCTCCGGCGGGTGAACTGGCGGCCCACCCCGCCCAGAACCTGTCCAACCACAACGGGAGCACGATCCGCGTCCACGATGACGGACGCATACCCGAGGACAACCCGTTCGCGGGACTCGCGGGCGACGAGGAGATCCAACCCGAGATCTGGACGTGGGGCCACCGGAACGCGCAGGGGATGGCGGTCCATCCCGAGACGGGCGACCTGTGGCAGAACGAGCACGGCCCGCAGGGCGGGGACGAACTGAACCTCATCGAGCCGGGGCTCAACTACGGCTGGCCCGTCGTCGGGTACGGCGTGAACTACCGCACGGGCTCGCGCATCCACTCGGGGACCCTCATGGAGGAGATGGAGCCTCCGGAGCACATCTGGGTCCCCTCCATCGGCGTCTCCGGGATGCTCTTCTACACGGGCGACGCGTTCCCCGGGTGGCGCGGCGACATGCTCGTCGGCGGCCTCAGCGGGCGGCGTCTCGCGCGGCTGCGGATGGAAGGCCGGGAGGTGACCCACGAGGAGACGCTGCTGGAGGGGATCGGCCGCATCCGCGACGTGCGCCAGGGACCGGACGGGTTCATCTACCTCGCCATCGACGGGGAGACGCGGGACGTGGACGGCCCCGCGACCGGGATCGTGCGACTGGTGCCCGCCGGCCGCCGGTAGGCCGTGCGGAGCGCCGGCGGAGTTCGCGCGAGCCCGGCCCTGCTCGTAGCCCTTCTGGCCTGCGGCGATGCCGGTCTCACCGAGCTTCCGCCCGGAATACCGAAGTCGACCGACCCGGCGACGGATCGAGCCGCCCTCGTGGCTCTCTACGAGGCGACGAACGGCGCCGGTTGGAAGAACAGCGGAAACTGGCTCAGCGACCAGCGGCTTGCTTTCTGGTACGGAGTCGATACGGACGCCGCCGGCCGCGTCAGGGGGCTCCGACTTCCGGACAATGATCTCGAGGGCCGGATACCGCCCCGCATCGGCCACCTCGCCAGGCTCAGAGAGCTGGACCTCGGCACGAACGCGCTGACGGGTCCGATTCCACCGGAGATCGGCGCGCTCGCGGAACTCCGGAGCCTGTCGCTGTCGTCCAACCGCCTCGAGGGCCGCATCCCGCCTCAGATCGCCCGCCTCTCCCGCCTCACGGAGTTGCAGCTTGCCGACAACGCGCTGACGGGTCGGATCCCGCCGGAGATCGGCAGGCTCTCGCGACTCCGGAGCCTGGCGCTGTGGTCCAACGACCTGACGGGCCCGATCCCCCCCGAACTCGGGGACCTCGAGGCGCTTGACGGACTGTGGCTGAGCGGCAACGACCTGACGGGCCCGATCCCGCCGGAGATCGGCCGCCTCCGGCAACTCCGGAGCCTGGCGCTGTGGTCCAACGAGCTGGAGGGCTCGATCCCCTCCGAACTCGGTGACCTCGAGGCGCTCTACCGATTGTGGCTGGGTTACAACGAACTGACGGGTCCGATCCCGCGCGAGATCGCCCGCCTCCCCGAACTCACGGAGCTGCACCTCGCCCACAACGCGCTGACGGGTCGGATTCCACCGGAGATCGGCCGGCTCTCAGAGCTCCGGAGCCTGGCGCTGTGGTCCAACGAACTGGAGGGCCGGATTCCCCCCGAACTCGGAGATCTTTCGCGGCTCCGGGAACTGAAGCTGGAGCGAAACGCTCTGCGCGGCCCCATCCCCGCGAGCCTGGGCAACCTGCCGTACCTCGAACTCCTCTCTCTCTCTCAGAACGACCTGTCGGGCCCGGTCCCGGCGGAGCTGTCGGGGCTCGCCCTGCTGCGGGAGCTGACCGTGAACGGCAACCCGAGGTTGTCGGGCCTGCTCCCGGTGGGCCTCAAGGACCTCGCGCGGCTCACGACGCTCAACGCCGGCGGCACGGCGCTATGCGCTCCGGCGGATCCGGACTTTCAGGCCTGGCTCCGCACGCTGCGAGCGCCGCGCGTGCCCGGTTGCGGGGGCGATGCGGCGCCCGCGTACCTGACGCAGGCCGTGCAGTCGTTCGAGTTCCCGGTTCCCCTGGTGGCGGGCCGGCCGGCCCTGCTCCGGGTCTTCCTCACGGCTCCGGATGGAGAAGCGATCGGTTTTCCGCCCGTGCGCGCGCGTTTCTACCTGGGGGGCGCCAGGGTCTACACGGTGGATGTCGCGGGTCCGGCGGGCACGGTTCCGTCCCGCGTGGAGGAAGGGCGACTCGATGCATCGGCCAACGCCGCGATCCCGGCCGAAGTCGTTCGACCGGGTCTGGAGCTCGTCGTGGAAGTCGACCCCGAGAGCACGCTCGGACCCGACCCCGGAACCACGAAGCGGATCCCGGCCGCCGGCCGGCAGGCCATCGACGTGCGAGCCGTGCCGGCGCTTCACCTCACGTATCTGCCCGTCGTCCGCCCCGCCCGGGAGTCGGGCGAGTTCCTGAGTCGCGTCGCGGACCTGACGGAAGACGATTCTCTGTTTTCGGGCGTTCGACAGTGGTTGCCCGTCGGCGACTTCACGGTTGCCCTGCACGAGGTGGTGTACACGTCGGCGCGGACGCACGGAGATCTGATCACGGAGATCGAGGCGATACGCGTGTTGGAGGGCGGAAAGGGCTACTACATGGGCGGAATCCCCCAGTATCTCGTGGAGGAAGTGGGCCTCGCGGGTCGGGGGTTTCTCCCCGGCCGGAGCAGCTTCGCGCGTGTCCGCGCCGTTACGGTCGCGCATGAACTCGGACACAACATGAACCTTCGGCACGCCCCCTGCGGAGGGGCCGCAGGTCCGGATCCCGCCTTCCCGACCCGGGACGGAACGATCGGCGTGTGGGGGTTCGACAGTACCGACAGCTCACTCGTCGCGCCCGGGGCATCCGACCTGATGTCTTACTGCGGGCCGAAGTGGATCAGCGATTTCAGCTTCGGCAGGGCGTTCGACCACCGCCTTCGCGAGGAGGGCGAAGCGGCGGCGGCGAGGGCCGGCGCCGAGCGGACCCTCCTGCTGTGGGGCGGGGCCGACGCCGACGG
This sequence comes from Gemmatimonadales bacterium, assembly GCA_009838765.1. GTDB lineage: Bacteria > Gemmatimonadota > Gemmatimonadetes > Palauibacterales > Palauibacteraceae > Palauibacter > Palauibacter ramosifaciens. The sequence continues at coordinate 42,628 of VXQX01000009.1, forward strand.
CGTGCCGTCCCTGGAGCCGGCCTTCGTCGCCGACGCCCCGCCGACGCTGCCCCCGTCGGGGGGGCCGTACACGCTGACCGGGCTGAGCGCCACGGGGGAGGAGTTGTTCTCGCTGCGCTTCGACATGCAGGAGATGGCGGACGGGGACGGGGAGTCGGGATTCGCCTTCGCCCTTCCCGCGTCGCCGGCGTGGGCGGACCGGCTGGCGACGGTGGTCCTCGCCGGGCCGGGAGGGACCGCGACTCTGGACGGCGCGAACGGTCCGCCGGCGGCCATCTTCCGCGACCCGCGGACGGGCCGGGTGCGCGGGATCGTGCGCGACCTCGCGAGCCTCGGCGGCGCCGCCGATGGCGGCCGTGGCGGCCGCAGTACGCTGGCCGGAGCTGCCGTGGATCCGGCCACCGTCGCGTCCGTCCTCCCGATCGCCGCCGACCTCGACGTCCTGATCTCCCGCGGTCTCCCATCCGCCGATCAGTGGAGGCGCTAGCTTCCGAAGACCCGCAGCCCCGAGGTCCCGATCCCGGCGTGGCCCGTGGAGATGAGGTTTCCTAAGTTGAAAGGTTGCGAGTGCGGTGTCCGAGATACCGCAACAGGCAGCGTCATTCGTCGGTTCCGAAGGACGGGCGCGTGAAGACACTGAGTGCGGGTGCGGTTCTGTGGTTGTGGTTCGCCCTCACGGGGCAGCCCGCGGGGGACCGTGCGTCCGATGCCGCCCCCCTCGCCGACCGGCCGCCCGCCGCAGCGGTTGCTGCGGCCGCGCTCGCCGACACGGCGGACCTGACCGCCGTGGTCCAGCGCTACTGCGTCCGCTGCCACAACGAGCGCCTGCTGCGCGGAAACCTCACGCTGGAGGCGTTCGATGTGGATGGGGCGCACGAGCGGGCGCCCACGGCAGAGAAGATGATCCGCAAGCTGCGCGCCGGGATGATGCCGCCTCCGGGCCAGCGCCGCCCGCCGCCGGACACGCTCCTGGCCCTCGTCGAAACATTGGAGACCGTCGTCGACCGCGCGGCCGCGCGTGACCGGAACCCCGGCGCCCGTCGCTTCCAGCGGTTGAACCGGGCCGAGTACGAGCGCGTGATCCGCGGTCTCCTCGACCTCGAAATCGACGCCAGCCGCTGGCTTCCGGCGGACACGTACCTCGGCGCCTTCGACAACATGGCGGACGCGCAGGGTCTCTCGACCACGCTCCTCGAAGCCTACCTGAGGGCCGCAACGGAGGTGAGCCGGATCGCCGTCGGCAACCCGGCCGCCCTCTCGAAGACCGCCAGGTACACGAACCCGATCGACGTATCGCAGCACGCGTGGGATCACATCGAGGGCACGCCGTACGGGACGCGCGGCGGGATGGTCGTGACCCACGACTTCCCGGTGGACGGGGAGTACGTGATCTCGATCGAGACGCTCTTCGGGCAGGGGACGGGCTTCCAGGACGTCGACATCTCGATCGACGGGGAGGGGGTCGCCCTGCTCGGCCTCGAGCACGGCGGGCGCTCGACGGTGCCGACCCGCACGGAGCCCATCTTCGTGAAAGCGGGCCAGCGCCAGGTCGCGGCGGCGTTCGTGCGCACGATCGAGGGGCCGTACGAGGATCGCCTGAAGACGCCGGGCTGGTCTTTCGTCGGGGGCGAGGACTCCCGGGCGTGGGCGAACTACGGAATCACGGCGCTTCCCCACCTGAGCGAACTGATGATCACGGGTCCCCGCCGCAGTTCCGGACTCTCCGAGACGGCGAGCCGGCGGAAGATCTTCCACTGCCATCCCGGTCAGGATGGGTCGGCGGAGACAGCGGAGGCGGAGGGGTCGGTCGCGCCGGCGGAGGCTCGGGCCTGCGCGAAGTCGATCGTGACCCGGCTCGCGCGGGCGGCGTACCGGCGGCCGGCGACGGAGGATGATCTCGCGGGGCCCATGGCCTTCTACGATGACGCGGCGGCCGACGAGGGGTTCGAGATCGGAGTCCGGACCGCGCTGCAGGCGATTCTCGCCAGCCCTTCCTTCATCTTCCGTCTCGAGCAGGCGCCGCCCGAGGCCGCCCCCGGCGAGAGCTACCGGATCGCGGACGTGGATCTCGCGTCGCGGCTCTCCTTCTTCCTCTGGGCGGCGGGTCCGGATGACGAACTCTTGACGCTGGCGGCGGAGGGACGGCTCTCGGATCCGGCGGTTCTCGAGGCGCAGGTGCGCCGCATGCTGGCGGACCCGCGCGCGGAGGCGCTCTCGACGCGCTTCGCCTCGCAGTGGCTGCGCCTCCAGGACGCGGAAGACAACCAGCCCGAGCCGTACCTCTACCCGGACTTCACCGGCCAGCTTCGCGAAGACCTGGTCCGCGAGACGCAACTCTTCTTCGATCACCTCGTGCGCGAAGACCGGAGCCTGCTCGAGCTGTTCACGGCGGACTACACCTTCCTGAACGAGCGCCTCGCCGGGCACTACGGGATTCCGGGAGTCGCGGGACCGGGGTTCCGGCGGGTGAGCTATCCGGACGACCGCCGGCGCGGGGTGCTGGGGCACGGGAGCGTGCTGCTGCTCACGTCGATGTCCGCGCGCACGTCGCCGGTGCTGCGCGGGAAGTGGGTGATGGAGGTGCTCATGGGCACGCCCCCCCCGCCGCCGCCGCCCGACATCCCCGCCTTCGACGAGACGGAATCCGCCCGGGAGGGGCGGCGGCTGACGACGCGCGAGCGACTGGAGATGCACGCCGCCAACCCGACGTGCCGCGCCTGCCACCGGTTCATGGACCCGATCGGGCTCGCGCTCGACAACTACGACGTGACGGGCCGGGTGCGGGTACGCGAGAACGGGGTCGCGCTCGACACGCGGGGGACCTTCTACGACGGGTCCGACGTGAGCACGGCGGCGGAGCTTGTCGACCTCCTCATGAAGCGGCCGGTTCCGCTCGTCCGGAACTTCACGGCGCACCTGCTCGCGTACGCGACCGGGCGCCGCGCGGAATACTTCGACCAGCCCGGGATCCGGGCCATCGCGCGCGAAGCGGAGGCCCACGACTACCGCATGTCCTCGTTCATCCTCGGCGTCGTGAACAGCGACGCCTTCCGGATGGCGCGTCCCGCGCCCGCCGTAGAAGAAGTGGAGGGATCATGAATTTCATCACCGGTACACACCTCTCGCGCCGCACCTTCCTGCGGGGCGCCGGCGCCGGCGTCGCGCTGCCCCTGCTCGACGCGATGGTTCCCGCCGGGCGGCTGTGGGCCGACCCGATGAAGGCGGCGGAGTTCACGCGCCTCGTCTGCATCGAGGAGTCGATGGGGGTGGCGGGCTCGAGCGACTGGGGCGACGAGCGGCACCTGTTCGCGCCGGCGGCGACCGGCCGGGACTTCGATCTGGTGACGGACAGCCAGCTCAAGCCGCTGGAGGCGTTCCGCGAGCACATGACGATCGTGAGCAACACGGATTGCCGGTCGGCGGAGGCGTTCCGGGCGGAGGAGATCGGCGGCGACCACGACCGGTCGACGGCGGTGTTCCTCACCCAGGCGCATCCGAAGCAGACGCAGGGCTCCGACATCTTCCTCGGCACGTCGCTCGACCAATTGCACGCGCAGCGCTTCGGGCGCGAGACCGTGCTCCCCTCGCTCGAACTCTGCATCGAGGGCATCGATCGCGGCGGGGGCTGTGCGTACAACTACCACTGCGCGTACACGACCTCGCTCGCGTGGGCGTCGCCGAACCGGCCGCTGCCGGCGATCCGGGAGCCGCGCGTCGTGTTCGAACGCCTGTTCGGCGCGGGGGACTCGGCCGAGGACCGGGCGGCGCGCCGCCGCACGGACCGCAGCATGATCGACTGGATCGCGACCGAGGTCGCCCGGCTCCGCAGGACGCTGGGCGCGGCGGACCGGGTCGCGCTGGACGAATACGTCGAGCACATCCGCGAGATCGAGCGGCGGATCCAGCTCGTCGAGGCGCGCAACGCGAGCGGGGAAGAACGGGAGATGCCCGAGGCGCCCTCGGGGGTTCCGGACTCCTTCGAGGAGCACATGCAGCTCATGTTCGACCTGCAACTGCTCGCGCTGCAGACCGATCTCACGCGCGTCATCACCTTCAAGACCGGCTTCGATCAGTCCAACCGGACCTTCCCGGAGAGCGGGACGACGAAGTCCGTCCACGGGGCCTCGCACCACGGGAACGTCCCCGAAGACATCATGGACTTCAACAGGATCAACACGTACCGGCTGGGGCAGGTCGCGTACTTCCTGGAGAAGATGCGGGACACGGTGGAGGGCGAGGCGTCGCTGCTCGACAGGACGGCGATCGTGTGGGGGTCGCCGATGGCGGACGGGAACCTCCACAACCACCGGCGGGCGCCATTGCTGCTCATGGGCGGGGCGAACGGCGCGCTCGAGGGCGGCGTGCACCTGCGGGCCCCGGACGGGACCCCGATGGCGAACGCGTTCGTGAGCCTCATGCGGAAGATCGGACACCCGGAGATGGCCACCTTCGGCGACAGCGACGGGGCGTTCCCGCTCGAATTCACGGGCGAGGCCGCCCCGGGCGGGAGCGGCGCGCGATGAGACGCGGAATGACTCGGTGCCCGCACCTACCCGGTCTGCGCCGACGCGATCTGCGCCGTCGCGGGTTACGCGGCGCGGCGCCCTGTGCGTTGGCGCTCGCGGTTTCGGCCTTCCTCCCCGTGGGCTCGGCCGCGCAGGAGGAGGCGTCGTCCTCCTCCTCTCCCTCCGGCCGCCTGCTGGACGCGGCGCGCGACGGGGCGGCGGAGGTCGTGCGCGCGCTCGTGGGAGACGGTGCGGATGTGAACGCGGCGCGGGGCGACGGGATGACCGCGCTGCACTTTGCCGCCGAGCGCGGCCACGCGGCGGTGGCCCGGGCGCTGATCGGTGCGGGCGCGGCCGTCGACGCCGGGACGCGGATCGGTCGCTATGCGCCGCTGCACCTGGCCGCCCGCGGAGGGCACGGGCCCGTCGTCGCGCTCCTGCTCGAGGCCGGGGCCGACGCGAACGCCGCGACGACGAACAGCGGCGTGACCGCGCTGCACCTCGCCGCCGCCGCCGTGGACGGCCGGCCGGCCGTGGCCGCGCTGCTCGACCACGGCGCCGATCCGAACGCCCGGGAGGGGTCGGCGGGGCAGACGCCGCTGATGTTCGCCGCCGCCGCGAACCGGCCAGCCGCCGCGGCCGCGCTGCTCGAGGCCGGCGCCGACCCCGGCATCGCGACCGCCGTGGTCGACGTCCTGCCCAGCCTGGCGCTGGACCGGGAGGCCAACCGCCGCATGCGCGCCATGATCGGCGCCCCGCGGGAAACGCTCGGCCCGTACGGGCCCGAGGTGGACCCCGAAGCCCAGTGGCCGGGCGAGCCGAGCCCGGCCCAGGTGCAGGCGGCCATCCGCGCCCAGCGCGAGTTCCTCCGCTCCGGCTTTGACGTCGGCGACGTGAGCGCCCATTCGCTGGGCCGCGTGGGGCCCGACTACCCTGGCGGCCCCGACCTCATCCGTCCGCCGTACCGGGAGGTGCTCGTCGGCCGAACCGGCGGCATGACCGCGCTGCTGCACGCAGCCCGCGAGGGCCATATCGAGGCGGTGACGGCCCTTCTCGACGGCGGCGCGGACATCGACCAGGCGAGCGCGGACGCCACGAGTCCGCTCCTCATGGCGGCGCTCAACGGCCAGTTCGACCTGGCGCTCAGCCTCATCGAGCGCGGGGCCGACCCGGACCTCGCCGCATCGACCGACGGGGCCACACCCCTCTTCGCCGTCCTCCAGACGCAGTGGGCGCCGAAGTCCAACTACCCGCAGCCGCGCGCGCAGGACCTGCAGGTCGCCGGGCACATGGACGTGCTCCGCGCGCTGCTCGACGCTGGCGCGGATCCCAATCCCCGCCTGAACACGCACCTGTGGTACTGGGAATACGGCCTCACGAAGATGGGGATCGACCTCACGGGGGCGACGCCGTTCTGGCGGGCGGCCTTCGCCCAGGACCTCGAGGCGATGAAGCTGCTCGTCGCGCACGGCGCGGATCCGCACATCCCGACGCGCTGGCCCGAAGTCGGGATGCGCGAGCGGCGGCAGCAGGATGGCCGGCAGCAGGAGGACTCGGCCCTGCCCTGGATCCCGGAGGGCGCGCCCAACGCGTGGCCGATCCACGCGGCGGCGGGCGGCGGGTACCTGGGTCTCGGCGCGTTCAGCGTCCGCAACCGGCCGGACCAGTTCATCCCTGCCGTAAAATACCTGATCGAGGAACTCGGCGCGGACGTCGACCAGCGCGACTCCTGGCTCTACACGCCGATGCACTACGCCGCCTCGCGCGGCGACAACGAACTCATCGAATACCTCGTCTCGCAGGGCGGGGATGTCGCCGCGATCACCCGCCTCGGGCAGTCCACGGCGGACATGGCGCGCGGCGGCCGGGCCGGGTTCTTCACCCGCGTCCCGTACCCGGAGACGGTCGAGCTGCTGACGAGTCTGGGCGCGACGCTGGAGTGCCTCCACACGCACTTCCTCGACACCGGCGACTCGTGTCCCGCCGCCGGCATCGACGACCCCTGGGCCCCTGCGCGGACAACCACCGAGGAGAGAAAACGTGGCTGACGGCTCGAAGCGTCCGGCAGGATTGTGCCGCCCGCCAGGGCACTTGTTCGCCATTGCGGCGGCAGCCTTCGCGACCGTCTCCTGGGCGTGCGGCGGCGAGGGCCGGGCCGCGGACACGGCGAACGGCGCCATCGTCAAGGGCGGGGACGACCGCACGGGGCCCTACGATCCCGTCGCGGGCTGGTGGAAGGGCGCGCCCGACCATGACGAGGAGTGGGGCTGGGGGCAGGTGGCCGGCGTCGCCGTGGACCACGCGGACCGCATCATCGTCGTGACGCGAGGCGACTGGCCCGCCGACCGGTCGGCCGCCCGCGGGGACCGGTTGCGCCGTACGAACTACATCGTCGTCGCGAACGGGAACGGGGAGATCGTGGAACAGTGGGCCCAGTGGGACTCGCTCTTCACCCTCCCGCACCAGGTGTACATCAACCCCTACGACCCCGACCGGCACGTGTGGGTGGTCGACAGCGGCGGCGGGGAGGGGCACATGCAGGTCGTCAAGTTCACCAACGACGGCAGCGAGATCGCCCTGCGCCTCGGCGAGCGCGATCACCCGAAGACGCGCGAAGCCGCCCGCGCCCGGGACGACTGGGGACCCTACACCTACGGCTGGCCGTCCAAGCTCGCGTTCCTCCCGGACGGGAGCTTCCTGCTCGCCGACGGGTACTGGAACTCGCGGATCATCAAGTATTCCGAAGACGGAGAGTTCATCATGCAGTGGGGCGCGCTCGGCACCGGACCCGGCGAGTTCGATCTCCTGCACGGCCTCGCGGTGGACGAGGAGCGCGTCTACGTCGGGGACCGCCAAAACGAGCGCCTCCAGCTGTTCACGCACGACGGCGAGTTCATCGAGGAATGGCCGAACATCTTCGATCCCGTGAACATCTGGCTCGACGAGCACGGCGCCGTGTGGGTCCTGGACGCGTCGCTGAACCGCATCCTGAAGTACGACCGGGACGGCGTCCTCCAGGACTACTGGGGCGCCTACGGAGCGGCCGGCGCCCTCGGGCGGGGGACCTGGCCCGGCGGCCTCTCGCTGCCGCACCAGATGGACATGGACGTGGACGGCAACCTGTACATCGCCTCCTACAGCGGCGGCTGGATCAACAAGTTCACCCCGAAGCCGGACGCGGACCCGGACCGGCTCCTCGGCCCGCGGCTCCTGCTGACACACTGAGACTCACTTGATGCGCGGCATGAGCCACACGCAACGCTCCCCGCTCATCCGCAGCAGGCTACGCGTCTTCGCCCCCCTGGCCGTCGCGGCGGCCGCGGTCGTCGCGTGCGGGGACCCGCCGACCGGTCCGCCCGATCCGGATCCGATCGACCCGCCGCCGGTCGCCCCTCCCCACCCGCCACCCCCCCCACCCCCGACCCGCGCCG